>NZ_JBIAIF010000002.1:0-769490 GCF_042871255.1 Streptomyces sp. NPDC005955 | reverse complement strand
CCCGGTTACATTCCGAACCCGGAAGCTAAGCCTCACAGCGCCGATGGTACTGCAGGGGGGACCCTGTGGGAGAGTAGGACGCCGCCGAACAAATTGTGAATAAGAGAGCTGTGGGCTCTGGAGGTTGATTCCTCCGGGGCCCGCAGCTCTTTTTGCGTTCCGGGCCTTCCGGGCCCTGTTGGAGGGCCCCCTGTTAGGGTGCGCCTGTGTCAGCCATCAAACAGTTCCAGGTCACCTTCGACTGCGCGGACCCCGAACGCGTCGCCCGCTTCTGGTGCGAGGTACTGGGGTACGTCGTAGTGCCGCCGACGGGGTTCGCCACATGGGGCGACTTCAACCGTTCCCAGTTTCCTGACGATCAGGGTGAGTGGTTCGCCTGTGGTGATCCCTCGGGTGTGGGGCCGCGGCTCTTCTTCCAGCGTGTTCCCGAGGGCAAGGTCGTCAAGAACCGGGTGCACCTCGATGTGCGGGTCGGCACCGGGCTCGTGGGCGAGGAACGCCTCGCCGCGCTCGAAGCCGAGTGCGCGCGACTGCTCCCGCTCGGTGCGGTGCGCCTGCAACTCCTGTACGACGGCACCGATTCGTGCATCCTGATGCAGGACGTCGAGGGCAACGAGTTCTGCCTCGACTGAGCGACCTCCAAGCTCAGAGGCGGCCGGCTGCCTTCAGGGCCAGATAGGCGTCCGCCAGCGCGGGGGCCAGGGCGTCGGGGGTCGCGTCGACGACGGTCACACCGTGACGGCCCAGGCGTTCGGCCGTCCGTCGCCGTTCCTCCTGGGCCTGCGCCGCCGCAGCCGCCTCGTACACCGCGTCGACCGTCCCCCGGGCCTTCGCCATGGCCGCGATGTGCGGGTCCGCCACGGCGGCCAGCACGACGGTGTGCCGTCGGGTGAGTTGGGGGAGGAGCGGGAGCAGGCCCTCCTCGATCGGTGCCGCGTCCAGGCCCGTCAGCAGCACGATCAGCGAGCGTCGCGGTGCGCAGCGCAACGCGGTCGCGGTCAGGCCCCGTGCGTCCGTCTCGACGAGTTCCGGCTCCAGGGTGGCCATGGCGTTCACCAGGGCCGGCAGCAGCTTCCCGCCGGTCTTGCCCTGCACGAGGGCGCGCACCCGGCGGTCGTGGGCGAGCAGGTCGACGCGGTCACCCGCGCGGGACGCGAGGGCGGCGAGGAGCAGTGCCGCGTCCATGGAGGCGTCCAGGCGGGGGGCGTCGCCCACGCGGCCCGCCGAGGTGCGTCCGGTGTCGAGGACCAGCAGGATGTGGCGGTCGCGTTCGGGACGCCAGGTACGGACGGCGACGGAGGAGTTCTGTGCGGTCGCCCGCCAGTCGATGGAGCGGGTGTCGTCACCGGGCACGTACTCGCGGAGGCTGTCGAACTCGGTGCCCTCACCGCGGGTCAGCACACTGGTGCGGCCGTCCAGTTCGCGGAGTCGGGCCAGTTTGGACGGCAGGTGCTTGCGGCTGTGGAACGGCGGCAGCACCCGTACCGTCCAGGGCACCTCGTGGGAGCCCTGGCGGGCGAACAGGCCGAGGGGGCCGTAGGAGCGGATGGTGACGCGGTCGGCCCGGCGGTCACCGCGGCGGGTGGGGAGCAACCGGGTGGTGACGCGGCGGCGTTCGCCGGGCGGCACGGTGAGCCGGTGCCGGGACGCGTCGGTTTCGGTGCCCGGTCGCCAGGTGCTCGGGGGCCAGGCGTCGCGGAGCCGGGCGCGCAGCGGGCGTCCGCCGGGGTTGGTGACGGTCAGAGTGACCTCCGCGGGGTCGCCGAGGCGCACGGAGGTGTCCCCGGAGCGCGTCAGCCCCAGGCGGCGCACGGGGGCGGCGAGCGCGAAGTCGCAGGCGCAGGCGAGCGCCAGGGGGGTGTTGACGGCGAGGACGCCCGTCCAGCTCGGGTCCCAGAGGCCGACGGGCAGGGTGCCGAGGGCCGCCAGCAGGGCGGCGCGTCCGGTGAAGGCCATGGGTCCTCGGTTCAGCGGGGTACGGGGACGTGGGCGAGGATCGAGGTGATGACGGAGTCCGCGGTCACGCCCTCCATCTCCGCTTCGGGACGCAACTGCACCCGGTGCCGCAGGGTGGGCAGGGCCAGGGCCTTCACGTCGTCGGGGGTGACGTAGTCGCGGCCGGTGAGCCAGGCCCAGGCGCGGGCCGTCGACAGGAGGGCGGTGGCGCCGCGGGGGGAGGCCCCGAGGGTCAGGGACGGCGAGTCGCGGGTGGCGCGGCAGATGTCGACGACGTAGGCCGCGATCTCCGGGGAGACGGAGGTCTTGGCGACGGCGTCACGGGCGGTTTCCAGCGCGGCGGCGTCGGCGACGGGGCGTACGCCGGCGGCGTGCAGGTCGCGCGGGTTGAAGCCGGCGGCGTGGCGGCGCAGGACGTCGATCTCGTCCTGCCGTTCGGGCAGCGGGACCGTCAGTTTCAGCAGGAAGCGGTCCAGTTGGGCCTCGGGCAGGGGGTAGGTGCCTTCGTACTCGACGGGGTTCTGGGTCGCTGCGACGAGGAACGGGTCCGGGAGGGCGCGCGGGGTGCCGTCGACGGTGACCTGGCGTTCCTCCATGGCTTCGAGGAGGGCCGACTGGGTCTTCGGCGGGGTGCGGTTGATCTCGTCGGCGAGGAGGAGGTTCGTGAAGACGGGGCCGGGCTGGAAGGAGAACTCGGTGCTGCGGGCGTCGTAGACGAGGGAGCCGGTGATGTCGCTCGGCATCAGGTCGGGGGTGAACTGGACGCGTTTGGTGTCGAGTTCCAGGGATGCGGCGAGGGCCCTGACGAGGAGGGTCTTGGCGACGCCGGGGACGCCTTCGAGGAGGACGTGGCCGCGGCACAGGAGGGCGACGACCAGGCCGGTGACGGCGGAGTCCTGACCGACCACGGCCTTGGCGATCTCGGTGCGCAGGGCCTCCAGGGAGGCGCGGGCGTCGCGGGGATCTCCGGTGGTACCGGCGTTGTCAGTGGTCGGGTCCATCATGAAGTGCGTACCTCTCTTTCGAGGGCGTCGAGTTGGTCGGCGAGGGTGAGGAGGGCCGCGTCGTCGCCCGGGGGCGGCCCGAAGAGCAGGGTGTGCAGGTCGGGTGCGGTGGCTCCGGTGCGGTCGGTCCGGGCGGACAGCGCGGGGAGCAGGGATGCGGGGGTGTGCGCGAGGGTGGGCGGGACGCCGAGGAGGGGTGCGAGGCGGCTGCGGGTGGCGGACCGGAGGGCGGCCGAGGCGCGGTCGCGGGCGTTGGCCTTGCGGTAGAGACGGGCGCGGCCTTCGGCGGTTTCGGAGGCCCGGATCGCGACGGGGAGGCGTTCGGGGACGAGGGGGCCGAGTCGGCGTGCCCGCCAGAGGGCGACGAGGGCCATGGCGATGCCCAGTTGGAGGGTGGCCCAGCGCCAGCCGGACGGGACGAGGTCGGTGAAGCTGCGGTCACCGGCCCCGAGGGCGTCGTCGGAGAGCGTGGGGAGGTACCAGACCAGGTGGGGTCGGGAGCCGAGGAGTTGCAGGGCGAGGGAGGCGTTGCCGTGTTCGTCGAGCCGGTCGTTGTGGAGGAGGTCCGGGGCGCCGATGACGACGGTGTCCGCGCTGCGTGCGCCGGTCGTCCCGTCGGTGCCGTCGGTGCCGTTGGGGGGTTGCGTCGTCCGGTCGTCCGGTGCGGTGTTCGGGAGGCTGACCAGGGTGGGCAGGCCGTCGCTGGGGTAGCAGGTGCGGGCGTCGGGGGCGGTGACGCGGTAGCGGTGGCCGCCGGTGTCGGCGTTGCCCGCGCGATCGGCGGCGGGCAGGGCGCACTGCGGGTCGAGGGTCCGGTCGATGCTGGGGGAGACGTCGACGGTGACGCCGGGTGCGAGGGTGCCGGCGGAGGGGCCGGGGGCGACCAGGACGGTGCGTCCGCCGGAGCGTTCGGTGGCGGTGCGCAGGCGCTGCTGCTGGACTTCGCCGAGCAGGTCGGGGCCGGCCACCAGCAGGGTGGTGTCGGGGCCGGTGGCGGCGACCGCCTCGTCGGTGGTGGTGACGACCCGGGTGTCGACGCCACGGTCGGCGAGGAGTTCGGCGACGGCGAGGCTGCCGAGGGGTTCGGCGGAGCGGGGGTCGAGCTGTCCGCGTTGGGCGCCGGAGCGCACCAGGGCGATGGTGACGGCGGCGACGAGGAGGACCGCCAGGCCGATCAGCAGTCCGCGGGAGCCCGTCCACACCTGGCGGACGGTCAGGGAGGCCGAGGTGGACGGGCCGGCCGGGGCAGCAGGCGGGTCGGTCGGGTCGGTCGGCGCGGTCGGGGGCGTGGTCGGGGTCATGCGGCGCCCCCTCGGGTCCGGTCGGCGTCGGGGCCGGCGGGGTGGCCGGCGGTGGCCGCGCCCGTGAGGACGGGTCGGGTGCGCTGGAGTTCGGTGTCGAGTTCCGCGAGCCGTGCGTACCCGGCGCCGTCGGTGGTGCGCGCGCCGTACGTCACGTCGTCGAAGGCGCGGGCGGCGTCCCGTAGCCGGTCGGCGTGGGCGGGCAGCGGGCGGCCCGCTTCGGCGGCGGCCTCGTCGGCGGTGCGACCGGGCCGGGCGTCGAGCAGGGCCCGTTCCTCCAGGGACCGGACCACGGCGCGCATCCGTTCCTGGAGGGCCGGGTTCCAGTCGCCGCGGGCCGCGTGGGCCTCGGCGGCGGCCCGGTGTTCGGCGGCGCTGCGCGGCACCTCGCCGAAGAGGGGCGCCGAGGTGACGGGCGTACGGGTGGGGGAGCCCAGGCGCCACCACAGGGCGGCGACGAGCGCGACGACGAAGAGCAGCAGGACGACCAGTCCGGCGGCGCCGCCGGGGGTGGCCCCGGCAGCGGCGCCGAACAGGTCGTCGATCCAGTCGAGGAACGCGTCCAGGGCCCGTTGGAACAGGCTCGGGGCGTGTTCCTGGTACACGGGCCTGGACAGTTCGTCCTCGGCGGCTTCCCGCGCCGGGTCGCGCGGGATCGTCAGCGGTGGTGCGTCGTCGCCGGCGAGCAGGCCCCGCCGTGCCCCCACCGGTGGCGTGGTGGTGAGCGTTCCCCCCGTCGCGCCCACGGGCGTCAGTGCCCCGGGGCCGGGCCGCCGGTGGCGGTGCCCTGGTCGGGTACGCCCGCCGCGCGGGCCAGTTCGAGGTCGAGGCCCTCGCGACGGATGCGCTGGTCGATGTAGAGGAGCACGGTGATGCCGGCGGTGACGGGGAACGTCAACGTGGACGCGACGACCGCGCCCACCCCGCTGATGATGAGGAACGTCCAGCTGCCGCCGCTGGTGCTGAGGAGCCCGGACGCGCCGCCGCCGTCGACGATCGCGGCGATGACGGTGAACGGGATGGCGATGATCGAGGCGAGGATGTTCGCGAGGACGCCCGCGAGGAGGGTGATGCCGAAGATCCGCCACCAGGCGCCCTGCACCAGCTTCAAGGAGCGGCCCATCGACTTGCCGAGGCCCTGCTTCTCCAACATGAGGGCGGGCGAGGCGAGCGACAGGCGGATCATCATCCAGATGGCGACGACGAGTGCGGCGAGACCGCCGAGGACGGCGAGCAGCACGCCGTTGCCGCCGTTGACGGAGACGAGGATGCCGGGTGTCACGCCGATGCCGACGATGCCGACGGGGATCACCAGCAACAGCAGCGTCAGCCCGAAGAGGCGGGGCAGCTGGGGCCGGGCGTCCGCCCACGCTTCGGCGGTGGACACCGGCTTGCCGAGCACCGCGCGGCTGGTGACCATCGTCAGCAGGGCGGTGGCGAAGATCGTGCCGAGCAGGGTGATCACGAGTATCGCGCCCAGGCTGGCGAAGACGCCCACCAGGGCCTCGCCGACCTCCTCGACGGAGGCGCTGGAGTCGTCCAGGGCGGTCGTGTCTATCTCGTTGAGGAGGTACCCCTGAGCCAGGACGGCCACGACCTGGGTGACCACGGAGACGGTCAGCGCGATGCCGAGGACGGTGCGCCAGTAGGTGCGCATGGTGGAGACGGTGCCGTCGAGGAGTTCGCCGACGCCGAGCGGGCGCAGCGGGATCACCCCGGGCTTCGCGAAGTGCGGGCGCCCCTGCCAGCCCCAACCGGGACCTGGCTGACCCGGCGCTCCCCAGCCGGGGCCGCCGCCCGGTCCGGGGCCGCCCCAGCCCGGGCCCGCGGGGCCCTGGCCGCCCCAGCCGGGGGCGCCGGGCTGCTGACCCTGTGGCGGCGGGGGCTGGGTCGGACCGCCCTGGCCGGTACCCGGAGCGGACCAGTCGCCGGCGGGCGGCTGCTCCTTCGACCACTTCGAGGCAGGACCCGCTGCGTCCGTCGGACCGTCCGCGGGCTCGCCGGGGCGCCCGGCGCCGCGGTCGTCGCCGTCGGAGGAGGCGGATCCGGGCGAGGCCCAGCCCGGAGTGTCGTTCATCGTCGCTCCTTGTTCGTCGCGGTCCGCGGGTGCGGGGGCGGTGAAGCAGCCATCGTGCCACGACGGGCCGCCGGGCGGACCGGGTGGACCGGACGCCCCGTGACCGGTAGACCTTCACTGTCGGACGGGGAAGGGACGGACGGGGCGGATGGCCGATCAGCACGGGCCGCGGAACGGGGACGTCCGCGGCGGCGCGAGCCGGCCCTCCGGCCGACGGTTCGGCGACGGACGCGATGGGGAGCTATCCGCTCACGGCGTTCGTACGGTGCCCGTGGGCGCCGTTCCCCGAGCGGTGCCCCCCGCACCACCAGGAGCCGCCCCGGCACGCCGTACGGGGCTGTTCCCGGAGCGGGAGCGGCGGTTCGTCCCGTACGGTGCCCGAGATCCGGGCGCCGCACCGGACGGCGGGGGTGAACCGCGAACGAACGACGGACGACGGGGTGCCGGGGTTACGGTCCGGGGCCCGTCGTCCCTCCACGGTCCGCCCGCCGTGGAGAGTCGGTGACCGGCCGTCCGGCCGGTCACCGCGCAGGTGGGCGCCTCGTCGCCCACCGTCACAGCACCGGCACGCGCCGGTCTGTGTGTCAGGTCACGCCAGGTAACGATGAGCTAATGGGATGATGTCGTTTATGAAGGGACGAGTCCTTGTCGTCGACGACGACACAGCACTGGCCGAGATGCTCGGCATCGTGCTGCGTGGTGAAGGTTTTGAACCGTCGTTCGTCGCAGACGGCGACAAGGCGCTGGCCGCCTTCCGGGAGGCCAAGCCGGATCTGGTCCTCCTCGATCTGATGCTGCCCGGCCGCGACGGCATCGAGGTGTGCCGTCTGATCAGGGCGGAATCCGGAGTACCGATCGTCATGCTCACAGCAAAGAGCGACACGGTCGACGTCGTCGTGGGCCTGGAGTCCGGCGCCGACGACTACATCATCAAGCCCTTCAAGCCGAAGGAGCTCGTCGCCCGGATCCGGGCCCGACTGCGGCGCTCGGAAGAACCCGCACCGGAACAGCTGGCCATCGGGGACCTCGTCATCGACGTCGCCGGTCACTCGGTGAAGCGGGACGGCCAGTCCATCGCCCTGACCCCGCTGGAGTTCGACCTGCTGGTCGCGCTCGCCCGCAAGCCGTGGCAGGTGTTCACCCGTGAGGTCCTGCTGGAGCAGGTCTGGGGCTACCGGCACGCCGCGGACACCCGACTCGTCAACGTCCACGTGCAGCGGCTGCGCTCCAAGGTCGAGCAGGACCCCGAGCGCCCCGAGATCGTGGTGACCGTGCGCGGCGTCGGCTACAAGGCCGGACCCAGCTGACATGCCCGGGGACGACAGCACCGTCTCGGCCCCGGCACCCGGTGTTCCGGGTGCCGGGGCCGCCCGGCCTGTCGCCCGGAACACCCCGCGCGCCCGGCTCCGGCAGCTCCTCGACAGCGGACTCCTGCTCCAGGGAGGCGTCCAGGGCAGCCCCGTCCTGAGGCTCTTCGCCCGCTGGGTGCGCCGCCCGCTGCTGCCCGCCCTGCGGCTGTGGCGCCGCAACATCCAACTCAAGGTCGTCGTGACGACCCTGCTGATGTCCCTCGGCGTCGTGCTGCTGCTCGGCTTCGTCGTCATCGGCCAGGTCCGCAACGGCCTCCTCGAAGCCAAGTCCACGGCCTCCCAGAGCCAGGCCACCGGCGGGTTCCAGGACGCCGACTCCCGCGCCAGGTCCGCCGGCGAGGCCGCCCCCGAGGGCGGCGCCCCGGACGGGCCGCCCGGACAGAACGCCGCGATCTGGCTCAACGACCTCGTCCAACAGCTGTCCAGCAGCGGACAGGGCGCCTTCAACGTCGTCACCCTCTCGCCGCTCGACGACGACGCCGGCACCGGCACCGGCACCGGAACGGGCACCGGCAGCGCCCGCGCCCCCCGCGGCTCCGGCAACGTCGACGCGGCAGCCAGCGTCCCCGCGACCCTGCGCGAACGCGTCGACAACCACACCGGCGCCTCGCAGAGCTACACCCGCATCGTCTACAACGATGGCCGCCCCTCCCAGCCGGGCCTCGCCATCGGCAAGCAGCTCAGCAGCCCGCAGACCGACCGCTACGAGCTGTACTACCTCTTCCCGCTGACCCAGGAGGAGAAGTCCCTCAGCCTGGTCAAGGGCACCCTCGCCACCGCCGGGCTCTTCGTCGTCGTCCTCCTCGGCGCCATCGCCTGGCTCGTCGTGCGGCAGGTCGTCACCCCCGTCCGCATGGCCGCGGGCATCGCCGAACGGCTCTCCGCCGGGCACCTCCAGGAACGCATGAAGGTCACCGGCGAGGACGACATCGCCCGCCTGGGCGAAGCGTTCAACAAGATGGCGCAGAACCTCCAACTCAAGATCCAGCAGCTGGAAGAGCTCTCCCGCATGCAGCGCCGGTTCGTGTCCGACGTCTCCCACGAACTGCGCACCCCCCTCACCACCGTGCGGATGGCCGCCGACGTCATCCACGAGGCCCGCGAGGACTTCGACCCCGTCACCGCCCGCTCCGCGGAACTCCTCGCCGACCAGCTCGACCGGTTCGAGGCACTGCTCGCCGACCTGCTGGAGATCAGCCGGTTCGACGCGGGCGCCGCGGCCCTGGAGGCCGAGCCGATAGATCTGCGCGAGGTCGTCCGCCGGGTCGTCGGCGGCGCCGAACCCCTCGCCGAGCGCAAGGGCACCCGGGTACGGGTCGTCGGCGACCAACAGCCCGTCGTCGCGGAGGCCGACGCCCGACGCGTCGAGCGGGTCCTGCGCAACCTCGTCGTCAACGCCGTCGAACACGGCGAGGGCCGCGACGTCGTGGTCCGGCTCGCCACCGCGGGCGGCGCGGTCGCCGTCGCCGTGCGCGACTACGGCGTCGGACTCAAGCCCGGCGAGGCCACCCGCGTCTTCAGCCGCTTCTGGCGCGCCGACCCGGCCCGGGCGCGCACCACCGGCGGAACCGGCCTCGGCCTGTCGATCGCCCTGGAGGACGCACGGCTGCACGGCGGCTGGCTCCAGGCGTGGGGCGAGCCCGGCGGCGGCTCCCAGTTCCGGTTGACCCTGCCCCGCACCGCCGACGAGGCGCTGCGCGGCTCCCCGATACCGCTGGAACCCGAGGACTCACGACGCAACCGGGACTCACGACGCAACCGGGACGCGGGACCGACCGCAGCGGCGACGACCGGCGGCGCCCCGACCGGCGGCCGGCCGACCGCGGGCATGCTGACGACCGTACCGGCGCAGGGCGCCACCGGATCGGGCACCGGCGTCGAACGGCCCGGGGTCTCCGGGATATCCGGGGTCGCCGGGATATCGGGCATGCCGTCCCCGCCGCCGCGCTGCGGCCCGGCCGTGGACCCGGCGGCCCTCCCCAGCAACGGCGCCCGGGTCGTCCCCCGCCCGACCGACCCGCCACGCGGCGACACCGTCCCGAACGAGACCGCTCGGAACGAGTCCCCTCGGAACGAGGCCGTTCAGTACAAGAAGCTGGGAGGCGGGACCTCCCGGAACGGGGCCGCGCCCGGGGGTGGGCGCGCACGAACGGCGCACGGCGGAGCGACGGCCGGCACGGCGCTGGACGACACGGCGCTGGACGGCACGGCACTGGACGGCACGGCACTGGACGACGCGGACGACGTAGCCGGTGCGACCAGCGCCGCCGGTGCGGCCGGTGCGGTGAGCGCGGACAACACGGCGAACGGGGAGGGGGCCCGTGGCTGAGCCCGGACCACGGCGAGGTCGCGGCGCACGAGGGGCCCGGACCCGATGGCGCGGCACCGTCCTGGCCTGCTGCGGCGCCCTGCTCGCCGGGTGCGCCTCCATGCCCGACCACGGCGACCTGCGCGGCGTCGAAGCCTCCCAACTGCCCGAGTCGCAGGTCAGGGTCTTCGCGATGCCGCCCCGCGACAACGCCGAACCCGCGGAGATCGTCCAGGGCTTCCTGGAGTCCCTGACCAGCGACGACCCGCAGTTCGAGATGGCCCGCAAGTACCTCACCAAGGAAGCGTCCGAGGAGTGGCGCCCCGAGACGGCGACGTCGGTGCTCGCCGACGGCCCCCACACCACCCCCGAACGCCCGGGCAACAAGGGCACCCAGGTCTACACCCTCACCGGCACCCGGGTCGCCACCATCGACGCCCAGCAGGCGTACCGCCCCGCGGACGGCACGTACAGCCAGCCCGTCCACCTCACCAAGGACAGCGCCTCCGGGAACCAGTGGCGCATCGACCGGCCGCCCCGCGGTGTCGTCCTCGGCGAGTCCGACTTCCTGCGCATCTACCGGCCCGTCAACAAGTACTACTTCGCCGACGACGGCTCCCCGGGACCGGGACAGGAACGCGTCGTCGCCGACCCGGTGTACGTCCGCCAGCGCGTGGACCCGGTCACCCAGACCGTACGGCTGTTGCTGGACGGGCCCACCCAGTGGCTGGCGCCGGTCGTCCGCTCGGAGTTCCCGAGCCGCATGCGCCTCAAGAGCGGCACCAAGTCGCTGGCACCCGACAGCCACAACACGCTCAAGGTGCCGCTGGAACCCGCCGCGAACGGGGTCGGACAGCCGCAGTGCACCAAGATGGCCGCCCAACTGATCTTCACCCTCCAGGACTGGGCCGCGAACGGCATCGAAGAGGTGGAGATCCAGCGCTCCGACGGTTCGCCGCTGTGCCGCCTCACCGCGGACCGCGCCGAGACCGTCGCACCGCACCGCACCGCCGGCCGCCCCGACTACCAGTACTTCCTCGACGTCAAGAAGCGGCTGGTCCGCCTCCCGGGCGTCAGCACCAGCGCCGACCCCGAACCCGTACCGGGACCGCTCGGCACCGAACAGGAGCCGCTCAGCACGGCCGCCGTGTCGCGCGACGAGGAGCGGGCCGCCGGGGTCTCGCTGGACGGCCGCGAGCTCTACGTCGGGGCGCTCGCCGCCGCGGCCTCGCTCGGCGAACCCGTGCTGCGCAGCAGGGCCAAGGCGGAGAAGGACGGTTTCACCACCCCGAGTTGGGACGGCCGCGGTGATCTGTGGGTCGCCGACAAGGACCCGCGCAACCCGCGGCTCTACCTGCTGCACCAGGGCGCGGGCGCACCGGTCACCGTCCGGATACCGGGCATGGAGGGCAGCCGGATCGAAGCGGTGCGGGTCGCCGCCGACGGGGTGCGCATCGCGCTGCTCGTGGAGCAGAACGGCCAACGGACGCTACGGATCGGCCGGGTCGACCGGGACCGGTACGACGGTGCGGCGGCGGGCCGCGGCGACGGGAGTGCCGGGGGCGGCGAGCCCGGGGCCGCCGAGGTCGCCGTGCTGGAACCACGGGCGGTGGCACCCCAGTTGGAGGAGGTCACGGCCATGTCCTGGGCGGGCGGCAGCCGACTGGTCGTGGTCGGCCGGGAGAGCGGTGGTGTGCAGCAGATCCGGTACGTGCACACGGACGGTTCCACCCCGGCGAGCGGGGCGCTGCCCGGGCTCACCGGCGTCCAGGAGATCGCCGCGAGCGACGACGACCGGCTGCCGCTGCTCGCCCACTCCGACGACGGGATCGTGCGGCTGCCCCCCGGGGAGCCCTGGCGCACGGTGCTGAAGACCGGGAGCTCGCCCGTCTACCCGGGGTGACTCCGCCCTCGCCCGTCCCTGTCCGGGTTCCTGTCCGGTGGGTCCGGCCGGCCGGCCGTGCGCGCGTGACGGCCCGGTGGCCCGGGTGGTGTGGTCGCCCGGGTGGCGGCCGTCGCGCGGCGGCACCGGGTGCGCTCGGTGAGCCGCCGGCGCCATGACCGTTGGCGCCGTGACCCGTTTCGGCGTGACCGGGGGATACCTGCTGCTCGTGCGTCCCCTGGACCCCGTGCGTCCCCTGCGCCCTGCGCGTCCCCTGCATCCCCTGCGCCCCGTGCGTGGGGCGACCCCGATCGGGTGATCCGGTGGGCAGGAGGGCGGGCGCGCGGGGTGCGTGGCCCGTGGGGTCCCGCCCGGCGGTACGGCACCGTTGCCCGCCGATGCGGGTCGCGGCTTCGACTCACTGTGGGTATCCGCTGGTCAGAGCAGTCGGACCGGGTTATCCACAGGCCCTTGTCCACAGGGGTGGCCGACTCCCCCCACCCTTGGCACAGTGGAGTCATGCGGCGCTGCTGGCAGGACTTCACCGACTTGGTACTGCCGACCGGGTGCGGCGGCTGCGGCACCCCCCGAACGGCACTGTGCGCACGGTGCCGGGTCCGGCTGACCGGAGGGGCGCCGCAGCGGGTGCGTCCACGGCCCGAGCCGTCCGGGCTGCCGGTGGTGCACGCGGCGGCGCCGTACGAAGGGCCGGTGCGCGAGTTGGTGCTCGCGCACAAGGAGCGCGGCGCCCTCGGCCTGGCGAGGCCACTGGGCGAGGCGCTGGCGGGGGCGGTGGGGGGAGGGGAGGGGGTGGGGGGAGCCCCCCGGACGATCCACCTGGTCCCCGTACCCTCCTCGCGCGCCGCGACCCGCGCCCGGGGACACGATCCGACGCGCCGCATCGCTTTGGCGGCGGCCGGGGCGCTGCGGCGGGCGGGCCGGGTCGCGCAGGTGGTGCCCGTGCTGCGGCAACGGCGCGGCGTGGTGGACCAGGTGGGCCTCAGCACGCGGGAGCGCCGGGCGAACCTGGACGGCGCCCTGTACGTGGTCACGGGAGGTGACGCATTGTTCTCGGAAAGTGGGCGGGTGGTGATCGTGGACGATGTGATGACGACCGGCGCGTCATTGACGGAAGCCGCTCGTGCATTATCGGGCGCGGGCGGGGTAAAAGACCTGACTGCCGTCGTCGTGGCCGCCCCTCCGGATTCTTTCGAAATGAATCGGAACTGACCGGGAAGGTGCTTCGTTGCAGGTAGTGAGAGGTTCAATTCGCAGGAACGGAGGTGTGGCGACAGAGAGGGTGACGCCATCCGTCCGAGCGAGATATGTTCGGTTGTGAGGGAAAGGCAGACGCCGGACCTCGTATATCGGAATGCCGTGCCTGTGTTCTGGGGTTCTGTGGTTTTCAGAATCTTCCAGGGACGGTGGGTGGAGATCTTGTCCTCGGGGGAGGAGGAGGTGAAGGTCACCGAGTCCGTGGCCTCGGGAATCACCGGGGCCTGGTGCAAGAGGGAGACGCCCCGCCGAACGGGTGGGGCCATCCGGGAACGGAGTTCTGCGTGGACATCGTCGTCAAGGGCCGCAAGACCGAGGTGCCCGAGCGGTTCCGGAAGCACGTGGCCGAGAAGCTGAAGCTGGAGAAGATCCAGAAGCTCGACGGCAAGGTGATCAGCCTCGACGTCGAGGTGTCCAAGGAGCCCAACCCCCGGCAGGCCGATCGGTCCGACCGGGTGGAGATCACGCTCCGCACCCGCGGCCCGGTGATCCGGGCGGAGGCGGCGGCCAGCGACCCGTACGCGGCACTCGACCTGGCGACGGACAAGCTCGATGCGAGGCTGCGCAAGCAGCACGACAAGCGGCGCACCCGCCGCGGCAACGGCCGCATCCCCGCGGCCGAGGTCGCCGACGTGGTCCCCGACGCCGCGCATCTCAACGGGGACGGCACCATCGCCCGGGACGAGGAGCCCGAAGGCGGCGGGGTGCCCGTCCGGAAGATCGGCTCGCTGGAGGTCAAGGGCGACGGCCCCCTCGTCGTCCGTGAGAAGACCCATGTGGCGGCCCCGATGAGCCTCGACCAGGCGCTCTACGAGATGGAGCTGGTCGGGCACGACTTCTACCTCTTCGTCGACTCCGAGACGAAGGAGCCCAGTGTCGTTTACCGACGGCACGCCTACGACTACGGTGTCATCCACCTCTCGACGGACACGATGGTCACGCACATCGAATCGGCGGGCGCGGGCGGCGCGCTCGGCGGCTGACACCGGCCCACCACGACTCGACGGCGTGCCCCCGGGGAGCCTGTGCGCCCCCGGGGGCACCCCCGTGCTACGGGTCGTCGGACGTCACTGTCGCCGCAAGGCCGTCCGGGCATGAAATCATGTCCGCTACGTCAACCGGGTTGCTGCCGCCCCGGGTTGGCGGCGCACCAGTCGGGCGGCGCCCAGCGGGGCCGATGGCCTTCAGGGGGAGGAACGATGGCGGACAGCTTCGGACCGATGCGCGACGAGGACGCCCACGGCGTCGTCGGCATGGGCCCGGCCGATGGCACCCGCAAGGAGCCCATCCGGGTGCTGGTGGTCGACGACCACGCGCTGTTCCGCAGAGGGCTGGAGATCGTGCTGCACGCCGAGGAGGACATCCAGGTCGTCGGCGAGGCGGGCGACGGGGCCGAGGCGGTGGACAAGGCTGCTGACCTGCTGCCGGACATCGTGCTGATGGACGTGCGGATGCCCAAGCGGGGCGGCATCGAGGCGTGCACCTCCATCAAGGAGGTGGCCCCCAGCGCGAAGATCATCATGTTGACGATCAGCGACGAGGAGGCCGACCTCTACGACGCGATCAAGGCCGGGGCGACGGGCTACCTGCTCAAGGAGATCTCCACGGACGAGGTGGCGACGGCGATCCGCGCGGTGGCCGACGGCCAGTCGCAGATCAGTCCTTCGATGGCCTCCAAGCTGCTCACCGAGTTCAAGTCGATGATCCAGCGCACGGACGAGCGCAGGTTGGTGCCCGCGCCCCGACTCACCGACCGCGAGTTGGAGGTGCTGAAGCTGGTGGCCACCGGCATGAACAACCGGGACATCGCCAAGGAGCTCTTCATCAGCGAGAACACGGTGAAGAACCACGTGCGCAACATCCTGGAGAAGCTCCAGCTCCACTCCCGGATGGAGGCCGTGGTCTACGCGATGCGCGAGAAGATCCTGGAGATCCGCTAGCGCGCCGTGCGCCCCCCCGGGCCCCGGGCCCGTACGGCGGCGGGTCAGCGCAGCGCGGCCGTCAGCGCGGCGGCCAACTCCGGCCGGTCGACGCGCTCCACGCGCACGTCCTCGCAGCCGACCCACTCCGCGGCCTCCCGCAGGGCCTGCGCCATGGGCGCGACGGCCTTGGGCGTGTCCAGGGACACCTGCTTGGCGACGAGGGTGCGCCCGTCACGGGCCGGGTCGACCCGGCCGAGGAGCCGTCCACCGGAGAGCAACGGCATCGCGAAGTAGCCGTGGACCCGCTTGGGCTTCGGCACGTACGCCTCAAGGCGGTGGGTGAAGCCGAAGATCCGTTCCGTCCGGGCGCGTTCCCAGATCAGCGAGTCGAACGGGGACAGCAGCGTCGTGCGGTGGCGTCCGCGGGGGGCGGTCTCCAGCGCGGCCGGGTCGGCCCAGGCGGGGCGGTCCCAGCCGGCGACCGTCACCGGGACGAGTCCGGAGTCGGCGAGCACCGAGTCGACCTGCTCGCCCTTGAGCCGGTGGTAGTCGGCGAGGTCGGCGCGGGTGCCGACCCCCAGGGACTGTCCGGCGAGTCGCACCAGCCGGCGCAGGCACTCGCGGTCGTCCAGCCCGTCGTGCAGCAGGCTGCTCGGGACGGCGCGTTCGGCGAGGTCGTAGACGCGCTTCCAGCCGCGTCGTTCGGTGCACACCACCTCGCCGTGTATCAGGGCCCGTTCCACGGCGACCTTGGAGGCCGACCAGTCCCACCACTCCCCGCCGTTCTTCGCGCCGCCCAACTCCGTCGCCGTGAGGGGGCCCTCGGTGCGGAGCTGTTTGATGACCTGCTCGTAGGCGCCGTCCGGGAGGTCGTGGAACCACTGCGGGCGGTCGCGGTAGGCACGGCGGCGGAACGCGAAGTGCGGCCACTCCTCGATGGGGAGGATGCAGGCGGCGTGCGACCAGTACTCGAAGGCGTGGGGGGCGCCGTCGGCCCCGGGCGTCCAGTACGCGCGGTCGACCACTGGGCGGCCCACGGCGCCCAGGCGCGCGTACGGCACGAGTTCGTGGGAGCGGGCCAGGACCGAGATGGTGTCGAGTTGGACGGCGCCGAGGTGGCGCAGCACGCCCCGGACGCCCGCCCGTCGGTCGGGGGCGCCGAGGAACCCCTGGGCGCGCAGGGCGATGCGGCGGGCCTCGTCGGCGGAGAGTTCGGCGGCGGGACGCGGCAGGGCGGTCATACGTCGAACGATAGACGGCGCCGCTGACAGTGGCGGCGGCCCGGTGCGGGCATCGGCCCCGACCGCACGGCAGTTGCGCACCCCGGCCGGACCCGCCAGCACCCCGACGCTCGCCCCGGCCGACCATTCCGGTACGGCGCACCCGGGTCGGCCGACCCGCCCCCGTTCACGCCGCGGGACACGTCAGATCGCAGGACACGTCAGACCGCGGGACACGTCACGCCGCAGGACACGTCAGACCGCGGGACACGTCAGACCGCGAGACACGTCAGGCCGCGGGACACGTCAGGCCGCAGGGGTCACGTCCGGGGCCGACCGCGCCGGAAGGTAGACGTGGCGGCTCGGCAGCCCCAGGTCGTGGGGGAGCAGCGAGCCCACCCAGCAGTCCCGCGCGACGCCCTTGTTCAGCAGGGCCGCCCGCAGCGTGCCCTCCACGGTGAACCCGACGCGCTCCGCGACGGCCCGTGACCCGGTGTTGCCGACCTCGGCGCGCCATTCCAGGCGGGTGCACCCGAGCTCCCGGAAGCTCCAGCGGGCGAGGGCGAGCACGGCTTCCGCGGTGTAGCCCCGGCCGCGGTGTTCGGCGGCCGTCCAGTAGCCGATCTGCCAGTGGTCGCCCTGCGGGTGGTGCAGGCTGGCGGCGCTGACCAGCGCGCCCGCGCCGTCCTCGGTGCGCAGCCGGACGGCGAAGCCGTACTCCGTGCCGTCCCGCCAGGCGCCCGGCGCGATGCGCTGGACGTAGACGGCGGCGTCCTCGGGGGCGTAGGGCGACGGGACGGTGGTCCACCGCTGGATGTCGGGGTCCTGGCAGGCGGCGAAGGTCTCGTCCGTGTCGGCGGGGGCGAACGGGCGCAGCAGCAGGCGTCCGGTGGTCAGGGTGACGGGTTCCATCACCTGATGATGCCCAGGCGGGGGCGCCGGGTGCCAGGTGATTTGTCGGGGCGGATGTGAGCATCCGATCACAATTCGTGCCGGGTCGCGGCACCTTCCGAGGTGCTGCTCCGTTGTCCTGGTGGCTGTCGTGGAGACGGACCTCCCGGTGCGGTGCGGTCCTCGCATACGATGGCCGTTGCTCAACGGAATCCGACCGTGCCAGGCCCGACCGGCAAGGAGATCTACCCCCGTGTCCGTCCTCCAGAAGATCATGCGTGCAGGCGAAGGCAAGATCCTGCGCAAGCTGCACCGCATCGCGGACCAGGTCAACTCCATCGAAGAGGACTTCGTCGCCCTCTCCGACGCCGAGCTGCGGGCCCTCACCGACGAGTACAAGGAGCGGTACCAGGACGGCGAGTCGCTGGACGACCTGCTCCCCGAGGCGTTCGCCACGGTGCGTGAGGCGGCCAAGCGCGTCCTGGGCCAGCGGCACTACGACGTCCAGCTCATGGGCGGCGCCGCGTTGCACCTCGGTTACGTCGCCGAGATGAAGACCGGTGAGGGCAAGACCCTGGTGGGCACGCTGCCCACGTACCTGAACGCGCTGTCCGGCAAGGGCGTCCACCTGATCACGGTGAACGACTACCTGGCCGAGCGCGACTCGGAGATGATGGGCCGCGTCCACAAGTTCCTGGGCCTGTCCGTGGGCTGCATCCTGGCGAACATGACGCCGTCGCAGCGCCGCGAGCAGTACCAGTGCGACATCACGTACGGCACGAACAACGAGTTCGGCTTCGACTACCTGCGCGACAACATGGCGTGGTCGCAGGACGAGCTGGTGCAGCGCGGCCACAACTTCGCCGTGGTCGACGAGGTCGACTCGATCCTCGTCGACGAGGCGCGCACCCCGCTGATCATTTCGGGCCCCGCCGACCAGGCGACCAAGTGGTACAGCGACTTCGCGAAGCTGGTGAAGCGCCTCAAGCGCGGTGAGCCGGGCAACACGCTGAAGGGCATCGAGGAGACCGGCGACTACGAGGTCGACGAGAAGAAGCGCACGGTCGCGATCCACGAGCCCGGAGTGGCGAAGGTCGAGGACTGGCTCGGCATCGACAACCTCTACGAGTCGGTGAACACCCCGCTCGTCGGCTACTTGAACAACGCCATCAAGGCGAAGGAACTGTTCAAGAAGGACAAGGACTACGTCGTCATCGACGGCGAGGTCATGATCGTCGACGAGCACACGGGTCGTATCCTCGCGGGCCGCCGCTACAACGAGGGCATGCACCAGGCGATCGAGGCGAAGGAAGGGGTGGACATCAAGGACGAGAACCAGACCCTCGCCACGATCACCCTCCAGAACTTCTTCCGCCTCTACGGCAAGTTGTCCGGGATGACCGGTACGGCGATGACCGAGGCCGCCGAGTTCCACCAGATCTACAAGCTGGGTGTCGTCCCGATCCCCACGAACAAGCCGATGGTCCGCATGGACCAGTCGGACCTGATCTACCGCACGGAGGTCGCGAAGTTCGCGGCCGTGGTGGACGACATCGTGGAGAAGCACGAGAAGGGTCAGCCGATCCTGGTCGGCACGACCTCCGTGGAGAAGTCCGAGTACCTGTCGCAGCAGCTCTCCAAGCGGGGCGTGCAGCACGAGGTGTTGAACGCCAAGCAGCACGACCGGGAAGCGACGATCGTCGCCCAGGCGGGCCGTAGGGGTGCCGTCACGGTCGCCACGAACATGGCCGGCCGCGGTACGGACATCAAGCTCGGCGGCAACCCGGACGACCTCGCCGAGGCGGAGCTGCGCCAGCACGGTCTGGACCCGGTGGAGCACGTGGAGGAGTGGGCGGCTGCGCTGCCGGCCGCCCTGGAGCGTGCGGAGCAGGCGGTGAAGGAGGAGTTCGAGGAGGTCAAGGACCTCGGCGGGCTCTACGTGCTGGGCACCGAGCGCCACGAGTCGCGCCGCATCGACAACCAGCTGCGCGGTCGTAGCGGCCGTCAGGGCGACCCGGGCGAGTCGCGTTTCTACCTCTCCCTCGGCGATGACCTGATGCGGCTGTTCAAGGCGCAGATGGTCGAGCGCGTGATGGCGATGGCGAACGTCCCGGACGACGTGCCGATCGAGAACAAGATGGTGACGCGCGCGATCGCGTCCGCCCAGTCGCAGGTCGAGACGCAGAACTTCGAGACCCGCAAGAACGTCCTCAAGTACGACGAGGTCCTCAACCGGCAGCGCGAGGTCATCTACGGCGAGCGCCGCCGCGTCCTGGAGGGCGAGGACCTGCAGGAGCAGATCCAGCACTTCATGGACGACACGATCGACGCGTACATCGCGGCGGAGACCGCCGAGGGCTTCGCCGAGGACTGGGACCTCGACCGGCTGTGGGGCGCCTTCAAGCAGCTGTACCCGGTGAAGGTCACCGTGGAGGAGCTGGAGGACACGGCGGGCGACCGGGCCGGGCTGACCGCCGAGTTCATCTCCGAGTCCATCAAGGACGACGTCCTCGCCCAGTACCGGGCGCGGGAGGAGCAGCTCGGTTCGGAGATCATGCGGGAGCTGGAGCGACGCGTCGTGCTGTCGGTCCTGGACCGCAAGTGGCGTGAGCACCTCTACGAGATGGACTACCTCCAGGAGGGCATCGGTCTGCGCGCGATGGCGCAGAAGGACCCCCTGGTCGAGTACCAGCGCGAGGGCTTCGACATGTTCACGGCCATGATGGACGGCATCAAGGAGGAGTCCGTCGGCTACCTGTTCAACCTGGAGGTCCAGGTGGAGCAGCAGGTCGAGGAGGTTCCGGTGCAGGACGCGGGGCCCTCGTTGGAGAAGCGGGACGCGGTGCCGGCCGGGGGCCGCCCGGAGATCCGCGCCAAGGGGCTGGACGCTCCGCAGCGGCCGGACCGGCTGCACTTCTCGGCGCCGACCGTCGACGGTGAGGGCGGTGTCGTGGAGGGTGACTTCCGCACGGGTGACGACGAGCAGGTCCGTTCGGAGTCCGACGGTCTGACGCGGGCGGAGCGCCGCAAGCAGCAGCGCGGTGGGCGACGCCGCAAGAAGTAGGCGTGTGGAGCGCTCCCGCTGCGGCGGGAGCGCGGTGACGGGCCGGTCCCCGGTGGGGGCCGGCCCGTCGTGCGTGCCGAGCGAGTGCCGTGCGTGCGGTGCGTGCGGTGCGTGCGGTGCGTGCGGTGCGCGCGGGGTCATCGGGGTCCGAGGTCTACGGCGGTGCAGCGCCAGCGCCGGTCGGGTGTGCGTTCCAGCCGGAACGCCATGGCGCTGAGCCGTTCCCCGGTGGCGATCCGGGCGAACGCCTCGACGGCTCCGGGGCGGGGCACGCAGTAGCCGACGTCGCGGATCACCGGGGCGGGGCCGGTCTCGCGCAGGGCACCGTGTTCGGCGAGCCGGGCGAGTTCGTCGTAGGCGGCGCCGGCGGTGTGCCGGAGCATCGAGTGGACCGGGCGGCGGCCGGTGAGGACGGCCAGGAGCCGGTCGGCGAAGAGGTCGGTGGGGCGGGGCGGCGCGGCGTCCGTGCCCGGGGGCGGTGCGGTCGTCGGGCGGCGGGCGTCCCGGCGGCCCGGTGGCCGGGATCGGTTGCGGGGCGCGGGGCGGACGGTGCCGGCGGGGAGGGGTTCCGTCGCCGGGTGGTGCGCCGCCCGGGTCATGACCTTGTGCACGGTGGAACCCCGATCGTCGGCCCCCACGGGGGCTACTCGGCAGTAGCTCGTGGCCGTGGATCTTGTCCGCGGCCGGGCCGGGAGCGCAACGAGCGCGGGGCGCGGGCCCCGGGGCGACGGAATTCACCTATCAGGGTGACGGGGGGTGCCGCTGCCCCGGCGGGGGCGGGGGGCCGACGGCGTGCCGGCGGCGGGGTGGGGCGACGGAGTGGGGCGGCGGCCGGTCCGATCGGGGACGTCCGCACGTATCCTGGGTCAACCGGTCCCCCGTGGATCAGCCTTCCGGGAGCCCTCCGAGGGAGCCCCGCCCCAGAAAGCGGCCCGTCATGCGCGTGTACGTCCCCCTGACCCTCCCCGGACTCGCCGAGGCGCACGCCGCGGGGGAACTGGGACCCGGACCGCTCACCGCGTACGCCGTCACCCCCGCGCTGCGCGAGTGGTACGTCTCCGACGACATCGAGGAACTGGAGTACGCGGCGCTGAACCGGGCCGCCGCGGCCTCCCTGCGGCTGCTCGCCGTCGACCCGGGGTGCCCGCGGCGACGGGTCGTCGTCGCGCTGGACGTGCCCGACCAGGCCGCCGTGGCCGACCCCGACCGCGGGCTCGACCCGGGGGCGCTGGGCGAGGTGCGGATCGCGCGGCCCGTCGCGCTGGCGAAGGCCGCCGCCGTGCACGTCGACTCCGACGAGGCCCGTGCGGACGTGTCCGCGGCGGCGTCCGCCCTCGGTGCGGCGGACCTGGGCGACGACGACGCGCGGTTCGTGGTCGACGGGGCCGAGGACCACGAGCTGCTCTGGTACGCGACGCAGGAGATCCCCGGCCTGGTCGAGGACTGACCTCCGTAGCCGCAGCCGCCCGACCCCGCCCGTGTCAGTGGCGGCGGGTACGTTGGCCGGCATGGGGAAACAGTCAGCGCACATCGTCTGGGACTGGAACGGCACGCTGTTCCACGACATCGAGGCCGTGGTGGCGGCGAGCAACGCCGCGTTCGCACAGTTCGGTCTTGGCCCGATCACCGTGGAGCAGTACCGGGAGCTGTACTGCGTGCCGATCCCCCGTTTCTACGAGCGCCTGATGGGACGCGTGCCCACGCAGAGCGAGTGGCTCACCATGGACGAGGCGTTCCAGCGCCACTACGCCGGGCACATGGCCGGCTGTGCGCTGACCGAGGGGGCCGAGGAACTGCTGTCCGGGTGGCGGGCCGCCGGGCGCAGCCAGTCGCTGCTCAGCATGTACGGGCACGCGGAGCTGGTTCCGCTGGTGCAGGGCTTCGGGATCGACGCGTGGTTCACCCGGGTCGACGGCAGGGTGGGACCGTCCGGCGTGTCCAAGTCCGAGGCGATGACGCGGCACCTGGCGGCGCTCGGGGAGGTGCCGGCGTCCCGGGTGGTGGTGATCGGGGACGCGGCGGACGATGCGGTGGCTGCGCGGGCGGCGGGGGCTGAGGCGGTGCTCTACACCGGCGGTGCGCATAGTCGGGTGCGGTTGGAGGCGATGGGGGTGCCGGTGGTGGATTCGCTCACCGAGGCGGTGGCGGTCGCTGAGCGCATGCTGTAGCGCTTCTGCGGGGGTGCGCTGTGTGTGTTGCGCAGTTCCCCGCGCCCCTGATCGGGGCACCCCACGCCGGCGTCCCCCTGCGGCGACACCCGCAGGCGACAGCGCACCCGCAGCGGGGCGCCCCTCAGGGGCGCGGGGAACTGCGCGAACGGCCACGGCGCACCCGCACGGAGCGTCGCACCCGCACGGGACAGTGCCCCGATAGGGGCGCGGGGAACTGCGCGAACGGCCACGGCGCACCCGCAGGGGACGGCGCACCCGCAGGGGTAAGGGCTACTGGACGTTCCTGAGGACCCTCAGGAACTCTCGCATCCACGCCGGGTGGTCCGGCCACGCCCGGGAGGACACCAGGACCCCGTCCACCACGGCCTCCGCATCCTGGAACTCCGCCCCGTTGACCGCCATGTCCGGCTCCAACGCCGGATACGCAGTGACCCGGCGCCCCCGCAGCGAGCCGATCGCCGCGGTGAGCAGCGGCCCGTGGCAGATCTGGGCGACCGGCTTGTCCGCGTCGAAGAACGCCTTGAGGATCTTGCGCAGCTCACCGTCGCCGCGCAGGTACTCGGGCGCCCGGCCGCCCGGGATCACCAGCGCCAGGTACTCGCCCGGGTCCACCTCGGCGAACGCGAGGTCCGCCGGCCAGGTGTAGCCGGGCTTCTCGGTGTACGTGTCGAAGCCGGGCTCGAAGTCGTGCACCACGAACTGGAGCTTCTTGCGGGTCGGGGCGGCGATGTGGACCTCGTACCCCTCCTCGCGCAGTCGCTGGTACGGGTACAACACCTCCAGCGACTCCGCCGCGTCACCGGTCACGATCAGGATCTTCGCTGCCATCGCGGTCCTCACTCCATCCTGGGGTCACAGCACGATCGGGCCGTCCCGGCCGGTTCCCGCTCCCGTGCGCGGCGTTCGCCGCGGGGAACCCTTGCCGGGAGGACACCAGGGGAAACGCCGGGACGCGCACGGGGACACGCCTGGCGTAGCTCCTTCGTCCCTCCCGTCCCGTCCGCGCCATGCACCACGTCCGTTGCGGATGGAGGTGTGCGGAGTGTCAAAGTTTGCCTGCTGGTTTTGTACACATACGGCTCATGACGGCTCCCCGGTGCGGCGGGATAGCCTGGGACCCGTGATCAGCGCGATATCCCGCGGGGGCGCCGAAGCCCCTGCCCTTCGCCCGGTGCACGCGGACGACTTCCGTGCCCGGGCCGTCGCTGGTCTTCGCGCACGGGCTGGTGGCCCGGTCCCGGCCGACCCGGCTGATCTGGCTGAATCCACCCCGAGGATCGCGCGGCGCGGCATAACGTCACCCTTGACCGGACACCCCGTGTCGTGGCGTTCCGTCGCTTCACCCTTTTCTACGTCACGCAACGGCGCGCGACAGGAGCCAGAGGACCATGCAGACCAAGCTGGACGAAGCCAAGGCCGAGTTGCTCGCACGGGCGGCCCGGGTAGCTGAGAACAGTCCGGTCGGGAGCACGCTGCCGACCGGGACCGCGGGGGAGGGAGCCCCGGACCGGGAGACTCTGCTCGCGTTCCTCCAGCGCTACTACCTGCACACCGCCCCCGAGGACCTGGCGGACCGCGACCCGGTCGACGTCTTCGGCGCCGCCTACTCGCACTACCGGCTCGCCGAGAGCCGTCCGCAGGGCACGGCGAGCGTCCGGGTGCACACCCCCACCGTCGAGGAGAACGGCTGGACGAGCAGCCACTCCGTGGTGGAGGTCGTCACCGACGACATGCCGTTCCTGGTGGACTCCGTCACCAACGAGCTGTCCCGGCAGGGCCGCGGCATCCACGTGGTGATCCACCCGCAGGTCGTGGTGCGCCGTGACGTCACCGGCAAGCTGCTGGAGATCCTGCCCGGCCGGCGGACCAACGGCAGCCGCAAGGGTCTGCCGCACGACGCGCTGATCGAGTCGTGGATCCATGTGGAGATCGACCGCGAGACCGACCGCGCCGACCTCAAGCAGATCACCACCGACCTGCTCCGGGTCCTGTCCGACGCCCGCGAGGCCGTCGAGGACTGGGAGAAGATGCGCGACGCGGCGCTGCGCATCGCGGACGAGCTGCCGTCCGAGCCGACCGCCGACGACCTGCGCGACCAGGAGGTCGACGAGGCCCGCGAGCTGCTGCGCTGGCTGGCCGCGGACCACTTCACCTTCCTCGGGTACCGCGAGTACGACCTCCGGGACGACGACTCGCTCGCTCCCGTGCCCGGCACCGGGCTCGGCATCCTGCGCTCCGACCCGCAGCACGACGGCGAGGACCACCACCCGGTCAGCCCCTCGTTCAACCGGCTGCCCGCCGACGCCCGCGCCAAGGCCCGCGAGCACAAGCTGCTGGTGCTGACCAAGGCCAACAGCCGCTCCACGGTCCACCGGCCCTCGTACCTCGACTACGTGGGCGTCAAGAAGTTCGACGCCGACGGCAACGTCATCGGGGAGCGCCGGTTCCTCGGGCTGTTCTCGTCCGCCGCGTACACCGAGTCGGTGCGGCGGGTGCCCGTGGTGCGGCGCAAGGTGGAGGAGGTCCTCCAGGGCGCGGGCTTCTCGCCCAACAGCCACGACGGCCGCGACCTGCTCCAGATCCTGGAGACCTACCCGCGCGACGAGCTGTTCCAGACCCCGGCCGACGAACTGCGGGCGATCGCGACCAGCGTCCTCTACCTCCAGGAGCGCCGCCGGCTCCGGCTCTACCTGCGCAAGGACGAGTACGGGCGCTACTACTCCGCGCTGGTCTACCTGCCGCGCGACCGGTACACCACCGGGGTGCGGCTGCGGATCATCGACATCCTCAAGGAGGAGCTGTCGGGGGCCAGCGTCGACTTCACCGCCTGGAACACCGAGTCGATCCTGTCCCGGCTGCACTTCGTGGTCCGGGTCGCGCCCGGCACGGAGCTGCCGCGGCTCAGCGACGCCGACAAGGACCGCATCGAGGCGCGGCTCGTGGACGCCGCCCGGTCCTGGGCGGACGGCTTCGCCGAGGCGCTGAACGCCGAGTGCGGCGAGGAGCGGGCCGCCGAGCTGCTGCGCACCTACGGCAACGCGTTCCCCGAGGGCTACAAGGCCGACCACTCGCCGCGGGCCGCCGTCGCGGACCTCGCGCACGTGGACGTCCTCAAGCGCTCCGCGGACGACTTCTCGCTCAGCCTGTACGAGCCGGTGGGCAGCGCCCCCGAGGAGCGCCGCTTCAAGATCTACCGCACGGGCGAGCCGGTCTCGCTGTCGGCGGTGCTGCCGGTGCTCAACCGGCTCGGCGTGGAGGTCATCGACGAGCGCCCCTACGAGCTGCGCTGCGCCGACCGCACCACCGCCTGGATCTACGACTTCGGGCTCCGGCTGCCGAAGGCCGTCAGCGGCGGCAACGGCGACTACCTCGGCGAGGACGGCCGCGAACGGTTCCAGGAGGCGTTCGCCGCGACCTGGACGGGCGCCGCCGAGAACGACGGCTTCAACGCACTGGTCCTGGGCGCCGGACTGACCTGGCGCGAGGCGACGGTGCTGCGCGCGTACGCGAAGTACCTGCGGCAGGCGGGCTCCACGTTCAGCCAGGACTACATGGAGGACACCCTCCGCAACAACGTCCACACCACCCGGCTGCTGGTGTCGCTGTTCGAGGCGCGGATGTCGCCCGAGCGCCAGCGCGCCGGCACCGAGCTGACGGACGGCCTGCTGGAGGAACTGGACGGCGCCCTCGACCAGGTCGCCTCCCTGGACGAGGACCGCA
The DNA here is from genome assembly GCF_042871255.1 of Streptomyces sp. NPDC005955. Taxonomy (NCBI): domain Bacteria; kingdom Bacillati; phylum Actinomycetota; class Actinomycetes; order Kitasatosporales; family Streptomycetaceae; genus Streptomyces; species Streptomyces sp. NPDC005955. Next base: position 743,329 of record NZ_JBIAIF010000002.1, on the reverse strand, counting down.
TCCTGCGCTCCTTCCTCACCGTCATCAAGGCGACCCTGCGCACCAACTTCTTCCAGCACGTCCCCGGCGGCGGGCACCACGCCTACGTGTCGATGAAGTTCGACCCGCAGGCCATCCCGGACCTCCCCGCGCCGCGACCGGCGTACGAGATCTGGGTGTACTCGCCGCGGGTGGAGGGCGTGCACCTGCGGTTCGGCAAGGTCGCGCGCGGCGGGCTGCGCTGGTCCGACCGGCGCGAGGACTTCCGTACCGAGATCCTCGGCCTGGTCAAGGCACAGATGGTGAAGAACACGGTGATCGTGCCGGTCGGCGCGAAGGGCGGGTTCGTCGCCAAGCAGCTGCCCGATCCGGCGGTGGACCGGGACGCCTGGCTCGCGGAGGGCGTCGCCTCGTACAAGACGTTCATCTCGGCGCTGCTCGACATCACCGACAACATGGTCTCCGGCGAGGTCGTGCCGCCGTCGGGCGTCGTCCGGCACGACGAGGACGACACGTACCTGGTGGTCGCCGCCGACAAGGGCACGGCGACGTTCTCCGACATCGCGAACGGCGTCGCCGAGGAGTACCGGTTCTGGCTCGGGGACGCCTTCGCCTCCGGCGGCAGCGCCGGCTACGACCACAAGGGCATGGGCATCACCGCGCGCGGCGCCTGGGAGTCCGTCAAGCGGCACTTCCGGGAGCTGGGCCACGACACCCAGACCCAGGACTTCACGGCCGTCGGCGTCGGTGACATGTCGGGTGACGTCTTCGGCAACGGCATGCTGCTGTCGGAGCACATCCGACTGGTCGCCGCCTTCGACCACCGGCACGTCTTCATCGACCCGAACCCCGACGCGGCCGTCTCCTACGCGGAGCGCCGTCGCCTGTTCGAACTGCCGCGCTCCTCGTGGGCCGACTACGACAAGGCCCTGCTCTCCGCCGGTGGCGGGGTCTTCCCGCGCAGCGCCAAGGCCATCCAGCTCAACAGCCACATCCGCGAGGCCCTCGGCATCGACCCGGGCATCGCGAAGATGACGCCCGCCGACCTGATGCGGGCCGTCCTGCACGCCCCCGTGGACCTGCTGTGGAACGGCGGCATCGGGACGTACGTGAAGTCCTCCGCCGAGACCCACGCCGAGGTCGGGGACAAGGCGAACGACGCGATCCGCGTCAACGGCGCCGACCTGCGGGCCAAGGTGGTCGGCGAGGGCGGCAACCTCGGGTTCACCCAGCTGGGCCGGATCGAGTTCGCGGAGAGCGGCGGCCGGATCAACACCGACGCCATCGACAACAGTGCGGGCGTCGACACCTCCGACCACGAGGTGAACATCAAGATCCTGCTCAATGCGGTGGTCACGGACGGCGACCTCACCCTCAAGCAGCGCAACAAGCTGCTCGCGGAGATGACCGACGAGGTCGGCGGCCTGGTGCTGCGCAACAACTACGCGCAGAACGTCGCGCTCGCCAACGCCGAGGCCCAGTCCGCTTCGCTGCTCCACGCGCACCAGCGGTTCATGCGCCGCCTCACCAAGGACGGCGAACTGGACCGGGGGCTGGAGTTCCTGCCCAGCGACCGGCAGATCCGCGAGCGGCTGAACCAGGGCCGCGGCCTGACCCAGCCCGAGCTGGCGGTGCTCCTCGCCTACACCAAGATCACGGCCGCCGACGAGCTGATCCGCACCGGGCTGCCCGACGACCCGTACCTCCAGCGGCTGCTGCACGCCTACTTCCCGGCGGCGCTGCGCGAGCGGTTCCCGGAGCAGATCGGGTCGCACGCGCTGCGCCGGGAGATCATCACCACCCTCCTGGTCAACGACACGGTGAACTCGGGCGGTTCGACGTTCCTGCACCGGCTGCGCGAGGAGACCGGGGCGTCGCTGGAGGAGATCGTGCGGGCGCAGCTCGCCGCGCGGGAGATCTTCGGGCTGAACGCCGTGTGGGACGCGGTCGAGGCGCTGGACAACCAGGTCGCGGCGGACGTCCTCACCCGCATCCGGCTGCACTCGCGCCGGCTGGTCGAGCGGGGTACGCGCTGGCTGCTGAACAACCGTCACCAGCCGTTGGAGCTGGCCGGGACCATCGAGTTCTTCCGTGACGGGGTCGCCCGGGTGTGGGCGGAGCTGCCCGCGCTGCTGCGCGGCGCCGACCTGGAGTGGTACGAGCGCATCCGCGAGGAGCTGACCGGGGCCGGGGTGCCCCAGGAACTGGCGACCCGGGTCGCCGGCTTCTCCTCGGCGTTCCCGACGCTGGACATCGTCGCGGTCGCGGACCGCACGGACAAGGACCCGATGGCGGTCGCCGAGGTGTACTACGACCTCGCGGACCGGTTGCGGATCACCCAGCTCATGGACCGCATCATCGAGTTGCCGCGGGCGGACCGCTGGCAGTCGATGGCCCGGGCCTCCATCCGCGAGGACCTGTACGCGGCGCACGCGGCGCTCACCGCGGACGTCCTCGCGGTGGGCAACGGGGCCTCCTCGCCGGAGCAGCGGTTCACGGCGTGGGAGGAGAAGAACACGGCGATCCTCGGGCGGGCCCGCTCCACGCTGGAGGAGATCCAGGGGTCGGAGGACTTCGACCTGGCGAACCTGTCGGTGGCGATGCGCACCATGCGGACGTTGCTGCGCACGCACATCTGACCGGCTCGGCCGGGCCGGGTCCGCGGTTCCGCGCGGTTCGCGGTACCTGAAGGGGTGCCCCCGCATCTGATCGAGATGCGGGGGCACCCCTTCCGCGTGTCCTCCCTGGTCCTGGTGCGCCGCGCGGGGACCGTCCCGTCGGGTCGTCAGGGGGTCCAGCCAAGATGAGCCCAGAAGGGGCAGTGAGACGATCTGCCGGTGTACGGGTCGGAGCGGACGGCCAAGAGCCAGCGGAGCATGGTCCGCCAGCGGTGCGGGATGCGCTACGACGGGCCGGGCGCCCGGGCGCTGGCCGAGGAGACGATGCGGATCGAGGCGGCGTCGAAGAACAACCCCGGCGGACCTGATCAACATCGCGCTGGAGAAGCTGACGGAGGCCGGGCTGGAGATCCCCCGGAGCGCGGCACCCTGGACCTCACCCTGGACGGCCTCGGCTGCGAGGGTCGCATCACCTGGGAGCAGATCCACCGGGCCCGCCCGCGTGCGCCGCTGACCTGCCCCGAGTGCGAGTGGGGCGACCGGCCGCCGGTACGCCTTCGAGGCCCAGCTGTCCACGATCGGCATCGACGGCCCCCGCGGCCTGACCGAGCGCACCGCCCGCATGACCGAGGCCGGTGTGCCGGCCGCGTGGGTCACCACCGGCTCCCGCGCCTGGCTGGGCGCCGTCCCCACCCTCCAGGCCGAAGCACAAACCGGCCCCACCCGGCCCGTACGCGCGGGCCACTGGACGTACCTGATCAGCAGCTGGACCCCCGCCGCAGAGAGCCGGACACCGGCACGGCTGACGGACTTCGTGCGTGCTGTGCTCACCGGCGAACTCGTCGCGCACCGGGTGACCTGCCCCGCCCACGACGACTGGTCCACCCGGCCGGGCTGGTCATGGGTCTGGGCGACCCCGAAGGACATCGCCGAAGCAGACGCCTACGTCTAGCGCCAGGCCCGCGAGGCCGAAGAGGCACGCCGCCGGGCCGAAGCCGAGGAACAGCGGCGTCTGGCCGCGCTGTCCGCCGACTGCGACCGGGTGCCGGGCGGGGACGGAGGACGGTCCGGCCCGGCCCGCAGCCGCCCCACCGGCAAGTACAGGGACTTCAACGAGTTCGAGATCCTCGCCCGGATCTGGCCCGCCGGTGCGTGGATGCCCCAGGAACGACTCTCGCCGTCGAACGCCCGAGCCAAGAGTTTCGACCGAAACTCTTCCGGCCGCGAGTCAGCGCCGAAGGGCGGCCTCAGCGGTTGCGCCGGGACCGCCCTTCGGCGCGCTGCTACGGGGTCGCTCGGTTGAGCAGGGTCGGTCCAACACCCATCCAGCGGGGCACGGGCCTGTCAGCGAGCTCCGGCTGGCCGGAGTCCTCGGCGGCGATGCCGATCAGCCGCCGTACCTGGTCGCGCTCGGGCTCGGGCGCACGGACCCCGGACTGGACGTCGGCCATGATCAGCCGGAGCGGATGGGCCTCTACGCGGACACGGCCTCGTTGGTGCGCGGTGAGGTGCCGCCCGCGCGGGTGGGGCAGTCGTCTTCAGGCCGCAACGGCAGGTTCCCGGCCTCGTACGCGGCGTCGATCTCGTCCTTCGTCAGCTCGCGGTTTCCGACAGCGGTGAACTCCCACTTGCTGGACTCGACCTCGCTCCAGCCGTCCGGGTCGAGTTCGTAGACGCGGCGCACGAGGCCGTCCACGGCCACGATCGCGTACCGGGCCTCAGCACGGACCCTCTTGCCAATGGGCCAGGTCCCCCGGTCGCTCGCGTACTGCCCGGCGTCGCCGACTTCGCCGTACGCGCCGCGAGATCACCGCGGCCACCTTCTTGCCGTGGCGGACATGACCGAAGCGCTGCTCGGCGGCCTGTCGGCTGGTGCCGAGCGCGTCGCCGACGTCGGCGAACGTAATATCTGGCAAGAGGCGCCCCCGTTCTTCTCGGCCGACTGCGGGCCGCCCGCCCGGCGGCCCTCCGCTTCGCCGGGCCCCGCCCGCACCCCGGGCGGCAGCGGCGTGAGGTCCTGGGACCCCCTTCCGTCCCGGCTGTGATTCACGTCACTGCCGGCGGCTCGGTGCAGCACCCGGCCCCGTTCCGCCGTCATGGGGGCAGTGATCGGGACGAGGAGAGGAGGTCGGCGGGTGAGGTTTCGCAGGAGCGGTCCGGGCATCGGATTCACGGAGTTCGTCGCACAGCGGTCGGGAGCGTTGTTCCGCACCGCGTATGCGCTGACCGGTGACGTGCACGTGGCCGAGGATCTGGTGCAGGAGACGCTGGAGCGGGCGTGCCGACAGTGGCGGAAGGTCGCGGTGGCGGACTCGCCGGAGGCGTACGTGCGCAAAGTGCTGGTCAACCTGGCCAACGACCGCTGGCGGCGGCTGTCGCGCCGGGGCGAGCGCCCCGGGCTGTCGGAGGTGCCCGAGACGGCCGACCCCCGGGACCGGTTCGGGCAGGTGGATCTGCGCGCGGAACTGATCGAGGCACTGCTCGGGCTGCCGATGGGCATGCGCAGCGTGGTGGTCCTGTACTACCTGCACGATCTGGACGCCCGGCAGGTCGCCGACGTCCTGGACATCTCTTCGAGTGCGGTGAGGTCCCAGCTCGCCCGCGGCCTGGCCAAGCTGCGCGATTCCGTATCGGGCGCCCAGGCGCCGCACACGCCGTCGGCCGCTTTCGGAGGTACGAAGTGAGGAACACGTCGTCCGGACCGGCCCCGTTCGAGCCGGGCCTCGAAGCCGAGCTGCGTGCCGCGGTGGCCTCCTTCGCCGACGGGCCGACGGCGCCGGTCGTCGACGCGGCCGCGATCGAGCGGGCCGTCAGCCGCAGCCGCACCCGCCGGGCGCTCCTCGGCACCGCTGCGGCGTGCTGCGTGCTGGCGTGCGCCACGGTGGGGTTCTTCGCGCTGAAGCCCGTGTCGCCCGCGCCCGGCGCCTCCCCGTCCCTGTCCCCACCGGCGAACGGGGCGTGCACCCCGCTCGCCACCGGCACCCCCAAGAGCGGAAGCGCCGATGCGACTCCGACACAGGAGCAGGAGCAGACCGCGGGAGCGGGCATCGCGCTGCCGGACCTGGCCGGCATGCCGGTCGAACAGGCCGGAAGCCTGCTGCGCGGACTCGGACTGAGCTGCACGATCATGCGGCACACGGACTGGAACGCTCCCGCCGGGCAGGTGATCAGCAGTCAGCCCCGGGGCGGCGCAGAACCGGTGGCACCGGGCTCGTCCGTCCTCCTGCTGGTCTCGACGGGCAAACCCGGCGGAACCTGAGCGACCGGGCCCTTCGGCCCGCGCACCGGCCGAGTGACCCAGGGGCCGGTGCCGGGCAGTCCGTCGACCGCGGCGCACCGGCTGGACGCCCGCCCCTCCGGGCCGCTGCTGGACTTTTCCGAGGGGCACGTGCGGGGAGGGGAGTGGGGGGAGGGCTCCTGCCGGTGGGGCGCAGGGCCGTGGCGTCGGCGGAGCATGCGCGCACAGACGCTCCGCCCGTGCGCGCCGACCGCCGACTCCCCGTCCCGGCCGCGCCATGGCCACGGTCCAGCGACAACGGCACCGCCGCACCCTCGCTGCTGACGCCGTGTCAGTCATGAGACTCCGACTTCTCACAGTCGGCCTGACCGCCGCCGCACCCGCACTCCTCACCCTGACCGCCTGCGACGACGACGGCAGCCGCAGCGCCCCCGTCGCGCCCGCACCCGCCACCACCAGCGCGGCCCCGGCCAGCAGCGCCGCCTCCCCGGCATCCAGCGCACCGGCCGTCGGCAGCGTCCCGTCGCCCAACGTCGCCCAGACCGCAGGGCTGACCGCCGCCCTGAAGGCCGTCGACCCCGCCCTCGCCGCCGACCAGGCCAAGGCCATCGGCAAGGCCCTCGGCGTCTGCCAGGAGATCAAGGCCGGAAAGGACGACACCACCCTCGCCAACAACGCCGCGCAGCGCTTCAGCGGCGGCAGCGTCACCCTCACCCCCCGAGCAGGGAGCCGTCGTCGTCGCCGCGGTGAAGGCGTCCCTCTGCCCCTGACCGCCCGACACCGACGAGCCCTCGGGGGGTGTCCCTATGAGTGGTGTGCATCGTGACCTGCCACTTCACGATGCACACCATTCAATGGCTCGCCGCGGTCCGCCAGCGCGGGGAAATGGCCCCTTGTCTGGCCACCAGCCAGCTGCATGGAGGATGTCGCTCTCCTCCGCGCCCGTGAACCGCACGACCTCGAAGGGTTGCGTCGCGCTCTCCCGATCCACCGGGCCGTGATGGAACGTCACCGGGCCGTCGATCCCAGGGACCATACGGCTCACACGACTGGCTCTTGGCTGTCGTCATTCGTCATGACCAAGATTCTGGCGGTCCCGGCAGTGGGAAGGAGGACGTTCTGAGATCAGGGGGCGGGCTGCTTCACCTCAAGATCATCCCACTGCCCCTTTCGGGCTCACCTTGGCTGGACCCCGTCAGGGGGCGTCACACGGCACCGGAAAGTCCGTAAATACGGGCAATAGCGACTATTGGGTCTATGGTGGACCTGATTGTCAGACCGAGGGGTGCCGTTCCGTGACCGTCCATGTCTCCGACAGCCCGCCGGGCCCGCAGCACGCGCAACGTCCGCCACGATCACCGCACTCGCCGGACCGCTCCGCGCCCGCACGGGGGCGGCTCGGTCGACTCGCCCTGGAGATCGTGAAGTTCGGGATCGTCGGCGGGTCCGGAGTGGCCGTCAACTTCGTCGTCTTCAACCTGCTGCTGCATGCGCACGGCACCGGCCCGATGACCGCCACGGTCCTCGCCAGTTGCGCCGCGATGGCCAGCAACTACCTGGGCTTCCGCTTCTTCGCCTACCGCGACCGGGCGGCCCGCACCCAGCGACAGGTGGTCCTCTTCTTCGCCTTCAGCGGACTCGGCGTGCTGCTGGAGAGCCTGTTGTTCTCGGCCGCCTACCACGGGGCCCAGCTGACCGGGCCGCTCGCGTCGAACGCCGCCAAGGCCCTGTCGATCGGGCTGGCCTCCGCGTTCCGCTTCCTCGTCTACCGGACCTGGGTGTTCCCGCACGACCCGCACGACCCGCACGACCAGCCCGACCGTCACGACCAGGCGCACCAGCCACATCAGACGCATCAGGCCCACCACACCCACCAGGCGCACCGGACCCAAGGTCCCGACCGGGGCGCCCGACGCACCCGCACCGCACGGTCCCCGCACCGCGCCCGCCCCCTCGCCCCCGACACCCTCCCCGGCAGCCGTCGCCCCGCCGAGCGCGCGGCCGAGCGCGCGGCCCGCAGCGGACGATGACCCTGGCCCGGGCGCGCACCGAGCCGCCCGACCCGGGGGCGCGCGGCCCCGCGGCCGATCCCCCCGCGCGCAGCGCCGTCGCCGCACTCGCCCCGCGCGCCGCCTGGTCCGCCGCCGCGCTGCTGGTCGTGCTGCTGGCCCTGGTGAGCGCCCGGCTGCCGTGGGTCGGGGACCTCGGGATGCACGCGGCGACCCTGGAACGCCTCCGCCACGACCTGCTGCACCCCGGGAACCCCCTGGTCGCCGAGGACACGCCGAGCCCGTACTACTCGCCGTGGACCGTGCTGCTCGCGGCGGGCGCCGAACTCGGCGGGCTGTCCACCTTCGGGGCGCTGCGGGTGGCGGCGGCCGTGGGACTCGGCACGCTGCTCAGCGGGGTGTGGCGGTTCGCCCGGGTCCTCACCGACCGGATCGCGGCCGTGCCGGTGGCGGTGCTCTGTCTGACCCTGCTCTGGGGCACCGAGGTCTTCGCCTGGAGCGGGTTCACCGGTCTCGGGTCGCTGGCGCTGACCGTCTCCTACCCGAGCACCCTCGCCCTGGGCCTCGCCTTCCACCTGTGGGCGTGGCTGTGGCGGGCGCTCGCCCGGCGGGCGTCCTGGCCGGTGTTCCTGTGGCTGGGGCTGCTGGTGGGGACGATCGCCCTGGTGCACCAGTTCACCGGGGTGGTGGCCGGGATCGGGGCGCTGGCCGTGGTGCTCGGCGCGCGGCCCCGGCCCGACCGCGCGGTGGGGGTGCGGCTCCTCGGCGGGGGACTCCTGGGCGCCGCCCTGGTCGTGGCGTGGCCCTACTACGACGTCCTCACCCTGCTCGGCACCTCGGGACTCGACGCGATCCACCGGTCGTTGTACGGGGACCTGGTCGCCCGGTTCGGGCTGGCGGCGCTCGGCGTGCTCGCCCTGGCCGCGCGCTGGGGACGGGACCGGCGCGATCCGCTCGTCCTCTTCTTCGCCCTCGGGCTGCTGGTCGTCGTCCTGGGCGGGGTGAGCGGGCACCACGCCTGGGGCCGCGCCCTGCCCGCGGTGCTGATCCCCGCGCAACTCGCCGCGGCCGTCGAGGTGTTCGGGGCCGGTCGGCGCAGCTGGCGCCGGGGGTACGCGGTGGCGCTGGTGGTGGCGCTGGGCTTCGGGGCCTGGGCCCAGTCCGGGACGCTCGGCTACGTGGTGCCGCCCGAGCGGCTGCCGGCCGCGGTGGCCGCCAAGGCGCGCGAGCCGTGGCACGGGTACCGGTGGATCACCCCCTGGGTCCGGTACGGGGACGTGGTGATGGCCCGCACCTACCCCGCCCGGCAGATCCCGGCGCACGGGCCGTACACCGTGGCCCCCGGCTATCCGGACGTGCTGCTGCCCGACGCGGCGCAGCGCGGGGCCGCGGTCGAGCGGTACTACGCGCCGGGGACCGGGCCCGGGGAGCGGGCGCGCATCCTGGCCGACTACCGGGTGCGGTGGGTGTTGGGCGGGCCCCGGTGGCCGGCGGACGGACTGCGGGAGGCCGCGGTGGGCCCCGGCGGCGAGCGTTTGTACCGGGTGGGGCCGTGAGGGCACGCCGCGCACCCACGGCCCCGCCCCGGTCGAACAGGGCCGTACGGAGTCGAACGGTACGGAAGGGAGCCCGAGTGCAGGGGAGACAGGACGTGCGAACGCTGAGGAGACGCCGTGGCCACGGATGACGGTGCACGCAAGGGCCCGCCCCCCGATCCCGCGGCGCGGGCGGCGGACGGACCGCCCCGGCTGAGCGTGGTGGTGCACGGCGCGAACGTGCAGGGACACCTCCACGACTGCCTCGACGCCATCGTGTCCGGCCCGGCCGCCCCGGTGGAGGTGATCGTCGCGACCACCACCCCCGCCGCGCACCGCCTGGCGGAACGGTTCGCCACACAGGACCCCCGGCTCGTCCCGGTGCCGTTGGCCGACGGCACCCCGGACGCCGTGGCCCGGTCCGCCGGCGCCGCCCGGGCCACCGCGCCCTGGCTGCACCTCGTCCCGGCGAAGGACCGCGTCCCGGCGGGCGCCCCGCGCACCGTGGCCGAGCTGACCGCCGAGCAGCCGCCCGAGGTGGACGTGCTGCTCCTCGACCACGTCCGCTCCACCTGGCGCACCCCGGGCATCCCGTCCCCCGACGGCACCCTCCTCGCCCGCGCCGGCCGGGTCCCCCGCACCCTGGCCGACTGCCCCGCCCTGCTCACGGTCACCCCGCTGCTGGGTGCCCGCGTCCTGCGCACCGCCTTCTGGCGCGCCCACCCGGAGTGGCACGCCCCCGCATCCCCCGAGTCCCCGGCATCCCCCGCGTCCCCCGCGTCCCACGGGCCCTCCGCGTCCTACGAGCCCTTCGCGGACGACGCGTACCTCGCGTACGCGGCCCTCGTCCACGCCCGGCGGATCACCGCCCTGGACCAGGTGGTCGTGGACGACCGTCGACTGCGCCCCGCGAGCCTGCCGCCCCCCACGCCCGCCGGGGCGTACGCGGAGGTGGCCCGGTACGAGGCCGTGCAGCAACTGCTCGCCGAACTCGACGCACCCCGCGAGGTCCGGGCGGCCCTGTACGACGTGATGGTGCACGCCTGGCTGCGGACCATCGCCCGCGGTGACGCTCCGGGGCCGGTGGCCCGCGCGTTCTTCCACCGCGCGGCCCGGGCCGCCACCCGCTGGCGCCCGCCCGGACACCCGGCCCCCGAAGGGCTCGACGGCATCCGGTACCGACTGCTGGAGCGGGACGCCCACCACGCGTACCGCCTCGTGCAGGGCGTCAACCACAAGCGTCGCGAGGTCCGGGGCCAGCTGGTGCGCCGGGGCCGCAAGGTCGCGGCCAAGCTCCGGGACCACCGTTACCGGCAGGCCCTGGACCGGCCCGTCGAGCAGGACCTCGCGGTCTTCTCCGCGTACTGGGACCGGGGCGTCGCCTGCAACCCGGCCGCCGTCGCCGCGAAGCTCGCCGAACTCGCCCCGGACGTCCGGCAGGTGTGGGTGGTCGCCGCGGCCCAGGTCCCGCTGCTGCCGCCCGGCACCCGCCACGTCGTGCCCGGCACCCCGCGGTACTGGGAGGTCATGGCCCGCGCCCGGTACCTCGTCAACAACGTCAACTTCCCCGGTGCGGTGGTCAAACGCCCCGACGCCCTCCACCTCCAGACCCATCACGGCACCCCGCTCAAGCGGATGGGCCTGGACCAGCAGGACTACCCGGCCGCCGCCCAGGGCCTCAACTTCCGGGCCCTGCTCGACCGCGTCGACAAATGGGACTTCAGCGTCTCCGCGAACGCCCACTCCACCGAGACGTGGGAACGCGCCTACCCCTCGCGCTACGTGTCGCTGGACCACGGCTACCCCCGCAACGACGCACTGCACCGCGCCACCCCCGCCCGCATCCGGGCGGTCCGGGAGCGCCTCGGCGTCCCCCGCGGCCGGACCGTGTTCCTGTACGCCCCCACCCACCGGGACTACGAGGCCGCCTGGACGCCCCGGCTCGACCTCGCGGAACTCGCCGCACACCTCGGCGAGGACACCGTGATCCTGGTGCGCGGCCACTACTTCTACGGGGGCGCCGCCGCCCCCGGCCCGCTCGCGGGGCTGCGGCGCGACGGCCGGGTCATCGACGTGTCCGGCTACGACCCGGTGGAGGACCTGCAACTCGCCGCCGACGGGCTCATCACCGACTACTCGTCCCTGATGTTCGACTACGCCAACCTCGACCGGCCCGTGGTCGTCTACGCCGACGACTGGGAGACGTACGCCAGGACCCGCGGCGTGTACTTCGACCTGCCCGCCGGCGCGCCCGGCCAGGTCGCCCGGACCCAGGACGAACTGACGGAGGTCATCCGCTCCGGCGCCTGGCAGGACGCGGCGGCGGCGAAGACCCGGGCGGCGTTCCGGCGCCGGTTCTGCGAGTTCGACGACGGCCGGGCCGCCGAACGGGTCGTGCGCCGGGTCTTCCTCGGGACCGCGGAGGAGGACCTGCCGCCCGTGGTGCCGGTCGACGAACGGCCCGCCGTCCCCACTCCCCAGGAGGCCGACGCGACATGAACCCGCCGGACGTCCCCCCGCCCCCGCCGGCCGCTCCGCCCCCGCCTGCCGTTCCGTCTCCGCACGTCGTGCACGCCGCCACCGCGCCCGGTGAGCCCGACGTCACCGTCACCGTCATCGTCCACGACGACGCGGACCGGCTGCCGCGCGCGGTGGAGTCGCTGCGCCGCCAGACCCACCGGGCGATCGAGATCGTCATCAGCGACGACCACTCCACCGACGACACCCCGAAGGTGGCCCGCCGGCTCGCCGCGACCGACGACCGGATCACCGTCCTACGGCTGCCGGTGAACAGCGGCGGATGCAGCGCCCCCCGCAACCGGGCCCTGGACATCGCCCGCGCCCCGTACCTGATGTTCCTCGACAGCGACGACGAACTGCCGCCCCGGGCCGTGGAACTGATGCTCGCCGCGCACCGGGAGCGGCCGGTGGACTTCGTGCTGGGCGCGGTGGAACGGGTGCGCACCGACACCGGGCGGACCTCCACCTGGATGCCGCACCTGGTGGCCGAGCGGCGCACCGTCACCGGCATCGAGTCCGAGCCCCGGCTGCTGTTCGAACACCTGGCGACCAGCAAGATGTACCGCAGGGACTTCCTCGACCGGCACCGACTGCGGTTCCCCGAGGGCATCCACTACGAGGACCAGCTCTTCTCCGCCCAGGCGTACTGCCTGGCCAGGGAGTTCACCGTCCTGACCGACCCCGTCTACCGCTGGTACATCGCCCCGTACGCGGCCGACGCCGACGCCTCCATCTCCAACCAGCGCCACCTGCTCGCCAACGTGCGCGACCGCGTCCACGTCCAGCGCCTCATCGACGCGTTCCTGGTGGAGTCGGGGCACGCCGGGCTGCGCCCCGAGAAGGACCACAAGTTCCTCAAGCACGACTTCCGGATGTACGCGGGTGACCTGCCGTACCGCGACGACGCCTGGCTGGCCGCCTTCGCCGACCTGGTGAACCCCTACCTCGCGACCCTCGCCCGCACGGCGTACGCACGACTGCCGCGGGCCGAGCGGGTGGTCCTCCAACTGGTGCGGGACGGACGGCTCGCCGACGCCCGGGTGGCCGCGCGGGGCCTGGGCCAGGGCGTGGCGCCCCGCACGGTGACCGCGGGCCCCGGCGGACGGCTGTACTGGGGGGACCGGGTGCCCGGGTCCTCGGCGGGGCGCCGGGAGTTGGACCTCGCCGACCAGCGGGTGGACACCAGCCCGTTCCCCAGTGCGCTGCTCAGGCACGAGATCCTGTCCGTCACCCGGGCGCCCGGCGCCGCGGTGGACCTGGTGGTGCGCACCTACGACCCGGGGTTGCGGTTGGCGGTCGGGCCGCAGGCCGCGGTGCTCGCCGTCGCGCCCGGCGGGGGACGGCTCGAAGTGCCCTTCCGGATCGACCCGGTACGGCCCGGGGTGTTCGAGGGCCGGGTCCGTCTCGACCTCGCGGCGGCCCCCGTCCCCCTGCACGGCTTCGCCGGTGTGCGGCACCCCGTGCTCGTCCTCACCCAACGCGGGCTGCGCAACACGGGACTGCTGCTGGCACCGCTCGGCTTCCCGACGCTGCGGGCCCGGGTCGAGTACCGGCACGGGCTGGCCCCGCACCTGGTCACCGTCGAACCGGAACCCCGGGGCGCGGGACGGCTCCAGATCCGTTGGGCCCCCACGGGCGTCACCGCGCGCATCACCCGTCCGGTCGCCGGGCGGCTGGCTCCACTGCTGCGCTGACCGGAGCCGGGAGCGGGAGCCGGGGCCGGGGCCGGTCGGGCCCGGTCAGGCGCTGGGGGTCGGCTTGCGCAGCACCTCGGTCAGCGCCGAGACGCTGTGCTCGCCGTGCCCGGCTTCGACGGCCCGGCGCACCAGGTCGTTCAGCGGCCCGACCCACTCCGTGTCCACCTGCGCCTCGGCGCCGAACTCCGCCTCGTACGCGGCCCCGGCGAGGAAGACGTTCACGGTGGACTGCGGGTCGCCGTAGTCGCCGCGGTCGATCTCCTGCGCGTAGCCGGGCAGCAGGCCCTTGATCATGTCCAGCCACTTGCCGGCGAAGCGGACCGTGGACTCGGCGCTCAGCCCGCGGGACTGCACGGCGGCCGCGCCCTGGAAGAACCCGACGAGCGCGGGCAGCAGGATCGCCCCGACCGCCATCTCGTAGAGCGCCGCGAGGTCGACGTCGTCCCCGAGGTGCACGGTGTCCCCGCCGAACACCTCCAGCGTGCTCCGGTACGCGTCGAAGACCTCCCGGTCGCCGCCGTAGTACAGCAGGGTGCCGGCCGCCCCCACGGCGGAGGGCACGTCCTTGACCGCCCCGGCGAGGAACCGCGCTCCGTGCGCGGTGGCCCAGGCGGCGGTCTCCCGGGCCCCGCCCGGGGTGCCGCTGTTCAGGGTGACCAAGGAGCGCCCGGCCAGGGCTTCAGCGGCCGGGGCCAGGGCCTCGCGGGTGTCCTCGAAGCCGGTCAGACAGGTGATCACCAGCTCGCCCGCCGCCACCGCCTCGGTGACCGATCCGGCGTGCGTCGCGCCCTCGGCCACCAGCGGCGCGGCCTTGTACGGGCTGCGGTTCCACACCGTCGTCGGGTGTCCGGCGGCCAGCAGGGCCGAGGCGAGGGCCCGCCCCATCAGTCCGAGTCCGATGACGGTGACGGGGTGCTTCGGGGGCATGTTCCGCTCCAATGCGCAGGGGTGGCCGCGGTGTCCACGCAGCCGTGGACACCGGGTCCGACCGGCGGCGTTCACCGCCCGGACGGCGTCCCCACCAGCGTCGTCGCGGCCCCCGGCCGCCACAAGTACCGACTATTTGGTGGGGTACTCACCTCAAGGTCAGTGCGGGGGCCGCCTCCGGGTGCTCGCGCAGCCAGCCCTGCCAGGCCGAGGTGACGATGTCGTGCAGCCCGTGTCGGGGGCGCCAGTCGAGCACCTGGGCCGCACGGTCCACGTCGGCCACCAACCGGGCGGGGTCGCCGGCCCGCCGGGGCAGCACTTCCGGTGCGAGGTCGCGCCCCGCGGCCCCGGTGACCGCCGCGATCATCTCCCGCACCGAAACGCCGTGTCCCCGGCCGATGTTGAGGGTCAGTTCGGCTCCGCCCGGGCCGGCCGCGGCGAGCCGCTGCGCCGTGGCGACGTGCGCCCGGGCGAGGTCCGCCACATGGACGTAGTCCCGCACGCAACTGCCGTCGTGGGTGGGGCGGTCGCCACCGAAGAGCTGGGGCCGCAGCCCGTCGGTCAGCCGGCCCATCACCAGGGGCACGAGTCCGGCCGCCGCGGTGTCGGCGAGTTCGGGGGAGGCGGCGCCCGCCACGTCGAAGTGGCGCAGGGACGCCGTGGCGATGCCGTGCGCCCGGCCCGCGGCCCGCACCAGCCACTCCCCGGCGAGCTTGGTCTCGCCGTAGGGGCTCACCGGTGCGCAGGGGGTGTCCTCGGTGATGAGGTCGGCGGCGGGCGCCCCGTACACGGCGGCCGACGAGGAGAAGACGAACGAGGTCACGCCGGCCTCGGCCACCGCCTCCAACAGGATCCGTAGGCCCTCCACGTTGTCGTGGTAGTAGCGCAGCGGCTGTTCGACGGACTCGGCGACCCGCTTGCGGGCCGCGAGGTGCACCACGCCGGTGACGGAGTGGCCGCTGATCGCCCGGGCGACGAGCTTCGGATCCAGCGTCGATCCCACCACCAACGGCACGCCGTCGGGCACGCGTTGGGCGTTCCCGGCGGACAGATCGTCGTAGACCACGGTCCGCTCGCCCGCCGCGCGCATGGCGCGGACGACGTGCGCCCCGATGTATCCGGCACCGCCGGTGATCAGCCAGGTCATGGTCGGCTCGTTCACCCTGTCCTGTGGTCGGTGCGCGCGGGCTCGACGCGCGCTGAAGTGTGCGGGGGAATGGAGTGGTCGTACGGAAGGGCGAACGCCGTATCTCCGTACGGGGCGCAGTCTGTCAGAGCACGCCGCCGCCGCGCTGAGCTGCGGCGCATCGAATTGCTGGTTTCCCCATATTCTGACTTCGCGTCAATAGCGTGCGCAAGAGACACCTTTGGGTGGTACGACAGGGGAACGTGTGAACGGGGTGACGTTCCGGTGCGTGTTTCAGGGCCGTCGGCGCGCCCCCGACAGCCGGACCAGCCGGCGCCGGAGTACCCCGAACGCACCGCGCGGACCGAGGGCGATCCGTAGCGCCAGCGACCCGGAGTGGGTGGCGTACGGCTGGACGAGTCGGATGCCGCGGCCCGCGCTGGGCAGGGCCCGGCGGCGCAGCAGTCCCGGGCCGTCCGTCGCCCGGGTGCTCGTCCGTCGTTCGGTGCCGTCGGCGAACCGCAGCAGGACCCTCAGGTCCCAGGTGCCGGCGCCCAGCCGGCGCAGGGGCACGGTGGCGTCCGCGGTCCAGGTGCGGTCGTCCGGCGGGACGTCCTCCGCACCGGTGCGGAACCGCGCGGGGCACCGGGCGCCCACCCGGCCGGTGCGCCGCTCCACGAACTCGGCCTCCACCCGCACGGGTCCGGCCTGCGCCACCCGTCCGTAGAACTCGTGCAGCCGCAGCCGCAGCGTGGTGCCCCGCAGCCGTGGGCGCAGTCGTGCCGAGACGGTCAGCGGCAGGGTGCGCAGCGGGCGGGCGGCGAGCCGGTCGAGCGGGACGGGCAGCTCGTGCGACCAGACGGGGGTGTCGTCCGGGTCCCGGACGTGCGGCGGCAGCAACCTGGCGGGCCGGGACGCGAGTTCGCGCAGTCGGGGGAGGTCCTGCGGCTGGGGTGCGGCGAGCAGGACCCGGGCGAGGAGGCGGCCGGGGCGGTCCACCGGGTCCAGCTCGTCGGGGTCGAAGGTGCCCAGGTAGGAGCGGGTGTGCGCCCACCACTGACGTCGGTACTCGGGGGTGCGCCGGTCCAACTCCCGGGCGTACATGCGCAGGCCCAGGTCGAGGAAGGCGGCCCGACTGGCCCGGGCGAGGGCGTGCTCGCCGGCCGTGAGCAGCACGTCCACGGCGGTCCGGTGGGCGTCGATGCGGTCCCGCCAGTTGTCGATGCCCGCGCGGTCCAGGGAGATCGACAGCCGGTCCGCGTCCCGTCGCACCTGCCAGACGTACACCGGGTCGGGGATCAGGGCGAGCCGCGGGCCGGCGGCGAGGACCCGGGCGGTGAAGACGAAGTCCTCGTAGGGGAAGCGCCCTTCGGGGAAACGCACGTCGTGCTCCCGGAGGAAGTCCGTGCGGTACAGCTTGTTGACGCAGAGGGTGTCCCGGGTCAGCTCCGGCCGCTCGGACGGGTGGCCCAGGACGGCGGGCGCGGCGGGCGGGGCGTAGAGACGGGGCTGCCAGGGCCGGTCGGGGCCGTGCGGGAGTTCCCGGCGCACGCACAGGCCGGCGGCGACCTCGGCGCGCTGCTCCCGGGCGGCGGCGAGCAGCAGGGCGGCGGCCCGGGGCGGCAGCAGGTCGTCGCTGTCGAGGAACAGGGCGTACGGGGCCGAGGCGGCGGCGAGCCCGTCGTTGCGGGGGGTGCCGCAGCCGCCGCTGTTGTCGGCGCGGCGCAGCACCCGCAGGCGCGGTTCCCGGGCGGCGAGGGCGTCCAGCAGGTCGGGGCTGCCGTCGGTGGACCCGTCGTCGACGGCGAGGACCTCGCGGACGACGGGCCCCTGGGCGAGTGCGGAGCGCACCGCGCCGGTGACGTGCGGGGCGTCGTCGTGACCGATCACGACCACGCTCACCTGGGCGTGCTGCGGGTTCCGGAGATCCATGCGGCCCCCTTCGCGTGCGCGTCCGCCGCTGCGGTGCCCGTGCCGCGCCACAGTCGGGCGAAGGACAGGGCGGTCGCGGCGACGAGCAGCCCGTTGCGCAGGAGCAGCAGGGTGCAGCCCGTCCAGGTCGAGTGGGTCACCTCCGCGTAGAGGACCGGGTAGATCACCGTGCTGAGCGCGGTGGCGGCGAGGACCAGGGCCGCCACGGGGCGCTGGCCGGTGCGGCGGGAGGTGAGGCAGACGGCGGCGAGCCCCAGCAGCCACACCAGGTACTGGGGGCTGATCACCCGGCTGGTCACCGTGAAGAGCAGCACCGCGCACAGGGCGGCGTCGAACCCGGTGGCCGGCGTCCAGTGGCGGGCCCGCAGCCGCCACACCAGGAGCAGCAGCGCCGCCGCGGCGGTGAGCGCCAGCGAGGCCGTGGACACCGCGTCCACGTACGGGCCGACGAACTCCATCGCGCCGTAGCGGTAGCGCACCGTGCCCGGCCAGCCGGCCTGCCGGGCGAAGCCCAGCAGGGTGCCGCCGAGGGATTCGATCTGCACGCCGCGGGCGCCCTGTTCGTGCAGGAAGCCCAGCGGGTTGCGGAAGGTGACGGCGAGCAGGACGAGCAGCGCTCCGCCGGTGGCGGCGGCGGTCGTCCACGCCCGTCGGGTGTCCGGGCCCGGGGGCGTGCCCAGCAGCGTCAGCACCGGCCACCCCTTCACGGCGGCCCCCAGCGCGGCGCAGGCCCCGGCCGTGCGCGGGGAGCGGGCCAGGGCGAGCAGGCCGACCACGGCGAACGCGGTGACCTGCACGTCGTAGCGGGCGAGCGGGAGGTGCAGCAGCAGCGGCAGTCCGAACAGCCACAGCCGGGCGCCGTCCGGGGAGCGCCCGGGGCGGGCGCCGGCGCGCACCAGGGCCGCGGTCACCAGCGCGTCGGCGAGGAGGGTCAGGGCGACGAACGCCTCGAAGTAGCTCAGCCACGGCACCAGGTGGGGCGCCAGCAGTACCGGTCCGGCGCCGGGCGGGTACTGCCACAGCGGGTCGCCCACCGGGAAGGTCCCCGCGGACAGCTGGCCGGCCCAGCGGGCGTAGAGCCCGTGCACCTCCCGGGGGATGCCGCCGGAGCCGAGGAGGTCCGCCCCGCTGTTCACCAGCACCAGCAGCATCACCGTCCGGGTGGCGAGCCAGCCGGCGGCGTACGCCAGGGGCGTGCGGCGTCCCCGCGCGCCTGAGAGTGGGGGCGTGAGCGGGTGCGCGGCGGGGGCGGGGGAGTCGTCGGGGGTGATCTGATGGGTCATCAGCCGGAGCGTATGCCCGGAAAAGGGTGATTTCACGGCAATACGCCCATGAGTCGCCCGCTCGCCCCACCCCGGCCCCACCCCGGGGCCCGCAGGGCGCACAGGCGCACAGGTGTACGGGCCTACGGGCGTACGGGCGCGCCGGGCGCACGCCTCACCGCACCCGCGCCAGCACCTCTCCCGTGCGCGGGTTCCAGTCGACCACCACCGCCTCCGGCGGCACCCGCTGCTCGGGGGAGAGCAGCAACCACCGCACCCGGTACCGCCGGGCGATCGCCTCCCGCCGCGCGGGCGAGGAGGTCGGCGCCAGATACGTGTGCACCGTCGAGCGCCGGCGGCTGCGCTCCCGTTCGTCCAACGCCGGATCGGGCCACGCGGGCGCCACCACGTTTACCCCGTACCCGGGCAGCGACCGGGTCGGCCGGTACCCGTCGGTGAGGACCACCGCACCGCGCTCCACCCGGGCCGCCACCCATCCGTACGAGGGCCAGCGCGGCGGCTGCGGGAACCCGACCGGGTCCAGCGCCCCCGGCACCACCGCCCCCGCGTGCACCGTCAAGAACCCCGCCAGCGCCCCCGCCGCGGTCGCCGCCCCCAGCGCCCGCCGCCGCCCCGACCAGGGCCGGGGCGCGGCGAGTTCCACCGCCAGCGCCAACTGCGGCGCCAGCACGGCCGCCGCCCCCAGCCGCCCGTACGTGAAGTGCCCGGAGAACCACCCGTACGCGACCACCAGCAGGGCCAGCCCGAACAGCACCACCAACGGGTCCCGCCGATCGCGCCGCCAACGCGCCCACAGCGCCGGCAGCCCCAGGGCGACCAGCCAGAACCGGGCCCGCACGTCCTCGTACAGCAGGGCGTGGATCGCGTCCGGGCCCGTACCGCCCAGCAACGAGAACACCGAGAAGTACGGCCAGGCCGCCGCCACCGCGCCCGCCACCAGCACCAGCAGCGCCCACGGCCGGGCGAACCCGCCGCGCCCCCACGCCCCCCGCTCCATCCAGCGCCGCCCGTACGGCGGCACCGCGAACGCCACCACCCCGAGCGCCGCCGCCACCGCGGTGATCGGGTGCACCAGCACGATCAGCCCGAGCAGCGCGCCCAGGCCGGCGTGCGCCCACGGCCCGCGCGCCGGGGAGCGGACCAGCGCGGCGGTCCACGCCCAGGCCCAGAACGTCAGCCCGGTGGCGAACGTCGACGGGTACGACAGGTTGCCCGTCATCGACATCAGCCCGAAGAACCCGGACCACCACAGGCGTTCGGTGCCCCACAGCAGGGTGACCGTCCCCAGCGCGACCACCGGCGCCCACCGCCGGGTGTCCGGCCCGCCCACCGCCCGGGTCAGCCGCCCCAACCCGGTGAGCAGCACCAGCAGGTTGACCGGCCCGGACAGCTTCACCACCGCCCAGCCGGCGAGCCCGGTCCCCTTGGCGACCAGCGCCTGCGCCACCGCGTACGGGGTGAAGTACGGGCTGCCGTCCCCCGGCAGGTCGACCATCGGGTGCCGCGGGCGCCACAGGTCGTCGGTGAGGCGCTCCACGACGGCCGCGTGCTGCCCGACGTCACAGCACATCGGCAGCCGCCCGTGGGCGAGCGACACCACCAGCCAGAACAGACAGCCCCCCACCAGGTACGGCGTCGGCCGCAGTCGACGGGACCCCAGGGCGGTCGCGCCCCCGGTGCGCCGGGGAGCCTTCAGTTCGGTGCTCATGGTGCGCTGGACCCCGTGCTCGTGGTGGGCGGTCGTCGCCGTGTCCCGACGGGGGCTCCGGGAGCGGTCGGGTCCCGGAGCCCCTGCCGGTGTCCCCCGTACGCCTGGACGGGGGCGGCGGGCTCCCGCGTTGCCGGGGCGACGGAGAAGGCGTGACACCGCCAGCAAACGGGACGGGCCGCCGTCCGCCCCGCTCCTCGCCCCCTCCGCGCCGCCGACCACCCCAACGAGTGACGGCCGGGCCGGACCCGGGTGGGCCGGTCCAGCGACCGACCGCCGTCCCGGGCCCCCGACGGACCGCTACTTCACCGCCCCCGCCATCACCCCCGAGACGAACTGCCGCTGGAAGGCGAAGAAGACGGCCAGCGGGATCACCATCGAGATGAACGCCCCGGGCGCCAGGACGTCGACGTTGTTGCCGAACTGCCGCACCTGGGTCTGGAGCGCGACCGTGATCGGCTGGTTGGAGGCGTCCGTGAAGATCAGCGCGACCAGCATGTCGTTCCACACCCACAGGAACTGGAAGATCCCGAGGCTCGCGATCGCGGGTCCGCCGAGCGGCATCACCACCCGGGTGAACAGCCGCAGCTCACCGGCACCGTCCAGGCGCGCCGCCTCCAGCAGCTCCCGCGGGATCTCCGCGAAGAAGTTCCGCAGCAGGAACACCGCGAACGGCAGCCCGAACCCCACGTGGAACAGCACCACCCCGGCGACCGAACCGAACAGCCCGACGTCCCCGAACAGCCGGGCGATCGGCAACAGCGCCACCTGCACCGGCACCACCAACAGCCCGACCACCCCGAGGAACCACCAGTCCCGCCCCGGGAACTCCAACCAGGCGAAGGCGTACCCGGCCAGCGACCCGATCACCACGACCAGCACCGTCGTGGGCACGGCGATCAGCACCGTGTTCCACAGGGACTCGGTGATCGAGGCGTTGTCGAGCAGCCGGGAGTAGCTGTCGACGGTCAGCTGCGCCGGCTCGGTGAGGACCGTCCACCACCCGCTCTCCGCGAGGTCCTCCGGTTCGCGCAGCGAGGACAGCAGCAGACCCGCCGTGGGCACCAGCCAGAACACCGCCACCACCAGCAGGAACACCCGTACCAGCCCGCCGCTCGCGGCCCGCGCCAGCCGGGTCGCCACCGGGGTCCGCTTCCGCGCCGCCGGGGCGGCCGTCGTACCGTGCGTGCTCATCGCCCGCCCTCCCGCCGCAGCCGCCGGATGTTGAAGACCACCACCGGGACCACCAGCAACAACAACAGCACCGAGATCGCGCTCGACACCCCGGGTCTGCCGTCGCTGAACGCCGACCGGTACAGCTGGAGCGCCAGGACGTTCGCATCGTCCTGCGAGGAACCGGGGGCGATGATGTAGACCAGGTCGAAGATCTTCAACACATTGATCATCAAGGTCACCAGGACGACCGCCAGCACCGGAGCCAGCAGCGGCACCGTGATCCGACGGAACACCTGCCACTCCGTCGCCCCGTCGACCCGGGCCGCCTCCAACAGCTCCCGGGGCACGCTCGCCAGCCCCGCCGCGATCAGCACCATCGCGAAGCCCGCCCACATCCAGACGTACGACACGATGATCGCCGGGGTCACCAACCCCGGTCCCAGCCAGTCCACCCCGCGGTACGGCTCCGCGAAGTTGGCGGCCGGCAACCGCAGGAGGGCGCCGTCCGCGGCCTGCGGCAGGGTGAACGTCCCGTCGGCCGCCGCCCGCGTCCGGGCGACCACCTCACCGTCCTTCACCGCCTCGATCCGCATCCCCGGGTAGCCGAACTCCCCGGCGTCGACCCCGGCGAGGGTGCCCACCCCCTTGCCCCGGGTGAAGTCCTGCCAGGTCGTTCCGGTGACCTTCCCCGGATCGGCCTCGGCGGCCCGCGCCTGCTCGGCACCGTCCGGCATCCGGTCCGGCGCCACCCCCACCAACGGCAGGACCACCGGCACACCGGCCCGCACCGGCTCCCCGGTGACGAACGCCCCGCCGCCGGCCTCGCCGAGCGGCGAATCCCGGCCCGGGTGCGCCTTCGGGAACGCCGACGACTCGGCGAACGTGTCGTGCACCCCCACCCACACCGCGTTGGCGACCCCCCGGTCCGGGTCCTGGTCGTACACCAGCCGGAAGATGATGCCCGCCGCCAGCATCGAGATCGCCATCGGCATGAAGATGACCAGCTTGAACGCCGTGCTCCAGCGCACCCGTTCGGTGAGCACCGCGAAGACCAGGCCCAGCGCCGTGGCGACCGTCGGCGCGAGCACGATCCAGACCACGTTGTTGCGGAACGCCGTCCGGATGCCGTCGTCCGTGAACAGCTCCCGGTAGTTGTCGAACCCGGCGAAACCGCCACCGGTGTCGCTGACGAAACTGCGGACCAGCGAATACCCGATCGGGTAGACCACGAGCGCGCCGAGCAGCACCGCGGCGGGCAGCAGGAACAGCGCCGCCACCGTCGTGCGGGTCCCCGTCACGCTGCCGCGCCGCGGGCGCCGGGCGGGCACCGGCCCGGCGCCGGAGCCGCCCGTCGTAACCGACGTCATCGCCGGATCAACCCTTGTACGCCTTGGCCGCGTTGGCCTCCAGCTTCCGCTGGGCCCCGGCCACGTCCTTCGGGTTCTTCAGGAAGTCCTGGAGGTCCTTCCACATGCCCTTGCCGGGGGTGCCGCCGAACGCCTGCGGCGCCTGGTCCGACAGGTCGAACCGGAAGTCGTCCCCCGCGCCGACCAGCGCCTTCGCGATGTTGCGCTGCACCTCGTTCGGGTACGTCGACGGGTCGAGGTTCTTGTTCGGCGACAGGAAACCGCCCTCCTTCGCCCAGACCTCCGCCGCGTCCGGGGACGCGAGGAACGTCAACAGCGCCTGGCCCGCCTCCGACTCCTTCAGCAGGACCGCGGCGTCACCCCCGCTGACCACCGGCGCTTCGGCGCCGACCGCCGGGAACGGGAACACCTTCGCGTCCTTGCCGACCTCTGCCTTCGCCTGGGCGATGTTGACGCCCACGAAGTCGCCCTCGAAGACCATGCCCGCCTTCGGCTGGTCGCCGCCCGTGAACGTCTGCTCCACCGACCGCGGGAACTCCGTCTGGAGCGCCCCGTCCGCGCCGCCCGCGAGGTAGTCCTCCTCGCCGAACAACTGCGCCAGGGTGGTCAGGGCCTCCTTCACGGACGGGTCCGTCCACTTGATCTCGTGCTTCGCGAGCCGGTCGTACTTCTCCGGACCCGCCTGCGACAGGTACACGTTCTCGAACCAGTCGGTGAGCACCCAGCCGTCCGCGCCGCCGACCGACACCGGGGTCACCCCGGAGTCGTACACCGTCCGCACGGTCTCCAGGAACTGGGCCCAGGTCTTCGGCTCCTTCGCGCCCGCGTTCTCGAAGACGATGGTGTTGTACCAGACCAGCGACTTGTTGGCCGCCTTGAAGTACACGCCGTACTGCTCGCCGTCCACCGCTGCGAGGTCCCGCCAGCCCCGGGCGAAGTTCTTCGCCAACTGCTCCTTCGCCGCGGCGCCCACCGGCTTCGCCCACTTGTTGTCCACGGCCTGCTTCACCGCGCCGACCTGGGGGAGCATCGCCACGTCCGGCGGGGCGCCGCCGGCGATCTTCGAACCCAGGAAGTTGATGATCGGGTCCTGCGCCGGTACGAACGTCACCTCGGCGCCGGTCCGCTCCTCGAACTCGGCCAGCACCTTCTTGAAGTTCTCCTGCTCCGGTCCCGTCCACACGGCCGCGACCTCCAGCTTCTCGCCGTCGAGCTTCGGCAGCTTCAGGGTCGCCCCGTCCGGAGCGGTGCTGGCGCCGCCCCCCTTGCCGTCGCCGTCGTCGCCACATGCGGTCAACCCCAGTGCCAGGGCTCCGACCACGGCCACGGCGGTGAGCCGGGTCGTGCGGCCCCCGGTCGTCCTGATCCCTCGTCGACTCGTGCTGCGCATCACTGCCCCGTCCTCTTGACTTGACGTGCTCGTCGCGCGTGCGGACGTTGTCCCGTGGGGTCTGGTGTACGCCCGGGTGGTTTGTTCCGACAAGGGTGGTCGGCGTCCCAACTCACCGATCGTGACGCCCTCGTGACTTCCCGCGAAGTCCGCGAAGTCCGCGGGGTGCGGGGTGCGCGTACGGTTCCCTGCGGGTGCGCGGTGGTCACCCGCGCAGTTCCCCGCGCCCCTTTCGGTGCGTTCCCCTGCGGGTGCGCTGCTCCGGTGCGGGTGCGCGGTGGGTTCGCGCAGTTCCCCGCGCCCCTTTCAGGTGCGTCCACGTGCGGGTGCGCTGTTGGTTTGCGCAGTTCCCCGCGCCCCTGATCGGGCGCGTCCATGAGCAGGTCCGTTGTTCCGTGCTGCCCGCCCGCCAGGAGCGCCCCGTCAGGGGCGCGGGGAACGGCGCGGGCAACCACCGCGCACCCGCGCGGGACGGCGTACCTCCGGGAGGCGCCACCCGGGACCCGCAGGTAGCAACGCACCCGCCAGGAGCGCCCCGTCAGGGGCGCGGGGAACGGCGCGGGCAACCACCGCGCACCCGCACGGAACAACGCACCCCGCAGGGGACCGGCGGACAGGCCCCGTCATGCCTAGAGCAAGGACGGAACCGTCATCGCCGAGACGGACCGAGCGGCCCGCTCCACCGCACTGGCCAGCAAGGCCAGATCCGTCGGCCCGTTCCCCAACTCCCGTACCGACCGCCGAGCGGGCGGATCCCCCATCCGCTCCCACTCCACCACCACGACGGTGGGCCGCAGCGTCGCCGTCCGCGGTATACGCCCGGTGACCCGTCCCCCCTGGAACTCGGTGACCCGCCCGTCCCCGCCCCGCAGGGTCCCCCGCCCGGGACCGGGCTCCTCGGGCCCGCCCCGCACCGCGTCCAGCGAGACCCGGGCCCCGGCCCGCCGAGCCACCTCGCTCGCGTCGACCCGCGCCCCGCCCACCGCGCCCGCCACCAGGTGCACGCCCAGGCGTTCGCCCTCCCGGGCGACCGCCTCCAGCGCCCGCACCACGGACCCGGCCGACGGACGCCCCGTGGAACCCAGCGCGGGCGAGAGCAGGGCGTCGAGGTCGTCGACGACCACCACCAGGCGCGGCAGCGCCGGCGCGGGCGCGGTCCGGGCCCCGGCGGGCCGCAGGCGCAGGGTGGAACTGGGCGGCGGATCGAGGTCCCCCGCACCGTCCGCGGCGGGACGCGCGCCGGAGACCCGGGAGCCGAAGGAGGGGCCCCGCTGGGCGACGACCCGCCCGGCCGGCTGCTCGCTGCCGTGCCACCGTCCGAAGTCGAGGAGCCCGAGCAGTTCGGCCCGCCGCTTGAGTTCCGCACTGAGTGCCTGGGCGAACTCCCGCATGCGTACGGGGTCGTTGGCCGCCAGGTGCGTGGTGACGTGCGGCAGCTCCCCGCACACGGTGAGCCCGCCCCCGGCGCCCGCGGGCTGCGCACCGGGTCCCCCGGTGGTGTCCCGGCCGTCGACCAGGATCACCGAGAGCCGGTCGGGCCGCTCGGCCGCCGCGAGCGACGCGGTGACGGCCCGCAGCAGTTCGGTGCGCCCGCTGCCCGCCGGGCCCTCCACCAGCAGGTGGGTGCCCTCCCGGACGAGGTCGACGCCCACGGGCCCGCGGGGCCCCGCGCCGAGCACCACCCGGGCCCGCCCGCCCGCCGCCTGCGGGTCGTCGAACGCGTCAGCCCAGCGGGCGAGCAGCGACGCGGGGGTGGCCCGGGCGAGGCCCAGCTCGTCGAGGAGCCGCGCGGTCCTGGGCAGGGGCACCGCGGCCCGCGAGGTCCGGACGCCGCCCTCCGCGCGCAGCGGCGCCAGGGCCCGCGCGAACCGTTCGGCCCACGCCCCCGACACCGCGTCCACCGCGGCTTCGGTGCCCTCGCCGGCGACGGCCCCGCCGGCGATGCGCACCAGTCGGACCTCGGTCGCCACGTCCCCGCCGAGCAGGGCGACGGCCCCGCACTCCCGGAGCGGGGGCAGGACCGCGCAGGCCGCCCCGTACCCCTCGTGGATGCCGGTGCCGGCGGTCGCCGCGTCGGCGCTGCTCGGAAGCGCGGCGCTCTCCGCCAGGCACACCACGTGGACGCCGGCCGCGGGCCCGAACGCGCAGAGCCGCGCCACCGCGTCCCGCAGGGCCGGGGTTCCCGGATCGCCGTCCACGACGAGCACGGTGAGCGTTCCGTCCGCCGCCGCACGGGCGTCGGGGTCCCCGGTCGGACCGTCGCCGTGTTCCGCGAGCACCCGGTCGAGTTCCGCGGTCCGCGCGGCGGCCTGGTCCGTGTCGTAGGCGAGGAGCAGTCGGCAGTCCTGGCCGCGGCCGGGGCGGGTGTGCGGGAGCCAGCCGAGCCAGCCCCACTCGGCGACCCGTTCGGCGACCGGACGGGTGCGGTCCGCACTGAGCAGCACGATCTCCAGCGACTCCGGTGCGTGCAGGGCGGCGAGCTGCGCCACCACCGACCGGGCGACCCCGACCAGCCGGGGGCGGGGCCCCGCGAGGCCCAGGGCGCCGGCCTCGCGCAGACCGACCGTCACCGGGACGCCCGCCAGCACGCCCGGGCCGCCCGGAGCGGGCCGGTCCGTGGTGCCGAGCCGTACCGTCAGCGCTTCGGGGTGGTCGTGGCCGCGTTCCCACAGCCGGGGGCCGGGACCGAGCGCGGTGAGCAGCAGCGCGGCGGGGTCGGGCCACAGTTCGGGGGCGGCCGCGGGGTCGGCGGTGAAGGGGCCCTCCGCGTACCCGGTGTGCTCGTCCGGTGCGTGCGGGCCGTCCGTCCCGACGGGCTCGGGCCGGGGGTCGTCGTGAGCGTGGTCGTGGTCCGGGCCGCGTTCGCCCCGGAGCCTGCGCGCCCAGGCGGTCAGCCCGCCCCGGCGGCGGGCTCCCGCGCGGGTCGACCCGGTGCCGTGCACGTCCTCGTCGGCCCGTTCGTATGCGGAGCCCCGACCGTCCGCGGAGACCCGTTCGTGGACGGCGGCCCGTTCGTCCGCGGAGCCCGGTGTGCCCAGGACGCCGTGGTTCCCGGCGTGCGTGTCCTGCGCCCCCGCGCCGGGCGCGTGGTGGGGCGCCGCGCCCGGGGCGACCCAGTCGGCGGACCCGTACGCGTGCCCGGTGGTCCCGTTCGCCGTCGGGATCGCGGTCCGTGGGGTCCGCGGCGGTACGGGGTCGGACCCGGTTGGCTCCGGAGCGTCGACGCCCACCCGGACGAAGCCCTCGCCGTCCGGGTCGGTGGGCACCGGGCCGGGCAGTTCCCGGGGGTCGGCCAGCCGGAGCGTGGACTCGCCGAGCCGCAACAGGGCCCCCGGCTCCAACGGGACGGGCCGCTTCCCGATTGCGGCGCCGTACAGCCGGGTGCCGTTGGTGGAACCGAGGTCCGCGACGGTGACCCGGCCGTCCTCGGTGAGCGTCACCGCACAGTGCAGCCGGGAGACGTCCGGGTCGTCGAGCGGGACCTCCGCGTCGGCGGAGCGCCCGATCCGGACGGGGCCGCCGTGCAGCAGGTGCACTCCGCCCGCGTCGGGTCCGCCCACGACCTGGAGCTGGGTGACCGCGCCGGTGGGGTCGGGGCCGGGGTCCGTGGGGGCGCCGAGCGAGAGCACCGCCCCGTCGACGAGCGGCGGCTCACCGAGCACGGCGCGCTGCGGGTCGAGGCGGTCCGCGCCCGCGTACACGGCGGTCGGCCCCTCGCCGCCCGCCACGGCCGAGGCGAGCCCGGAGACCACCGCGGCCAGCGGGGTGCCCCCGGGCGCGGTGACCAGGACGTCCCGCGCCGTCGCGCGCCCCGGAGCTTCGGGGCGCGGCCCGAGGACGGTCAACCGGATCTGCATCGCCGTCAGCGGTCCCTTCTGCGGATGCGCCCAGCACGGATCGTCCGGGGGCGTGCTGTGATTCCCCCCACCGCACTCCGGGCACGTAGACCGAATACGGGGGCATCCTCGCACCTGCCACCGACAACACGCCCGGCCGCCATCGGTTCGTGATCTTGATTGGCTTGCTCTGCGCGTAAAAGTGCCTGTTCGGTGCCGTCCGTGGTCCCTTGCGTTCCCTTTGTCTTCCGGTCGTCCCCCACTCGGGACCGTCGTCGGCAACCACCGGGCCCGGGCGGACGTCTTACGGCGGGACGAACCCGGGGGTCGGGAAACCGGGCGGGTACGGCGGGCGGCACTAGAGTGGGGCGGAACATTCGGTGCCCCGGCACCCGCCACGGCCCCGCACGGAGCCGGGCGCGGGCGGCGGGAACAGCGGTCCCCGGTCCCCGGGCGGGCGGACCGGTCCGAATGGCACGGGGCGGGCGCGGGTAGTCCGAAGCGGTCCGGTCGACACCCGGTCGACCAGGTCGACCCGGCCGGCACCGGGCGGAGCCGATCCGCCCCGAGCCCGGCACCCGTACGACCCGACTCGACCCGATTAGACCCGAACACATCGCGATCACGACCGACCGCCACCCGACCACAGTGCGACGAGAACGCGACGAGTACCGACGAGACCGACCCAGAGCAAGGCTGAGGAAGCCCCGAGCGAGCAGGGAGCGCATCACGTGCGGCCGGTAGGAAGCAAGTACCTCCTGGAGGAACCGCTCGGACGGGGCGCCACGGGCACCGTCTGGCGGGCGCAGCAGCGCGAGACGGCGGGCGCCGAGGCGGCCGTGCCCGGTCAACCCGGCGAGACCGTGGCCATCAAGGTCCTCAAGGAGGAGCTGGCCAACGACTCCGACATCGTGATGCGGTTCCTGCGCGAGCGCTCGGTGCTGCTCCGACTCACCCACCCCAACATCGTCCGGGTGCGGGACCTCGTGGTCGAGGGCGATCTGCTCGCCCTGGTGATGGACCTGGTCGAGGGCCCCGACCTGCACCGCTACCTGCGCGAGAACGGTCCGTTCTCACCGGTCGCGGGCGCCCTGCTGACCGCGCAGATCGCCGATGCGCTCGCCGCCAGCCACGCGGACGGCGTCGTCCACCGCGACCTCAAGCCCGCGAACGTCCTGCTGCGACAGGACAACGGCGAGATGCACCCGCTGCTCACGGACTTCGGCATCGCCCGACTCGCCGACTCGCCGGGCCTGACCCGCACCCACGAGTTCGTCGGCACCCCGGCGTACGTCGCCCCCGAGTCGGCGGAGGGCCGCCCGCAGACCAGCGCCGTCGACATCTACGGCGCCGGCATCCTGCTGTACGAGCTGGTCACCGGCCGTCCCCCGTTCTCCGGCGGCTCCGCCCTCGAAGTGCTGCACCAGCACCTGAGCGCCGAGCCGCGCCGCCCGTCCCACGTGCCCGAGCCGCTGTGGACGGTGATAGAGCGCTGCCTCAGCAAGAGCCCCGAGCAGCGGCCCAGCGCCGAGAACCTCGCCCGCGCGCTGCGCACCGTCGCCCAGGGCATCGGCGTGCACGCGAACTCCGCGCAGATCGCCGCAGCCGAAGGGGTGGGCGCCCTGCTCGCCCCCGACCCGGCGCCCACCGCCGTCCCCGAGGTGCCCGGCGCGGCCGATCCGACGGCCGTGCTGCCGCACACCGGAGCCCCGGGCGCCGTCCCGTTCGGCGCGCACGACCCGAACGCGGCGACCAGCTACCTCCCGCCCGTCCCGGGCGGCGCTCCCGGCGCGGCCGATCCGACGGCGGTCCTGCCGCACACCGCGCCGCAGGGCGCCGCCGACCCCACCGCCGTGCTGCCGCCGGTCCCCGGCCACTCCCCGGGCGGTCCCGACGACCCGCACCCCTGGCAGAACCAGCTGCGGGCCGCCCGCGACCGCAACGAGCAGACGCAGATCCACCACCTCGACCCGAACGAGGACCCGCTGCGCCGGCGCCCCCAGCGCCAGGTCGCCCCGCGCCCGCAGCAGCCCCCGCAACAGCCGCCCCAGCAGCAGCCCCAACAGCGGTACGCGCCGCAGCACCAGGCCCCGCAGCACCAGGCCCCGCCGCCGCAGCAGTACGCGCCGCCCCCGCAGCAGCAGCCGCAGCGGTACGCACCCGCGCCGGTGCCCGAGCGGCAGCCCCAGCACTACGCCCCGCCGCGCGAGCCCGCCCCCCGCGAGCCGCGTCCGCCGCGCGAGCCCCGGCAGCGCAGCGCCAATCCGATGCGCATCCCCGGGCTCGGCTGCCTCAAGGGCTGCCTGTTCACCTTCTTGATCCTGTTCGTGGCGGGCTGGCTGGTCTGGGAGCTGAGCCCCCTCCAGGAGTGGATCGGCACCAGCAAGGGCTACTGGGCGCAGCTGAGCGACTGGGCGGGTCAGGTCACCGGCTGGGCCGGCGACGTCGCCGGTTGGCTCGGCGACCTCGGAGGCGGGGGCAGCGGCGCCTGAGCCCCGTCCGGAGGCGGTCGGGTAGGAGATTTGTCGACACCCAGGGGGCGATTCGCCCCGGCGGTGTGGGGGTCGCCGACCCGGCCGCGTAGCTTTGTCGCCAACACGCGTCCGTAGGAGCAGTCTTGGCACGGAAGATCGGCAGCCGGTACAGCGCGAACCAGATCCTGGGCCGCGGCAGCGCCGGCACGGTGTGGCTGGGCGAAGGTCCGCAAGGGCCCGTCGCCATCAAACTGCTGCGGGAGGACCTCGCGGCCGATCAGGAGCTGGTGGGCCGCTTCGTCCAGGAGCGCACCGCCCTGCTCGGCCTCCACCACCCCAACGTGGTCGCCGTCCGTGACCTCGTCGTGGACGGCAACGACCTCGCGCTCGTCATGGACCTGGTCCGCGGCACCGACCTGCGCTCCCGGCTCGACCGGGACCGCAGGCTCGCCCCCGAGGCGGCCGTGGCGATCGTCGCGGACGTCGCCGACGGGCTCGCCGCGGCGCACGCGGCCGGGGTCGTCCACCGTGACGTCAAGCCCGAGAACGTCCTGCTCGACATGCAGGGCCCGCTCGGGCCCGGCGGCAGTCACCGGGCGCTGCTCACCGACTTCGGTGTGGCCAAACTCATCGACACGCCCCGCCGCGCCAAGGCCACGAAGATCATCGGTACGCCGGACTACCTCGCCCCCGAGATCGTGGAGGGCCTGCCGCCGCGCGCCGCCGTCGACATCTACGCCCTCGCCACGGTGCTGTACGAGCTCCTCGCCGGCTTCACCCCCTTCGGCGGCGGGCACCCCGGTGCGGTGCTGCGCCGGCACGTCACCGAACGCGTCGTGCCGCTGCCCGGCATCCCCGACGAACTGTGGCAGCTGATCGTCCAGTGCCTGGCCAAGGCTCCCGCCTCCCGGCTGCGCGCCTCCGAGCTGTGCGGACGGCTCCGGGAGCAGTTGCCCCTGCTCGCGGGCATGCCGCCGCTCGACGTGGACGAGCCGGAGGCCGGCGAGCAGGAGGCGCCCCTGCCCGAGGAGCCGGCGGAGCCCGGTGGTCCGGAGGGGGAGCCGCCGGTGCGACGGGGAGCCGTGCCCCTGGTGTCCGGGCCCGCGCCCGACTCCAACCGGGACACGCACACCAGCATGCGGGTGCCCGAGCAGGACGAGCTGGACGGGGGTGCGCACGGGACGGCGCGGGCGCCGCGGGCGGCGGGGGCGCCCAGGCCCGGGTCCGCGCGGAACCGGGCCGTCGTTGCTCGGCGGCGGAGGGTCGCGCTCGGGGTGGTCGCCGCGGTGCTCGTCGCGGTCGCCGGGGTCGCGGCGTACGCGGTCACCGACGAAGACCCCTCCCGCCCCCCCGGCACGTCCACCTCCCCGTAACGCCCTCCGCCCAGGTCCGCTGCGCGGTGCGTTGTTCCCGTGCGGGTGCGCGGCGATTACTCGCGCAGTTCCCCGCGCCCCTACGGTGCGCTTCCCCGCGGGTACGGGACCCGGCGCGGGTGCGCGGTGGTCTTGCGCAGTTCCCCGCGCCCCTATCGGGGCGCTTCCCTGCGGGTACGGGGCCCGGTGCGGGTGCGCGGCGGGTTTGCGCAGTTCCCCGCGCCCCTATCGGGGCACCGGACATCAGGTGCGCCCCGCCAGGGGCGCGGGGAACGGCGCGAGTAACCACCACGTACCCGCACGGGACGACGTACGTCCGGGAGGCGCCCCCGCAACCCGCAGGGAACCGCACCAGCAGGCAGGCGCACGCCGGGGGGCGCGGGGAACGGCGCGGGCAACCACCACGCACCCGCACGGGACAGCGCACCCCGCAGGGGACCGTACCGAAGGGACGCGGGCCCAGCGGCCGAGAGCGGTTACGCTGGAGCCGTGGCAGTCGTCGATGTATCCGAAGAGCTCAAGTCCCTCTCCTCGACCATGGAGTCGATCGAGGCCGTCCTGGACCTCGACACGATGAGGGCGGACATCGCTGCGCTGGAGGACCAGGCCGCGGCCCCCTCCCTCTGGGACGACCCGGACGCGGCACAGAAGATCACCAGCAAGCTCTCGCACCTCCAGGCGGAGGTCCGCAAGGCGGAGACGCTGCGCGGCCGGATCGACGACCTCGCCGTCCTGTTCGAGCTGGCCGAGGCCGAGGACGACGCGGACACCCGCACCGAGGCCGAGGGCGAGCTGACCAACGTCCGCAAGGCGCTGGACGAGATGGAGGTCCGCACCCTCCTCTCCGGCGAGTACGACTCCCGCGAGGCCCTGGTCAACATCCGTGCCGAAGCCGGTGGCGTCGACGCCGCGGACTTCGCCGAGCAGCTCCAGCGCATGTACCTGCGGTGGGCCGAGCGCCACGGCTACAAGGCCGAGGTGTACGAGACCTC
This sequence comes from Streptomyces sp. NPDC005955, assembly GCF_042871255.1. Lineage (NCBI taxonomy): Bacteria > Bacillati > Actinomycetota > Actinomycetes > Kitasatosporales > Streptomycetaceae > Streptomyces > Streptomyces sp. NPDC005955. The sequence continues at coordinate 710,149 of NZ_JBIAIF010000002.1, read as the reverse complement.
CTACGCGGAGGAGGCGGGCATCAAGTCCACCACCTTCGCCGTGCAGGCCCCGTACGCGTACGGCACGCTCTCCGTCGAGCAGGGCACCCACCGCCTGGTGCGGATCTCGCCCTTCGACAACCAGGGCCGCCGCCAGACCTCGTTCGCGGGCGTCGAGGTGCTGCCCGTGGTCGAGCAGTCGGACCACGTCGAGATCGACGAGTCCGAGCTGCGCATCGACGTGTACCGCTCCTCGGGCCCCGGTGGTCAGGGCGTCAACACCACCGACTCCGCGGTCCGGATCACGCACCTGCCGACCGGCATCGTCGTCTCCTGCCAGAACGAGCGCTCGCAGATCCAGAACAAGGCGACCGCGATGAACGTCCTCCAGGCGAAGCTGCTCGAACGCCGCCGCCAGGAGGAGCAGGCCAAGATGGACGCCCTCAAGGGCGACGGCGGCAACTCCTGGGGCAACCAGATGCGCTCCTACGTCCTGCACCCGTACCAGATGGTCAAGGACCTCCGCACGGAACACGAGGTCGGCAACCCGCAGGCGGTGCTGGACGGCGAGATCGACGGATTCCTGGAAGCCGGAATTCGCTGGCGCAAGCAGCAGGAGAAGTAATCGCAGCCCTATGACGGCTTGCGTACATGTCGACATGACAACCCCGACCGTCGTTCCGCGAACCTCTTCCGGATGATTTTCGGAGGTGCCACCGGTACTCGGGCGGAACCCGGCGGGAGGCCCGTGGTTCCGGCCCGACTGCCATTTCCGGGGCGGCAGTTGTGGCGAAGACCGGTGTTCTGCGTCACCGTCGGATAAACGTGCCACCCCCAACTGCCCTTATTTCGGGCATCGTGCGCGCAATGGCCTTGACGCGTTTACCGAAAGTGGGAAGGGTGAGCGCGGCATGCGCATCTCTGGGGCGCGCGTGAACGGGGCGATGGTGCGCGGCGCGCGAGAGCGACGTGCGGTACTTCCCCCTGGTGTCCGCGACCCCGGCGCTGCTCCATTGACGATGAGCTACTGGGGGTAGCAACCAGATGACCAAGAAGACGCGGGTCCGTGTCGCACGGATCGCGGCCGGCGCGCTGATCGCGGCGGGGGCGTCCCTGACCGCGGCGGGCGCAGCCCAGGCGCTCAACAGCAACGGCGTAGTCACCACCGACGCCCCGGGCGACGAGCCCACCGGCATCCCGACGGCGCCCACGACCGGCGGCTCCGGCACGGAGGGCGGCACCACGAACGGTGCCACGGGCGGCGAGACCGACGGTGGCGCCACGGACGGCGGCGCCACGGACGGCGGCTCCACCACCAACGGCACGACCGGCACGACCGGTACCACTGGCACGACCGGTACCACGGGGACCACCGGCACGACCGGTACCACGGGGACCACTGGCACGACGGGGACCACCGGGACCACCGGCACGACCGGTACCACGGGGACCACTGGCACGACGGGGACCACCGGGACCACCGGGACGACCGGCACCACCGGAACCACTGGCACGACCGGTACCACCGGTACCACGGGGACGACCGGCTCCACCGGTACGACCGGCAGCACGGGTACGACCGGCAGCACGGGTACGGGCGGCCCCACCAGCGGCGGGGCGAACTCCGGCGGTACTGACGGCGGCTCCGGTTCCAGTGCCGGTGGTGCCGCCACCGGGGGCACCGGCACCACCGGCAGTGGCACCACCGGCACCAGCGGTAGCACCGGCGGCGACGACGACGGTGGTACCGGCGGTGACGGCGGCAGCACCGGCGGTACCGGCGGCAGCACCGGCGGCGAGGGCACCAGCCCCGACAGCGGTTCCGCTCCGCTCCCGCAGGGTCAGGGCAAGGACAGCCTGACCGACACCGGCTCCCAGCCGGCCGAGCAGGGCAAGGCCAAGGACGAACTGGCCGAGACCGGCGCCATGGAGACCACGTTCCTGCTGGTCGGCGCCGCGACGATGATCGCCGGCGGCATCGGCTTCCGACTGCTGCCCCGACTGGCGACGGGCAGCCGCACCGCCTGATCCACCCCCGCCTGAGCCACCCGCCTGAGCCACCCCACGGGTCCGTCCGGACCGGGGTGCCGGGTGGCACGCGAGGACGCAGAGAGGGCCCGGAGCGACGCTCCGGGCCCTCTCCGTACGTATCGGGCGCCGACCCGACGGGGTCGGGTCACATGGACTGGCGTGCCAGCAGGGCCAGCGCCAGCACCAGCACGGCCAGCAGGCCGATCAGGGCCGCGGGGTTCATGCCGGACCAGGGACCGCCGTTCTGCTGGAGGCGCTCCCGGTTGGCACGGCAGACCGGGCAGCGTCCCTCACTGACTGGGGCAGCGCAGTTCGCGCACACCAATCGGTCGTAGGTCATGCCCTTCCTCCTCCCGCGCGGCGGAGCCTGCCGCAACGACCTTCTCTCCGCGCAACGCTCAGGGAAACGCGAGCGTTCCCCCTACCACTGTGCCAGCTTCCGCGGATTTCGGCGCGGCCCGACCCGGGCGCCCGCATCCCGGTGTCCCCGCGGTGCCCGGCACCGCCGGGAACGGGCTTCGCACGGGTGGTCGTCGACCGGCCCGATCAGCGACGGACCCGTGCAGACAAACCCGTGCAAGGGCGAGCGAACGGGCGGCGCCGACTGCGCTCGTACCCCGCAGTCGCGTATGGTCACGGACACCTACCTCCGGCTACCCGTGGTGCACCCGTGATCCGATTCGACAACGTGTCCAAGAGCTACCCCAAGCAGAACCGCCCGGCCCTTAGGGACGTCTCCCTGGAGGTCGAGCGTGGTGAGTTCGTGTTCCTCGTGGGATCGTCCGGTTCCGGAAAGTCCACCTTCCTGCGGCTGATCCTGCGCGAGGAACGGGCGAGCCACGGCCAGGTGCACGTCCTCGGCAAGGACCTGGCCCGGCTGTCCAACTGGAAGGTGCCGCACATGCGCCGCCAGCTCGGCACGGTCTTCCAGGACTTCCGGTTGCTGCCGAACAAGACCGTCGGCGAGAACGTGGCCTTCGCCCAGGAGGTCATCGGCCGTTCCCGGGGCGAGATCCGCAAGTCGGTGCCCCAGGTGTTGGACCTCGTCGGCCTCGGCGAGAAGCAGGACCGGATGCCCGGCGAACTCTCCGGCGGTGAGCAGCAGCGCGTCGCGATCGCCCGGGCGTTCGTCAACCGGCCGAAGTTGCTGATCGCGGACGAGCCGACCGGCAACCTCGACCCGCAGACCTCGGTCGGCATCATGAAGTTGTTGGACCGGATCAACCGCACGGGGACGACCGTCGTGATGGCGACCCACGACCAGAACATCGTGGACCAGATGCGCAAGCGCGTCATCGAGCTGGAGAAGGGCCGTCTCGTCCGCGACCAGGCGCGCGGCGTCTACGGCTACCAGCACTGACCCGACGTACGCGACGTACGCGACACACATCACGTACCGAAAGGCAGAAAGCACGCGATGCGCGCCCAGTTCGTCCTGTCGGAGATCGGCGTCGGTCTCCGTCGCAATCTGACGATGACCTTCGCGGTCGTCGTCTCGGTGGCCCTCTCGCTCGCCCTGTTCGGCGGCTCCCTGCTCATGCAGGACCAGGTCAGCTCCATGAAGGGCTACTGGTACGACAAGGTCAACGTCTCGATCTACCTGTGCAACAAGAACGACGCGGAGTCCGACCCCGCGTGCGCCAAGGGCGCGGTGACCAGCGCGCAGAAGGAACGGATCAAGGCCGACCTGGAGAAGATGTCGGTCGTCGACAAGGTCCTCTACGAGTCGAGCGACGAGGCGTACAAGCACTACAAGGAGCAGTTCGGGGACTCCCCGCTGGCCGCGTCGCTCACCCCGGACCAGATGCAGGAGTCGTACCGGGTCAAGCTGAAGGACCCGGAGAAGTACCAGGTCGTGGCGACCGCGATCTCCGGACGGGACGGCGTCCAGTCGGTCGAGGACCAGAAGGAGACGCTGGACAGCCTCTTCGAACTCCTCGACGGCATGCGCAAGGCGGCCCTCGCCGTGATGGCGCTGATGCTGGTGGTGGCGCTGATGCTGATCGTCAACACCGTCCGCGTGTCGGCGTTCAGCCGGCGGCGCGAGACGGGCATCATGCGGCTCGTCGGTGCCTCCGGCTTCTACATCCAGGCGCCGTTCATCATGGAGGCCGCCGTCGCCGGTCTCATCGGCGGTGGGGTGGCCTGCGGATTCCTGCTGGCCGGCCGCTACTTCATGATCGACAACGGGCTGGCGCTGGCCGACAAGCTCACCCTGATCAACTTCATCGGCTGGGACGCGGTCCTGAAGACGCTGCCGTTGATCCTCGCGATCAGCGTGCTGATGCCGGCGCTCGCGGCGTTCGTCGCGCTGCGCAAGTACCTGAAGGTCTGACGGCCGCCTCCCCGCCGGGGGCGCGCCCGGCGGGGAACGAGCGGCGGGTGCGTGCCGCGCCCTGCCACGGGCGCGGGCTCACGTCCATGGGCGGGCCGCACCCCGCGGTGTGAGATTCGCCCCGGGCGCCGCCCGGCCAACCCGCCGTGCGGTGCCCGACGTTGTCCTAGACTCACCGGCATGTCAGGCCCGGACCTGTTCTCGGATCCCCGCCGCGTCCGCCGCGGGGCGGCTCTGACCTTGGTGTTCACCAGCGTCCTCATCACCGGTGCCGCCGCCGGCTCTTGGACCGGCCCCGCCGCGGAGAGCGCCGCCCGACCGGTGACCCGGGGCGTTCCCACCGGTCCCGCGCCCGACCGGCCCGTCGCGCCCGATGAAGTCGCCGACGCCGCCGTCTCGGCCATGCTGGACGGCAAGTCCCCGCTGGAGGCCGCCGAACGCGCGGTCAGCCGGAGCGGGGACCGCTGGGGCGCGGTCTACTCCGAGGGCGAGTACGCGGAGTTCGCCCGGGCCCTGGACGGCGAGTACACCGGCGTCGGGCTGTGGGCGCGGCGCGCCGGGGGCGGACTGATCGAGGTGACCCGGGTGCGGCCCGAAGGCCCCGCCGGACGGGCCGGGGTGCGCGAGGGCGACCTGGTCCGGCAGATCGACGGCACGCGCGTGGACGGGCGCCCCGTGACCGAGGTCATCGGTCTGCTCCGCGGCGACGCCCCCGCGGCGGACGGCGGCCCGGCCGCCGCGGGCACCGAGGTGCGGCTGCGGCTCCAGCGCGGCGGGCGGACCTGGACCGAGACCCTGCGCAGGGCGGTCCTCACCACCGATCCGGTGACCGTGGAGCGTCGCGGCACGGACCTCGACCCCCGGGTGCTGATCAAGGTCGCCGCGTTCACCCAGGGCTCCGGCGCGGAGGTGCGCTCGGCGGTGCGCGCCGCCCCGCCCGGCGCCGGCATCCTGCTCGACCTGCGCGGCAACTCCGGCGGGCTGGTCAGTGAGGCGGCCGAGGCGGCGTCCGCGTTCCTGGACGGGGGACTCGTCGCCACCTACGACGTGCGGGGTGAACAGCACGCCGTGCACGCACGGCCCGGCGGTGACACCGCGCACCCGGTGGTCGCCCTGGTCGACGGGGGCACGATGAGCGCGGCGGAACTGCTGACCGGCGCCCTCCAGGACCGCGGACGTGCGGTGGTCGTGGGCTCGCGGACCTTCGGCAAGGGCTCGGTCCAGTTGCCCAGTGCGCTGCCGGACGGTTCGGTCGCCGAGCTCACCGTCGGGCACTACCGCACCCCCTCGGGGCGCGCGCTCGACGGCGAGGGCATCACCCCGGACCTGGAGGCCGACGCCGCCGCGCCCGGGGCGCCGCCGCCTCCCGCCGACCTCGCCGCGCCCGGCCCGACCGACCGGGGTCCCGGGGGCGACGGGCCCGACCCCGTGGAGCGGCAGGCCGAGACCGTCCTGAGCGGACTGGGCGACCAGCCGTAGTGCGCCGGGACCACCGCGGCGCGGTCCCCACAAATACGCTGGCCGACTACCCCCCGTGTGGTGCGAAAATGGCGGCACTATGGCTAAGGAAAAAGGGCGCAAGCTGATCGCGCAGAACAAGAAGGCGCGACACGACTACCTCCTGCTCGACACCTTCGAGGCCGGGCTGGTCCTCACGGGCACCGAGGTGAAGTCGCTGCGCCAGGGGCGGGCCTCCCTGGTCGACGGCTTCGTGCAGCTCGACGACGGCGAGGCGTGGCTGCACAACGTGCACGTACCGGAGTACCACCAGGGCACCTGGACGAACCACTCGGCCAAGCGCAAGCGCAAGCTGCTGCTGCACCGCGCGGAGATCGACAAGCTGGTCGCCAAGTCCCAGGAGACCGGGCACACCATCGTGCCGCTGGCCCTGTACTTCAAGGACGGCCGGGCGAAGGTCGAGATCGCGTTGGCGCGCGGCAAGAAGGAGTACGACAAGCGGCAGACGCTACGGGAGCAGCAGGACCGCCGGGAGACGGACCGGGCGATCTCGGCGGCCCGCCGACGTCAGCGCGCCTGAGGCCGGGCCCGTACATCGGGCCGAGCTGGGCCGAGCCGGGCCCGTACGCCGTCGGGCGACCCCGCCGCGGGAATGCGCTGGCCCCGCGCGGTGCTGTTCCCGTACGATGGTGATCGCACCCCAAAGCGAGAGCGAGCGGGGTGTGGACCTTGAAAAAAACACATGGGGATGATCGGTTTCGACAGCGGCTGTCGAAGCAGGGGAAGCGTGTCGAGGAAGCGGCAATGATCTCGTAAACCATATGTCGCAACCAATAATCGCCGAAACCAAGCGCGATTCCTTCGCCCTCGCTGCCTAAGTAGCGACGCGTGAAGTGTCAGCCCGGGGGTGTTCCCGACCCGGATCCTGGCATCAGCTAGGGAACTAAACTCCTAGACTCGGTCACGGGGCCTAGGAGGAAATCTCACAGTGACTGAGCCCGTCGGAGACTTGTTCGCGTGATCTCCGGGGCCGAGAAAATCGTAGCGAACTGCACACGGAGAAGCCCTGGTTCTGCACCGTTGGACGCGGGTTCGATTCCCGCCATCTCCACATCCCCAGAAGGCCCCCGACCTGTGAGAACAGGTCGGGGGCCCTTCTGTTTTTCCCCGGTCTACCCGTCGGTAGCGGGAGGGGCGCTCCTCTGCCACCCCCCGACCGGGCACCCATGGTCGGGCGCCCCGAACAGGTGTCCCCGGTTCGCCCGGTGCCGTGCGAGAGCGGTTTCCGGACAGCTCGCAGCGGGGGTCCGCGTTGTCCACGTTCTGGCTCGGAACCTCCACCTTCGCTCACGTGCGCTACATTCGTCGCCTGAGCAATCGTGGTAGTGGGGGCGCTCGGACCGGGTGGGGGCCTGGTGAAGCGACGTGTGCTCGACGTCGCCGGCGCGCTCACGAAGGTCGTGTGGGGGGATGCGCGCGCGCATGGAAAATTGGCGAGAACACACCCAACCTGGGCAGACGCATGATCCGAACGAGGTCACGGTCCAGATGGACGGCGTCGGCAAGGAGCTGGGGGAGCTCATATCCGAGTCCACCGCCCGGGCCCGCCACGCGGCGGCGGCCCCGGACGGTCCGGTGTTCGTGGACGAGACGGGTCGGCGCAGCCGGCTGTACCGCAGGATAGGCATGGCCGTCGTCATCGGCTGCGCGGTCTACGCGTGCGTCATCGTGGCGACGGTCGTCTCCGGCAATTCGAGCGCCCCCTGGCTGCCCATGCCCGACACCCAGGCCGAGCCCGCCGGGAAGGTCGACACCTCCCCGGACCCCTCCGCCTCCGCCGAGCCCTCCGCCCCGGCCTCGGCGCCGTCCAGCGCCTCCGCCTCGGCGACCGCGGAATCCGTGGCACCCGCCGCCGACCCCGGCCCGTCCGCCGGCGGCCGTACGCAGGCACCGGCCGCCGATCCCGGCACCGCCACCCCCGAGGCGTCCGCAGACGCCCCCGACCCCGAGCCCACGGGCACCCGCAGCGGCGCGCCCGTGCGCCCCGAGATCGGGATCAGCCGCCCGCCGATCACCGGTGGCGTCCGCGAACCGGACGCGACCGACCGTCCCGGCGACGGCACCGCCCCGCCCACCGCCTCGGCGTCCGCCCCGGCCTCACCGAGCGGCGAACCGGAAGAGTCGCCTGATGACGACGAGGACGGACAGCCCCTCGCGGCCCCGGAGGACGCTCGGTCATGAAGTCCCGCAAGCGCGGTCGCCGGGCCTCTCCCCGGCGCCGCCGCCTTCCCCTGCGCTATCTGCTGCCCAGCCTGGTCCTGGCGGCGCTGATGGCCATGCTCATGCTGCGCGGCTATGTGCACAGCGAGATCCTCGCGGACCACCGGATCGCCCCGTCGACCCACAACGACCAGGTCCCCGACGCGATCCGCAAGGGCAAGCCGGTGATCGACGTGCGGGGCGGCAAGCTCAACACCGTCGGCGTGCCGGACGACCGGATCGTCCTCACCTTCGACGACGGCCCCGACCCCGAGTGGACCCCGAAGGTCCTCGACACGCTGAAGAAGCACGACGCGCGCGGCGTGTTCTTCGTGACCGGGACGATGGCCTCCCGCCACCCGGGCCTGGTCAAGCGGATGGTCGACGAGGGCCACGAGGTGGGGCTGCACACCTTCAACCACCCCGACCTGTCGCTCCAGTCCACCAGCCGCATCGACTGGGAGCTCTCCCAGAACCAGCTGGCCCTCGCCGGCGCCGCGGACATCCGCACCTCCCTGTTCCGGCCCCCGTACTCGTCGTTCGCGCACGCCTTCGACAACCGCAACTGGCCGGTCACCAAGTACATCGGCGGGCACGGCTACCTGACCGTCGTCAACAACACCGACAGCCAGGACTGGAAGCGGCCCGGCGTCGACGAGATCATCCGCCGGTCCGTGCCCAAGCCGGGCAAGGGCGCCATCGTCCTGATGCACGACTCCGGCGGCGACCGCTCGCAGACCGTCGCCGCGCTCGACCGGATGGTGCCCGACCTCAAGGCCAAGGGCTACGAGTTCACCAACCTCACCGAAGCCCTCGACATGCCGAGCGCGCACACCTCGGTCAGCGGTCTCGACCTGTGGAAGGGCAAGGCGTGGATCTTCCTGGTCCAGGCCGCCGAGCACCTCACCGGCATCCTCGCCGGCGGCCTCGCCGTGATCGGGTTCCTCGTCATCACCCGCTTCGGGCTGATGCTCCTGCTGTCGTTCCTGCACGCCCGCAAGGTCCGCCGCCGGAACTTCCGTTGGGGTCCGACGATCACCGAACCGGTGTCGGTGCTGGTGCCCGCGTACAACGAGGCCAAGTGCATCGAGAACACCGTCCGGTCCCTGATGGACAGCGACCACCCGATCGAGATCCTGGTGATCGACGACGGTTCCTCCGACGGCACCGCCCGCATCGTCGAGGACATGCGGCTGCCCAACGTGCGCGTGGTGCGACAACTCAACGCGGGCAAGCCCGCCGCCCTCAACCGCGGCATCGCCAACGCCCGCTTCGACCTCATCGTGATGATGGACGGCGACACCGTCTTCGAGCCGTCCACCGTCCGTGAACTCGTCCAGCCCTTCGGCGACCCCAAGGTGGGCGCCGTCGCGGGCAACGCCAAGGTCGGCAACCGGGACTCCCTCATCGGCGCCTGGCAGCACATCGAGTACGTGATGGGCTTCAACCTCGACCGCCGCATGTACGACCTGCTGCGCTGCATGCCGACCATCCCCGGAGCGGTCGGCGCGTTCCGCCGCTCCGCGCTGGAACGCGTCGGCGGCATGAGCGACGACACGCTCGCCGAGGACACCGACATCACCATGGCCATGCACCGCGACGGCTGGCACGTCGTCTACGCGGAGCGGGCCCGGGCCTGGACCGAGGCACCCGAGTCGGTGCAACAGCTGTGGTCCCAGCGCTACCGCTGGTCGTACGGCACCATGCAGGCCATCTGGAAGCACCGGCGCGCCCTGGTGGAGCGCGGCCCCTCCGGCCGCTTCGGCCGGGTCGGACTCCCGCTGGTCTCCCTGTTCATGGTCCTCGGCCCGCTGCTCGCCCCGCTGATCGACGTGTTCCTGCTGTACGGGCTCGTCTTCGGGCCCACCGGCAAGACGGTCGTCGCCTGGCTGGGCGTCCTCGCCATCCAGGCCGCCTGCGCCGCGTACGCCTTCCGGCTCGACCGGGAGAAGATGGTCCACCTGATCTCGCTGCCGCTGCAACAGATCCTGTACCGGCAACTGATGTACGTGGTGCTGCTCCAGTCCTGGATCACCGCCCTGACCGGCGGCCGACTGCGCTGGCAGAAGCTGCGCCGCACCGGTGTCGTCGGCGCCGCCCCGGGCGGCGCGCCCCGGCCGGACGGCGCGCGCGACCGGAGGCCGGTGGCATGACGCACCCACCGCAGGGGCCCGGGCCGGGCCCCGGGGCCGGCACGCCCGACTGGGTCACCGCCGGCTGGGACACCCACCAGTCCGCCCCGGCCGCGCCGGCCCCGGCACCGGAGTCGCCGCAGCCGTCCACCAAGCGGGCCGCGGGCCGTGACCGGTACCTCGACCTGCTGCGCACCTTCGCCCTGGTCCGCGTGGTCGTCTACCACATCTACGGCTGGGCCTGGCTGACGATCGTCTTCCCCTCCATGGGCGTGATGTTCGCGCTCGCCGGCGCCCTGATGGCCCGCTCCCTCAAGCGCCCCGCCTGGGGCGTGATCAAGAGCCGGGTCCGCCGGCTGCTGCCCCCGCTGTGGCTGTTCGGCGCGGCGGTCGTGCCGTTGATGTTCCTCGCCGGCTGGGACCCGGGCAACGACCCCAACCAGACCGGCAACTGGGGCTGGATCAAGCTCCTCAACTACCTGCTGCCCGTCGGTTCGCCCGTCTACCCGCTCAGCGTCGGGCACGAGGGCGGGCTGCTGGACCCGGAGTGGGCCATGTACGCCGCCGGGCCCCTGTGGTACCTGCGCACGTACCTGTGGCTGGTCGTCGCCTCGCCGCTGTTGTTGTGGGCGTTCCGCCGGGTCCCCTGGGTCACGATGCTCGCCCCCCTGGGGCTGACCGCCGTGGTCGGCACCGACCTCGTCGAGATCCCCGGTTCGACCGGTTACGCGATCGAGGGCTTCGCCGTCTACGCGGGCTGCTGGGCCCTCGGCTTCGCCCACGAGGAGGGCGTGCTGCGGCGGCTCCCGCGCTACGTCACCATCTCGGTCGCCGCGTTCATCATGGCGTTCGGCCTGTGGTGGGCCGCGGGCCACCAGACGAAGTTCGGCATGGACCTCAACGAGATCCCGCTCGCCCAGGCCACCTGGTCGTTCGGCGCGGTGGCGATCCTGCTGGTCTACGCGCCCTCCTGGCAGCAGTTGCCCGGCCGCTTCGCCCGCTGGGACAAACTCGTCACGCTGTTCAACAACCGGGCCGTGACGATCTACCTGTGGCACAACGCCCTGATCGTCGCCACCATCCCGATGATCTCCGAGCTGTACGGCCTGCCGTTCATGACGGAGGGCTCGATGCGGGTGCTCACGGCCACCTTCCAGTTCTGGATGCTGGTCCTGATCTGGCCGCTGATCGCCGTGATGATCCTCTCCGTGGGCTGGTTGGAGGACGTCGCCGCACGGCGTCGACCCCGGCTGTGGCCGACCACCGCGCCGCGCCGGGGCTCCCCGCGCCGCCGCGCCTGACCACACGGTCCGGGGCGGGGCCCGCGCACCGTCCGTACGGCGACCCGTTCGGGACCGTCCGTACGGCGGCCCGCACCCCGGACCGCCGCGGGCGTCCCGCTCGGCCGCTCGCCGGCGGGCCACCCGGTCGGCAACCCGGTCGTTTCCGCTCCGGTGCCCGGACGGTGCCTACGGTCCGGCGTGTCGCGCGGTCACCCGCCCCGGGGCGTCGGCGCGGGCGTCTCGGCCCTCAGCCCGTGACCTGGCCCCTGGCACGGAGACCCCGCTCAGGACCGTCAGACGCGTGGCGGGTTCGCCTCGGGCGCCGGCGAGCGTGGCCGCGGTTTCGGTCCGCCCTGCGGTCCAGTCGACCGCGGCGGGCCACCCTCTGGTCGGCAACCTGGTCGTTTCCGCTTCGGTGGCTGGTGCGGTGGCCCCGCCGGGGTCGGTCGCGGGCCGGCGACCCCGCTCCGGTGCCCGGACGGTGCCCACGGTCCGGTGCGTCACGCGATCACCCGCCCCGGGGCGCCGGCGCCCATGACCTGGCCCCCTGGCCCGGGTGCCGATACGGCGGCCACGGCGACAGCCACGGCGGCGGCCACGGCCACGGCGACGGCGACGGCGACGGCCATGGCTACGGCGACGGCGACGGCCCGGTCCCCGGCACGGTGGCCCCGGACGCCGGACGCCGGACGCCGCGCACCCGGGCGGCACCCCGCCCAGCACCCCGCCCGGCCCGCCGCACGGCGAACCGCACGGCGAACCGCCCCGACACGGCAGCCCCCGCCCGGCCCGCCGCACGGCGACCCCGCGCGAAACCACCGCGCTCCCGCGCGGGGTCTTCCCCGGGCGCCCCCCGACGGGCACTGTAGGGACGACCGCTTGGCCCACGGCACCGTGAAGGGCCGGTGACCGCGCATGCCCCCGCTCCCCTCCGAATCCGCCGAGCCGTCCTCCCCGGCCGGCCGTCCCTGCCTCGACCTGCTGGACACCGCACACCCCGGGGACCGGCTGGACACGCTCGACGCCCTGCGCGCCTGGTGCGCCGACACGGGTCTCGTCCCGCCGGGCACCGGGCTGCACACCGCGACCACCCGTTGGCTCACCGCGTTCCGTGACCTCCGCACCCAGGTGACGGTCCTGGTCCGGGCGGAACTCGCGACCCGCACCGGCGCCCGGGCCGACCCCGCGCTGCCCGTCGCCCTCGCCCGGATCAACGCCCTGGCCAGATCGGCGCCCCCCACCCCGCGCGCCGTGCGCACCGACGACGGCACCCTCACCCGCGCCCTCCACCCCGACCCGGGCTGTGCCGCGCTCCTCGCGCTCGTCGCCCGCGACGTCATCGACCTGCTGACCGACCCCGAGGCGCGGGCCCGACTGCGCGAGTGCGCGGCCGACGACTGCTCGCGGGTCTACCTCGACACCTCCCGCGGCGCCCGCCGCCGCTGGTGCTCCAGCGAACGCTGCGGCAACCGCACCCGGGTGGCCCGTCACCGGCGCCGCGCCCAGGTGTCCCGGGCCTGACCGGGCCGCTGCCCGCCACGCTCCGGCATAACCGGACATGCCCCGTTCCGACCCTCACCCACCGTGCGCCCTTCGCTACAACTCCCGTTGCCACGCGGTCACTTCGCAGCTCCGTTGAACGGTCGCCCGACCCTGCGCGTATCCCGGGGTGCAAGCGAGCGGTCGGGCCCCGCCCGGTCGAACCGGGGACACCGGAGGTAGGCGTGCGCAAGGATTCAGCCGTGGCCGATGAACGCCCGCCAAGGGCCCGACATCGATTGGTCCAGCCCAAGTCCGCACCGGACGAGGAGCTGATGCGCGCGCTGTACCGGGAGCACGCCGGCCCCCTGCTCGCCTATGTGCTGCGGCTGGTCGCGGGAGACCGTCAGCGGGCGGAGGACGTGGTCCAGGAAACCCTCATCCGCGCGTGGAAGAACGCCGGCCAACTGGGCCGGGCCACGGGTTCGGTACGCCCCTGGCTGGTGACGGTGGCCCGACGTATCGTGATTGACGGCCACCGCAGCCGGCAGGCCCGGCCGCAGGAGGTCGAACCGTCACCTCTGGAGGTCATCCCCGCGGAGGACGAGATCGACAAGGCGTTGTGGCTGATGACACTTTCGGACGCGCTCGACGACCTGACGCCCGCTCACCGGGAGGTCCTCGTCGAGACCTATTTCAAGGGCCGCACGGTCAACGAGGCGGCCCAGACACTCGGCATACCCAGCGGGACCGTGCGTTCACGGGTGTTCTACGCCCTTCGCTCGATGAAGTTGGCACTGGAGGAGCGGGGGGTGACGGCATGACACCGAACGAGGCGAATGACGTCCACGAGACGGTGGGCGCCTACGCCCTGGGGATTCTGGACGAGCACGAGGCGAGCGCCTTCGAGAACCATCTCGCCGGCTGCGAGTGGTGCGCCGGGCAACTGGACGAACTGGCCGGCATGGAACCCATGTTGGCCGCCCTCGCCGATCTGCCGGCGGCCCCCGGGCTCCCGGCCGGCAGCCCGGCGGTCGCCCGGCAGCTCACCGCGCGGCCGAGCCCCCGGCTCGCGGAGCGGCTGGTCGACGAGGTCGCGGCCCGGCGCACCCGCAAGAAGCGCCGCGGACTGTACTTGGTGGCGGCCGCGGCGGCCCTGATCGTCGGAGGGCCGCTGACCGTCGTCGCGGCCACCGGCGGTCAGGACGCCGCGCCGCCCGCCGCCGGCCACGGAACGAGCCCGACGAGCCCCGCGGAGGACGCCTTCTTCCACCACATGGACGAGAAGGTGGTGGCGACCGACGCCAAGACGGAGATCACCGCCACCGTCGGGATGGAACACAAGGCGTGGGGCACCCACACCGTGCTGGAGCTGAAGAACGTCAAGGGCCCGGAGAAGTGCAGCCTGATCGCCGTCGGCAAGAACGGCGAACGCGAGACCGTGACCACCTGGTCGGTGCCCACCTGGGGGTACGGGATCGCCGGCGCCGAGCGCCGCGAGGCACGCAACCCGCTGTACGTGCACGGCGGCGCCGCGATGGCTCGTGAGGACATCAGCCACTTCGAGGTGCGGACCCTGGACGGGAAGGAACTGGTGAAGGTGGAGGCGTAGTTCCGACGGCCGCTCCTCAGTGCCGGCCGGGTTCCCTCACCCGGCCGCCCCCGCGCACCGGCCCCCCACACCGGCCCCCGCGCACGCACGCCCGGCACACCCCGCAGCGCGGGGCAGCGTCCGGGCGTCTTGTCGTCCCGGGCGCCGAAAGCCCCCACGGAGCCGGCGGTCAGGACGGGCCCGGCGGGACGGGGCGGGCGGGACGGTTCCTGCGGCCGGTGCGGTGGACGACGGGGCCGGGCGGGCGGACCCGTCTCCCGAGGGCGGCGGCGCGTGGCGCCCGGCGGGTCCGGTGGCGTACGGTGGACGGCTGCCATGCACGTCAGAAGGGGGCCCGGTGGCCGCTCAGCACGCCGCTCTCGACTCGGTCCGTGAACGCGAGATCGGTGTCGAACAGGACCATCTCGACCAGGTCTACCGACGCCTTGAGGAGAAGATCCAGGACGCCGAATTCCTGATGCGGGACGCGGCCAGGCTCAGCCAGGTCGGCACGCCCGGCGCACTCGCCGAGCGCGATGCGCAGGTCTTCCGCGCCGGAGCGCATCTCAACCGCCTCAACAACGAGTTCGAGGACTTCCTGTTCGGTCGGATCGACCTGCTGGAGGGCAAGGACGGCCAGCGGGGGCCCGACGGCGCGTACACCTCCGTCGAACCGGCCGACGGCGTCATCGGCGTCGACCCCGAGGACCCCGCCCGCCAGGTCGCGGACATCGCGGAGACCCTGCACATCGGTCGGATCGGCGTGCTCGACGCGGACTACAGCCCGCTGGTCATCGACTGGCGGGCGCCCGCCGCCGCGCCCTTCTACCGCTCGACGCCCGTGGAACCCGGCCGGGTCGTCCGCCGCCGGGTGATCCGCTCCCGGGGCCGCAAGGTCCTCGGCGTCGAGGACGACCTGATGCGCCCCGAGGTGACCGCGTACCTCGACGGCGACGAACTGCCCGTGATCGGGGACGGCGCGCTGATGGCCGCGCTCGGTCAGGCCCGCGGACACACCATGCGGGACATCGTCGCCTCGATCCAGGCCGAACAGGACCTCGTGATCCGCGCCCCGGCCGCCTCCGTCACCCTGGTCGAGGGCGGGCCCGGCACCGGCAAGACGGCCGTCGCGCTGCACCGGGCCGCGTACCTGCTCTACCAGGACCGGCGCCGCTACGCCGGCGGCATCCTGATCGTCTCGCCGACCCCGCTGCTGGTCGCCTACACCGAGGGCGTGCTGCCCTCGCTCGGCGAGGAGGGCCAGGTCGCGATCCGGGCGCTCGGCAACCTCGTCGACGGCGCCGAGGCCACCGTGTACGACGCCCCGGCGACCGCCCGGGTCAAGGGCTCGTCCAGGATGGTCCGGGTGCTGCGCAAGGCGGCCCGCGGCGCCCTGGAAACGCCCCCGGCCGGTGCCGCGGCCGAGACCTCGACGCAGCGGCTGCGGGTGGTCGCGCACGGCCGCCGCCTGGAACTCGACGCCGACCGGCTCGCCCGCATCCGCGAGGCCGCCCTCGGCGGCACCGCCCCGGTGAACCTGCTGCGCCCGCGGGCCCGCCGGCTGCTGCTGGACGCGCTGTGGGCGCAGTCCGGCTCGGCCTCCCGGCACACCGATCCCGAACTCGCCGCCGAACTGCGCTCCTCCTTCGACGAGGACGTCACCTCGGAGGACTCCTTCACCGCCTTCCTGGACGCCTGGTGGCCGGAGCTGACCCCCCGCCGGGTGCTGGCCGCGATGGGCGACGAGAAGCGGCTCGCCCGCTGGTCGCGCCGGATCCTCAACCCGGGGGAGGCGCGCCGGGTGGCCCGCTCCCTGAGCCGCAGCGCGCTCTCCGTCCACGACGTGGCGCTGCTCGACGAGCTCCAGGCGATCCTGGGCACCCCCGCCCGCCCCCGCCAGCGCCGCGAGGCCGACCCGCTGGACCAGCTCACCGGCCTGGAGGAGCTGATGCCGGTGCGCGAGGAGACCCGGCGCGAGCGGGCCGAGCGGCTGGCCGCCGAACGGGTCGAGTACGCGCACGTCATCGTGGACGAGGCACAGGACCTCACGCCCATGCAGTGGCGGCTGGTGGGCCGCCGCGGACGGCACGCGACCTGGACCGTGGTCGGCGACCCGGCACAGTCCTCCTGGTCGGACGTGGACGAGGCGGCCGAGGCCCAAGGCGAGGCGCTGGGCAGCCGTCCCCGCCGCCGCTTCACCCTCACCGTGAACTACCGCAACCCGGCCGAGATCGCGGAGCTCGCCGCGAAGGTCCTGGCCCTGGCGATGCCCGGCGCGACCTCGCCGTCCGCGGTGCGCTCCACCGGCCTGCGGCCCCGGTTCGCGACCGTCGGCGACGAGGGGCTGGGGGCCGCCGTGCGCGCGGAGGCCGAACGGCTGCTCGGCGCGGTGGACGGCACGGTCGGCGTCGTCGTCGCCATGAACCGCCGGGCGGAGGCCGCGCGCTGGCTCGCCGGGCTGGGGGACCGGGCCGTCGCCCTCGGCAGCCTGGAGGCCAAGGGCCTGGAGTACGACGCCACGGTCGTGGTGTCCCCGGCGGAGATCGCCGACGAGTCGCCCGCCGGGCTGCGGGTGCTCTACGTGGCCCTGACCCGCGCGACCCAGCAGCTCACGGTGTTGTCCGGAGCGCGTGACGAACCCGACGCGGACGGTGTTCCCGACCTGCTGAGGGAGTGAGGCCCACTCCCGCGGGTGACCCGGCACCGTCCGTTCGGCCTGATGCGGGGCGGACCCGGGCGACGGGAATTGCCTTGCGGGGATCCTTTGTTACCGTGGACGTGACACCGGCCCGATCCAAGCCCCCGGGCCCAACCTTCGTCGCTACGAGCGACCACTTGCCGCGAGGCGAGCATGGCGGGTCGGTGTCATCCAGCGAGACCGAGAGGCCCGCGTCCTTCGTGACGCGGGCCTCTCGGCTGTGACGTGGGCCGCACGGCGGCCCCGGCGGATTCCGTATGCTGGAAGGGAACTTCCGTAAGCAACGGTCCGGCTGCGTGAACAAAAGCTTCGCAATACGGGGCGGCTACCGCGTACCCGACGGTAGGTGCGACCATCGGAAGGCGCTGTCCGGCCCCGCCGGGCGGCGCGCACGTGACACGACGACGTGCACGCGACACAGAGGGAAGAAGAGGAAGTCGGCCATGGCAACGGCGCCCAGCGTCTCCTACTCGATGACGGTCCGCTTGGAGGTGCCCGCCAGCGGAACCGCGGTATCGCAGCTCACGACCGCCGTCGAGTCCTCCGGGGGCTCGGTGACCGGCCTCGACGTCACCGCCTCCGGCCACGAGAAGCTGCGCATCGACGTCACCATCGCCGCGACCTCCACCGCGCACGCCGAGGAGATCGTCGGCAAGCTGCGCACCATCGAGGGCGTCGTCCTCGGCAAGGTCTCCGACCGTACGTTCCTCATGCACCTCGGCGGCAAGATCGAGATGCAGTCCAAGCACCCCATTCGCAACCGTGACGACCTCTCCATGGTCTACACGCCCGGGGTGGCGCGGGTCTGCATGGCGATCGCCGAGAACCCCGAGGACGCCCGCCGGCTCACCATCAAGCGCAACTCCGTCGCCGTGGTCACCGACGGTTCCGCCGTCCTCGGCCTCGGCAACATCGGCCCCAAGGCCGCGCTGCCCGTGATGGAGGGCAAGGCCGCCCTCTTCAAGCGCTTCGCCGGCATCGACGCCTGGCCGCTGTGCCTGGACACCCAGGACACCGACGCGATCGTCGAGATCGTCAAGGCCATCGCCCCCGGCTTCGCGGGCATCAACCTGGAGGACATCTCCGCGCCCCGCTGCTTCGAGATCGAGGCACGGCTGCGCGAGGCCCTCGACATCCCCGTCTTCCACGACGACCAGCACGGCACCGCCATCGTCGTCCTCGCCGCCCTCACCAACGCCCTGCGGGTGGTCGGCAAGGCGATCGGCGACGTGCGCGTGGTGATGTCGGGCGCCGGCGCCGCCGGCACCGCCATCCTCAAGCTGCTGCTCGCCGCCGGGGTCAAGAACGCCGTCGTCGCCGACATCCACGGCGTGGTGCACAGCGGGCGCGAGGACCTGGTGTCCGCCGACTCCGAGTCGCCGCTGCGCTGGATCGCCGACAACACCAACCCCGAGGGCCTCACCGGCACCCTGAAGGAGGCCGTGCGCGGCGCGGACGTCTTCATCGGCGTCTCCGCCCCCAACGTCCTCGGCGGCGAGGACGTCGCCGCGATGGCCGACGGCGGCATCGTCTTCGCCCTGGCCAACCCGGACCCCGAGGTCGACCCGACGATCGCCCGTCAGACGGCCGCCGTGGTCGCCACCGGCCGCTCCGACTTCCCCAACCAGATCAACAACGTGCTGGTCTTCCCGGGCGTCTTCCGCGGTCTGCTCGACGCGCAGTCCCACACCGTCAACACGGACATGATGCTGGCCGCCGCCACCGCGCTGGCGGGCGTCGTCACCGAGGACGAGCTGAACCCGAACTACATCATCCCGAGCGTCTTCAACGACAAGGTCGCCCCGGCCGTCGCCGGAGCCGTCCGCCAGGCCGCCAAGGCCGCTGCCGCCGCCGCCGAGCGGGGCTGACCGCCACCCGGAGGAACCCACGGGGTCGGCGCGTCGCGAAAACCGACCGCCGACCCCCCGCTTAGGCTTGCGGCCAGCAGGGGACCGGCCGACCCAACAGCCCCCTGCGCTCCGCTTCCGGGACCGAACGGAGCGTCACCGTTTCGCGGCGGTGGCGCTTTTCGTGTGACTCCCAGGGGTGCCGGATTGGCGTTCCCGCCGCAGGTGGGGGCAGGATGCCTCTCTGGGCGCGAGGGTCCGGCGACGGACCCGGGTCAGGGGCCCGACCGAGGAACCTGGCAGCATCGGCTTCGATCTCACGCCTCAACGGCAAGATGAACACGGGAGTACAAACATGAACCGCAGTGAGCTGGTGGCCGCGCTGGCCGACCGCGCCGAGGTGACCCGCAAGGACGCCGACGCCGTGCTGGCCGCGTTCGCCGAGACGGTCGGCGAGATCGTCGCCAAGGGCGACGAGAAGGTCACCATCCCCGGCTTCCTGACCTTCGAGCGCACCCTCCGTGCCGCTCGCACCGCCCGCAACCCGCAGACCGGTGAGCCGATCAACATCCCCGCCGGGTACAGCGTGAAGGTCTCCGCCGGGTCCAAGCTGAAGGAAGCCGCCAAGGGCAAGTAAGGCGGCCCGTGCCCGTGCCGGAGACGGCACGGGACCCACACAGGCGACAAGGGGCGGCACCCGGGCCAGGGTGCCGCCCCGTCGCGTTCCGTACCGCCCGTCCGGTCCTCGGAGCCCCGTCCGGCCCCGGGCGGCGCCCACGGGCCCGCCAGGCGCGTGTACCGCCCACCGAGGCGCCAGGAACGCCCTGCGACGCCGGAAGGGCCCCGGACGGTCGTCCGGGGCCCTTCTCGACCGTGTACGGCCCGCTCAGTCGCTCAGCGGGGCCCCGCCCGGCAGCTCCACCTTCGCGCCGAGCGCCTGGAGCTTGTCCATGAAGTTCTCGTAACCCCGGTTGATCAGCTCGATCCCGTGCACCCGGGAGGTGCCCTGCGCGGCCAGCGCGGCGATCAGGTACGAGAACCCGCCCCGCAGGTCCGGGATGACCAGGTCCGCGCCCTGGAGCCGGGTGGGTCCCGACACGACCGCGGAGTGCAGGAAGTTGCGCTGCCCGAACCGGCAGTGCGAGCCGCCCAGGCACTCGCGGTACAGCTGGATGTGCGCGCCCATCTGGTTCAGCGCCGAGGTGAAGCCGAGCCGCGACTCGTACACCGTCTCGTGGATGATCGACAGCCCGGTGGCCTGGGTCAGGGCGACCACCAGCGGCTGCTGCCAGTCGGTCTGGAACCCGGGAGCCACGTCCGTCTCCAGCGCGATGGCGTCCAGGGTGCCGCCCGGGTGCCAGAAGCGGATGCCCTCGTCGTCGATCTCGAAGGCGCCGCCGACCTTACGGTAGGTGTTCAGGAACGTCATCATCGAGCGCTGCTGCGCCCCGCGGACGTAGATGTTGCCCTCGGTCGCCAGCGCGGCGGACGCCCAGGAGGCCGCCTCCAGCCGGTCCGGGAGCGCCGCGTGGGTGTAGCCGCCGAGCTTGTCCACGCCGGTGATGCGGATCGTGCGGTCCGTGTCGATGGCGATGATCGCGCCCATCTTCTGGAGCACGCAGATCAGGTCTTCGATCTCCGGCTCCACCGCGGCGTTCGACAGCTCGGTGACGCCCTCGGCGAGCACCGCCGTCAGCAGCACCTGCTCGGTCGTGCCGACCGACGGGTACGGCAGCCGGATCTTGGTGCCGCGCAGCCGCTGCGGCGCCTCCAGGTACTGGCCGTCGTCGCGCTTCTCGATGCGCGCGCCGAACTGCCGCAGCACGTCGAAGTGGAAGTCGATCGGACGGCCGCCGATGTCGCAGCCGCCGAGGCCGGGGATGAACGCGTGGCCCAGCCGGTGCAGCAACGGGCCGCAGAACAGGATGGGGATGCGTGAGGAACCCGCGTGGGCGTCGATGTCCGCGACGTTCGCGCTCTCGACGTGCGTCGGGTCGAGCACCAGCTCGCCCGGTTCCTCGCCGGGGCGGACCGTCACGCCATGGAGCTGGAGCAGACCGCGGACGACCCTGACATCACGGATGTCCGGAACGTTGCGCAATCTGCTGGGACCGCTGCCGAGCAGGGCGGCGACCATGGCCTTGGGCACGAGGTTCTTCGCGCCGCGGACACGGATCTCGCCCTCCAGCGGGGTTCCGCCGTGGACAAGCAGGACATCGTCGTTGACGGTCATGTATCTCGCGTTCCGAGTGAGACGGGCAGGGGGCCGAGCAGCTAGCGTAATGGCCGCGCACCCCCCTTCTGTAAGCCCGCTGCGGCCACGGGTCCGTCATGACTTCGCCACAACACGAAACGGGGTCATCCGGGCACACGGGGTGACCTCCGGCGCCCGTCGGTCGACCCCGTCAGCGGGCGGGCGGACGGCGGACGTCCCGGTCCGGGAGTTGACGCCCCGGGGCGGGGAAGATGCGGGATCATGTCATCCATGACCGAGGTGTCCTCGCTCACAGGGCGGCTGCTCGTGGCAACGCCCGCCCTGGCCGACCCCAACTTCGACCGCGCGGTGGTGCTGCTCCTCGACCACGACGAGGAGGGCTCGCTCGGCGTGGTCCTCAACCGCCCGACGCCGGTGGGCGTCGGCGACGTCCTGGAGGGCTGGGCCGCGCTGGCCGGTGAGCCGGGCGTCGTCTTCCAGGGCGGCCCCGTCTCGCTCGACTCGGCGCTCGGCGTCGCGGTGATCCCCGGCGGTGGTTCCGCCGAGCGGGCGCCGCTCGGTTGGCGCCGGGTGCACGGCGCGATCGGCCTGGTCGACCTGGGGACCCCGCCGGAGCTGTTGGCCGCCGCCCTCGGCTCGCTTCGGATCTTCGCGGGGTACGCGGGCTGGGGCCCCGGCCAGTTGGAGGAGGAGCTGGGCGAGGGCGCCTGGTACGTCGTGGAGTCGGAGCCCGGGGACGTGTCCTCGCCGGTGCCCGAACGGTTGTGGCGGGAGGTCCTGCGGCGGCAGCGCAGCGAGCTGGCGATGGTGGCGACCTATCCGGACGACCCGTCCCTCAACTGACGGGGACGGGTCCCGCACCCCGGCGCCCGTGGGACCGGATACCCCCGGGTTTCAGTACCCTTGGCAGCTATGAGCACTCTTGAGCCCGAGCCCGAGCGCGGGACTGGTACGGGGACCCTCGTCGAGCCGACGCCGCAGACTTCGCACGGTGACGGCGATCACGAGCGCTTCGCCCACTACGTCCAGAAGGACAAGATCATGGCGAGCGCGCTCGACGGCACTCCCGTCGTCGCGCTCTGCGGCAAGGTCTGGGTGCCGGGCCGCGACCCGAAGAAGTATCCGGTGTGCCCCATGTGCAAGGAGATCTACGAGTCCATGGGCATCGGCGGCAAGGACGGAAAGAACGGCAAGGACGGCAAGTAGGTCCGTCCTTCGGTACGGAACGAGTCGCGTGGCGGGGCCCTCAGGTGGGCCCCGCCACACGCATTTCACCGTGCGGTGCGCTGTCCCGTGCGGGTGCGTACACCTGACGGTGCGCTGTCCCGTGAGGTGCGCTGTTGCTTCGCGCAGTTCCCCGCGCCCCTGATCCCGTGCGTACACCTGACGGTGCGCTGTTCTGTACGGTGCGCTGTTGCTTCGCGCAGTTCCCCGCGCCCCTGAGCGGGTGCGTCCGGCCTCGGCTCTGTTGTTCGGCGCGGGCACGCGGTGGATTCCCCGTCGGGGCGCTCTGGCGGGCGCGCGCGGTCCCCCGACAGACACGCACCCGCACAGCAAAGCGCACCGCAGGGTGATCGCACCCCGATAGGGGCGCGGGGAACTGCGCAAAACCAACAGCGCACCCGCACTGAACAACGAACCCGAGGCCGGACGCACCCGCTCAGGGGGCGCGGGGAACTGCGCGAACCGACCACGCACCCGCACAGCAAAGCGCACCGCAGGGTGATCGCACCCCGATAGGGGCGCGGGGAACTGCGCAAAACCAACAGCGCACCCGCGCCGAACAACGAACCCGAGGCCGGACGCACCCGATCAAGGGGCGCGGGGAACTGCGCAAAAGCCGCAGCGCACCCGCACGGGACATCGCACCCGCACGGGAAGAGCGCCGGCCCGGCGAGGGCTACGTCCCAATGGTCCAGACCTGTCGGGACCAAATCACCACAAAACCCAGCACCCCGTTGCGCACCCTGCTTCCGCCGGTCACGGACTGGTTGAGACCGTCCGCTGAACCCTTGATGAACCCAGGGAACCGCCTTAGCCTCCGTCTTGTTGTGCACCGCGAAACACTCGTTGCGCATATTGCAACGTGAACTCGGAGGACCGCTCGATGAAGCTCCCGCAGAAGTTCATGAACCGGGCGACGGCCGGCCAGCGTCGACGGTCCGCCGCCCTCGCCGCCCTGACCGTCGCCGCCCTGACCGCGACCGCCTGCGCCCCGCAGAGCTCGGACAACTCGTCCGACAAGGACGAGAAGTCCGGCACCCTGCGCGTCTGGCTGTTCCAGGAGGTCAACAACAAGCCCAAGGAGGACGTGGTCAACCGGGCCATCGACTCCTTCAAGAAGGCCAACGACGGCGCCGACGTCAAGGTCGAGTACATCCCCGTCGAGACCCGCGCCGAGAAGATCAAGGCCGCGTTCAACGACCCCAAGAGCGCCCCGGACATCGTCGAGTACGGCAACACCGACACCGCCGGCTACGTGAAGGACGGCGGGCTCGCCGACATCACCAAGGAGTTCGGCGACTGGGCGGACGCCAAGGACACCGACCCCACGGCCCGCGAGTCGGTCACCGTCGACGGCAAGGTCTACGGCGCCCCCTACTTCGTCGGCGTGCGCGCCCTGTACTACCGCACCGACATCCTCAAGGAGCTCGACCTCGCCGTCCCCAAGACGCAGGCCGAGCTGATCAGCACCGCGAAGAAGATCCGCAAGGCCAAGCCGGAGCTCTACGGCCTCGCGGTCGGCGGCGCGTACACCTACGGCGCCATGCCGTTCCTCTGGTCCAACGGCGGCGAAATAGCCTCGGAGAGCGGCGGGAAGTACCAGTCCGCCCTCGACAGCGCCGCCTCCCAGAAGGGCATCAAGGCGTACACCTCGCTGTTCGGCGACGACAACTGTCCGGCCGCCAAGTGCGCGGGCATGGGCGGCAACGACACCGTCACCGCCTTCGCGTCCGGCAAGGCGGGCATGGCGATCGGCGGCGACTTCAGCCACGCCGCGGTGGAAGCCGGCAAGGTCAAGGACAAGTACGCGGTGGTCCCGCTGCCCGGCGTCAAGGAGGGCGAGATCGCCCCCGCCTTCGCCGGCGGCAACAACATCGGCGTCCTCAAGAGCACCGAGCGCCGCACCCTCGCCGTGAACCTCGTCAAGGAGATCGCCGGCAAGAAGACGCAGGGCGAACTCTTCGAGGCGATGGGCTTCCTGCCCACCTTCACGGACGTCCGCAAGGACGCCGCGGCCGAGCAGCCGTTCATCAAGCCCTTCATCGACACCCTCGCCGCGGGCGCCAAGTTCGTGCCCGCCTCGCCCGCCTGGGGCCAGATCGACGCCTCCCTGGTGCTGCCGACGATGTTCCAGGAGGTCGTCAGCGGCCGCAAGGACGTGGCGACCGCCTCCAAGGACGCGGCGAAGAAGATGAACGACGCCTTCTCCTCCGCGGGCTGAACCGAGAGTCCTGACCCATGACGCACGACATCACCGTCGACAAGCCCCCGGCGGCGTTGCGCGGGCGGGGGCGCCGGCCGAACAGGTCCGGCGCCCGGCCGCCGCGGCGCCCCGGGCGCTCCGCCTGGACACCCTGGCTGTACCTCGCGCCGGCCCTGGTCGTCCTGGCCGGCCTCCTCGTCTACCCGATCTACCAGCTCGGTCTGATCTCCTTCCTGGAGTACACCCAGGCCCAGGTCAGCGGTGGCGAACCGACGACCTTCAAGGGGCTCGACAACTACGCCACGCTCTTCCGCGACGAACAGTTCTGGCAGGTGCTCCTGGCCACCGTGCTGTTCGCCGCCGCCTGCGTGGTCTCCACGCTCGCCATCGGCTGCGCCCTGGCGGTCCTGCTCACCCGCATCCGGGCCGTGCCCCGGCTCGCCCTGATGATGGCGGCCCTCGGCGCCTGGGCGACCCCCGCGGTCACCGGCTCCACGGTGTGGGTGTTCCTGTTCGACCCGGACTTCGGACCCGTCAACAAGGTCCTCGGGCTCGGCGACCACTCGTGGACCTACGACCGGCTCAGCGCCTTCGCGCTGGTCCTGTTCGAAGTGGTCTGGTGTTCGTTCCCGTTCGTGATGGTCACCGTCTACGCGGGCATCCGCGCGGTGCCCTCCGAGGTGCTGGAGGCCGCGTCGCTGGACGGCGCCTCGCAGTGGCGGATCTGGCGGTCGGTGCTCATGCCGATGCTGCGCCCCATCCTCGTGGTCGTCACCATCCAGTCCATCATCTGGGACTTCAAGGTCTTCACCCAGATCTACGTGATGACCAACGGCGGCGGCATCGCCGGCCAGAACATGGTCCTCAATGTGTACGCGTATCAAAAGGCGTTCGCGTCCTCGCAGTACAGCCTCGGCTCCGCCATCGGCGTGGTCATGCTGCTGATCCTGCTCGTGGTCACGCTCGTCTATCTGCGGCTGCTGCGGCGCCAGGGGGAGGAACTGTGAGCGGCACGGCGGTGGAGGGCGGCCACGCGGACGCCCCGCGCGACGGCGACCCCGACACCCCGGTGGACGCCCCCGCCGAGGACCGCCCGGACGGTTCCCCGGCGGACGGGGCGTCCGAGCGCGGCGGGAGCGGCGGCGGGCGTCGGCTCCGGCTGGGCGGCGGACTGATCCAGCGACCGTGGCGACTGGCCGCCGAACTGACGGCCCTGGTGGTCGCCGCGGTGGTCGCGTTCCCCCTGTACTGGATGGTCCTCTCGGCCTTCAAACCGGCCGGGGAGATCGAGTCGACCGAGGCCCGGCCCTGGACCTTGAACCCCTCGCTGGATTCCTTCCAACGGCTCTTCGGGCAGCAGGATTTCGGTCGCTACTTCCTCAACAGCCTCATCGTCGCGGTATCCGTGGTCCTGGTGTCCGCGATCATCGCGTTCCTCGCCGCCACGGCGGTGACGAGGTTCCGTTTCAAATTCCGCACCACCCTGCTCATCATGTTCCTCATCGCGCAGATGGTGCCGGTGGAAGGGCTCGCGATCCCGCTGTTCTTCCTGATGCGGGACCTCGGCCAGCTCAACACGCTGGGCGCCCTGATCCTGCCGCACATCGCCTTCTCGCTGCCGTTCGCGATCTGGATGCTCAGGGGGTTCGTGAAGGCCGTTCCGGAGGCCCTGGAAGAGGCCGCCGCACTCGACGGCGCGAGCCGCAGTCGATTCCTCTGGCAGATCCTCTTCCCGTTGGTGTTCCCGGGTCTCGTGGCGACGAGCGTGTTCTCCTTCATTTCCGCTTGGAACGACTTCCTCTTCGCCAAGTCCTTCATCATCAGCGACACCTCGCAATCCACGTTGCCGATGGCCCTGCTCGTCTTCTTCAAGCCGGACGAGAACGACTGGGGCGGAATCATGGCGGCGTCTACAGTGATGACCATTCCGGTGCTGATCTTCTTCGTGCTCGTGCAGCGCCGTTTGGTGTCCGGGCTCGGGGGAGCGGTCAAGGACTGACCCGGACCCGAGGCACCCGACGAGCACCGGCCAGCACCGGCCAGTACCGAAGAGCACCGACGAGCAGACGAGCCCGATGACACCACTGACCACCGACGGCCACGGAACCGGAGACCGGAGAGGGGACGGACGCTCAGTGCAGGGCGGACGGACAACGGATGACACGAGTGAATCCACCACTGACGTGGGGACGGGTGACGTGATGACGGGTGACGCTGTGACGAACGCGACCGAACGGACCGGAGCTCCGGCGCACGACGGGGCGCTCATCCCCGCCCCGCTGCGACTGGCGCACGCCGGGGACCAGCGCCTCGCGCTGCACGCCGGCACGCTGTTGGAGACCGGACCGGGCACCGAGGACACCGCCCGGTGGCTGCGCACGTACCTCGGTGCGGCGACCGGACTGCTGCTGGCGGAGGCCCCCGCCGACGGAGCGCCCGCCGGGGACGGCGACGGCACCCTGATCGACCGCCTGGCACTGGCGATCGACCCCGAACTGCCGCAGGAGGGCTACCGGCTGAGCGTGGCGGCGCCCACCGTCCGTATCGAGGGCGGCAGCGGGGCCGGCGTGTTCTGGGGCGCCCAGACCCTGCGCCAGCTGCTCGGCGCCGAAGCCCACCGCCGGGTGCCCCTCGACCCGGCCCGGAGCTGGACGCTGCCCGCGGTCACCGTCGAGGACTCGCCGCGCTTCGGGTGGCGGGGCATGATGCTCGACGTCTCGCGCCACTTCACGCCCAAGGAAGGCGTACTGCGCTACCTGGACCTCCTCGCTGCGCACAAGCTGAACGTCTTCCACTTCCACCTCACGGACGACCAGGGCTGGCGCATCGAGATCAAGCGCTACCCGAAGCTCACCGAGGCGGGCGCCTGGCGCTCCCGCACCAAGTGGGGCCACCGGGCCTCCCCCCTGTGGGAGGACAAGCCGCACGGCGGCTACTACACCCAGGACGACATCCGCGAGATCGTCGCCTACGCCGCCGCCCGCCACATCCGCGTCATCCCGGAGATCGACGTACCGGGCCACTCGCAGGCGGCCATCACCGCCTACCCGGAGCTCGGGAACACGGACGTCATCGACACGGCCGCGCTCTCCGTCTGGGACACCTGGGGCGTCAGCCCCAACATCCTCGCCCCCACCGAACACACCCTCCGCTTCTACGAGGGCGTCCTGGAGGAGGTGCTCGACCTCTTCCCCGCCCAGACCTCGCCGTTCATCCACATCGGCGGCGACGAGTGCCCCAAGGACCAGTGGAAGGAGTCCCCGGCGGCGCAGGCCCGCATCCGGGAACTGGGCCTCAAGGACGAGGACGAGCTCCAGTCCTGGTTCATCCGCCACTTCGACACCTGGATCTCCGAGCGCGGCCGGCGGCTCATCGGCTGGGACGAGATCCTGGAGGGCGGACTCGCACCCGGCGCGGCGGTTTCCTCCTGGCGCGGCTACGGCGGCGGCATCACCGCCGCGCGCGCCGGTCACGACGTCGTCATGTGCCCGGAACAACAGGTGTACCTGGACCACCGTCAGCACGACGGCCCCGACGAGCCGGTACCGATCGGGTTCGTCCGCACGCTGGAGGACGTCTACCGGTTCGAGCCGGTGCCGCCGGAGTTGACCCGCGAGGAGGCCCGCCGGGTGCTCGGCACCCAGGCCAACGTGTGGACCGAGGTCATGGAGAACTCCTCGCGCGTGGACTACCAGGTGTTCCCGCGCCTGGCCGCGTTCGCCGAGGTCGCCTGGAGTGCGCTCCCGCCCTCCGCCGAGCGGGACTTCGACGGTTTCGAGGACCGGATGACGGAGCACTACCGCCGGCTCGACGCGCTCGGCGTCCAGTACCGGCCGCCGGGCGGCCCGGCGCCCTGGCAGCAGCGGCCCGGACTGATCGGCCGTCCGATCGACGGACCGCCGCCGAACGTGTGAGTTTCCCGCGGGGGCGGTCACTCCAGGGTGACCGCCCCCGCGGTATGTCCACGAGATGTCCGCCGTGTGTCCGCCGCGGCCCGTGCCTGCGCCCGCCCGCCTTCCCCGCGCAGGACCCTCGAAGGCGCTCCGCGGCCTTCCGGTAGCGGCCCGCCCCGCCTCCCGGACCCGGCGGAGATGTCACACAACTGCCGCCAAAAGAGTGGCAAGAGGTGCGCACCGCCGAGCACGTGGGAAAACGGACGATTCCCCCGGAGTTCGGAAGAAAAACTCCTAGCGGACCCCCGCGTCGGGCGCCGGTGAAGATGTGCCAGAGTTGCCACGGCCGGCCTGTGAGCACGTACCGTACGGCCACAGGACGACCAGGCGGGACAGCGGGAAGGGGCAGCCGGTTTGACCACGCACGCACCGCAGGCGGCGCGATCCGTGACGCTGCCGAGCACACTCGACGAGGCGGTCGCGGCCCTCGCCGCGACGCCCGCAGCCGTGCCCGTCGCAGGCGGCACGGACCTGATGACCTCGGTCAACTCGGGTCAGTTGCGGCCCGCGGCCCTCGTCGGGCTCAGCCGCATCAGCGAGATCCGGGGCTGGCAGTACCAGGACGGCCACGCGCTGCTGGGCGCCGGCCTGACCCACGCCCGCATGGGCCGCCCCGACTTCGCCGCGCTCATCCCGGCGCTCGCCGCCGCGGCCCGCGCCGCCGGCCCGCCCCAGATCCGCAACGCGGGCACCCTGGGCGGCAACATCGCCACCGGTGCCCCCACCGGGGACGCACTGCCGGTGCTCGCGGCGCTCGAAGCCACCGTCATCGTCGCCGGCCCCGGCGGCGCCCGCCGGGAGATCCCCGTCTCGCACCTGCTCGCGGGCGTGGCGGGACTCGGCGGCGGCGAACTCATCGGCTACGTGCGCGTACCGCTGCTGCACGCCCCGCAGATCTTCCTGAAGGCCACCGGACGCACCGGCCCCGGCCGGGCCACCGCGTCCGTCGCACTGGTCCTCGACCCGGCCCGGCGCGGGGTGCGCTGTGCGGTGGGCGCCGTCGCCCCGATGCCGCTGCGCCCCCTCGACGCCGAGCAGTGGGTGGCCTCGCTGATCGACTGGGACGGCAGCCGCACCCTGGTCCCCGAGGCCCTCGAAGCGTTCGGCGAGTACGTCGCCGCGGCCTGCATCCCGGACGCCGCCCCGGCCGAGGACGGCACGCCGCAGCCGCTGCCGCCCGCCGTACTCCACCTGCGGCGCACCGTCGCGGTGCTGGCCCGACGAGCACTGGGGAGGGCACTGTCGTGACCGACCGACACGGCGGCGCGGGCGGCTGGGAGCCGATCCCGCGCGGCGAGCACGATCCCGAGGCGGGCGCCGACGCCACCGCCTTCGTCCGGCTCCCCGAGGGCTTCGACCTGCACGCCCACTCGCCGCTGGCCGCCCCCGGCCACGGCTACGTGCCGCCGCGGATCACGGCCTCCCCGACCACCGGACAGCCCGTCGACCCCACGGCACCCCCCGCCGGGACGTGGGCCCCGCAGGGCGCCGCCGGGCCCGCGCGCACGGTGGGCTGGCCCGAACCGGCCGCGTCCGGCGGCCATGCGCAGCACCCCCCGCGCCACACCGACGCCCCGCACGGCCCCGACACGGGCGACGGCCCCGCCGGTACCGGCCGGGAGCACGCCTTCGAAGCGGGGCGCACCGCTCCCGGACGCTCCGGCTACGACCCGGGGGAGACCGCCCAGTGGACGTTCCCGGACGTCGTCCCCCCCGAGGGGTCCGCACCGGGCGGGCCGGGGCACGAGCCCACGCAGGACGGCACCGGGCAGTGGACCATCCCGCTGGCCGCGAGCGACCTGCCGGACGAGTCCGGTGAGTTCACCACCTCCACCCTGGCCTCGCAGTGGGGCGCCACCGCGCCGGCGACCCTGCCCGGCGGCGCCCCCGCGCCCTGGGCCACCGACCCGGGCCCCGACTGGACCGCCCCCGCGGCGGACCACGGCACGCCCGCGCACGGCACCGGGCAGCACGGCCCTGCGCAGCACGGCACGCCGGCGCACGGCACGGACACCGCGCACCCCGCGGACGCGCCCACCGGGCCGCAGGACCCCGGCGGGTACCCGACCGGAGCGCACCCGCCGGCCGCCGGACACCCCGTACGGGGCGAGGGCGACACCGGACCCGCGCCCGCCCCCGACGGCGCCGCACGGACGCCCGCGGCGCCCGGCGCGCCCGAGGCCTCCGAGGACGGACCCGGCGCGCCCGTACCGGTGCCGGCCGCGCAGGACGCCCCCGAACACCCCGCCGACGCCCCGGCCGCAACCGCCCCGGGCCGCGTCCGCGAGGACTCCACGGCGGCCGACCCCGCCGACGCCGCGGACCCCGTCGGACGCACCGCGGCCGACGCACCCGCGGCGCCCCCGGAGACCGCCCCGCCCGGCCACGTCGAGCACGACGCAGCGGCGGACGACGACCCCGCCGCACCGGCGCCCGCCGCGGCCGAGGAAACCCTCGTCCACCACGACGAACACCCCCTCATCTCGTACACCCTGCGGGTCAACGGCGTGGACCGCCCCGTCACCGAGGCGTGGATCGGTGAATCGCTGCTCTACGTCCTGCGCGAGCGCCTCGGCCTCGCGGGCGCCAAGGACGGCTGCTCCCAGGGCGAGTGCGGAGCCTGCAACATCCAGGTCGACGGTCGCCTGGTCGCCTCGTGCCTGGTGCCCGCCGCCACCACGGCCGGCAGCGAGATCCGCACCGTCGAGGGGCTCGCCGCCGACGGCCGGCCCTCCGACGTGCAGCGGGCCCTCGCCCGGTGCGGCGCCGTCCAGTGCGGGTTCTGCGTGCCCGGCATGGCGATGACCGTCCACGACCTGCTGGAGGGCAACCCCGCCCCCACCGAACGCGAGGCCCGCCAGGCCCTGTGCGGCAACCTCTGCCGCTGCTCCGGCTACCGCGGCGTCCTGGAAGCCGTCCGCGAGGTCGTCGAGGAGCGCGAGGCGCACGCGGCGGCCGTCGCCCCCCCCGCCACCCCCGACCCCGCCGACACCGGTGAGGCGCCGCCCCACCTCAGCGGCCCCGGCGAACCCCGCATCCCGCACCAGGCCGGCCCCGGCGCGGGTGGCGTCCACCCCCACGCGCACGACCCCTACGGTCCGTACGGCCAAGGCGGAGGCCAGGCATGAGCAACGAGGCGACGGCCATGGCCACCACCCCCGGCGGCACCGAACCCGGACCCGATCCGTCGCCCCACGGCATCGGTTCCTCGCTGCCGTCCCCCGACGCCCGCGCCAAGACCGAGGGCACCTTCCCGTACGCGGCCGACCTCTGGGCCGAAGGGCTGCTGTGGGCGGCCGTGCTGCGTTCGCCGCACGCCCACGCCCGCATCGTCTCGATCGACGCCTCGCAGGCCCGCGCGATGCCCGGCGTGCGCGCCGTCATCACCCACGAGGACGTCCCCGGCAACGGGGCCGGCGCCGTCCACGGACGCGGCGTGCGGGACCGCCCCGTCTTCGCCTCCGAGGTCGTGCGCCACCACGGCGAGCCCATCGCCGCCGTCGCCGCCGACCACCCCGACACCGCGCGGATGGCCGCCGCCGCCGTCATCGTCGAGTACGAGGTCCAGGAACCCGTCACCGACCCGGAGAAGGCGTTCTCCGCCGAGCCGCTGCACCCCGACGGCAACCTCATCCGCCACATCCCGTTGCGCCACGGCGACCCCGACGCGACCGGCGCCGTCGTGGTGGAGGGCGTGTACCGGGTCGGCCGCCAGGACCCCGCCCCGATCGGCGCCGAGGCCGGCCTCGCGGTACCGCGCCCCGACGGCGGCGTCGAACTGTACGTCGCCTCCACCGACCCGCACGGCGACCGGGACCTCGCGGCGGCCTGCTACGGGCTCGACCCCGAACGCGTCAAGATCGTCGTCACCGGGGTGCCCGGCGCCACCGCCGACCGCGACGACCCCGGCTTCCAACTCCCCCTGGGGCTGCTCGCCCTGAAGACGGGCTGCCCCGTCAAGCTGACCGCGACGCGCGAGGAGTCCTTCCTCGGCCACTCCCACCGCCACCCCACCCTGCTGCGCTACCGCCACCACGCCGACGCCGAGGGCCGGCTCGTCAAGGTCGAGGCCCAGGTCCTCCTGGACGCCGGCGCCTACGCCGACACCTCCTCCGAAGCGCTCGCCGCCGCCGTGGCGTTCGCCTGCGGGCCCTACGTGGTGCCCAACGCCTTCGTCGAGGGCTGGGCCGTGCGCACCAACAACCCGCCCTCGGGCCATGTGCGCGGCGAGGGCGCCCTCCAGGTGTGCGCGGCGTACGAGGCGCAGATGGACAAGCTCGCCCGCACGCTCGGCGCCGACCCGGCCGAGGTGCGGATGCGCAACGTGCTCGCCACCGGTGACGTGCTGCCCACCGGCCAGGCCGTCACCTGCCCCGCGCCCGTCGCGGAACTCCTCACCGCGGTACGGGACTTCCCGCTGCCCGCCCTGCCCAAGGACACCCCCGAGGACGAGTGGCTGTTGCCCGGGGGACTGGAGGGCGCCGGGGAGCCGTCCGCGATCCGCCGCGGCGTCGGCTACGGGCTCGGCATGGTCCACATGCTCGGAGCGGAAGGCACCGACGAGGTCTCCACCGCCACCGTCAAGGTCCACGACGGCGTCGCCACCGTCATCTGCGCCGCCGTCGAGACCGGCCAGGGCTTCGGCATGCTCGCCCGCCAGATCGTCCAGGAGACCCTGGGCGTCGACGAGGTGCACATCGCCCCCGTCGACACCGACCAGCCGTCCGCCGGAGCCGCCTGCCGCAGCCGCCACACCTGGGTCTCCGGCGGGGCCGTGGAACGCGCGGCCAAGATGGTCCGCACCCAACTCCTCCAGCCGCTGGCCCACAAGTTCGGCATGTCCACCGAACTCCTCCAGATCACCGACGGGAAGATCACCTCCTACGACGGCGTGCTGTCCACCACCGTCAGCGAGGCGCTCGAAGGCAAGGAACTGTGGGCCACCGCCCAGTGCCGCCCGCACCCCACCGAGCCGCTGGACGAGAACGGCCAGGGCGACGCCTTCGTGGGCCTCGCGTTCTGCGCGATCCGCGCGATCGTCGACGTCGACGTGGAACTCGGCTCGGTGCGCGTGGTGGAACTCGCCGTCGCCCAGGACGTCGGCCGCGTCCTCAACCCGGCGCAGCTCAGGGCCCGCATCGAGGCCGGTGTCACCCAGGGACTGGGGGCCGCGCTCACCGAGAACCTGCGCACCCCGCGCGGACTCGTCCGCCACCCCGACCTCACCGGTTACGCCCTGCCGACCGCCCTCGACGCCCCGGACATCCACATCGTCAGCCTCATCGAGGAACGCGACGTGGTCGCCCCCTTCGGGGCCAAGGCCGTCAGCGCGGTGCCCGTGGTGACCAGCCCCGCGGCCATCGCCTCGGCGGTGCGCGCGGCGACCGGCCGCCCGGTGGCCCGGCTGCCGATCCGCCCCCAGGCCGCGGTGGTCACCACCCCGACCGCCTGACCCGCCCCCGCCCCGCCCGCCCTCCGCGCCCGGGGCGCTGTCAGTGGTGCCGCGTACCGTCGAAGTCGGTGGGGAGCACGCCCGGTCAGCCGGTGCGGAGCCCCGCCGACCGTTCGTTGACACGCCACGGGGGGTTCCATGGCCACGACCGAGACGATCAGGTTCACCGAGGACGAGCTGCCGCGCTCCCTCACCCACGGGCCCACCCGGCGCCACCTCACGGGGCCCGGACTGCCGGCCGGGGAGGGGCACCTGTTCCGCTTCGGCCCGCCGCGCACCCTGGGGGGCGGCCTCCTCGTCCTCGGCGGTCTGAGCCCCGGCGGCGCCGGGTCCGACGGACGGCCGGCTGCCGAGGGCGCGCGCTCCGGCGGTTCGCGGTCTGACGGCGCGTGGTCCGGCGGTGTGCGGGGGCACCGCCCCGGGCCCCTGGTCACCCTCGAAGGCGCCACCGGACGGCTGTTCCTCACGCCCCGCCCCGGCCCCGACGCCGGGCAGCACCACCCGTACGACGGCCCGGGCCCACGACCGGCACCCGGCGACCCGCTCGCCCCCGACCTCCCCACGCTGCTGCGCTTCGAGCGCGCGGTGCGGGAGTTCACGGAACCGGCGGACCCGGGCGGCCCGCCCACCGCCCACGGCGGCCCCCGCTACGGACCCGGAGCCGAGGCCCTGGCCCGCCGCCACCTCCTCGACCTGTTCCGCGCGGAGCTGCACGGCGCGCCCGTCCCGGTCTTCTGGCTGGTCACCGCATGGGTCAGACCACTGGCCCGGGTCCCGACCCCCGGTCTCCACCTCCAGGTCGACCTGCCCGGCCGGCTGCTCGACGAGGAGTTCGGCGCCGGGGAGGTCAGCCGCTGCGAGGACGCCGACCTGCCCGCCGCGCTCACCCACGAACCGACCCGCCGCTTCCTCAAGGACGTCGGACTGCCCGAGGAGGAACACGACTTCGTCGCCGCCCGGCTCCCGCTGCGGACCCTCGCCGAGCACCACCGCGGGGCGCATCCGGTCACCGGCCGACCCGCCGACCTCCCCGCCCGGGCGGGGAGGCTGATCCCCGTCGGACACCTGATGCACGACACGGACGTCGTGGTCGACGGTCCGACCGGTGCGGTCCTCTCCTGGCACTGGGCCGACCCCGGCCCCCGCCCCCTCAACACGGACGTCTCCACCCTGGCGTTCACCCACTGGCTCGGGCACCGCGCACGCGACTGGGACGCCGCCCGGGACCCGGGCGGGCGCACCGCGCAGTCCGGGGACCTGCTCGCGGGCGCGGTCCACGCGGTGCTGAAGTCCGTCGACCCGGTCACCGCCCGCCACCCCGAGACCGCCTGGACCTCGACCGCGGGGCGCCCCGACCGCCGCCCGCCCCTGCACCCGCCCTACGACGAGACGTCCCCCGCGACGTTCGCCTGGGAGTCGGCCGACTGAGGGCCCGCCGCGATCGCCCGGACCAGGGTCGTGATGACCTCGGCCCGCTGCGCGGTGGTCAGGCCCGCGTCCGCGACCAGACGTTCCGCCGCCAGGTACCGCGCGAACTCCAAGGGCTGGTCGAAGTACGCCTTGAGGTGCCCGGCGGCGGTCTCCTGCGACTTCACGAACGTACTGCTCACGAACCCGGAGAGCGCCGCGGACACCGCGCCCAGGGCGCCGGCGACGACCGCCCCGGCCGTCGTGCTCGCGTTCAGCGCCACGATGACGAACGCCGTCAACAGCACGAAGCCGATCACCATCGCCACCTGCGCGTTGCGGAACGACTGCCGCGCCTGTTGCGTGGCGATCTCGTGGTAGAGGTCCAGTCGGCTGTGGGTCAACTGCCACAGCTGCGCCAGCGCCAACCCCCGCCCGGCCGCCGCCCCGTCCGGCCCGGGGGCCCCGGCCGCGTCCTCGTCCGGCCCGGGGATCCCGCCCGCCGCGGTGCGGGGAGCGGGTACGTCGGCGTGCGAGAGCGCGGCCTCCAACCCCTGCTCCGCCTGGCGGACCCGCAACCGCCCCTCGGCGACCTGCCGCGGCTCCTTCGGGTCGAGCGCGGTGAAGACGGCGACGGCCAGCGCGCTCGTGGCCACGAGGGTTCCGCCCCCGATCGTCAGGCTCTCGGACAGCGGCCGGCCCTCCTGAACGGCGATGACCGCGGAGGCAACACCCGCGAGGGAACTGCTCAGAAGGGTGGCTCCCACCCAGAGCGTGCGCTTGGTCGACATGACCGATCATTCTCGCGAGGTGCCGCGGGCCGCGCCACCACTTCCGGCGAACCGGGACGCACGGGCCGAAGGGCGACACCCCGTTCGGGGTGCCGCCCGAGTCCTAGGCGGTGACCGGGTCGAGCCGGCCGCTGCTCTGGGCGGGGATCGCGGCGGGGCCGCCACGGTGCATGTCCCAGTGCTTGGCGAGCCACTTCCGGTGGCCCGCGTCGACCGGGACGGTCAACGGCCGGCCGTGGAGCTGGTCGTAGACCGGGTAGGCGCGGGTGGTCACGGCCACGTCCAGCGTGAGGGTGTGCGGGTCGATCGCGATCTCGCCGAGGTCGAAGAGCCGGTGCACGTCGCGGCGCAGCAGGAGACCGCCGCTCGCGTGGTGGACGCTCTTCTTGGCGTAGCTGTAGAGGTGGGCGGCTTCCAAGACCGTGGCGGGCATCGTGCCGGTGAAGGCGCAGACCTCGCCGAACGTGTTCAGCAGGGCGGCCCGGAACGCGGGCTGGCCCTTGCGGACGCGGACGACCGTCTTGGCGTGACCGCCGGCGATGACGTCCTCCGCCCGGTCGATGACGCTGAGCGGGGTGGCGTTCCTGCCCGACT
The DNA here is from genome assembly GCF_042871255.1 of Streptomyces sp. NPDC005955. NCBI lineage: Bacteria > Bacillati > Actinomycetota > Actinomycetes > Kitasatosporales > Streptomycetaceae > Streptomyces > Streptomyces sp. NPDC005955. The sequence goes on along the minus strand of NZ_JBIAIF010000002.1, from coordinate 673,218 downwards.
CGACCCGGGCCCGGAACTCGTCCCAGCGCAGGCGGCGCAGCGCGTTCTGGGACTTCTTCTCCTCGCACAGCGCGCGCAGTTCGGGCGCGGTGAGGTGCCCCTGGAGGTCGAGCCAGCCGGCCTCGTAGCGGGCGCGGTAGGTGATGACGTCGACGGTCTCGACGGCGGGCCGGTCGAACTCGGCCTTGCACTCCCTGGTCCAGCACCGGTACGTCGGCGTCATCGTCTTGCGCGGGGCGATGTCGGCCTTCCCGCACTTCGGGCAGGAGCTGAGGTCCTTCGTCCCGGTTCCCGTCTCGATCGTCTCGATCACCGACAGGCCCAACGAGGTCTCGCCGTCCCACAGCACGATCCGGTCGCCGACCTGGACGCCGGTCGCGTTCGGCACCCGGCTGTCCCAGCTGTAGTGGGTGGCGCTGTTGTCGTCGTACCCGCCACCGACCCGCTTGGGGTCCTTGCCCAGGTACATCAGCCACGCCGTCATCTGTCTCCCTCCCGTTGATCGGACCCGCCGTGTGACGCGTCGCTCTGCTGATCAACGTACCGAGACCCACTGACACTCCCACCCCACCGCGAAGCCTCATGGACGGGAACTGAGACGGGCGCACGGCTGGGCGCACGGCTGGGCGCAACGGATGGGCGGCACCCCGAGGGGTGCCGCCCATCCGTTGCGCCTGCTCAAGGCATGGAGGCCGTGGCGGGAATCGAACCCACGTAACTCGCTTTGCAGGCGAGTCCCTAAACCACTCGGGCACACGGCCGTGTGCTGAAGACGTGTTCACCGTAGGAGAGGATCGCACTCCTGCTCAAGGTGTGGCGTCGCCGCGCCACGGGACCGCAATCCGCCGTTCACAATCGGAGCGACGGCCCGTCGCGCTGCGCCCGCCCCGCTCCGCCCGTCAGGGGCCGGGAAGAATCCGGAGGCGCACGCCGATCGACCCGCCTAGGCTGACCCCTCGCCCTCGTCCTCACTCTCATGGGAGTCATATGACCAGCAGGTTCACGGAGTTGACCGTCGACTGTCACGATCCGGAGCGGCTCGCGGCCTTCTGGTGCGCGGTCCTGGACTTCAAGGTGATCGACCGGAGCGCGCACCAGGTCGAGATCGGCTCCTGGGAGCCGACGGTCGAGGAGGTGCGGGCCCGGCAGATGCCGCCCACCGTGCAGTTCATCCGGGTGCCCGAGGGCAAGGACGCGAAGAACCGGCTCCACCTGGACGTCAGCCCGATCGACTCCAGCACCGCCGACGAGGTGGCCAGGTTGCTGGCACTCGGCGCCACCGAGAGGGACGTGAACCAGGGCCCCGGTCGGAGTTGGGTGGTCATGGCCGATCCCGAGGGGAACGAGTTCTGCGTCCTGCGCACGCTGGCGCCCTCCGGTCGGTGATCCGGGCGGTCAGCGATCAGCGATCCGGGCGCCGGTCGGAACTGCCGGACTGGTGACCATACTTGGGGGCTACCACCCTGTGGGACCACGGTGTGATGTGGCGCCCGGGCAATGGCTACCGCAGGGTGATGTGGCGTCGGGCACCCCGGCCCTACCTTGTGGCCATGATTCGAATGAGTCGGGCGGCCACCGCAGCCGCTCTCGCGATGTCCCTCGCCGTGCCACTGGGCCTGGCGAGCACGGCGGCCGCCCAGGACCGGCCGGCGTTCCCGTCGGCAGCCTCCTTGTGGGCGCCCTCCTCGGCGTCCCGAGCGGCGGAGTCCGTCCCCGCCAAGCCCGCCCACCTTCCGCGCCCCACCGGAAAGTACGGCGTGGGCAGCAAGGTCCTGCACCTGGTGGACCACTCCCGCGCCGACCCCTGGGTCCCCACCGCGGACGGGCGGGAGCTGATGGTCACCCTGCACTACCCGGCCGCCCGCTCGGCCAAGGGCGGCCCGGCCCGGTACGCCACGGCCGAGGAGACCCGACGGATGCGGGACGGCTTCGCGCTTCCGGCGGCCATCCCCGCCGAGCAGCTGAGCCGGATACGGACGCACAGCAAGGTCAACGCCCGCATCGCGAAGGGGCGTTACCCGCTGGTCCTGCTGTCGCCGGGCTACGGTGCCGGTCGTTACACCCAGACGAGCCTCGCCGAGGACCTGGCCAGCCGGGGTTACGTCGTGGCCTCCATGGACCACGCCTACGAGTCCTTCGGCACCTCGATGCCGGACGGCCGCACGCTGACCTGCGCTTCGTGTGACGCCGTCGACAACAACGGCGTTCCGATCACCCTGGTCACCCAGACCCGGGCGAAGGACGTGTCCTTCCTCCTGGACCAGCTCACCGGCCCCGATCCGGTCTGGCGCCACTCCGGGGCGATCGACAAGAAGCGGGTCGGCATGGCCGGCCACTCCATCGGGGGCGCGGGTGCCGCCTCCGCCATGGTGGGCGACCGCCGGGTGCGCGCCGGGATCAACATGGACGGAGCGTTCTGGGAGGAGATGCCCCAGGGCGGGCTCAACGGGCGACCGTTCATGTTCCTCGGTACGGACGACGAGGTGCACCGCCCCGGCGGTGTGGACCGGTCATGGGACGCGACCTGGCCGAAGCTGGACGGCTGGAAGCGGTGGCTCACCGTTTCCGGGGCGCACCACGGCACCTTCTCCGACTTCCCGGTGGTCACCGAGCACTACGGTCTGCCCGGTGAGCCCTATCCGGCGGCCCGGGGCATCGGCATCACCCGCACTTATGTCGCCGCGTTCTTCGACCGGCACCTGCGCGGCGCCGCCCGCCCGGTACTCGACGGCCCCACGACCGGGAACCCGGAGGTGAAGTTCCACAACCCCTGACCTCATCGGACCGGGTCCCCCCCCGGCACCGACCGGGTCGGCCGGCCCGGGCCGGTGCGGGGGAGGGGCGGTCAACTCGGCTCAGGACGGACGGTGCTCCCAGCCCCGCGCCGTGCGGGTCAGTTCACGGAAGCCGCCGGCGGCCAGCAGGGCGAGGTCATCGGTCTCGTCCGGTGCGGCATAGGTGAGGACACGGTCGACCCCGCACAGGGCCAGCCAGGCCCGGGCCTGACCGAGGAGCCAGCGGAACAGCTCCGGGTGCGCGTCGTCGGGCAGGCCGAAGTCGCTGAGGTCGGCCATGCCGCCGGGACGCGCATGCCGTTCCGGACGGCCGAGGGAGGTGTCGAGTTCGACGTACCCCAGGTCGTCCGCCCCGCTCCGTGCCGTGAGCCGGATCCCCAGCCCCGCGCCGAGGGTGCGGTGCACGGTGAGCCCGGGCAGCGGCGGGGCGAGCGCCGGATCGGGGAGGTCGGACAACGGCGCGAGCAGCAGGATCTCGGTGCCCCCGGTGTGTACGAAGCCCGCCCGTTCCAGGGCCGTGCTGATGTGCGGCCAGGGGGCGGGGACCCCGTAGACACCGGGGGCGGGCAACTGCCCGTCGGCGTACCGGACCCGGACGTGCCAGCGGGTGAACTGGGCGAGGCACGCGGACAACAACAGATCGGCCACCTGCTCCTCGTCCCCGGCCGTGCCGTCCACGGACTCACGGTCCTGCGCGGGGGCGTCGGGCTCGACCGGGAGGTGAACGGACCAGAGGAGGGAGCCGGCGTCGCGGAAGTCCTCGCCGACATCGGGGTCGTTGCGGTATCGCAGCAGATGGGCGGCGCCGACGATGCGACGGCGGTGCTCGACGACCAGGGTCACCCGCTCGGCGACCCAGGGGTCGAGGACGTACTCGTCGGGTCGGCGCTCCAGGCTGCTGATGACGGTGTTGACCGAGACGCCGGCGCCGGGGACGACCGCGGCCACATGGGCGTTGATCAGATCGGTGAGCTGGTCGCGGTCCTCGCGGTGAAAGGTACGCACGTTCAGAGAAGTGGGCATGACGATGCCTCCGTGGAGTAACGAGGGGGAGGCCGCCATGAGGTGCGGTACGCCGACCACGGTAGCACTCCGCCGTTCACGGGGCGCGTGCGAAGCCCGCGGGTCCCCGCCGCGCGGTCGGGTCCGCGCCGAGCCCGCCCCTTCCACCGCCCGGCGGGTCCTAGGACCAAGGGACGAAGGGATTCCTGTTCCGCGGCAATGGCCACAACGGGGGTTCGCCTCTTACGTTGGCTGTCATGAGCACCGACCCCAGTGAGTGTGAACCAGCCGCAGACCGAACCGGAACGGACGACCTGGGGAAGCGGAGCAGCAACACCACGCACAGCGCGAGCGCGCACACCGCAACCGCGCAGGCCACCGCACCCACTCCGGTCGCCACGGGCACCGCCGCGCAGGACACCGCCGCGCAGGACACCCACGTCACGGACGGAGTGCTCGGCAAGTCGTACCGCGCCCTGAGCATCGGCATCGTGTCGGTCGTGCTGCTGATCGCGTTCGAGGCGACGGCCGTGGGCACGGCCATGCCGGTGGCGGCCCGCGAACTGGACGGGGTCTCGCTCTACGCGTTCGCCTTCTCCGGGTACTTCACGACCAGCCTGTTCGGCATGGTGCTGTCCGGGCAGTGGGCGGACCGACAGGGTCCGCTCCGACCGCTGACCACCGGGATCATCGCCTTCGGCGTGGGGCTCGCACTGTCGGGAACGGCCGGCACGATGTGGCTGTTCATCCTGGGCCGGGCGGTCCAGGGCCTGGGCGGCGGCCTGGTGATCGTCGCGCTGTACGTGGTGGTGAGCCGGGCGTACCCGGAACCGTTGCGGCCGGCGATCATGGCGGCGTTCGCGGCGTGCTGGGTCATCCCGTCCGTGGTGGGGCCGCTGGTGTCCGGAGCGGTCACCGAGCAGTTGGGGTGGCGCTGGGTGTTCCTGGGCATCCCGGTGCTGGTGCTGCTCCCGCTGGCACTCGCACTGCCGCAGATACGGCGACGTGCGTCGGGCCCGGCACCCGGGAGCGAGCAGGACGGACCGTCCACCGTCGGTGCGACGACCGCGCCCAAGGGACAGCGCATCCGGCTGGCCTTCATGATCTCGGCCGGCGCCGGACTGTTGCAGTACGCGGCGCAGGACCTGCGCTGGTTCTCGCTGCTCCCGGGCGCACTGGGCATCGCCCTGCTGGTCCCGGCCGTGCTGGGGCTGCTGCCGCGCGGAACCTACCGGGCAGCCCGGGGGCTGCCCTCCGTGGTGCTGCTGCGCGGAGTGGCGGCGGGTTCGTTCATCGCGGCGGAGTCGTTCGTGCCGCTGATGCTGGTCACCCAACGGGGACTGTCGCCGACGCTGGCGGGACTCTCCCTGGCCGCCGGCGGAGCCACCTGGGCACTGGGCAGCTTCGTGCAGTCACGGGGCCGGGCCGCCGCGCACCGCCACCGGCTGATGGCGTTCGGCATGGTGCTGGTCGCCGCGTCGATCGCCGTGGCGCCGACGGTGCTGATCGCCTCGGTGCCGGTGTGGATCGTCGCGGTCGCCTGGGGTTTCGGCTGCCTCGGCATGGGGCTGGTGATCTCCTCCACCAGCGTGCTGCTGCTCCAGTTGTCGCCGCCGCAGGAGACCGGCAACAACTCCGCGGCGCTCCAGATCTCGGACGGCCTGTCGAACGTGATGCTGCTCGCGCTCGGCGGAGCGGCGTTCGCGGCGCTGGGCGGCGGTGCCGTGGGAGCCGCGCACGGGGCCGCGACCACGGGGGGTTCCGAGGCCCACACCGGAGCCTTCGTGGTGGTGTTCCTCCCCATGGCAGCGGTGGCCGCGCTGGGCGTGTGGGTGGCCACCCGGGTACGGGTGCGGGAGCCCCACTGACCCCACGGGGGCCGGACACACCAGATGTTAGCGGGGCGTATCCACCGGGTCGGGTGATCCGTGACGTCTCGGTGGCCGCCCCCCACGGAGCGTCGTGTGAGGCCCGTCTCACCCCCGCCGGGCGGACCCCGTCCCGCCCGGACCGGGTTCTGAGCACCGATAGGGTGGCCCGGTTGTCATACCCGTGCGGGCGGCTCGACGGCCCGCCGACCGGACCACCGTCGAACCGGAGACCGTGACTACCACCGCCACCCACTCCCATCACCTGTCGCCCGCCTTCCCCAACCGTGCTCCGTGGGGAACCGCCAGCAAGCTGCGCGCCTGGCAAGAGGGGGCGATGGAGAAGTACGTCCAGGAACAGCCCCGCGACTTCCTGGCCGTCGCGACCCCGGGCGCCGGCAAGACCACCTTCGCGCTCACCCTCGCGTCCTGGCTCCTCCACCACCACGTGGTGCAACAGGTGACGGTGGTCGCGCCGACCGAGCACCTGAAGAAGCAGTGGGCGGAGGCGGCGGCCCGGATAGGCATCAAGCTGGACCCCGAGTACAGCGCCGGCCCGCTGGGTCGCGACTACCACGGGGTGGCCGTGACGTACGCGGGTGTCGGCGTCCGGCCGATGCTGCACCGCAACCGGGTCGAGCAGCGCAAGACGCTGGTGATCCTCGACGAGATCCACCACGCGGGCGACTCGAAGTCCTGGGGCGAGGCGTGCCTGGAGGCGTTCGAGCCCGCGACCCGGCGCCTCGCGCTCACCGGGACGCCGTTCCGCTCGGACACCAACCCGATCCCGTTCGTGACGTACGAGGAGGGCAACGACGGCATCCGCCGCTCCTCCGCCGACTACACGTACGGCTACGGCAGCGCGCTCGGCGACGGGGTGGTGCGGCCCGTCATCTTCCTCTCGTACAGCGGCAACATGCGGTGGCGCACCAAGGCGGGGGACGAGATCGCCGCCCGGCTCGGCGAGCCGATGACCAAGGACGCGGTCTCGCAGGCGTGGCGCACCGCCCTCGATCCGCGGGGCGACTGGATGCCGAACGTGCTGCGGGCCGCCGACCGTCGGCTGGTCGAGGTCCGCAAGGGCATCCCGGACGCCGGCGGGCTGGTGATCGCCACCGACCAGGACTCGGCCCGTGCGTACGCCAAGCTGATCCGGGAGATCACCGGCGACAAGGCGACCCTGGTCCTCTCGGACGACTCGGGTGCCTCGGACCGCATCGACGAGTTCAGTCACAGTGATGACCGCTGGATGGTCGCGGTGCGCATGGTGTCCGAGGGGGTCGACGTACCTCGACTGGCCGTCGGCGTCTACGCGACGACCATCTCCACGCCCCTCTTCTTCGCCCAGGCCGTCGGTCGTTTCGTGCGGTCCCGGCGCCGCGGCGAGACCGCTTCGGTGTTCCTGCCCACCGTCCCCGACCTGCTCGGCTTCGCCAACGAGATGGAGGTCGAACGCGACCACGTCCTGGACAAGCCGAAGAAGGAGGGTGAGGAGGACCCCTACGCCGAGTCCGAGAAGGAGATGGACGAGGCGAACCGGGAGCAGGACGAGGACACCGGCGAGCAGGACTCGCTGCCCTTCGAGGCGCTGGAGTCCGACGCGGTCTTCGACCGGGTGCTCTTCGACGGCGCGGAGTTCGGGATGCAGGCGCACCCCGGCAGCGACGAGGAGCAGGACTACCTGGGCATCCCCGGTCTCCTCGAACCCGACCAGGTGCAGATGCTGCTCCAGAAGCGGCAGGCGCGGCAGATCGCGCACTCCCGCAAGAAGCCGGACAGCGAGGCCGATCTGCTGGAACTGCCCGCGGAGCGGCGCCCGGTCGTCTCCCACAAGGAGCTGCTGGAGCTGCGCAAGCAGCTCAACACGTTGGTCGGTGCGTACGTCCACCAGAGCGGGAAGCCGCACGGGGTGATCCACACGGAGCTGCGGCGGGTGTGTGGGGGTCCCCCCAGCGCGGAGGCCACGGCGGGGCAGCTGCGGCAGCGCGTCGACAAGGTCCGGGAGTGGGCCACCCGCATGCGATGACCCTCCCGGGTGGGGGGCGGTGCGGGTGGCGCGGGTCCGCGGCGGCCTTGCGCAGTTCCCCGCGCCCCCGGGGTGCGTCCCTCTGCGGGTGCGCTGTAGGTTCGCGCAGTTCCCCGCGCCCCTGTCGGGGCGTACCCGTCCGCACCCGCACTGCAACAACGCAGCCGCAGGGAAGCGCACCGAAGGGGCGCGGGGAACTGCGCGGGCAAGCACGACGCACCCGCAGCGAATGACGTACCGCAGCAGGCACCCACCCCAGGGGCGCGGGGAACTGCGCAAAGCAACAGCGCACCCGCACAGGAACAACGCACCCCGCAGGGAAGCGCACCGAGCAGCGGAGCCGTGGAGCGAAACGGGATCAAATGGACGCTACTCGCGAGTCCGTGCCCGGATTCTGGACGGAGACTTCCGCTCATCGAACCGGCTCGCTAGTGTCCCCGCAACGCACACGCCCCGTGGCAGCGCCGCCGCGGAGCGCAGCCGGTGTGCCGTGGGCTTCGCCCGTGGGCCCCGGGTCGCCTTGGCTGCCGGCAGCCTCCGCCACGCATCGCCCAGGGACGGGTGACGCTCGTCCGCGGAGGAGGCCGCGACCCCTCATCACCGAAGGAGTGGGCGTCGTGACCGCGGAGACTTCTCAGACGCTCGACCGAGGACTGCGTGTCCTCAAACTGCTCGCCGACACCGACCACGGGCTGACCGTGACGGAGTTGTCCACCAAGCTCGGTGTGAACCGTACCGTCGTGTACCGACTGCTCGCCACGTTGGAGCAGCACGCGCTCGTCCGCCGCGACCTCGGCGGCCGCGCCCGGGTCGGCCTCGGCGTGCTCCGGCTGGGCCGCCAGGTGCACCCCCTCGTACGGGAGGCCGCGCTACCCGCCCTGCGCGCGCTCGCCGAGGACATAGGCGCCACCGCCCATCTGACCCTGGTCGACGGCTCGGAGGCCCTGGCCGTCGCGGTGGTCGAACCCACCTGGACCGACTACCACGTCGCCTACCGCACGGGGTTCCGGCACCCGCTGGACCGGGGGGCCGCGGGTCGGGCCATCCTCGCCGCCCGGCAGGGCCTCCTCGACCATCCCGGTTACGCCCTCACGCACGGCGAACTCGAAGCCGGGGCCAGCGGCGCCGCGGCGCCCCTGCTGGGGGTGACCGGAGTCGAGGGCAGCGTCGGGGTCGTCATGCTGTCCGACTCGGTGCCGGAGCGGGTGGGGCCGCGGGTGGTGGACGCGGCCCGCGAGGTCGCCGACGCCCTGCGCTGAGCGCGACCCGGGACACCAGCGGGAGCGCCCGGTGCCCGTAAGGTTGCAGGGTGCTCTCACGCCTCACACGTCTCCAGGCCATCCTCCTCTGCGCGGTTCCGGTCGTCGCCCTGGTGGCCACCGCGGTCTTCGCACCCCTCCCGTTCGTCATCGCCCAACCGGGTCTGACGGCGGACGTCCTCGGCAAGAACGACGGCACTCCCGTGATCACGATCGAGGGTGCTCCGGTGCGGAAGACCTCGGGACAGCTGCGGATGACGACCATCGAGGCGACGGGCCCGGGTACCGACGTCCAGTTCGGCACCGTCTGGGACAGCTGGTTCCGCGAGGACCGGGCCGTGATGCCGCGCGAGGCGGTCTACCCGTCCGGGGACTCCACCGAGGAGATCGAGCAGCACAACACCCGCGAGATGGAGAAGTCCCAGGACACCGCGGCCGAGGCCGCCCTGAACTACCTGGGCGGCGACTTCGACGACGTGCGGGTCTCGCTGCGGCTGGCCGACGTGGGGGGTCCGAGCGCGGGCCTCTTCTTCGCCCTCGGCGTGATCGACAAGCTCCAGGGCGACGGGAGCGGCGGCGACCTCACGGGCGGCCGGACGATCGCCGGCACCGGCACGATCACCCCGGACGGCGAGGTCGGACCCGTCGGCGGGGTCTCCCTGAAGACCCGGGCGGCCCGGCGCGACGGTGCCACGGTCTTCCTGGTGCCGAAGGCGGAGTGCGGGGACGCCCGTGCCGAGCTTCCGAAGGGGCTGCGCCTGGTCCCGGTCACCGATCTCAAGGGTGCGGTGAACTCCCTGAAGGCGTTGGAGAAGGGCGACGGGGTCCCCAGCTGCTGACCCGGTGCGACGGGACGACGGGGCCGGAGCCTCAGAGGCCGTGACCGAGTCGTCGGGGCGCGGTGGCGAGCCGTAGTCCCCACTCGACCAGCATCCAGCCCAGTCGGGCCCGCAGATCGAAACGCTGACCGGTGCGCTGGCCGGTGCGCCGACCGGTGCGTGACCGGGGCGCGGTCCGTACGCGCGGCGCCGCCTCCTGCCGCAGTTCGACGGCGCGCTGACGGTGGATCATCAGATGGACCTCGGGATGCATGACGTTCTCCCTCCGGGTGCGGGGATCGGAAGCGGGGGCGGGGCGCGGACTCAGACGTCCTGCTGGGGGAAGGCGTGCAGGTGCACCCGGACCCGGGCGGCGGTTCCGGTGTCGTCCTCGGCCGCCGAGTCCAGGTAGCCGTTGACGAGTTCGTGCATCCGCCGGGACAGTTCGCGCGTCTGACGGGGTGTCAGTCGCAGCGTGAAGTCGCTGAGGTCGGTCGAGTCGGACCACTCCTGCGACCAGTCGCCCCGGGTGGCGATCGCGGTCGACACCTCGCGGGCGTGACTGTGGGCGATCTCGTGCAGGAACACGTCGACCGCGCCCCGGGTCTCCGGATCGGCGTCGTGCATCAGGCCGCTCCCGAACTCGGTGCCCTCGTGCACGGCGCGCCACCAGCGCTCGCGCCCCTTGCCCTGTTCGGGCGCGTCCTCGACGAAGCCGTACGCGGCGAGCTGGCGCAGGTGGTAGCTGGTGGCCCCGCTGGACTCGCCCAGTTGCGCGGCGAGTTGCGAGGCGGTCGCGGGCCCGCTGCGGCGCAGGGCGGTCAGCAGCGCCATGCGCAAGGGGTGTGCGAGTCCGCGCAGGGTCCGGGCGTCCAGCTGGCGGATCCGGCGTTCGGCGCCGGCCGCCGTCGCGGGCTCCGTGGCCTCCGCGGGCTCGACCGGCTCCGCGGGGTCCAGGGGTGCTACGGGCTCCGGGGGTTCCACAGGTTCCATGTGGACAAAGATAGCTATGCAAAGGACCTCTTGCAAAGAGAACGTTGCATAGAAGTCTTTGTAACCTGGCTCACTCCTTCACGAACCCCTCGGCGACCAGCCAGTCCAGGGCCACCTCGTGGGGGTCGTCGCCGTCCACGTCCACCTTGGCGTTCAGCTCGCGCGCAACCGTGTTGTCGAGCCGGGCCGTGATCGGGTCGAGGACGTCCCGGATCGCCGGGTGCTTCTCCAGGGCCTTGGTGTTGATCTCCGGGGCGACGTTGTAGTTGGGGAAGAAGTGTTTGTCGTCGGTCATGACCACCAGGTCCATGGCCTTGATGCGGCCGTCCGTGGTGAAGACCTCGCCGAAGGTGCAGGCGCCCTTGGCGGTCTGGGTGTAGATGATCCCGGTGTCCATCCGGATCACCTGGGACGGGGGGACGTCCATCCCGTACGCCTTCTCCATCCCGACCAGCCCGTCGTCACGGGAGGCGAACTCGCTCTCCACGCACAGGGACACCGCCTTCGGGTCCGACTTCGACAGGGCGGCCACGTCCGACAGCGTCCGCGCCCGGTACTTCGCCTCGTTCGCCCGGTTGGTGGCCAGGGCGTACGTGTTGTTCAGCCGGGCCGGCGCCAACCAGGTGATGCCGTTGTCCAGGTCGGCGTCGCGCACCGCCCGCCACTGGGCGTCCGGGTCCGGGATCGGCGCCGAGTTGCCCTGGTAGGTGATCCAGGCGGTGCCGGTGTACTCGTACATCCCGTCCGCGTCACCCGACTTGACGGCCTCGCGGGCGCCGATCGAGCCCTGGATGCCGGTCCGGTCCAGGACCTCGGCGCCGGCCGCCTCGAAGGCGATGCCCATCATCGCGCCCAGGATCAGCTGTTCGGTGAACTCCTTCGACGTCACCGTGAGCTGCGCGCCCTTCAGCGGCAGCCCCTGCCCGATCGACCCCGGGTGCACGTCGTCCACCATCGGCGACCCGCTGGTCAGCCCGCACCCCGCCAGCAGCGCCCCGCCCGCCAGCGCGACCACCGCCCCGCGCACCCGTGCCCGCACCCGTGCCCGCACCCGTGTCCGTACCCCGGGCCGGGTGGCGCGGCCGTTCACGTTCCCACCTCCAACCCCCGGGGGCGGAGCAGCAGTTCGGCGATCGACGCCAGCCAGTCCACGAACAGGGCGAGCGACACCGTCAGCACCGAGCCGAGCACCAGGACCGGCATCCGCTGGTTGGTGATCCCGGCGGTGATCAGATCGCCGAGGCCCCCGCCGCCGCCGAAGGTCGCCAGGGTCGCGGTGCCGACGTTGAGCACCAGCGCGGTGCGCACGCCCGCGAGGATCAGCGGGACGGCGAGCGGCAGTTCCACCCGGCGCAGCACCCCGACCGGGGACATCCCGATGCCGCGGGCGGCTTCCAGCAGCGTCGGGTCGTTGGCCCGTAGCCCGGCGATCGTGTTGGACAGCACCGGCAGCAGCGCGTAGGCGATGATCCCGACCAGGGCGGTGCGCGCCCCGATACCGAGCCAGATGACCAGCAGGGCCAGCAGTCCGATCGCCGGGGTCGCCTGGCCCACGTTGGCCAGGGCGATCGCGAACGGTGCCGCCGGGCGCAGCAGTCGCCGGGTCAGCAGGATGCCGAGCGGGATGGCGATGATCAGCACGAAGAACGTGGAGATCGCCGTCAGCTGGATGTGCTCCCACAGCCGTAGCCGTACCACGTCCCCGGCGAGGGCGTTGCGGCTGACCGAGTCCAGGCTGGCCTGTTGGAACCACAGCCAGGTCGCGAGCAGCACGATCGCGATCACCGACGGCAGGACCACCAGTTTGCGCCAGGTGACCCGGGCGGGCACCCGGGAGTTGGCGGTCGACGGCCGGGCCGCTTCGGGGGCCTCGCCGGTGTCCTGGAAGCCGACGCCCTTGACCTCGTGGGAGCCCGGGGGCCCGTTCACGGCGCCCGCTTCCCGTCCGAGGCGCCCTCCTGCTCGGCGCGGGTGCGGTCGGCGTGCTGGGCGAGCAGTTCGTGTTGGTGCTCCAGCGCTTCCAGCCGGTCGGCCTCCAGGAGTTCGTGCACCGAGTTCATCAGGGTCTCCATGTCGACCACCCCGGTGTACTCGCCGCGCCGCCCGGTGACCGCGACCCGGCCCGCGTTGTCGGTGAGGACGGCCTCCAGGGCGTCCCGCAGCGTGGCGTCCCGGGTCACTGTGTCGTGCACCAGGGTGCCGGCCCGGGCCAGTGAGCCGCGGGCCCGCATGAGGTCGCCGCGCCGGAGCCACTTGTAGGGGCGGCCCCGCTTGTCGAGGAGCAGGATCTCGTTGGTGCCGACGGTCTTCAGCAGGTCGAAGATGCGTTGCAGCGGGTCGTCGACGGTGACGGTCGGGTAGTCGCGGATCTCCACGTCCCGCACCCGGGTGAGGTTGAGCCGTTTGAGGGCGGCGCCCGCGCCGACGAACCCGGAGACGAAGTCGTCGGCCGGATTGGTGAGGATGGCCTCCGGGGTGTCGAACTGGGCGATCTGGGACCGTTCCCGCAGCACCACGATCCGGTCGCCCAGCTTGATCGCCTCGTCGAAGTCGTGGGTGACGAAGACGATCGTCTTGCGCAGTTCCTGTTGGAGGCGGATCAGCTCGTCCTGGAGGTGGTCGCGGGTGATCGGGTCGACCGCGCCGAACGGTTCGTCCATCAGCAGGACCGGCGGGTCGGCGGCGAGGGCCCGGGCCACCCCGACGCGCTGTTGCTGACCGCCGGAGAGCTGGCGCGGGTAGCGGTCCCGGAACTCGCCGGGGTCCAGCCCGACCAGGTCCAGCATCTCTTCGACCCGGTCCCTGGTCCGGGACTTCGTCCAGCCGGTCATCCTGGGGACCAGGGCGATGTTCTGGGCGACGGTCATGTGCGGGAACAGCCCCGAGGACTGGATCGCGTACCCGATCTTGCGGCGCAGCCGGACCGGGTCCATGTCGGTGACGTCCTCGCCGGCGATCCTGATCCGACCGCCGGTGGGCTCGATCAGCCGGTTGATCATCTTCAGCAGGGTGGTCTTCCCGCCGCCGGAGGGGCCGACGAAGATGACCGTCTCGCCCGCCTTGATCTCCAGGGACACGTCGTCGACGGCGGGCGCCTCGCTGCCCGGGTACCGCTTGCTCAGGTTCTCCAACTCGATGGCCGCCCCGGTGGTCGCCCGGACGACGGGCCCGTCCCCCTCCGGTGGCGCTGCGGCGGGCTCAGACACGGATCCCCCTCGGAATGGTCAGCCGCCCGAGCAGGACGTACGCGGTGTCGAACAACAGGGCGAGCACGACGATCCCGAGGGTGCCGGCGAGCACCTGGTTCAGTGCGTTCTTGCTGCCCAGCGAGGCGATCCCGCGGAAGATCTCATTGCCGAGGCCCGGGCCCGAGGCGTACGCGGCGATCGCGGCGATCCCCATCAGCATCTGGGTGGAGACCCGGATGCCGGTGAGGATCGGCGGCCAGGCCAACGGGAGCTCGATCCTGAGCAACCGGGCGCCGCGCGACATGCCGATGCCCTTCGCCGCGTCCACCAGGGTGGCGTCCACCCCGCGCAGCCCCACGATCGCGTTCCGGACGATCGGCAGCAGCCCGTACAGGGTCAGCGCGATGACGGTCGGCGCGACCCCCAGGCCCACCAGCGGGATCAGCAGACCGATCATCGCCAGCGAGGGAATGGTCAGCAGGGTCGCCGTGGTGGTGGTCGCGAGATTGCCCGCCCACTCGCTGCGGTAGGTGAACACCCCGATCAGCACGCCGAGCACGGTGGCGACCACCATGCACTGGAAGACCGCCGAGGCGTGCTGGTACGCGTCCGCGAGCAACTGTTCGTGACGGTTGCCGAGATAGCTCCAGAAGTTCACACCCGTCCCGCCCTCCTCGCCCGGCGCCGGGGCCGCCGGGGGAGCGCGCCGGTGGGGTCAGGTCAGTCTTCCTGTGACGCCTGCTCCACCAGCGGGATGATCCGCAGCGGTACGGGGTTCTCCATGACGATCGCCGTGGCGGCCCGGTCGATGCCATCAAAACCCACCACACGGTCGATCACCCGCTGGAGATCGGCGTTCGAGCGGGCCACCAGCCGGCACAGCATGTCCCCGCTGCCGGTCGTCGTGTGCAGTTCCAGCACCTCCGGAACGGTCGCCAAGTGGGCCCGGACGTCGGCGCCTTGACCCTGTCGGATCTCCAAGGTGGCGAACGCCGTCACCGGGTAGCCGAGGGCCGCCGGATCGACCTGGGGACCGAACCCCCGGATGACTCCGTTCGACTGAAGCCGGTCCAGCCTGGCCTGCACCGTGCCCCGGGCCACCCCGAGGCGTCGGGACATCTCCAGCACCCCGATCCGTGGCTCGCGGGCCAGCAGCACGATGAGCCGACCGTCCAGATGATCGATCGCCACGGGGCCTCCCTCATGGTCATCATGTACAGAAAGACCCCCTGAACGGTCTTCTGCCTGGTCATAATGCCCACTAAAAACGCAAACTATTGCGCACCTTGTGGAAGGGCGGGAGCCTGCGGCTATGGCAGCTACTTCTGCGCACCTGAATCCCGCCCCCACCACCGCGCGCGAGGCCGACCCCTTCCCGGTGAAGGGCATGGACGCGGTCGTCTTCGCCGTGGGCAACGCCAAACAGGCCGCCCACTACTACTCGACCGCGTTCGGCATGAAGCTCGTGGCCTACTCCGGCCCCGAGAACGGCAGCCGCGAGACCGCCTCCTACGTCCTGGAGAACGGCTCCGCGCGCTTCGTGTTCACCTCCGTGATCAAACCCGCCACCGAGTGGGGCCGTTTCCTCGCCGACCACGTCGCCGAACACGGTGACGGGGTCGTGGACCTCGCGATCGAGGTGCCCGACGCCCGCGCCGCCCATGCGTACGCGGTGCGGCACGGTGCCCGCAGCATCACCGAGCCGTACGAGGTCCGGGACGGGAACGGCACCGTCGTCCTCGCCGCCGTCGCCACGTACGGCCGCACCCGGCACACCCTGGTCGAACGGCGCGGCTACGAGGGCCCCTACCTGCCCGGCTTCGTCGCCGCCGAGCCGATCGTGGCGCCCCCCGCGAAGCGGACCTTCCAGGCCATCGACCACTGCGTCGGCAACGTGGAACTCGGCCGGATGAACGAGTGGGTCGCCTTCTACAACGAGGTCATGGGCTTCACCAACATGAAGGAGTTCGTCGGCGACGACATCGCCACCGAGTACTCCGCCCTCATGTCCAAGGTCGTCGCCGACGGCACGCTCAAGGTCAAGTTCCCCATCAACGAGCCCGCCATCGCGAAGAAGAAGTCGCAGATCGACGAGTACCTGGAGTTCTACGGGGGCGCCGGCGTCCAGCACATCGCCCTCGCCTCCAACGACATCGTCGAGACGGTGCGGACGATGCGGGCCGCGGGCGTCCAGTTCCTCGACACCCCCGACTCGTACTACGACACGTTGGGGGAGTGGGTCGGTGACACCCGGGTCCCCGTCGAGACGCTGCGCGAGCTGAAGATCCTTGCGGACCGGGACGAGGACGGGTACCTGCTCCAGATCTTCACCAAGCCGGTGCAGGACCGGCCGACGGTGTTCTTCGAGATCATCGAGCGGCACGGGTCCATGGGCTTCGGCAAGGGCAACTTCAAGGCGCTGTTCGAGGCGATCGAACGCGAACAGGAAGCCCGCGGCAACCTGTAACGGTTCCCCCGTGAACCCCGTCCCCGTCCGCTGTCCCCGTGCGGGTGCGCGGTGGCATTCGCGCAGTTCCCCGCGCCCCTGATCCAGGTACGTCCGGCCCCGGGTTCGCTGTCCTGTGCCGTACGCGGCGGCTCTGCGCAGTTCCCCGCGCCCCTGATCGGGGCCTCTGGCGACGGCGCGTCGTCTCCTGCGGCCCCCGACAGGGGCGCACCGCACGGGACAGCGAACCCTCAGCTGATCGGACCCCGATAGGGGCGCGGGGAACTGCGCGAAACGACAGCGCACCGCCCAGGACAGCGCACGCGCAGCTGATCGCACCCGATAGGGGGCGCGGGGAACTGCGCGAAGCGCACAGCGCACCCGCCCAGGACAGCGAACCCCCAGCTGAACGCACCCGGATCAAGGGGCGCGGGGAACTGCGCGAAAAGCACCGCGCACCCGCACGGGACCGCACAGGCTCAGGGGGACGGAGAAGCCGACGGCGACGTCAGGGGTTGGGCCGGGCCGTCCACCTCAACGGGCCCACCCGAACCCAGCTCCCCGAGCGCACCCAGCGCAGCACGAGCCCGAGGCGCAAGAAGCGGAGAGAACGAGGGATGCAACCGCACCGCGTCCCCGAAGTGCCGCCGAGCCGCACCCCCGCGCCCCAACTCCCGCTCGATCACCCCCCGGTGATAGGACACCACCGGCACCCGGGGCCCCTTCTCCTGCGCCTCGCGCACCCGTACGAGCCCCCGCTCGGCCTCCCCGGACCGGAACAACGCCCACCCCAGCGCGTCCAACACCGCCGGCCGCGCCCCCCGCCGCACCTCCGCCTCCAGCTCCGCGACCACCGCCGCGACCGCCGCCCCGTCCCCGTGGTCCGCCTCCAACCGCCCGAGCAGCACCAGGTCCCGCGCCCCGTGCGCCGTACGGACCCGCACCCGCTCCCGGGCCACCCGGTACTGCTCCCGGGCGGCGTCCTCGGCCCCCAACGCCTCGTGCAACTCGCCCAGCTCCACCGCGTACTCCGGCACGGGCCGCCGCGCGGACGCCTCCCGCAACGCCCGCACCGCCTCGCCCCCGCGCCCCAGCGCCGCCAGCGCACGCCCCCGCCCCGCGAGCGCCTCGTACCGGCCGGGGTCGACCCGTAGCGCCGCGTCGAAGTGCCGCAGTGCCGGTTCCGCCTCGCCCCGGTCCCAGGCGACCTCCCCCAACAACTGTCGCGCCCACGCCTCCTCGGCCGGGGTGCGGGCCGCGGTCACCGCGTCCGTCAGGTTCGCCACCGCGTCCTCGCGCCACCCCCGCTCCCGGTACAGCCGCCCGGTCACCGTGCGCACCGCGGCTTCGGGCACCCGTAGCCCCCGCAGGGTCTCCAGCGCCTCCCCGGCCGCCGCGTCGTCACCGAGCCCCCGGCACGCCTCGATCAGCGGCGGGTACGAGGCCCACCGCTTCGGCGCGAGCCGTACCGCCCGTTCGCCCCAGGTCCGGGCCGCCGGCAGGTCACCGCGGGCGACCGCCAGCGCCGCCAGCCCGGTCAGCGCCCCCGCATCGCCCCCGGGCCGGGTCGCCAGCGCAGCGCGCAGGGCCCGCTCGGCCCGGGGGAAGTCCGCGGAGTCGCCGGTGCGCCGGCCCCGCTCCGCGTAGGCCGCGCCCAGCACCGCCCGGGACGCGTGGTCCCCGGGGTGCGCCCGCAGGTGCCGTTCCCGGTCCGCGATCAGCACCGCGAGGTCCGCCGCCGTCGCCGGGCCGCCGCTCTCCACCGCGCTGAGGGCCCGCGCCCCGGGGCCCGGCGCGGGCGGCACCGTCGCGCGCGGCTGCGGCCACAGCACCAGCGCCGCCGCGCCCCCGGCGACCAGCCCCGCCACCAGCGTCGCCCGCAGCACCCGGCCGGCCCGCCGCCACCGCACCGCCGCCCGCGACGGCTGTTCGTCCGTCGCCGTCCCCGGCACCGTCTCCGCGGGCGACTCCAGGGCCCGGATCGCGCTCGTCGTGGCCTTCATGGCGCTCACTGTGACCCGGCCCGGTGACGGCGTCCGCGCAGGTGACGCGCAGCACGCCCGGGTTCACACCGATGGCCCCGGGTGCGACGCTGGGCGGATGAGCAGCACGAGCACCACCCTGGTCGACCGTCTCCTCACCGGTCTGCCGGCCGGGGCGGTCCACACCGATCCGGACGTCACCGCCTCCTACGCCCGTGACATGGCGAGCTTCTGCGCGGCGGGCGTCCCGGCCGCCGTGGTGCTGCCGCGCACCGTGGAGCAGGTCCAGCACGTGATGCGCACGGCGACGGAACTGCGCGTCCCGGTCGTCCCGCAGGGCGCCCGCACCGGACTGTCGGGGGGCGCCAACGCCGTGGACGGCTGCCTGGTGCTGTCCCTGGTGAAGATGGACCGCATCCTGGAGATCAGCCCCGTGGACCGGATCGCCGTGGTCGAACCGGGCGTGGTGAACGCCGCGCTGAACCGGGCCGCCGGCGAGCTGGGCCTCGCCTACCCGCCCGATCCGTCCAGCTGGGAGACGTGCACGATCGGCGGCAACATCGGCACCGCGGCCGGCGGCCTGTGCTGCGTCAAGTACGGGGTCACCGCCGAGTACGTGATCGGTCTGGACGTGGTCCTCGCCGACGGCCGACTGCTGCGCACCGGACGGCGCACCGCCAAGGGCGTCGCCGGCTACGACCTGACCCGGCTGTTCGTCGGCTCCGAGGGCAGCCTCGGCATCGTCGTCCGCGCCGTCCTCGCCCTGGTGCCCAAGCCGCCGGAACGCCTCGTCCTGGCCGCGGAGTTCCCCTCGGCGGCCGCCGCCTGCGACGCGGTCTGCCGGATCATGGCCGCCGGCCACACGCCCGCGCTCCTCGAACTCATGGACCGCACCACCGTCCGCGCCGTCAACTCCCTCGCCCGCATGGGCCTGCCCGACACCACGGAGGCCCTGCTGCTCACGGCCTTCGACACCGCTGACCCGGCCGCCGACCTCGCCGCGGTGGGCGCCCTGTGCACGGCGGCCGGCGCCACCGAGGTGGTGCCCGCCGCGGACCGGGCCGAGTCCGAACTGCTGCTCCAGGCCCGTCGGATGGCGCTCAACGCCCTGGAGGCGGTCAAGGGCAGCACGATGATCGACGACGTGTGCGTGCCGCGCACCCGGCTCGGCGACCTGTTGACCGGAGTGGAGCGGATCGCCGAGAAGCACGGGCTGACGATCGGGGTGTGCGCCCACGCGGGCGACGGCAACACCCACCCCACCGTCTGCTTCGACGCCACCGACCCCGAGGAGACGCGCCGGGCCCGCGCCTCCTTCGACGAGATCATGGCCCTCGGGCTCGCACTGGGCGGCACCATCACCGGCGAACACGGCGTCGGCGTCCTGAAGAAGGAGTGGCTGGCCCGTGAACTGGGCCCGGTGGGCATGGAGGCGCAGCGGGCCGTCAAACACGCCTTCGACCCGCTGGGCATCCTCAACCCGGGCAAGCTCTTCTGACCGCAGCGGTGCGCGGCGGCCCTCCACCGCGTTCACTCCCCGTCGTGACCCTCGTCGCCGGCCAGCGGCTCGCACGGCCACAGGTCGTCCTGCCCGCGGTCCGGGGTGGGCGCCAGCAGCGCCGCCAGACCGTCGTCGATGTGGAGCTGTTCGGTCTCCGTGCCCGGCGGCACGGCCCGCAGGGTGCGCTCCAGCCATGCGGACACGGGGGCGGCGGGGGCCTCCAACAGGGCGTCCCCGTCCGGGGAGCTCAGCGCCACCAGGACCACGCTGCGCCCGTCGACCTTGGTCGGCCACACCCGTACGTCCCCCTGCCCGCACGGCCGGAACACCCCCTCCACCAGCAACTCCCGGGCGAACGTCCAGTTCACCGGGTGCTCCGTACCGATGTGGAAGGTGATGTGCACGGCGAACGGGTCGTTCGACCGGTAGGTCAGCCGGGCCGGGACGGGAATGCTGCGCTCGGGCGACAGGACCAGCCTCAGTTCCAACTCGCGTTCCACCACGGTGTGCATCTCTTCGTTCCTCTCCCTGAGTACGCGGACCCGGAACAGGTCCACGCGAGGGAGAGCGCGTCCGCCCGGGAGCATTACGCGACTTCCGGAAAGTTTTTTCAGCGGTTCCCGGCGACCCGTCGCGTCCTGTCGCGCGTACCCGCCCGATGGCCCGTCACCCGGGCCCGGTTCCACCGGCGCACCACCGTGCCACCGGGTGGTGCGTCCTGCTCGGAAGGGGCGTGTCACGCCGGTCCCGCACGGGCGGGGGCGCGGGTCTGATAGATGTGGAGCCCCCATCACCCACCAACGAGCAGATACGGGACGACGGACATGAGCGCCCCAACTCCGGCACCCGGCGACGAAACGCCCCGTGAGGGCTACTATCCGGACCCCTCCATTCCGGGCTACGTCCGGTACTGGAACGGTGCCTCGTGGGTACCGGGCACCAGTCGTCCCGCGCCCACGGACGGCGCCCTCCTGCACACCCCCGAGCCGACCGCGCCCGCCGCCCCTGCCGCCCCGGGCCCGGCCGCCGCCCCGGCGAACCCCGCCGCCCCGCCCGTGGAGGAGACCGGCCCCGTCTTCTTCGACGAGGAGGAGCCGCCCAGGTCGGAGCTCGCGCCGCCGGCGTCCCCGCACGGCAACCGCCCCGCGCCCGCCGCCTCCTGGGGCGCGAGCCCCGGCCTCCAGTCGGGCTTCGGCGGCGACCAGGACCGCAAGGTGTCGTGGGGCGCCCCGTCGGTGCCCGACCCCCGCGCCTCCACCGCCCCGGCCGCGCCCCCGGCGCCCGCCACCGGCTCCGCGCCCCCGGCGGCGCCCGCCGCCCCGAACTTCCCCGACGCCGCGGGACGGGAGGGCGCCGGACCGGACGCCCCGGTCCGCGGCGAGGCCGCCCGGGGCGTCCCGGGCGACCACGGCACCATGACGTTCCACCGGGCGCCGCGCACCCACGCCCCGCCCGGCACCCCGACGTCCCCCGCGCCCGCCCCGCCGGGCCCGGTGCCGCACCAGCAGGGACCCGTCCGACTCCCGCCGCAGTCCACCCCCGCGGCCCCGGCACCCGCCCCCGTCGTCCCCGCCCAATCGTCCGCGCCGCCCGCGTCCCCGCAGCCCGCCGCCCCGGCACCTGCGCTCCCGGCACCTGCGCCCCCGGCTCCCGCGCTGCCGGCTCCCGCAGCTCCCGCTGCCGGCCCCCCGGCCCCGGCCGCTCCCGTGCAGCACGGCACTCCCGAACTCCCGGCCCAGGTAGCCCCCGCGCCCGGAACCGGGCAGCCCTCGTGGGCCCAGCAGGTCCACCGCCTCGCCCAGTCGGCACCCGCCGCGCCCGCCGCGCCCACCCCTGCGGACGACGGACGCGGCGAGGGGCCCGTGATCCCGTTCAAGCCCCCGGTCAGCGATCCGTTCCTGGCCGTGGCCCAGGCCCAGGCGGCGGCCCGGCCGGCGGGCCTGGGCCGACGGTTGCTGGCACGGCTGGTGGACACCGCGGTCCTCGTCGCGGTGACCGGCGCCGCCGCGGTGCCGCTCGGCATCCGGGCCGCCGACCACGTCGACGAGAAGATCGAGGCGGCGAAGCTGTCCGGCCGGACGGTCACCGTCTGGTTGGTGGACGGGACGACCGCCGGCTACCTCGGGGCCGTCGTCGCGGTGCTGCTCCTCACCGGGATCGTGTACGAGGTGCTGCCCACCGCCAAGTGGGGCCGTACCGCGGGCAAACGACTGTTCGGGCTGCGGGTCCAGGACATCGGGGCGCACGAGGCCCCGTCCTTCGGGGCCGCGTTGCGGCGGTTCCTGGTGCTCACCGTGCCCGGGCTGCTCGCGGTCGGCGCCCTGGGCGTGCTGTGGGCGGTGTTCGACCGGCCGTGGCGGCAGGGCTGGCACGACAAGGCGGCCCGTACGTTCGTCGCCCGGTAGGCGTCGGGGCGCCGGAGTGCGCCGCCGGGCCGGGCGGTCGCCCGGACGGGTGCGTGCCGGATGCGGGCCAGGGGGGTTCGCGATCCACTCGGGCCATGAGCAGCGAACCGCCGCGGCCCGGGCCCGGACAGCCGGAAGACGACCCGTTCAGCAAGCAGCCGCCGTCCGAGGGCGGTGTCCCCCCGGGCGGTTCGCCCTACGACCCGCCCCCCGGAGGCCCGCCCCCCGGAGGCCCGCCGCCGGGTGGCCAGTCGCCCGGGCAGCCCCCGGGCGGCTGGCCCGAAGACGGTGGCCCCCCGGGCGGGCCGCCACCCCCCTCCGGTGGCGGCCCGACCTGGGGCGCCCCGCCTCCCGGCGGTGAACCTCCACCGCCGCCCCCGGGCAGCGGCTCCCCGTACGGCGCCCCGCCGCCCCCGCCCGGCGGCGGTCCGTACGGTGCCGGCGGTGGGTCCCACGGCGGCGCCGACCCGCTGGCGGGGATGCCCCCGCTGGCCGACAGCGGCAAACGCGTCCTCGCCCGGATCATCGACATGATCATCGTCGGGGTGGTGGTCTGGCTGCTGTCCTGGGCGTTCGGCGTCTCCGGGTACTCCGTGGACCCGGACGAGGTGGAGTACGGCAAGTCCTTCGGACAGTCCGTCCTCGCGGCGATCCTCTACATCGGGTACGACACGGTGCTGATCTCCCGCACCGGGCAGACCGTCGGCAAGCGACTGTTCAAGATGCGGGTCGCCAACCTCGACAACGGGGCGACGCCGTCCGTCCAGACCTCGTTGGTCCGGGCGGCGGTGCTGTGGCTGCCGTTCGCGTTCTGCTGCGCCTGCGTGTGGACGGCGATCGCCGGTGGGTGGAGCTTCTTCGACAAGCCGTTCAAGCAGGGCCTGCACGACAAGGCCGCCAAGACGGTCGAGGTCAGCACCGTCTGAGCCGGGCGCCCCGCCGGGCCTCAAGGCCGGGTGGGTCCCGGCCGGCCCGCGGGTCGACGGGCGGAACCGAGCCGCCGCACCCCCGCCACGGTGTCGACCGCGTCCCGGGCCGCGGGCGCCGAGGCGGTGCGCTGTCCGGGGATGCGGGGCGTCGCGGCGCGGGCGGCGACCGGTGTGCCCCGCGGTCGGGACTTCGGCAGGGGAACGGTGACGGCCACGAGGAGGCCGAGTCCGAGTGCGGCGATGGCGATGACCGCGACGGCGATGCCCGAACTCGTCCGGGAGAGCAGCAGCATGGCGAGCGTCGAGCAGACGACGGTGGCGGTTCCGTAGGCGATCTGTGCGGCAGTCGGACGAGGCATGGCGTATCAGTCCTCGGGACTATCGGGTACGGGGGTCGGTAGGGAACGGCGAGGCCCCCCGGGACGAGGTACAGGGTACGAGGGAACGTCTCGGGGCGACTTCACCGCCTCCATGCCCCTCGGACCCGAACGGTAAGCGTGACGTGGCGCACGGTGCCGATGCACGGGGGGCGCACAGGGTCACCGATTCCACGAAGTGGACGTTTCGGCGCGCCGGTTGGGCTCGGACGGTGGTCAACGGACGGCGCACGGCGCGTCCGGATAGCGGAGCCCCCGCCCTGCATAGTGCGTTGAGGTGTTCAAGTCAAGGTCTGTCTTTTCTTCTGTAACTCCGATCGAATGACCGCACTTGTGACGCGCACACCGCGCGCGGCCCTCCCCGCTCCGGGAACCCCCCAAACGGCCGTGGTACGCGGGGCGCAGGGGAGGACACCGTCACGTGAGCAGAAGAAGCAGGACGTTCAGGGTCGCCGCGGTGACCGTGGCGTTCGCCGCGGCCACCGCCGCCTACTCCGGCCCGGCCCTGGCCGCTCCGGACGCCGGGGCCCCCGCTCCGGCCGCCGACCGGCACGACCCGGCCCCGGCGAAGGGCCACGTCGACCACGACCTCGAGGGCCCCTTCAGCGAGGCCCGGGCCGAACAGCGCGAGACCGCGCTGGAGCAGGTCCTCGCGGGCGACGCGACCGTGCAGCAGCGCGGCGGCTCGAAGGTCGTCAAGCTCGACGACAAGAAGTACGTGGAGCTGGGCCGGGAGAAGACCGACAAGATCTTCACGATCCTGCTGGAGTTCGGCGACAAGGTCGACAGCACCACCCAGCACGACCCGGACGGCCCGAACGGCCCCAAGCCCCCCGTACTGAAGTACGGCGGCACGCCCGGCCCCGCGCACAACAAGATCCCCCGGCCGGACCGGGCGAAGGACAACTCGACGGCCTGGCAGGCGGACTACAACCGGGCCCACTTCCAGGACCTCTACTTCGGCACCGGCGTCGACGAGCAGGGCCGCAAGAAGGAGTCCCTGAAGACCTACTACGAGAAGGCGTCCTCGGGCCGCTACTCGGTGGAGGGTCACGTCTCCGACTGGGTCAAGGTCGACTACAACGAGGCCCGCTACGGCTCCAACTACTGCGGCTCCTCCAACTGCGTCAACGTCTGGGACGCGGTCCGCGACGGCGTCAACGCCTGGGTCCGCGACCAGAAGGCCGCCGGCCGCACCGACGCCCAGATCAAGCAGGACCTCTCCGCCTACGACCTCTGGGACCGGTACGACTTCGACCAGGACGGCAACTTCAACGAGCCCGACGGGTACATCGACCACTTCCAGCTGGTGCACGCGGGCGAGGACGAGTCCGCGGGCGGCGGCACCGAGGGCCCCAACGCCCTGTGGGCGCACCGCTGGTACGCGTACGGCAGTGACGCCGGGCGCACCGGCCCCGGCGACAACCGCGCCGGCGGCACCCAGATCGGCGAGACCGGCATCTGGGTCGGCGACTACACCGTGCAGCCGGAGAACGGCGGACTCGGCGTCTTCGCCCACGAGTACGGCCACGACCTCGGTCTGCCGGACCTCTACGACACCTCCGGCGGCGGCGAGAACTCCACCGGCTTCTGGTCGTTGATGTCCAGCGGTTCCTGGCTCGGCCGGGGCAAGGACGCCATCGGTGACCTGCCCGGCGACATGACCGCCTGGGACAAGCTCCAGCTCGGCTGGCTGGACTACGACCTCGCCCGCGCGGCCACCAAGTCCACGCACCGCCTCGGCGTCTCGGCGTACAACACCAAGAACCCGCAGGCGCTGATCGTGCAGCTGCCGACCAAGCCGGTCACCACCACCGTCACCAAGCCCGCCGAGGGCACCCGGCAGTGGTGGAGCGGCCAGGGCGACGACCTCCAGAACACCCTGACCCGCTCGGTGGACCTCACCGGCCGCACCAAGGCCGAGCTGTCCCTCCAGGGCTGGTGGGACATCGAGGAGAACTACGACTACCTCTACGCCGAGGTCTCCACGGACGGCGGCGCCAACTGGACCGCGCTCGACGGCACCGCCGACGGCGGCCCGCTCGCCCGCGACGGCGCCGACCGCCCCGCGCTGAGCGGCGTCTCCGGCGGCCACAAGAAGCTCGCCTACTCCCTGGACGCGTACGCCGGCCAGCGCATCGACCTGCGCCTGCGGTACGCCACCGACGGCGGCACCGGCGGCCTCGGCTTCACCGGTGACGCGCTCACGGTCACCGGTGACGGCACGCCCGTCTTCACCGACAACGCGGAGACGGACGCGGGCGGTTGGACCACCAAGGGCTTCTCGCGGATCGGCGAGTCCTTCACCAACCAGTACGAGCAGTACTACATCGCCGAGAACCGCCAGTACGTGTCGTACGACCAGACCCTGGAGGTCGGCCCGTACAACTTCGGCTTCTCCACCACCCGTCCGGACTGGGTGGAGCACTACAAGTACCAGAAGGGCCTGTTGGTCTGGCTCTGGGACACCTCCCAGAAAGACAACAACACCAGCCAGCACCACGGCCGGGGGCTGATCCTCCCGGTGGACGCCAGCCCGACCCCGCTGAAGTGGGCGAACGGCAATCTGATGCGCAACCGCATCCAGTCCTTCGACTCGACCTTCAGCACCCGCGGCTCGGCGGCGTTCACGCTGCACAACGCGGACGTCCCGGCCGAGATCGCGGCGCACCGCGGGGTCCCGGTCTTCGACGACCGCAAGGGCAGCTACTGGGACGCGGCGAACCCGACCGCCAGCGTCAAGGTCACTGACACCAACACCCGGATCAAGATCATCAAGCAGCCCCGGGACGGCTCGACGATCACCGTCCAGGTGGGACGATCTACCAGGTAGAAGGCGTCTTCGCAGGTCAAGCCATGATCGGCCGCCACCCTCTAGCGGGGTGGCGGCCGACCGTGCTTAGGTGCGTCTGTACGGTCCTTATTGACACGATGTCTCACGGGGGTGTGACGATATGAGTGCGGGAGGCTTCTGCAGACTTCCGAACGGGGACGTGGTCGTGGCCCTGAACCTGCCGAGCCCGACCGCGGAGAACGCCCTGTCCGACACCGCGGACCGGGTCCGCGTCCTGATCGTCGCCGGCAACCGGGCCCGCGCCCTCACCCGGCTCCGCAACCTCGGCCTGCGCTCCGTCTACCTGCGGGGCAACGTCGAACCGCCGACCCCCGACGAGATCACCGCGGTCCTCCACCACCCCGACGGGCTGGTGTGGCGCACCGCCCCCGACGACTCGGCCGAACTGTGGCACCCGATCCGCAGCCTGCTGCGCCGCCCCCCGCTGGGCACCCACCCCGGGCTGACCGCCCGGGTAAAGGGCGAGTAGCGGCACCCGCTCCGGTGGCGGAGGCGCTCCGGCGGTCCTACGGTCGACCGGGGGGCCCTGGCGAACCGCACCGAAAGGCCCGCAGTCATGGCTGACACGCCCTCGATCGTCCTCGTCCACGGATTCTGGGGTGGCGCCGCCCACTGGGGCAAGGTCATCCTCGAACTGAAGCGCCGCGGCCACACCGGGCTGCACGCCGTCGAGAACCCGCTGACCTCCCTGGCCGAGGACGCCGAACGCACCCGCAAGATGGTCAAGCAGATCGACGGCCCGGTCCTGCTGGTCGGCCACTCGTACGGCGGCGCCGTGATCACGGAGGCGGGCGACCTGCCGAACGTCACCGGCCTCGTCTACATCGCCGCCTTCGCCCCCGACGCGGGCGAGAGCCCCGGGCAGATCAGCCAGGACCTGCCGCCCGCCGCGTTCGAGAACATCGCCCCCGACTCCGACGGCTACCTCTGGGTGAAGCCCGAGAAGTACCGCGAGAGCTTCTGCCAGGACCTCGACGAGGACGAGGCGTTCGTCCTCGCCGTCACCCAGAAGGCACCGCTGGGCAGCACCTTCGGCGACACGATCACCGACCCCGCCTGGCGCCGCAAGCCCACCTGGTACCAGATCTCCACCCAGGACCGGATGATCAACCCGGAGAACGAGAAGAAGATGGCCCAGCGCATGTCCCCGCGCGGCATCATCGAGCTGGACGCCAGCCACGCCTCCCTGGCGTCCCGCCCCGTCGAGGTGACCGACCTGATCGAGACCGCGGCCCGGGACTCCGGCTGAGGAGCCCGCGCGGCCGGGTGGAGAGCCCGAGCGGCCGGTTCAGGAGCCCGCGCGGCAGGCTCGGGAGTTCCTGAGGGCTCAGGAACTCCTGAGGACGACGAGCCGCTGCGTCGCCCGGGTCATCGCGACGTAGCGGTCCACGGCCCCCTCGACGCCCTCGCCGAACGCCTCCGGATCCACGAGGACGACGAGGTCGAACTCCAGCCCCTTCGACGTCCCCGGAGTCAGCGACCGCACCCGGGGCCGCGGCCGGAACGAGGGGTCACCGATCACACACGCCACCCCGGCCCCGTCCGGATGCTCCGCGAGCCAGGCGTCCAGCACCGCATCCAGGTCCTCGACCGACCCGTGGACCACGGGCACGCCGTTGCTGCGCACGGACGTCGGCACGTTGGCGTCCGGCAGCACCGACCGGATGACCTGCTCCGCCTCGGCCATGACCTCCTCCGGCGTCCGGTAGTTGATGCTCAGCGACGCCACCGTCACCCGGTCCAGCCCGATCCGCTCCAACCGCTGCTCCCACGACTCCTCGAACCCCTGCCGGGCCTGGGCGCGGTCCCCGACCACGGTGAAGCTCCGCGACGGACAGCGCAGCAACAGCATCTGCCACTCGGCGTCGGTCAGCTCCTGGGCCTCGTCCACGACGACGTGCGCGAACGGGCCGACCAGGGGTTCCGGATCGGCGACGGGCAGCCCGCTCTCGTCGATCAGGCTGTCCTGGAGGTCCCTCCCGTGCAGCATGGTCACCGCCCCCTCCGCGTCGTCGTCGGCCGCCAGCAGGCTGTCGATCACCGCGGACCTACGGGCCCGCTGGGCGGCCACCGAGGCGTCCCGCCGCAGCTTGCGCACCGACGCCCGCGGATCGCCCAGCCGCTGCCGGGCCGCGTCCAGCAACGGCAGGTCGGACACCGTCCACGCCTGGGCGTCCGCCCGCTGGAGCCGGCGCACCTCGGCGACGCTCAGGTGCGGGGCGCACTTGCGCAGGTAGGCGGGCACCGTCCACAGGTCCCCGACCAGGTCACTCGCCTCGATCATCGGCCACGCCCGGTTCAGCGCCCCGAGCAGCTCCCGGTTCTGGAGCAGTGACCTGCGCAGCAGCTCGGGGGTGGCCTCGCTGGTGTCCTTGTCGATCAGGATCGTCAGCAGCTCCTCCCGGATCTGCGCGCGCGCCTCGTTGTGCGGGGTGCCCGGCTCCACCGCCTCGAACGCCGCCGCCCAGTCCTCGGCGCTCAGCCAGGTCTCGGACCAGTGACTGGTGACCGTCATGCCCTTGGCGGGCGGCTCCTCGTAGAGCCTCACGGCCGGCTCGATCGCCCGCACCAGCTCCACGGACGACTTCAGCCGGGCCACCTCCGGGTCCTTCTCGACCGTCGCCGCCGCCCCCTCCGCGACCAGGTCCCGCAGGGTGCAGGTCTGCACGCCCTCCTCGCCGAGGCTCGGCAGGACGTCCGCGACGTACGCCAGGTACGGCTGGTGCGGGCCGACGAACAGCACCCCGCCCCGACGGTGCCCGAGCCGGGGGTCGGAGTAGAGCAGATAGGCCGACCGGTGCAGGGCCACCACGGTCTTCCCCGTACCCGGACCCCCGTCCACGACCAGCGCACCGCGGGACCCCGCCCGGATGACGGCGTCCTGATCGGCCTGGATGGTGCCGAGCACGTCCCGCATCCGCTCCGACCGGTTGCTGCCCAGGCTGGCGATGAACGCGGACTGGTCGTCCAGCGCCGCGTGCCCCTCCAGCCCGTCCGCGGTGAACACCTCGTCCCAGTAGTCACCGATCCGCCCCCGGGTCCACCGGTAGCGGCGGCGGCTCACCAGGCCCATCGGACGGGCGTGGGTCGCCGCGAAGAACGGCTCGGCCGCGGGCGAGCGCCAGTCCAGCAGCAGCCGGTGCCCCGAGCTGTCGGTGAGACCGAGCCGCCCGACGTACACCGGCTCCGGGCTGTCCGCGGACACGAAGTGCCCCAGGCACAGGTCCAGGCCGAAGCGGCGCAGCCCGTGCAGGCGCCCGGTCAGCCGGTGCACCTCCGCGTCCCGGTCCATCGCGTCCCGCCCGACCCCGCCGGGCGCCCTGCGCTCCCGGTCGAGCAGCTCGGACACCTCGGCGATCGACTGTTCCAGGCTCTCCGCAATGGCCGTGAAGTGCCGTTCGTCGCCGTCGATCAGTGCCGGGTCCGCCTTGGGGGAGAGGCGGTCGGGAAGGTCGAATGCGCTGGTGGTCAGGGGGTTCATGGCCTCGGTTTCGATCTGCGGTGTCGGATCGGGGGGCCCGATCAGGGGGATGCTGGCGACCACGGCGCGCGCAGCAACGAGCCTAAGCGTTCGCTCCCCGACCCAAGGACCCGGGCGCCCCCGGACCCGTCCCGGTCCCGGGGAGTACGGCTTCGGTCGGCGATTCTGCGGCACGACCGGGGCCTTGCCGCAAGCCCCCCACTGCGCTATACGTTGAACACGGAAAGCGCGCGAACATTCCCCTTTCCGCCCTCCCCCAGCTTCACGCTCGGGCCTTGTGAGCCTTGAGCCCGGTTCGTTGCTGATCGGTCACGACGCGTTCGATGGTCGGCCGAGCCAGAAGGCGGCGACCGAAGGCTGGTCGACTCCGGCGGTCGAGCCGTCGTGAGCGAGGAGCTCGGTCGGGGCGATGTAGCCGTCGCCCGGATCGAGGCGGATGCGTAGGCAGCGCAGACTGTGTCCGGCGGCAACGTACCGGCGGATGTCCTCGGTGTGCGGGTGGTGCCGGGCCGGGGCGGCGTAGAGCGTGCGGAAGATCTGCTGGATGTCGTGGTCGCCTATGAGGAAGTACCTCGGGCCGGGACCGAGATTGAGGCAGAGTCGTCTGCGGCCCCGGTGGCGCCGGGCGTACGGCAGCCGGTCGAAGTTGTCGACGTGTAGGCCGATCCGACGACCGGTGTTGGGATCTTCGGTGGTGGTGGCCCGGTTACCAGGACTGGTCGTGCAGCCCAGGAGTTCGGTGGGCCACCGACCACTGAGGGGATCGAGACGGGCGGCGGTTTCGAGGCGGCCTGCGAGGTCGTTCGGATCGAGGTTCGGCAGTGATCGGTGTACTAGCTCGATGCGGACACCATCCGGCACCGAGGCATCGGCACGATGTTGCTCGACGTCGGCGGCGCTGATCGGTTTCCAGTTCTCGTCGGGGACGATGGCCCCGTCGTCGTATCCAGGCTCGCTGGCGATTTGTCGGACGGGTGCGATGTCGCACCGGTCGCGAATGTCGTTGAAGGTGCCGAAGAGGAACTGTGGGCACATTGATTGCGCCTCTCCAGGGCGGGTGCGGGGCTACTTGTCGTCGAGGCCTTCACCGAAGGTGATGTTCAACTCCGCCGTGAGGGCTTCGGCCAACTGGAGCTTCTGGGACTGGTCGATGACGATCTGCTTGAGGAAAGCCAGGCCGCGGAGTTGGGAGAGGTCGTTGCCCCGAAGGTCGAGGCCGCGGTACTTTCCGCCGTCGAACTCGGTCAGGCGCAGGTCACAGTCGTCGATCAGGGCGGTGCCCAGGTCGGCGGTGGTGAAGGTGGTCTCGCGCAGGGTGCACTTGGAGAAGATCACAGGGCCGGCTGCGCGGAGCCGGGTGAAGGTGCTGTAGTCGATCTTGCAGCTTTCGAAGACTGCGTTGTCGAGTGTGACGTCTTCGAGCGTGGCGCCCATGAGCTTGCAGTCACGGAAGACGGTCCGGGAGACCTTGCTGTCGGTCCACTGCAGGGAGGCCAGGTCGCAGCCGGTGAACTCCACGGAGTCGATGCGCAGCTTCTCCCACCGGGTGCGCTGAGCCTTCAGGCCGGTGATCCGCCCGTCGAGGAGGTGGGTGTCGGCGAGGTCGAGGTCGCGCAGATCGGCGTCAGCGTAGTGGAATTCCGCCAACCGTCCTCGGCCGCCCTGCAACGAGGTGACGTTGGACAGGTAGAGGCCCGGCTCGTTCAGGGAGGGAAGGGTGACGCTCGTGCGGCGGATCGTGCGGGTGTTCATCAACGGCCTTTCAGCGAGGTGACTCGGTAGCCGGTGCTGTCGGCCCCGACGGGCCGACAGCACCGAACGGCTACTTCTTGCTCCAGTTGTCCCAGGTCGGGCGGTTGTCGAAGGGGGCCGGGGTCTTCGCCCAGTTGTCCCACGTGGGGTTGTTGTCCCACGTTGCTTCAACGATCACCGGCGTCGGGGCGTCGTGCGTGGCAATCAACTCCATCACGACGGGTGTGTCGGACGTGGCGAGTCGGGCCAGAAGCGTCATGCTGCTGCCTCCTTGGTTGCGAGGGTCGACAGAGCCGTGACCAGAGCCTGCCGGGAGACTTGGCAGTAGTTGGTCTCGGTGGTCGCGAGGTCGCCGTTCTCGAAGTAGCGGTTGCCGGCCTGAGCGCCGCGGCAGAAGTCGAAGAACTCGCATTCGGCCTCACAGCGGTCGAGGCCAGTGAGAAAGTCGCGGACATAGCGCAGCCGGTGTGCGCTGCGGAGGATCTCGACCAGGGGTTGTTCGAGGACGTTGCCGGCCACGAAGTCGCCGTGCTCGGGCGCCGTCGTGTCAGCGAGTTCCGGGGAGAGCAGGACCACGTCGCCCTTCCAGGAGACGGTGGGAATCGGATCGAGGCGACGTCGTTCCCACTCGGCCCTCCGGCCGTACCGGATGAGACGGAGGTACTCAGCGAGACGTTCGACTTCCCGGACCGCCGGGGCGTCGGGGTGTTCGCTGCGCCAGGTGAGGATGCGGCGCCAGAACTCCTCGGCCTGGACTGCGGTGGGCGGCTGCCGGTCGGTGTTGACCCCTTCGATCTCCTCGATGTTGAAGCCCACCGAGTGACCTCCCAAGGAAGCCAGGAACTCCAGCAGCTCCTCCGGCATCGAGATGCCCACGGCGCCGACCACCGATATGACGGAGAACGGCATGCCGTGCTCCCGCAGTAGCGTGATGCCGCGCAGAATCCGATCGAAGGCGGGCTTACCTCGAAGGTCGACGCGCTCGGCATTCAAGACGGCCGGCCCGTCGATGCTCACCCCTAGGCAGACGTCGTACGCGGCCAATAGCTCGCACCACGCTGTGGTGAGGAGCGTCGCGTTGGTCTGCACGTAGTGGCGGACCCGGCCCGCGCGTCGCAGGGCCTCGAACGGTGCGAGCAAAGTCGCGAACTTCTGCTGGCCGACGGCGAGCGGCTCCCCGCCGTGCCAGACGATGCCGACCGGATGGCCACTGGCGTCGAACTGGGCCACAGACTCCGCTAGGGCCTCGGCCACCTCCGGCGACATCTGATGCTTGAGCTTGCGAAAGGGTAGATAGCAGTACTGACAGTCCAGATTGCACCAGGTCGTGGGCTGCACCACCACGGTCTGCGGGGACGCGAACCGCTTCTGGTACCGGGCGCGCCACGGGGGCGGGCGAGAGCGCATGGGATTCCTCACCTCGACGGACAGGGGCATCACCGGCGGCGAGCAGGGGCCACGGTCCGGGATACGACCACGATCCGCCTCTCGTCGACGTGCACGCGATGACGTCGCGTTGTCATTGCCCAGGCAGCGCGGTGACGGCGGCGATCGTTCCGACGGCGGTGGCCGTGGTGAACTGGCGGCGTTTCACGGGTTCCTCCACTGAGGCTCTGACGGTGTGCCGCTGCGGCACAGAACATGCTGAGGGTCACGGTGGTGCGCATGGTTCCCTCACCGTGATGGGCTTGTGGAGTGGGAGGACGACACGTCGAGGGTGCCCATGCTCAACTCCACTTCGGGCCGTCGGACTCGGCTGGTCAGGGGATGCGGACGGGCCGCGTCATCGAGGCGAAGATAGGCGAGTCGGCGAACGGCTGCTGCTCGCCGACCTTGGCGTACCCCCATGCCTCGTACACGGCTTGCACGGCCCCGTTCCCTGCGGCCGGGTTGACCAGCAGGGTCACGCGTTCCTCGGTGCGCCGCTCCAACCACGCTTGATGGATGCGCTGCGCGACGCCCCGGCCGCGCCACTGCTTGCGGACGACGATCTCGTTCAGCGCGACGGTGCGAGTGCCGGTCTCGTCGGTGTACCCGACCGGCAGGGGAGTGGTCATGGACCTCCACCAGCGGGTGTCCGGCCCGAGCGGCATACCGAACGCGAACCCCACGGGGGCGCCGTCCTCGTAGCCCAGGACAGCGGACCAGCCCGGGCGGGAGGCGTACGCGGCCAAACGCTCGTCATACCGTTCCACGTCGTAGAACGGCGCGGTGAGTCCGAAGTCCCGGTGCCGCACTTCGGCATGGACGTCGAGCACGGTCTGCCGGACGTCGGCCAGCGTGTCGGCTGCGTGGTGCTTGAACTCGATCACCGGTAACGGTTCCTTTCGTCGGCATAGCGTTCCGCCCAGGAGGCAGCCATGTCTGTGTCCTTCGCATGCGTTGCTAGTGCGTGGCTGAACTTCGTCAGCAGTTTCCGTTGGCGTCCGGTCAGCGGAGCCTCGTCGTGGGCGGGGAGCACTGAGGACGCCGTCGTGTACGCCAGTTCCACGTCACCTTGACGGATTTGAGAGAGGGCCAGATGCGAGGTGTAGTACTTCCGGTTGCGCTCATAGCCCGGACGCAAGTGCGCGAGGGCGCGGTGGAAGTGCGCCTCTGCCTGATCGTGTCGCCCAAGATCCGACATTGCGAGACCGGACAGCCCTTCCAATTCCGAGCGATCATAGAAAGCCACCCAGGGCGCCCGAGACGTTTGCTGGTCGGCTTGCTCGAACGCTTGGGCGGCGACCGCCAGGCTGCGGCGGGCCTGAGTGCGCTCACCCGTGCGGGCTTGCGAACTTGCCAAGCGGGCAGCCGTCAGCGAGCGGTACAACGGGTCCCGGCGGCACAACGGCGAGGCCTTGGCAGCCTCACATGCGGCGAGGGACTCGGAGAAATTGCCTGTCTGTGTGGCCAGCATCGAGGCATGACCCCAGATTCGGAGTTGGATGTCGGGGTTGCCAGAGAGACCGGCCAGCCGAGTCGCGCGGTCGAGGTGTTGGTTGGCCCGTTCGGGCTCTTGATCCTCGATGGCGGCCCAAAGAGCACTCCCAGTGAAGGCTGCGGCGAGGTAGTACAGGCGCTGGCGCACACGCTGGCTGGCGGTGCTGTTCGCCTGGACATCGGTAACGAGCTTCGCGAAGCTGAGCGCGCGGGTCTCTAGTCGAACGCCTCCGCCGCGCGCGTTGTCGGCAGCAACGATCTGATTGAAGGCGGATTCGAATCGGTAGACATCGGTCATGCCGATGCGAGGCGTCGAAGCGGAGGCCGTGCCCGGCAGGGCTGCGACGGCGCTGATTGCTCCGGCCGAGGTGGCGAACTGGCGTCGTTTCACGGACTCCTCCACTGAGGCTTGGCGGTGTGCCGCCTGCCTGGGTTGGCGTCTGCGGAAGCCCAGCTCGACGGCCGTACATCCGAATTCTTCTTCGAGAGCGCGCCGTTGTCTCGCGTGCGGCCACTTCGTTTTTCCGGTCAACCAGTTGCGGACATGACGATCCTGAAGCGTTCCGAGCCTTCCTGTGAAGGATGCGATGCGTTGATTCAGCGCATCGGCTAGCTCGTGCTGCTTCAAGCCTTCGGCCTTCATCCGAGCGGCGAGTAAGACGTTCCCCGTCATGTGCTCAAAGTAGCTGTTCGTATACCCACGGTGCATCTGGCCCTGCGTGAAAATTGCCGGTTTTCGGCTGTCGGGAGCTCCCTCTAATTGCCTGTCTGCCCAGCTCACTTGCTCGTTGGAATGTGCGCACCCACTCCCGGGCCGCCGTCTCGCCGGCTCACGTCAGGAAGGGCGGTTATGGGCCGCACGTACCCACTGCCGGTGGACCATTCGGTGACCGGCGAATGGTCGATGAGCTTCACGATGACCCCGCGCGTCATCGGACTGATCCGCCGGCAGTCCGCACGGGCGCTCGACCGGCTGGACTGGCCGGGTGACCGGGACGCGGCCCTGCTCGTGGTGTCCGAGCTGACGACGAACGCGGTCGTCCACGCGGCCGTGCCCAGGCGGTTGCTGCGACTGCGGCTCGCCGTGCTGGCGGACGGTCGCCTCCTGGTGGACGTCAGCGACCCGGTCGCCCGGATGCCCGACCACGGCGAGCAGGACACCGGGTCCGACGACGAAGGGGGCCGCGGGCTGCTGCTCGTCCGCTGCTTCGCGCGGCTGTCGTGGCGGCCGGACGCACACGGCAAGACGGTCCGCGCGCTGCTGTCCCAGTGACCGGCGGGGAGCGAAGGAGGAACGACCCGTGAGGACGACCCGTCTCTGCGTCGATTGCAAGGGCCCCGTGCGCTGGTGGCACCACCCCTACGTGCGACGGCTCGACGCCCCGGGCCCGTACCACCTGCACCGATGGTGTGCGGTGGACTGGGCCATCGTGTGCGCCGGGTGCGTCCGGGCGCGGATCTTCGAACTGCCCGAGCACGGCTGCCACGACGCCCGGCGGACGGTGCGGGCCCTGCTCCGGGGGGACCGCTGCACCTGCACCTGCCGCACCCTCCTGCTCCGGCGCCCGAGACCCCGCGGTAGGTACCGTCGAGCCCATGAACAGTGGTGAATTACCGTACGCCGCAGTCGACTTCGAGCTGCTGGTCGACCGGGTCGCGGAGACCGGCGAGCGGGTGACGCTCACCGAGGACGGGCGGCCGGTCGGCGTGCTGCTCCCGGCGGGGGAGTTGGCCGAGTTGGAGTACTGGGCGCGGCGGTACCTCGGTGTCCTGCCCCCGCCGGTCCGGGCGACGGAGCGTCCGCCCGGACCGGCGCAGCACGGCCCGTACACGCAGTACGTGCACGGAAACGGCGAGCGGATGACGTTCACCCGGGGTCGGGTGGTGGTGGCCGAGTTGTACGCCGCCTGGTCCCTTGAGTGGCTGGAGAAGCAAGCGGTCCAGGGGCGGCAGGGGTACATGGACCCGAAGCAGCTCGCGGCGTTCGAGGAGTTCCTGGCGCGTCAGCCGCCGGTGGGCGAGCCGTAGGGCCCGCCCCGGGGACGTCAGGCGGCCACGACCGGCTCGCCGCTCAGCGTGACGCCCGCCTCGCGGAGGTCACCCAGCGCGCGCTGCGTGGTCTCGCCGGCGACGCCCGCCGTGAGGTCCAGCAGCACGTTCGCCCGGAACCCCTCGCGCACCGCGTCCAGGGCGGTGGCGCGTACGCAGTGGTCCGTGGCGATGCCGACCACGTCCACCTCGGTGACCTCCCGGTCCCGCAGCCAGTCCGCCAGGGTGACGCCGTTCTCGTCGGCGCCCTCGAACCCGCTGTACGCGGCGGAGTACGCCCCCTTGTCGAACACGGCCTCCACCGCGCCGGAGGCGACCGCGGGGGCGAAGTTCGGGTGGAAGCCGACGCCCTCGGTCCCGGCGAGGCAGTGCACGGGCCAGGAGTCCACGTAGTCGGGCTGGTCCGAGAAGTGGTCGCCGGGCGCGATGTGGTGGTCACGGGTCGCGACCACGTGCCGGTAGCCGGCGGGCGCCTGTCCGATCAGCTCGGTGATGGCGGCGGCCACGTCGGCGCCTCCGGAGACGGCGAGGCTGCCGCCCTCGCAGAAGTCGTTCTGCACGTCTACGACGATCAG
Source organism: Streptomyces sp. NPDC005955 (assembly GCF_042871255.1). Taxonomy (NCBI): domain Bacteria; kingdom Bacillati; phylum Actinomycetota; class Actinomycetes; order Kitasatosporales; family Streptomycetaceae; genus Streptomyces; species Streptomyces sp. NPDC005955. Next base: position 635,996 of record NZ_JBIAIF010000002.1, on the reverse strand, counting down.
GGCGCGGCGCATGTCGAGGGTCCTTGTCGGGTCGGGGTGAGGGAGGGTGGTGCGGTCGGACGGACCGAGCGTAGGCACTTCGGCGCCGGACCGGGAGAGGGCACGACCTCCCTCGTCACACTGTTCTTGTGTAGTCGCACGTACCCCAAGGGTGGGGGCCGAATCCCGTCGTGGCGCTCATATGTACTCCGTCGGAATGACGGCCTCGCCGCGGGACAGCTGGGTCGCCGACAGCGGCAGTGCCGCACGGGCCGCCGAGTGCCGGTCGCGGACCACGTCCAGGGACTCGCGGGCGAGCACCGAACCGCCCTTGATCAGCTCGACGAGCAGCTGCCGGTCGACCAGGTCGGCGGGTACCGGACCGGTGCCGATCACCTCGGCCTCGGCGACCCCCTGGGCGTCGAGCCGTCGCGCGGCCCACTTGCGGCCGCCGATGGAGGTCTTCCCGCCGGTGGAGCGCTTGGCGACCGGCACCAGCGGGGCCTTCGGGTCACCGGAGGCGGCGCGGGCGACCAGCTTGTAGACCATGGAACAGGTCGGGTGCCCGGAGCCGGTGACCAGCTGCGTGCCCACCCCGTACGCGTCGACGGGGGCCGCCGCGAGCGAGGCGATGGCGTACTCGTCCAGGTCGGAGGTGACCACGATCTTCGTCCGGGTGGCCCCCAGCTCGTCGAGCTGCTGGCGGACCCGGTGGGCGACGAGCAGCAGGTCGCCCGAGTCGATCCGGACCGCGCCCAGCTCCGGTCCGGCGACGTCCACGGCGGCCTTCACGGCATCGGCCACGTCGTAGGTGTCGACCAGCAGGGTGGTGCCCGCGCCCAGCGAGTCGACCTGGGCGCGGAAGGCGTCCCGCTCGGTGTCGTGCAGCAGAGTGAAGGCGTGCGCGGAGGTGCCGACGGTCGGGATGCCGTACCGGAAGCCCGCGGCGAGGTCCGAGGTGGTGGCGAAGCCGCCGACGTACGCGGCCCGGGACGAGGCGACCGCCGCCAGTTCGTGGGTGCGCCGGGCGCCCATCTCGATCAGCGGCCGGTCCCCGGCGGCGGAGGCCATCCGGGAGGCCGCGGCGGCGATCGCCGAGTCGTGGTTCAGTATCGACAGGATGACCGTCTCCAGGAGCACGCACTCCGCGAACGAGCCCTCCACCCGCAGCAGCGGCGAGCCGGGGAAGTACACCTCGCCCTCGGGGTAGCCCCAGACGTCACCGGAGAAGCGGTACTCCGCGAGCCAGGCGAGGGTCCGCTCGTCGACGACCCCGCGTTCGCGCAGGAAACCGATGACCGGCTCGTCGAAGCGGAAGTTCTCCACGGCGTCCAGCACCCGTCCGGTGCCCGCCACGACTCCGTAGCGGCGTCCCTCGGGGAGCCGTCGGGTGAAGACCTCGAAGACGGAGCGCCGATCGGCGGTGCCGGCGGCCAGTGCCGCCTGGAGCATGGTCAGCTCGTAGTGGTCCGTGAAGAGCGCGGTCGACGGCACGTCCACCGGCAACCCGAGGTCCGCAGTGTTCATGACGATGATGCTACCCCCAATCTCGTCACTCTGACGATTTCAAAGCGGAAGCTCGTGGAGGCACCCGTGGGGCGGGCCGTTTGTGCGTATGGGCGCACCAAGTGGCAGCATGGGCGGTGTGACGGCTCCCGCTCCCCTAGAGATCGAGAAGACCGAGTCGGCGGAAGAGGTGTTCGCCGTACCGGAGCCGGACGTCCCGTGGATCACGCTGGTCCACAACGACCCGGTCAACCTGATGAGCTACGTGACCTATGTCTTCCAGGCGTACTTCGGGTACTCGAAGGACAAGGCCACGAAACTGATGCTGGACGTCCACCACAAGGGCCGTGCCGTCGTCTCCAGCGGAAGCCGCGAGGAGATGGAGCGCGATGTGCAGGCCATGCACGGTTACGGCCTGTGGGCCACGCTCCAGCAGGACCGGAAGTAGCGACTGACTCCATGCCAGGACACTTCGAACCGACCCCGGGTGGCGGCGCGGCCGTCACGCTCGACGAGGTCGAGATCTCCATCATCCGTTCGCTCGCGGTCCAACTCCTGGAACTCGTCGGGCCCGGCCCCGGCGGGGACGCCCCGGCCGACCCGCTCGCCGAACTGTTCGCCGACGGCCCGACCGAGCCGCCCGCCGACCCGGTCCTGCGCCGCCTCTTCCCCGATGCGTACGGGGGTCCCGGCGAGGCCCCGACGAAACCGGAGGAGGCCGCGGAACTCACCGAGCGCTCCTCGGAGTTCCGTCGGTTCACCGAGAACGACCTGCGGGCCCGCAAGCGGGAGGACGCCCTCGCGGTGATCCGCGCCCTCGACGGGCTCACGACCGACTCCAACGGCGGGGCCGTGCTGCGGTTGGCCGCGGACGACAGCCGCCGCTGGCTCGGCTCGCTCAACGACCTGCGGCTCGCGATCGCGGCGCGGCTGGAGATCTCCGACGAGGACGATGCCGATCTGCTCTACCGGCTGTCCGACGAGGACCCCCGCAAGCCGATGGTGATGGCCTACCTCTGGCTCGGAGGGCTCCAGGAAACCCTGGTCACCACCCTGATGCCGTAGCGATCCGACGTCCGACGATCCGGCGGCTCCGGTGCGGTCCGGTCCGGTCCGGTGTGGTCCCGTCCGGTCCGGTGCGGTCCGCCGCCCCGGGCCTACGCGGACGGCCCTGCCCCCAGGGCCCGGCGGACGAGGTCGAGGAACTCCTCGTCGGACAGGCCCGTCGCCCGCGCCTCGGCCACCACCTCGTGCACCCGCTCGGTCAGCCGGCTGCGCCCCGGGTCCGCCCCGCGGGTGACGACGGCGCCGCGCCCGCGCCGCAGCTCCACCAGCCCCTCGTCGCGCAGCTTCTGGTAGCCGCGCAGCACGGTGTGCAGGTTGATGCCGAGCGAGCGGGCGAGTTCCCGGGCGGCGGGCAGCCGTTCGTCGGGCGTGACCGTCCCCTCCGCGACCGCGCGGCGGACCGACGCGGCGACCTGGTCGCTCAGGGTCAGCGGGGACTGGGGGTCGATTCGGAACAGCATCTCAGGCTTCGTTCGGCTCGGTGCGGCGGGCCCGGTCGGCCAGGGCGTTGAGCGCCGCGGCGGCGGTGGTCGCGTCGTCCACGGTGACCACCAAGGTACGCCCCGACGCCCGGTCCACGGCCAGTGCGCCGCCCGACCGCAGGACGATCCCGCTGCGGTCGGCCCGGGTGCGGTACCCCCAGCCGCCGAAGTCCCGCAGGGCGCTCACGTGCTGGGTCCCGGCGGTGGTGATCTGCGCCAGCGGCACGTGGACGCGGGGCGTGGGCAGCAGGCCGGGGGCGACGGTCAGGCCCCGGGCGTCGACGGTGACCCGAACCCGGGCCGTCGTCGCCACCAGCAGGCCCACCACCCCCGCGGGCAGCAGCGCCCACCAGCCCACGACGCTCCCCGACGCCAGGGCGCCCACCGCGACGACCGCCCCGATCGTCCACAGGCCGGGGGAGTTGACCGAACGGGTCCACACGACGTGCTCCCGGGGGGCGAGGGCCAGCCGGTCCGCGGTGGCCGGCGGCGGGCGCTCGGCGGTGCGGTGCGCGGCCGGGTGCGTCCCGGCGAGGAGCCATCCCGCGGTACCGGCGAGCACCGCGGCCAGGGCGGCGAGTGCCGCGTGCCAGCCGGGGAGGTGCACCGCGTGCGGGTCGCTCACCCCGGTGTTGGCCCGGGTGAGCGCCACCGTCAGATAGCCGACGAAGACCGGTAGGGCGGTGCCGGTGGCGGTGAGCAGGCGGGCCGCCGTCCCGGAGCCCCGGGCGCGGTGCCCGAGCACCGCGAACAGCGCGGCCGTCCCGAGGACGAGCAGCAGGGCGGACGCGGCGAACGCGCCGCGCCCCGTGAAGTCGTCGGCCCGTCCGTCCGGGCCCAGGTGGGTGGCCAGTTCGGTCGGCAGCCGGTCGTACGCGGCGGCGAAGACGGCCAGGAACGCCCCGGTCGCCAGGGTCGCGGACAGTGCCACCGGGGCGGCTCCGCGCCACAGCGGGAGGCGGTCGGTTCGGGTCGGACGTGCCATGACATCCCCCATCCAGATCAGCGAAAATGCGCACTAGTTCTATGTCAACTAGAACAATACGCGAAGGGTGGCCCCCCTCCGCAAGGGGTGGGCGTGCAGTGGTGCGCACGGGGCGCGCGTTCGCTCAGCGGGCGCTCAAATCCGGATAACGAATCCGTCACCACCCCTGCGGCGTTTGCCGGACGAGGAGGGATTCCTCCCTTTCTTCCTGTGGCGTGCCCCACACGCGCCTCAGTCGATCTCCGCCGGTCGCGTGGTAGACCTTCCGCACTTGACGGGGCCCCACTCACCCGGCGAAAGGCACGGCACCATGACCTCGACCCAGGTCGGCAAGGACGGCGGCGACCTCCCCACTCCCCCCACCGGCGCGCACCCCCGGACGGACGCTCACGGGGAGGGGTACCAACGCGCGCTCGGCGCCCGACAGATCCAGATGATCGCCATCGGCGGCGCGATCGGCACCGGGCTGTTCCTCGGCGCGGGCAAGGCCATCTCCAAGGCCGGGCCCAGCCTGATCCTCGCGTACGCCGTCGCGGGGCTCGTCATCTTCTTCATCATGCGGGCCCTCGGCGAACTCCTCATGTACCGACCGGTGTCGGGCTCCTTCGCCGAGTACGCCCGCGAGTTCGTCGGCCCCTTCGCCGGCTTCGTGACCGGCTGGACGTACTGGCTGTTCTGGGTGGTCACCGGCATCACCGAGGTGACCGCGGCGGCGACCTACATGACGTACTGGTGGGACATCCCCCAGTGGCTGTCCGCGCTCGTGTTCACCGTGATCCTCTACGGGGCCAACCTGATCTCCGTGAAGCTCTTCGGGGAGCTGGAGTTCTGGTTCTCGATGATCAAGGTCACCGCGATCATCGGCATGATCCTCATCTGCGCCGGCATCCTGACCATCGGCTTCTCCGACGCCGGCGACACCGCGACCGTCGCCCACCTGTGGAACGAGGGCGGCTTCTTCCCCGAGGGCGTCGGCGGCACCCTGATGACCCTCCAGATCGTGATGTTCGCCTTCCTCGCCGTGGAGCTGGTCGGCGTCACCGCGGGGGAGTCCAAGGACCCGGAGAAGAACCTCCCCAAGGCCATCAACACCGTGCCGTGGCGGATCGCCGTCTTCTACGTCGGCGCGCTGATCATGATCCTCTCGGTGGTGCCGTGGACCACGTTCCAGCCCGGCGTCAGCCCCTTCGTGGCCGCCTTCGAGGAGATGGGCTTCGCCCTCGGCGCCGCCGTGGTCAACTTCGTGGTGCTGACCGCCGCGCTCTCCTCCTGCAACTCCGGCATGTACTCCACCGGCCGCATGCTGCGCGACCTCGCCCTCAACAGCCAGGGCCCCGCGGTCTTCACCCGCCTCACCTCCCGCGGCACCCCGCTGATCGGCACGACGTTCTCCGCGGCGCTCATGCTGGTCGGCGTCTGGATCAACTACCGGTGGCCCGGCGAGGCGTTCACCTACGTGGTGTCGTTCGCGACCATCTCCGGCATGTGGGCCTGGATCATGATCCTGGTCAGCCAGATCCGCTACCGGGCCCGCGCCGACCGCGGTGAACTCCCGAAGTCCTCCTTCCGGGCCCCCGGCGCCCCGTTCACCAGCTGGTTCGCCCTCTCCTTCATCAGCATGGTGATCGTCATGATGGCCGTCGACGAGGACGCCAGGATCTCCCTCTACTGCGCCCCCGTCTGGGCGCTGCTGCTCGGCGTCTCGTACCTCGTGCTGAAGCGGCGCAACCCCGACGCGGCGGCCTTCAACCGGCAGAAACGCTCGTCGGACGCCGTCCCCAGCGACGCCCGCCGCTGACCGGACCCCACCCCGTGTCCAGCATCCGGTCCCTCCCGTACCGCAATCCGGTACGGGAGGGGCCCGCTGCTTATCCTGGGCCCATGCTGACCATCACCCAGGACCTGCGGGACCGCATAGTGGCCCACGCGCGCGAGGACCACCCCGACGAGGCGTGCGGAGTCGTCGCCGGCCCCGCCGGCACGGGGCGGCCCGAGCGGTTCATCCCGATGCTCAACGCCGCCCGCTCGCCCACCTTCTACGAGTTCGACTCGGGCGATCTGCTCAAGCTCTACCGCGAGATGGACGACCGGGACGAGGAACCCGTGATCATCTACCACTCGCACACCGCGACCGAGGCGCGCCCCTCCCGCACGGACATCGCGTACGCGAACGAACCCGGCGCGCACTACGTCCTCGTCTCCACCGCCGACCAGGACGACGCCGGACCCTTCCAGTTCCGCTCGTTCCGCATCGTGGACGGCACGGTCACGGAGGAGGAGGTCCGGGTCGTCGAGGCGTACTGACCGGCGCTCCGACCTCCTCTTGTCCACATCGCGGCCGGATTCCGTCCGCGATGTGGAATGACCCTCTGGGACCCGCGGGGGGAATCGATACGATGACCGCATGGTTCCCTCTGACGTGAGCGAGAAGACGCCGGGCACGCCGCTGCTCGTGGCGCGGCTGCACGTCGACCTGTGCCGGTCCGACAGTGCCATCTGTCCGTGCTGACCTCCGCCGCCGAGCGGCCCTGACGCACCGGCGGGCGCACCCGCGAGGCCGCCGACCGGCGGCTTCGGCCCCGGTCCGCCCGCCACCTCGCGCTCCGTCCGCCCGCCCCACCGCCGAGATCCGCTCGGTACGCCGCAACACCGTTTGCCCGATTCCCGACAGGAGCCCACGCCATGGCCATTGAGGTCCGCATCCCGACCATCCTCCGCACCTACACCAACGGGGAGAAGGCCGTCCAGGGCAGCGGGGACACCCTCGCCGCCCTCTTCGCCGACCTGGAGAGCCGGCACGCCGGCATCCACGACCGGGTGGTCGACAACGGCCAGCTGCGGCGCTTCGTGAACGTGTACCTCAACGACGAGGACGTGCGGTTCCTCGACGGCATCAACACCAAGCTCACCGACGGCGACAGCGTCACCATCCTGCCCGCCGTCGCCGGCGGGATGGCCTGACCGGCATGCGGTACGACTCCCCGCTCGCCGCGGTCGGCAACACGCCGCTCGTCCGCCTACCGCGGCTCTCGCCCGCCGAGAACGTACGGATCTGGGCGAAGCTGGAGGACCGCAACCCGACCGGCTCGATCAAGGACCGCCCCGCGCTCCACATGATCGAGCAGGCCGAGAAGGAGGGGAGGCTCACCGAGGGCTGCACGATCCTCGAACCCACCTCCGGCAACACCGGCATCTCGCTGGCGATGGCCGCCCGGCTCAAGGGCTACCGGATCGTCTGCGTGATGCCCGAGAACACCTCGCAGGAGCGGCGGGAGCTGCTCGTCATGTGGGGCGCGGAGATCATTCCGTCGCCCGCGGCGGGCGGCTCCAACACGGCCGTCCGGGTCGCCAAGGAACTCTCCGCGGCGAACCCGGACTGGGTCATGCTCTACCAGTACGGCAACCCCGGGAACGCGGGTGCGCACTACGCCACGACCGGGCCGGAGATCCTCGCCGACCTGCCGTCCATCACCCACTTCGTGGCGGGCCTCGGCACCACCGGCACCCTCATGGGCGTCGGCCGCTACCTGCGCGAGCACAAGCCGGACGTCAAGATCGTCGCTGCGGAGCCGCGGTACGACGACCTCGTCTACGGGCTGCGCAACCTCGACGAGGGGTTCGTGCCCGAGCTGTACGACGCGTCCGTCCTCACCACCCGGTTCTCCGTCGGCTCCGCGGACGCGGTGACCCGGACCCGGGAACTGCTCCAGCAGGAGGGCATCTTCGCGGGCGTCTCCACGGGGGCCGCGCTGCACGCGGCCATCGGGGTCGGTCGCAAGGCCCTCCAGGCGGGGGAGGACGCGGACGTCGTCTTCGTCGTCGCCGACGGGGGCTGGAAGTACCTTTCCACGGGGGTGTACACGGCGGCCACCACGGAGGAGGCCATCGAGCGGTTGCACGGCCAGCTCTGGGCGTGAGCGGTTCTGCGAACGGCCCGGCAGGGGTTCCCTGCCGGGCCGCACTGTTCCCGTGCGGGTGCGTGGTCGTTCTGCGCAGTTCCCCGCGCCCCTGATCGGGCTGCGCTGCGCTGCGCGTGCGCTGTCCTGCGTGGGTGCGCGGTGGGTTTCGCGCAGTTCCCCGCGCCCCTGATTCGGGTGCGTTCACCTGAGGGTGCGCTGTCCTGTGCGGGTGCGTGGTGGTTTTGCGCAGTTCCCCGCGCCCCTGTCGGGGTGCGGGCCGCTGGGGTGCGCTGTCCTGTGCGGGTGTGTGGGGGGTCTTGCGCAGTTCCCCGCGCCCCTGAGTTTCGTTCCGGTGGGATCGCATCCTGCGGGCCACAGAACATCGCACCCCGATAGGGGGCGCGGGGAACTGCGCAAACCAACAACGCACCCGAGCCGAACAGCGCACCGCCAGGTGATCGCACCCCGATAGGGGCGCGGGGAACTGCGCGAAACCACCGCGCACCCGAGCCGAACAACGCACGCGCAGCGCATCGCACCCGCACGGGACAGAGCCCGAATCGGTGATAGCGCGGGTGAGTTCGCCCACAACGGTCAGTGACGGGGGAGCGCCCACCCCTTTCGCGCTTTACGCTCGACAGACTCCACCCCTTCGGCCCCCGCAGGGCCCGTCTCCCGTCAGCGCGGAGGTTCCAGCTCCCATGAAGCTCACCGTCGTCGGCTGCTCGGGGTCGTTTCCGTCCGTGGACTCGGCCTGTTCGAGCTACCTCGTCGAGGCCGACGGCTTCCGGCTGCTCCTCGACATGGGCAACGGCGCCCTCGGCGAGTTGCAGCGCCACTGCGGTCTCTACGACCTCGACGCCATCTTCCTCAGCCATCTGCACGCCGACCACTGCATCGACATGTGCGGGTACTTCGTCGCCCGCTACTACCGCCACGAAGGCGGACGCTGCGACCCCGTCCCCGTGTACGGCCCCGAGGGCACCGAACACCGGCTCACCACCGCGTACGCGGACACCCCCTCGGCCTCCTCGATGAGCGAGGTGTTCGACTTCCACACGGTCAAGCCCGGCACCTTCGACATCGGCCCCTTCACGGTGCGCACCGAACGCGTCGCGCACCCCGTGGAGGCGTACGGCATCCGCGTCGAACACGGCGGCCGTGCGCTCACGTACTCGGGGGACACCGGGGTCTGCGAGCCGCTGCACGAACTCGCCGCGGGCACCGACCTGTTCCTGTGCGAGGCCGCGTTCACCGCCGGCAAGGAGAACATCCCCGACCTGCACCTGAACGGGCGCGAAGCCGGGGCGGTGGCCCGTCGGGCGGAGGTGGGGCGGCTGCTGCTCACCCACATCCCGCCGTGGACCGACCCCCAGGTCAACCTGCTGGACGCCCGTGAGGTCTTCGAGGGCCCCACGGAACTCGCCGTCCCGGGCGCCACGTACGCGGTCTGAGCAGAGCACCGGGGGTGCCGCGCCCGACGGGCACGGCACCCCCGCCGGCACCCCTACTTCACGTTCTCGCGGTCCTCCGCCTCCGACTCCTCCTCCGGCTCCCGGCCCGGGGTCTGGAGGTTGAACTTGATGATGGCGAACCGGAAGACCGCGTAGTACACCACGGCGAAGGCCAGCCCGATCGGGATGATCAGCCACGGTTTGGTGGCGAGACTCCAGTTGATGACGTAGTCGATCAGGCCGGCCGAGAAGCTGAACCCGTCCTTGACGCCCAGCGCCCAGCTCACCGCCATCGAGACGCCGGTGAGCACCGCGTGGATCGCGTACAGCAGCGGTGCGACGAACAGGAACGAGTACTCGATCGGCTCCGTGATGCCGGTCACGAACGAGGTCAGCGCCACCGACAGCATCAAGCCGCCGACGATCTTGCGGCGCTCGGGCCGTGCGCAGTGGGTGATCGCGAGGGCCGCCGCCGGCAGGGCGAACATCATGATCGGGAAGAAGCCCGTGGTGAACTGCCCGGCCGTCGGGTCGCCGGCGAGGAACCGGTTGATGTCACCGTGCACGACCGTGCCGTCCGGCTTGGTGTAGTCGCCGAACTGGAACCAGACGAACGTGTTGAGGAACTGGTGCAGCCCCACCGTCAGCAGCGCCCGGTTCGCCACGCCGAAGATGCCGGAGCCCCAGGAGCCGAGGTCCACGAGCCATTCCGAGAAGCTGGTGAGCGCGTCACCGATCGGCGGCCACACCCAGACGCACAGCGCGGCGAAGAGCAACCCGATGAACGCCATGATGATCGGGACGAGCCGCCGCCCGTTGAAGAAGCCCAGCCAGTCGACCAGCTTGGTCCGGTGGAACCGCTGCCACACGTACGCCGTGACCAGGCCCATGACGATGCCGCCGAAGACCCCCGGGTTCTGGTACGAGGCCTGCGCCGAGGTGCCGTCCTCGGCGACGCACAGCCCGCTCCAGGTGCCCGCCCCCTCGAAGTCGGCGCCCGGCGCACAGCTCTCCGGGAACGCACGGAGGATCGCGTAGTACACCAGGAAACCGGCGACCGCGGCGAGCGCGGTGGAGCCGTCCGACTTCTTCGCCATGCCGATGGCGACGCCGATGCAGAACAGCAGGGGCAGGCCCAGCGAGGAGTCCAGCAGGGCGCCGCCCGCCGCCGCGAACACCGTCGCGACATCCGTCCAGCCCAGCCCCTCGGTGCCGAAGACGTCCGGCTGGCCGAGCCGGTTGAGGATGCCCGCGGCAGGCAGGACGGCGATGGGCAGCTGAAGGCTGCGCCCCATCTTCTGGAGCCCCTGGAACAGGGTGTTCCACCGTGAGCGGGCGGGTGCTGCCGCGCTGTCCGCGCTCATGGGCGACCTCCTGGGATGACGTACGCCACCCGGTCGGGTGGCGCGTCGTGATCGTCATCCTTCGTCAAGCCGACGGTCACCGCTCGCGAAGTTGGGCCAACAGTGGGTTAACGTGACAAAGCAGTCATCAGTGGCGCCAGGGAGGCAGCATGGCCAGCAAGGCTGAGAAGATCATCGCGGGGCTCGGCGGGCTTGAGAACATCGTGGAGGTCGAGGGCTGCATCACCCGGCTGCGCACGGAGGTCGTCGATCCCTCGAAGGTGGACGACGGTGCGTTGAAGGCCGCGGGGGCGCACGGCGTCGTCAAGATGGGGACCGCCGTCCAGGTCGTCATCGGCACGGACGCGGACCCCATCGCCGGCGAGATCGAAGACCTCATGTAGTCCCCCCGGTGCGCTGCCCGTGCCGGAACCGAGCCAGTTCCCACGGGTCGTGCGCGCTGAAGACGGTGACCTCGGCCGCGTGGTCGCGCCGCAGGGAACGCAGCCGGTCGCGGGTCGCGAGACGAACTGCCGCGTCGGTCTGCGCCCCCTCCTGGACCGGTTCGAGGACGGGATGGGACCGGGGCGGCGTGTGTTCGAGCTCGCCGTGGTGCAGGTACGCGTCCCCCGCGTGCAGCAACCACCGGCCGTCCCCGTCGCGCACGGCGACGCCCGCGTGTCCCGCCGAGTGACCGGGCAGCGGCACCAACAGGAGTTCGCACTCCAGCCCCTGCGGCCGAGCCACGCCGGAGAAGCCGAACCACTCCGTACCGTCCGCCACGGACGCGGGCGTGAGCAGCGGATGGTGCGCCCGGTGCGCCGGCACGAAGCGGTCGAGGCTGTGCCGGTGGTGCGCTGCCGTGGGGTCGGTGACGGCCCGGTACTCCTCGGGGTGGACGTGCACCCGGGCCCGGGGGAAGTCCGGCAGCCCTCCCGTGTGGTCGCGATGCAGATGGGTGAGCACGATGTGCCGTACGTCCCGGGGCGCGTACCCGAGCCGGACGACCTGGCGCAGCGCGCTCTCCTCGGGGTTCAGCTCGGGTCGGGCGTAGGCCACCCAGTCCGCACCCAGCGACCTCTCGGGGTGCGGCAGGTCGGCGGTGCCCAGACCGGTGTCCACCAGGACCAGCCCGTCCGAGTCCGTCTCGATGAGCAGGCAGTGGCAGACGACGGCGCGTTCGTGGTGCACGGCGTCGGCCTCCAGCCCCGCGCCGAGTGGTGGAATCTTGCGGAGGGAACCGCAGTTGAGGTGGTGGATGCGCACGAGGCCCCCTGGAGGCGTGTTGGCGGGGTGTTCTCGACGGACGCTAGGAGGGGCCTGCGTGACTCACCAAACGGTTGGACACGAGCCGGACGGTCCGCTGGCGGACTGTCCGGACAGCGCACTCGTTCCGCCGCGTCCCGAACCGCGGTGCCCCGTTGACGTCACCCTCGCCGTGTTGGGCGGTCGGTGGACGCCGCTGGTGATCCGTGAGTTCCTGCGTCGCGGTCAGGCGACGTACTCCGAGGTGTCCGCGGCTCTGCCCGTGCTCTCGGACAAGGTCCTCTCGGACCGGTTGGTCCAGTTGACCCGTGCGGGCGTCATCGAGCGTCACCGCGTGCCGGGCTGGCCGCCCCGGGTCCGCTACGTCCTGACCGACCGGGGGCGCGCTCTGGAACCAGTGGTGCGCAGCATGTGGGAGTGGGGCGAGCGGTAGCCCGTGCGGGTGCGTGGTCGTTCTGCGCAGTTCCCCGCGCCCCTATCGGGCTGCGTCCACCTGAGGGTGCGCTGTCCCGTGCGGGTGCGTGGTGGTTTCGCGCAGTTCCCCGCGCCCCTGATCGGGGTGCCTTCACCTGAGGGTGCGCTGTCCCGTGCGGGTGTGTGGGGGGATTCGCGCAGTTCCCCGCGCCCCTGAATTTCGTTCCGGTGGGATCGCATCCTGCGGACCACAGAACACCGCACCCCGATAGGGGGCGCGGGGAACTGCGCAAACGACCACGCACCCGAGCCAGACCACGCACGCGCAGCGGTTCGCCCCCGATCAGGGGCGCGGGGAACTGCGCGAAACCACAGCGCACCGCACAGAACAACGCACGCGCAGCGCATCGCACCGGCCCCGCAGGCCCCCCACCCGCCCACGCCCCCCTGAAGGCCGTGGGCGATAGGCTCGGAACCATGTCACGCATCGACGGCCGCACCCCCGACCAGCTCCGCCCGATCACGATCGAACGCGGATGGAGCAAGCACGCCGAGGGCTCCGTCCTCATCTCCTTCGGTGACACGAAGGTGTTCTGTACGGCCTCCGTGACGGAAGGCGTACCCCGCTGGCGCAAGGGCAGCGGCGAGGGCTGGGTGACCGCCGAGTACTCGATGCTCCCGCGCTCCACGAACACCCGTGGCGACCGCGAGGCCGTCCGGGGCCGGGTCGGTGGCCGTACGCACGAGATCTCCCGGCTGATCGGCCGCTCCCTGCGTGCCGTCGTCGACTTCAAGGCCCTCGGCGAGAACACGATCGTGCTGGACTGCGACGTCCTCCAGGCCGACGGCGGCACCCGCACCGCCGCGATCACCGGCGCCTACGTGGCCCTCGCCGACGCGGTCACCTGGGCCAAGGACCGCAAGCTGGTCCGCGCGAACCGGCAGCCGCTCACCGGCACCGTCTCCGCCGTGTCGGTCGGCATCGTGGGCGGCGTCCCGCTGCTGGACCTCCGCTACGAGGAGGACGTCAAGGCGGACACCGACATGAACGTCGTCTGCACCGGCGACGGCCGCTTCGTCGAGGTGCAGGGCACCGCCGAGGCCGAGCCCTTCGCCCGCGACGAGCTGAACGTCCTGCTCGACCTGGCCGTCGGCGGCTGCGACGAGCTGTCGGCCTTCCAGCGCAAGGCGCTCGACGAGCAGTGAACCGCTGACCGCCGCCCGGTCCGCGCCCCGAGGGCCGGGCCGGGCGGCGGTGCGTGATCGGGTGGACCGGCACCCGGGGCAACCAAGCGGCGGCGGATCGCGTTTCTAGTAGTACGGGCGCAGGGGGGAACCCCGCAGCGTCCGCCGTGACTCTCGGGAGGGACCCGCCCCATGGCCGCGCGCCGCCGCACCATCACCGCTCTCGCCGTTGCCGGGGCAGTACTCTTCACCCCGCTCGCCGTCGGGTGCAGCGCCGTCGACAAGGCGCTCGACTGCGTGCAGACCGCCGACACGATCGCCGACAGCGTGACCGACCTCCAGCAGGCCGTGGAGAACGCCGCCAACGACCCGACGCAGGCCGAGGAATCGCTCCGGGCGATCGAGAAGAACCTCGACAAGATCGGCGACACCACCGACAACGCCGACCTGGGCAAGGCCGTGGACCAACTCGGCGAGGCCGTCGACAACGTCGGCACCGCCATCGAGAACGGCGACCGGACCCCGGACATCGGCCCCGTCACCGACGCGGCCGGCGAACTGACCAAGGTGTGCACCCCGTAGCCGGGGGCCGGGCCCGGGGCACCCCCGGGCCCACCCCGTGCCACCAGGCATAATCCCGGCATGACCCGCCTGATCCTCGCCACCCGCAACCCCGGCAAGCTCGTCGAGCTCCAGGAGATCCTGGCCGCCGCCGCGCTCGCCCACGAGCTGGTCGGCGCCGACCAGTACCCCGAGATCCCGGACGTCAAGGAGACCGGCGTCACCTTCGCGGAGAACGCCCTCCTCAAGGCGCACGCCCTGGCCCGGGCGACCGGCCTGCCCGCCGTGGCCGACGACTCCGGACTGTCCGTGGACGTCCTCGGCGGCGCCCCCGGCATCTTCTCCGCCCGCTGGTCCGGACGGCACGGCGACGACCGGGCCAATCTGGACCTGCTGCTCGCGCAGCTCTCCGACATCGACGCCCCGCACCGCGCCGCCCACTTCACCTGTGCCGCCGCGCTGGCGCTGCCCGACGGCACCGAACGCGTCGTCGAAGGACGGCTGACCGGCACCCTGCGCCACGCCCCCGAGGGCAGCAACGGCTTCGGCTACGACCCGATCTTCCAGCCCGACGGGGACGACCGGACGACCGCCGAGCTGAGCCCCGCGGAGAAGAACGCCATCAGCCACCGCGGCAAGGCGTTCCGGGCCCTCGTCCCCGTCCTGCGCGAACTCCTCCCGGCCGCCCCGTAACGGGGCCGCGGAGCGCACGCACCAGGGCCCGGCCCCCGATCGCTCGGGGGCCGGGCCCTGTTCGGTGCGGCCGGAGGGACTCGAACCCTCACGGGTGTTACCCCACTGGGACCTAAACCCAGCGTGACTGCCAGTTCCACCACGGCCGCGTCCGCGCGCCCATCGTAGTGGCCGGGGCCGGGCGCCGGGCAGCGCGGGGGAGGTTACAGCCCGAGGTCCTTGATGATTTTGGCCACGTGCCCCGTCGCCTTGACGTTGTACAGGGCCCGCTCCACCTTGCCGTCCTCGTCCACGATCACCGTGGAGCGGATGACGCCCGTGACCGTCTTGCCGTACAGCTTCTTCTCGCCGAACGCGCCGTACGCCTCCAGCACCGCCTTGTCGGGGTCGGCCAGCAAGGTGACCCGCAGGTCCTCCTGCTCGCGGAACTTGGCCAGCTTCGCCGGCTTGTCCGGGGAGATGCCGATCACGTCGTACCCCTCGCCGGCGAGGAAGTCGAGGCGGTCGGTGAAGTCGCACGCCTGCTTGGTGCAGCCGGGGGTGAGGGCCGCCGGGTAGAAGTACACGATGACCTTGCGGCCCTTGCGGTCGGCCAGCGAGACCTCCTTGCCGTCGGCGTCGGGCAGGGTGAAGGCGGGGGCGGTGTCGCCGGGCTGGAGTCGCTCGCTCATGTCGCATCTCCTCGCGAGGGTGGGTTGCCCGGGGCGGTCGTCCCCGGGGCGCTTGCGGAACGGCGTACGGAACGCAGTACGGAAACGAGCGTAATGGGGGTGCCGTGGGGTGGGTCGCGCGGGAAGCTGACAGACTGTCGACCGTAGGGAACACCCACGCCGGACACGACGGAGGCAACACGGTGTCGGAGACATCGGATACCAGGACCCCGGCGCAGATCGAGGCGGACATCGAGCGCCGCCGCGAGCGCCTCGCCGAGACGCTCGACGAGATCGGCGTCCGAGTGCACCCCAAGACGATCGTCGGGGACGCCAAGGCCAAGGCGGTAGCCAGCGTCGACCACACCCTCGGCCGCGTCTACGTCGGCGCCAACCGGGTGATCTCCCGCTTCACGGGCAAGCTGGTGTCCGAGGACGGCGCCCCGCGGCTGGAGCGGATCGTGCCGGTCGCCGTCGTCGTCGTCGGGCTCGTCGGACTGGTGGCCCTCGGGGGCTCCCGCAAGCGCAAGGTCTGAGGGCGCCGGGGCGCCGCCCCCGGCGGGAAACGGGGCGCACCGGGGCCGGTGCGCCCCCGTACGGGCCGTGCGGACCACCCCATCGGCGTACCGGTCGCCGAGACAGGTAGGTTCGGGGGCGTGAGCGCCAACAAGGACTTGAACACCACGCACGACAAGCTGCCCATCCGGATGCTGCACGACCGCGTGCTGGTGCGGCAGGACACGGCCGAGGGCGAGCGGCGCTCCGGCGGCGGCATCCTGATCCCCGCGACGGCGGCGGTCGGGCGACGGCTCGCCTGGGCCGAGGTCGTCGCGGTCGGGCAGAACGTCCGCAGCGTGGAGACCGGCGACCGGGTGCTGTACGACCCGGAGGACCGGGCCGAGGTCGAGGTGCGCGGGACCGCCTACGTCCTGATGCGCGAGCGCGACCTGCACGCCGTCGCCGCCGACCGTTTCGAGGGCTCCGAGGACTCCACCGGGCTATACCTGTAGCCGGCGGAGCCCCGTTCTGAGGGCTGGTGACCCCGGTCACCAGCCCTTTCGCCGTTTTTTGCTACGGTAGGGGCAGCCCGACGAGACGCGCCGTACCGGGACACGCAAAGACGACGCACCCCTGTAGATCCGTCATGGAAACCACGGAGGTGCCGTCATGGCATGGATTTTGCTGATCATCGCCGGTGTGCTGGAGGTCGGCTGGGCGATCGGCATGAAGTACACCGAGGGGTTCACCCGCCTGTGGCCCAGTGTGTTCACGGGCGCCGGGATCGTGGCGAGCATGGTCCTGCTGTCGTACGCCGCGAAGACCCTCCCCATCGGTACCGCCTACGGCGTGTGGGTCGGCATCGGCGCCGGTGGTGCCGCGATCCTCGGCATGCTGGTGCTGGGTGAGCCGGCGACCGCCGCGCGGATCTTCTTCATCGCGCTGCTGCTGGTCGCCGTCATCGGACTGAAGGCCACCTCCGGCCACTGACGGACCCTTCCGCGCGCGGGTCAGCATCCGCCCGCACGTACGAGTGGCCCCCGGGGTACCCACCCCGGGGGCCACTCGTGTGTCTGCTTCCGTCCCGCTACGGGGTCGTGGGCAGTCCCGGGCTGTTGCCGCCGGTGGGCGTGCCGGTCTGGCCGGGGCCGCCCGTCACCTGGCCCGTCGCGCCGCCGTCGCCACCGCCGGTCCCGCCGGTGCCGCCCGAGCCGGTGCCGCCGGTGCCACCTGAGCCGGTGCCGCCGGTGCCGCCCGAGCCCGTGCCGCCGGTCCCGCCCGAACCGGTGCCGGACGTGGTGCCGCCGGTCCCCGCGGACGTGCCGCCGTCACCCGTCGTACCGCCGTTCTGGCCGTTCCCGGTGGTGCCGTCGGTGGCCCCGCTGCCCGGGGTCGTCGGCCTCCCGGTGTCCTGGGTGGCGTCGTTGCTCGGCGTGGTGTCCTCGGGCTCCTCCTCCTGCGTGGGGCCCTCGGTCTCCTGCTCCTCGGTGTCGGGGCTGGTGGAGGCGTCCGGGTCACTGCTGCTGCTGGCGCCCGGCAGGTCGAGCCGCTTGTTGGACCCGTCCTGGAGCCGCAGCGTGAAGTCCTGCGGCTCGCTGCCCTTGAGCGCGGCCTTGGTGTACTGCGCCCAGATCTGCGCCGGCGGACCGCCACCGCTGATCCGCGGCTCGCCCAGGGCCCCGTACAACGGGATCTGCTTGCCGGTCACCGGGTCCTGCCCCATCACCGCGACCACGGTGGCGAGGTCCGGGGTGAAGCCCGCGAACCAGGCCGCCTTGTCGTTCTCCGCGGTACCGGTCTTGCCCGCGGCGGGCCGCTCGGCGGCCAGCGCCGCCATGCCCGAGCCGCTGTCGACCACGCTGCGCAGCAGCGAGGTGGTGGTGTCCGCGGCCTGGCGGCTGACGACCTGCTTGGCCGTCCGCTTCGGCAGGGCGATCGCCGCGCCGTTCTTGGTCATCTTGGCGACCAGGGTGTAGTCGCGCTGCTTGCCGTGGTTGGCGAGGGTCGCGTACGCCCCCGTCATGTCCAGGACGCTCGCCCGTGCCGCGCCCAGCGCGATCGACGGGTACGGGTGCATGTCCGGGGTCTTCTTCGGCACGCCGAGCGCGACCGCGGTCTTCTCCACCTTGCCGGGGCCCACGTCCACGGCCATCTGCGCGTACACCGAGTTCACGGACTTGTCGGTGGCCTCCCGGATGGTGATCGGCCCGTAGTTGACGTAGTCCTGGTTGCCCGGCGCGTACGGGCCGCCGCTCCAGCCCTCCACGGGGCGCTTGCTGGTGCCGTCGTAGACCGTGTTCGGGGTGATCGGACGACCGTCCTGGGTCACCGAGTCGTTCTCCACGCCGGACGTGAACACGAACGGCTTGAACGTCGAACCGACCTGGAAGTCCCGTCGGGTCGCGTTGTTGACGAACTGCTTGGTGTAGTCGATGCCGCCGTACATGGCGACGACCTGCCCGGTCGCCGGGTCGATGGAGACGCCGCCCGCCCGCACGTTGCGGTCGACCTTGCGCGCCTTCTTGTCGACCCGGGCCATCAGCTGGTCGTTGACCGCCTTGACCAGGGCGTCCTGCTTGGGCTTCTGGAGCGTGGTGGTGATCCGGTGCCCGCCGGCGTTCAGCACGTCCTCGCTGATGATGTCGTGCTCGAACAGGTAGTCCTTGACGGCCTGCACCAGGTAGCCGCGCTGGCCGGACATGCCGACCGAGCCCTTGGCCTCCCGCGGCATCGGGAACTTCATCTTGTCCCGCTCTTCCTGGGACAGCCAGCCCTCCGTGACCATGCCGTTGAGGACGTACTTCCAGCGGGACACCACCTGCGGCTTGTTCTGCGGGTGGGCCACCACGTCGTACGCGCTCGGGGCGTTGAGCAGCGAGGCGAGGTACGCGCCCTGCTCGATGGTCAGCTTCTCGACGTCGACGCCGTAGTACGCCTGCGCCGCGGACTGGATGCCGTACGCGTTGCGGCCGAAGAAGCTGGTGTTGAGGTAGCCCTCCAGGATCTCGTCCTTGGACTGCTCGCGGTCCAGCTTTATCGAGATGAAGAACTCCTTCGCCTTGCGGGAGAAGGTCTGCTCCTGCGCGAGGTAGTAGTTCTTCACGTACTGCTGGGTGATCGTCGAGCCGGACTGCTTGCCCTTGCCGGTCATGGTGTTCCAGCCGGCGCGGACCATCGCCTTCGGGTCGACGGCCGACTGGCCGTAGAAGTCGCGGTCCTCGGCGGCGAGCACGGTGCGCCGGACGTCCTCCGGGATCTGCGACAGCTGCACGTTCTCCCGGTTGACCTCGCCGTCGCGGGCGAGCTGCGAGCCGTCCGCGTACAGGTACACGTTGCTCTGCTTGGTCGCCGCGGCGTTCGCCGCGGGGATCTTCACGATCATGTAGCCGGTGATGAAGGCGCCCATCCCCAGCAGCAGCACCGTGAGGACGGCCGCCAGCGTGAAGCGCCAGGTCGGCACGAGCCGGCGCCAGCCCTTGCGCTTGGGCCGCTTCCGCTTCGCCTTCTTGTCGGGGCCGGCCGGCTCCCCGGCGGGGCCGTCGGCCGCGGCGAAGACCGCGGTGCCGTCCGCTCCGCGGGGCGGCGGGACCGCGCCCTGCCCACTCTTCGCGGGGGTGCCGGGCTTCTGGAGGCGCAGCTGGGTGGTGCGCTCGACCGGCCGCTCCTCGGGAGAGCCACCGGCAGCCGCGGGGCCACCCGGGCCACCGGGTCGTCCCGCGCCGCCTGCCCCGCCTGCCCCGCCCGCGCCGCCGCGGCGGACGGCGCCGAGCTGGGTGGTGCGCTCCGCCGGCGTCTCCTCGGCCCCGCGGGGCGCGCCCTTGCGGGGGCCGCCGGGGGCGCCTCCGGTGCCGCTGGCCGTCCGTCCCGATGCGGGGGACGCGCCGGGTGCGGGCTTGCCGGACGGACCGGACGGACCGGACGGGCCGGACTGGCCGGCGGGTCGCTTCGTCGAGCCCGAGCCCGAGCCTGTGCCCGCGGCTGCGGCTGCGGCAGCACCGGCGGCGGCGCCCTTTTGACCGCCGGGTGCCTTGCCGGTGCCCGGGGCGCCCGGTGCGTCGCGCTTGCTGCGGTCGTCCCGTGCGCCCTGCGCGGTGCGGGACTCCGCGGCGGGGCGCTGGCCCGGCCCGCCGGACGCGGGTGCGCCCTTGGGGCCGGGCCCCTTGGCCGCCGGACCGGCTCCCGGAGCCTCGGCGCCGGTCGCCCCGGGCGCGGTCCCCTTGGAGTGGGGGGCCTTGGACTGCGGATTCTTGGACAGGGGTGCCCCGGGCCCGGTCGCCTCGGGCGCGGGCCCCTTCGGCTCGCCGCCCTTGGCCCCGGGCGCCGTGGCCCCCGGTGCCGCGGACTCGGGCGCCTTGCGCTCGGGTGCCGGACCGCCGGGCCGCCGTGCCGCACCGGAGCCCACGGGACCGGTGCCCGCGGGGCGGTTCCCGCCGGAGGTGCCGGAGCGCGGTCGCGGGGCGAACGCGTCGAAGGAGCGCTCCTCGTTGGTGGCCGGCCGCGGACCGGCCGGGCTGCTCTTCGCCGGGCGCTGCGGAGGCTTCGGCGCCCCGCTCGCACCCGGCGTGCCCGTGGTCTTCCCCCCGGGGGCCGGAGCCCCGCTCCCGGTGTCCGAAGGCTTCTTCCCGGTTCCGGACGGGCTCCCGGAGCTCCGCTCCCCCTCGCCGGTCGGCGGTGCCGCGGGGCGTTCGGGCTCCGGGCCCGTAGTGCCCTCGTCGTGCTGTTGCGGCTCGTCGCTCATGGTTCGCGGAACTCCCGATTCACTTCGTGCGCCGGATACTTCTGTTACTGCGGGTACTGCCGTGGTGCCGTTGCCGCTGCCCCGAGCGCGCCGGTACACGGCACGACCGAGGAAGACGCCCCCTGAGGACGTACGGGTCATACGTCACATACACCCCGTAAAGGTTCGTACAAGGTTGCGCACCCCGTAAACCTTCGCGCCCCAGGTCTCAACTTTCGCACCCTTGCTCGGGTGCCCGTGACACGGCACGCAACCGGACCCGGAACCCCGAAACCCCGTGGCGGTGCGTCACGCCCTGCCACTAGGGTTCTGCGCTTCGGCCCCGTAACAGGAGACGACGCAGAACCGGAAGGGGTTGTACGTGCACACCGGATGGTTGTACGCGAGGGTCGTCGCCGGCGGGTTCCGACGCCACGCGACGTACCGCACGGCCACCGCAGCGGGAGTCTTCACCAACACCGTCTTCGGGTTCATTCTCGCCTACACCTTCATCGCCCTCTGGGACGAGCGCCCCGGCCTCGGCGGTTACGACGTCTCCGACGCCCTCACCTTCGTGTGGGTCAGCCAGGGCCTGCTCGCGGTGATGGCGACCATGGGCGGCGGCTTCGAGGACGAGCTGATGGAACGCATCCGCAGCGGGGACATCGCGATCGACCTGTACCGGCCGGTCGACTTCCAGGGGTGGTGGCTCGCCGCCGACCTGGGGCGGGGCGCGTTCCAGCTGCTCGGACGGGGTGTCGTGCCCCTGGCGGTCGGTGCGCTCGCCTTCCCGCTCGCCCTCCCGGACGGGCCCTCGCGCTGGCTGGCGTTCCTGCTCGCCGTGCTCCTCGGAGCGATCGTCAGCTTCGCGATCCGCTACCTCGTCGCGCTCACGGCGTTCTGGCTGCTGGACGGTGCGGGTGTGGCGCAGATCGCATTCCTCGCGGGCATCTTCTTCTCCGGGATGCTGCTGCCGCTCACCGTCTTCCCGGGCGCCCTGGGCGAGGTGGCCCGGGCGCTGCCCTGGTCCGCGTTGATCCAGGTGCCGGCCGACGTGCTGCTCGGCCAGTACTCCGGGGCGCGGCTGTGGGGCGCCTTCGCCTTCCAGGCCGGGTGGGCCGTGGCGCTGCTGCTGGTGGGCCGGCTCCTCCAGACGGTCGCGACCCGCAGGGTGGTGGTCCAGGGTGGCTGAACCACCGCGCACCACGCTTCCCGCGCCGTACGGGGAGCCGCCCCGGGCCGTCGCACCGCTGCCCGCCCCGGACTTCGGAACCCGTGACGGCGCCCTGGGCAAGCTGCGGGACGGACTGCGCACCTACCGGATGATCGCCGCCATGTGGATCCGCTCCACGATGACCTACCGGGTGTCGTTCGCGCTGACCCTGTTGGGCAACTTCGCCGTCACCATCCTCGACTTCGTGGCGATCCTGCTGATGTTCTCGCAGGTCGACTCGCTCGGTGGTTACGCGCTCGCCGAGATCGCGCTGCTGTACGGCACCGCCTCGACCTCGTTCGGGCTCGTCGACCTCACGATCGGTTCGGTCGACCGGCTGGGGCGGCGGGTCAGGGACGGCACCCTCGACACCCTGTTGGTGCGTCCCGCGCCGGTCCTCGCCCAGGTCGCCGCCGACCGTTTCGCCCTGCGCCGCCTCGGCCGGGTCTCCCAGGGCGCGCTGGTCCTCGGGTACGGGCTGCTGCACGTGGACGTGGACTGGACCCCGCTCGCGGTGCTGATGGTCCCGCTGATGGTGCTGAGCGGGGCGGGGATCTTCGGCGCGGTGTTCGTCGCGGGCGCGGCGTTCCAGTTCGCGGCGAAGGACGCCGCCGAGGTGCAGAGCGCGTTCACGTACGGCGGGGTCACCATGCTCCAGTACCCGCCGGCCATCTTCACCCAGGAGCTGGTGCGCGGGGTGACGTTCGTCTTCCCGCTCGCCTTCGTCAACTGGCTGCCCACGCTGTACCTCCTGGACCGCCCCTATCCGCTGGACCTGCCGAGCTGGCTGGCCTTCGCCCCGCCGCTGGTCGCCGTGGCGAGCTGTGCGCTCGCCGGTCTCGCCTGGCGCGCGGGGCTGCGCGGCTACCGCAGCACGGGCAGCTGACCAAGGTTGCGCACCCGCCCCGCCCCCACACAGAACCGGAAGGAACATGGCACAGACCACGGGAAGCGTCCCTGACCAGGCCGGGCCGCCCGAAGCGCCGCTGATCACGCTCGACGGGGTCGAGAAGGTCTTCGACGTGCGCCGCCGCACCGGTTTCCTGCGCCGGGAGCGCAGCGAGGTCCGGGCGGTGGACTCGCTGTCGTTCGGCGTGGCGCGCGGCGAGATGGTCGGCTACATCGGCCCCAACGGCGCCGGGAAGTCCACCACGATCAAGATGCTCACCGGCATCCTCACCCCCAGCGCGGGGCGCATCCGGGTCGCCGGCATCGACCCGACCCGGGAGCGGACCCGGCTCGCCCGCCGCATCGGGGTCGTCTTCGGCCAGCGCACCACCCTGTGGTGGGACCTCCCGCTGATCGACTCGTACCGACTGGCGCACCGCATGTACCGGGTGCCCGACGCGCGTTTCAAGGAGAACCTCGACCGCTGCGTGGAACTCCTCCGGCTCGGCGAGCTGTTGGAGGTGCCCGTGCGGCAACTCTCGCTCGGCCAGCGGATGCGCGGGGACATCGCCGCGGCGCTGCTGCACGACCCCGAGGTGCTGTACCTGGACGAGCCGACCATCGGCCTCGACATCGTCTCCAAGGTGCGGGTGCGGGAGTTCCTGCGGGACCTCAACGCCGAGCGGGGCACCACCGTGCTGCTCACCACGCACGACCTGACCGACATCGAGCAGTTGTGCCGCCGGGTGATGGTCATCGACCACGGACGGCTCATGTACGACGGCGCGTTGGCCGGGCTGCACGAGGCGGGCAAGAGCGAACGGACCCTCGTGGTGGACCTGGAGCGCGAGCTCGGGCCGATCGACGTCGGCACCGCGGCCCGGGTGGTCAAGGTGGAGGGCCCCCGCCAGTGGCTCGCCTTCCCGGCGGAGGGCTCCGCGGCGCCCCTGGTCGCCCGGATCGCCGCCGAGTACCCGCTCGCCGACCTGTCGGTCCGGGAGCCGGACATCGAGTCGGTCATCGCCCGCATGTACGCGGGCCGGGAGGGACAGTGACGGCTAGCCGACCGCCGCCCGCGGTGGGTAGACGGTCGCTCGTTCGGGTGGTGAGTCCCTCGGTGGTCTTCGTAGTCGACCGGGCTGGTAGTAGGAAAGCCGAATGGGAATCGGAGACCGTCATCAGAAGAAGGATGTCGAGGCGGCGCTGAAGCGGGCGGAGGCGGTGGGACTGAAGGTGACCCGAACGGGGAAAGGCCATCGCTGGGGTTACCTCATCTGCTGTCCCTGCAGCGTCAGGCACACGGTGGCCTGCACCCCGCAGAACCCGACGGAAGAGGCGAACGGCATCGACCGATTCACGCGGAGGCATGCGAACTGTGCGTAACTGGTACTTCAACCTGGTCCTTCAGGACGCCCTCACCGAGGAGCAGGACGACACGCTCGCGGGCCTGGCGAGCTTCCACGACGGGCGCATCGCCCTGGAGGAAGCACCCGGGTACGCCCGCTTCACGTGCGCGTTCGAGGCGGAGACCCTGACCGAGGCGGTCGCCGACGCGCTGAGTCGGTTCGCGGACCTGCCCGGCGTCCTCGTCCGCAGCGTCGAACTGGACGAAATCGCCCTGGCCGACAACGGCATGGCCACCCCGGCCGTGGTCCCCGCACCGCCCGCACCCACCGGGTGAGGTGTGCCCCACGGATGGTGATCTGCCCTAGTCTGCGCCCATGGAGCAACAGCCCCCGTCGGGCGGCCGGCAGCCGTACTGGAACCCGTACCGGCAGATGGACGGCGGCGCCGTGCGCACCGCGTGCCCGAGACAGTGCGGGCGGTACATGACCGGAGCGAAGGACCACCACCTCGTCAAGTGGGAGTGCGGCTGCGGTTACCGCGTCCACAGCTAGCCCACCGCGGCGCACCGCTTCAGGGGTGAGCCAGGGGTGCCCGTCGTAGTGGGATCGGGGGCGAACTCGTAGGCTGAACGCATGACGGACGCTGAGCCTGGACCCGCCGCCGACCCCGCACGGGAGCCCTCCCCTGCGAACGCCCCCGCGCCCCGTGGCCAGGAGCTGAACCCGGCACAACTACGGGCGTCGGACGCCGACCGGGAACTGGTCGTCGAGCGACTGCGCGACGCGATGGCGGAGGGCCGCCTCGACCTCGACGAGTTCGGGGAGCGGCTGGAGGCCGCCTACGCGGCCCGCACCTACGGGGAACTCGCGCCGATCACCCGCGACCTGCCCGAGGTCGGCACCGCGCCCACCTCGCTGGTGAAGTCCCCCGGTACGGCCACCGGCCCGCGCTGGCCGGAGCGGATCGGCGGTGAGCCCACCTCCTCGATGGGCGTCGCGATCATGAGCGCCTTCGAGCGCAAGGGCCGCTGGACGGCACCCCGCAGGTTCAACGCCTTCGCGCTGATGGGCGGCGGTGACATCGACCTGCGGGACGCCGACTTCCAGGACAACGAGATCGTGATCAACTGCATCGCCGTGATGGGCGGGGTCGACGTGACCGTGCCGCCCGGCGTCGACGTCGTGGTGCGCGGCATCGGGATCATGGGCGGTTTCGACCACCCCGACCCCGAGGAGCACACCGATCCCGCCGCGCCCCGCGTGATCGTCACCGGGTTCGCCTTCTGGGGCGGGGTCGGCGTCCGCCGCAAGGTGACCCGCGCCGAGAAGGAGCGGTTGAAGGCGGAGCGCCGGCAGGAGAAGCTCGACCGCCGGGCGGCCCGCCGCGGGGAGCTCCCCCCGGGCAAGGACTGACCCGTCCGCACCGGGGCGGGTGCGGACGGGCCGGGTGCCGCGGGTCAGGACCAGAGGTGGTGCGAGACCGCGTAGATGAGCAGTCCCGCCAGCGAGCCGACCACCGTTCCGTTGATGCGGATGAACTGGAGGTCGCGCCCGATGTGCGCCTCGATCTTCTTCGAGGTGTGCTCGGCGTCCCACCCGGCCACGGTGTCCGTGATCAGCGAGGTGATCTCGTCCCGGTACGTGGTCACCACGTACACCGCCGCGCCCTCGATCCAGCCGTCCACCTTGCCCTGGAGTCCGGCGTCCGTGGACAGTCGCGCGCCGAGCGACAGCAGGGAGGTGCGCACCCGCAACCGCAGTTCGCTGCGCTCGTCCTCGGCCGCGGCCACGATCATCGCCCGTACCGAGGACCACGCGGAGGCGATCAGGTCCTGGACCTCGCTGCGGGCGAGGACCTCCCGCTTCAGGCGCTCCACCCGGGCCCGGGTGTCCGTGTCCGACTGGAGGTCGCCGGCGAAGTCCGCGAGGAAACGGTCCACGGCCTCGCGCGCCGGATGGTCGGGCATGTCCCGCATCTCGGTGACGAACCGCAGCAGTTCCCGGTAGACGCGCTCGCCGACCTTGCGGTCCACGAACCGGGGCGTCCAGCCGGGCGCCCCGCCCTGCACGGCGTCCATCACCGAGTCCCCGTGCTCCACCAGCCAGTCGTGGGCGCGCACGCACACCAGGTCCACCACCCGCCGGTGGCCGCCGTCCGCGACGATCCGCTCCAGGGCCTTCCCGATGCCGGGGGCGATCTCCTGGGCGTCGGCCCGCCGCGTTATGGCCTCGCCGACGACGGCCTGCACATCGGAGTCCCGCAGCACGGTGAGCGCCCCGCGCAGCGCGGTGGCCAGCTCCGCGGTCACCCGGTCGGCGTGCTCCGGCTGGGCGAGCCACGCACCGAGCCGGTTGCCGATGCCGACCGAGCGCAGTCGGGAACGGACCACCTCGCGGGAGAGGAAGTTCTCGCCCACGAACTCCCCGAGCGACGCCCCGAGCTGGTCCTTCTTGGTCGGGATGATCGCCGTGTGGGGGATCGGCAGCCCCAGCGGGTGCCGGAACAGCGCGGTCACCGCGAACCAGTCAGCGAGCGCGCCGACCATGCCCGCCTCGGCCGCCGCCGCCACGTACCCCGTCCAGGCGCCCGCGCCGTTGCTCTGGGCCCACTTGGCGAGCACGTACACCAGGGCCACGAACACCAGCAGCCCCGTCGCGGTGAGCTTCATCCGCCGCACGCCGCGCTGCCGTTCGGCATCCGCCTCGCTGAACGTGAACCCGCCGCGTCCCGGCCGGGGGCTCCCGGCCGCCGTCCTGGTCCGCCCCGGTCCCTCGGTCGCCTTCGGCCCCTCGGACCCTTCCATCCGCTCCATCCGCTTCCGTACCCGTCCGCTCTCGTGCGTTGCCCGTCGGCCACCGGTGGGGGCCGCCGAGCGGCCCCTGTCGGCCATTGTCCCTTTTCTCGATCCGTCCGAGCCGTCGAGCCGTGCGGGTGCGCCGTGGTCTCCCGCGCAGTTCCCCGCGCCCCTATCGGGGCGCCTTCCGGCCCGTGTGCCACAGGGGGCGCGCCCCGTCAGGGGCGCGGGGAACTGCGCGACCAGCCACGACGCACCCGCACGGAACCGCGCAGGCCCAGCGGGACGCCCCCTGAGGGGCGCTCCTCACCGTCGTACGCCCAAAACGTCCCACGAGTTCCCGGTGACCACCGGAAAGCGGGTCATTTCCGGACTCCCCGCCCGAGCGTGGGCCGGGTGGCGCATCATGAGGTGATCAGACCGGAGCCCCGGGGGGGCTCCCCGTCCGAGGAGCGAGCGACGTATGACCGAGCGTCCCGACCGGGCTCCGGGGGCCTTCTTCCGCTCCCGTGCCGGCGTCCTGCTGGCCGTGCTGCTCGGCCTGGTGCTGCTGGTCTCCGGCGGCATCTGGACCGGCACGGTGCGCACCGCCGCCGACGACCGCCCCCACGCGCGCACCGTACCCGCGCCCCGCACCGAGAGCGCGGGCCCCGGCTCCGTGTCGGCCGACTCCGCTTCGGCCGGCCGCTGGGCCACCAGCTGGGCCACCGCACCCGCCGGCGCCGAACCGGGCACCGCTTCCGGCGGCCTCGCCGACTGGTCCGTCCGCAACGTGGTGCACACCAGCATCGGCGGCACCGGCGCCCGGGTGACCCTCTCCCACCTGTACGGGACGACCCCGCTGCACGTGACGCACGCGACGCTCGCCGTGGCCGCGGACCGCGAATCCGCGGCGGCCGTGCGCGGCACCGTCCGTCGGCTGACCTTCGCGGGGCGGGCCTCCGTACGGGTGCCGCCCGGCGGGCAGGTGGTCTCGGACGCGGTGGCGCTCCGGGTGCCCGCCGACGGGAACGTGCTGATCACCACCTACGCGCCGACCCCGTCCGGCCCGGTGACGTACCACCCGCGGGCCCGCCAGACCTCGTACCTGGCCCGGGGCGACCACGCGGGCGCGGTGAGCGGCGCCGCGTACACCCGCAAGACACCCGTTTGGCGGTACGCGACCGCACTGGACGTCCGCGGCGGGGGCGCCCAGGGCACCCTGGCCGCGTTCGGCGACTCGCTCACCGACGGGGTCACCGCCACCGTCGACGCCGACCGCCGCTGGCCCGACGTGCTCGCCGACCGGCTGCGCGCCGCCCCCGACGGCCCCCGTTACGGCGTCGCCAACCTCGGCATCAGCGGCAACCGCATCCTGTCCGACGGCACCGGGGACCCCGCCGACAACCCGCGGGGCCTGACCCGCTACCCGCGCGACGTGCTGGACCGCAGCGGAGTGCGCGCAGTGGTGATCGCCCTCGGCATCAACGACGTCCTGCGCGCCCCGCACGTCACCGACCCGGAGCGCATCACCGCCGGTCTGCGCGAACTGACCCGCAGCGCCCACGCCCGCGGGCTGCGCGTCCTCGGCGCCACCCTGATGCCCTTCCACGGCCACCGCGGCTACCGCGACGACCTGGAAGAGGTCCGGCAGGCGGTGAACGCCGAGATCCGCGCGGGCGGCGTCTTCGACGAGGTCGTCGACTTCGACCGGGCCCTGCGCGACCCGTACCACCCGAAGGCCCTGCACCCCCACTACGACTCCGGTGACCACCTCCACCCCAGCGACGCCGGCTACCACCGCATGGCGGAGACCGTCGACCTGGACGCCCTGCGGGGACGGGCGCCCGCGGCCCTGTGACCGGGCGGCACCCCCGGCCCCGGCGCCCGTCGAGCGGGGGTCAACGCACCCCGTGGCACTCCCCGTAGGTCCGGCCCGAGGCGCACCAACAGGGGTCCGTGGCCGCCGGCGGCCACGGCCGGGCCCGCCCCCGGGACGCCAGGGTGGTGGCGTACTGGGGGAGCAGCGACACCTCGGCGGGGCCGGCGCCCTCGGAAGCGGCGAACGCCTCGTAGGACGGCACCGTCGCGGTGACGATGCCGAGGTTCGGGGTGCCCGAGGCGGCCAGCTCGCGCAGTGCGGCCTCTATCGTCGCCAGGTGCTCCTCGTGCGAGGGGTACTCCGCGGCGAGCGACGGGTACGCCGCGACCAGTTCGGCGAGCTCACCGGCCGGCCAGTGCAGGACCGCCACCGGGAAGGGACGGGACAGCTGCTGGCGGTAGCCGCCCAGCTCGGCGCGGAGCCGGGAGATCTCGGCCCGTAGCTCCGCCGGGTCGTCCGACCCCAGCGACCACACGCGTTTCGGGTCGTGCAGCTCGTCCAGCGGCACCGGCCCGGTGTGCAGGCCGTCCGCCAGGGTGTCCCAGGCGTCGTGCGCCTCGCCGAGCATC
Source organism: Streptomyces sp. NPDC005955 (assembly GCF_042871255.1). NCBI lineage: Bacteria > Bacillati > Actinomycetota > Actinomycetes > Kitasatosporales > Streptomycetaceae > Streptomyces > Streptomyces sp. NPDC005955. The sequence continues at coordinate 606,627 of NZ_JBIAIF010000002.1, read as the reverse complement.
CGCCGCACCCGGTGCCGTCCGAACAGCACCGGCCGCACCTCCTGCGGCGGCTCGGGGTCCTCGCCCGCCGTGCCCATCAGCACCGTCGCCGCCCGGGTGAACGTCTCGTGGGCCTCCTGGAGTTCGTCGTGCGCCTCCAGGGCCTCCGCGACGATCACCCACGGGCCGGGGGTGCGCGGCGCGGTCGCGCGCACGCCGTCGATGATCGCGCGGGCCTCGGCCTCGTGGCCGTACTCCCACAGGTTGGCGGCCTTCAGCGCACGGACCAGCGCGGGGTTCTCCAGTGGCACGGCGGCACCGGAGGACAACAACCGGTCGTACAGGGCGCTGGCGCGTGCGCGTTCACCCGCGAGTTCGAGGTGCGCGGCGGCCTGCGACAGCAGGTGCTCGGCGTCCTGGGGATAGAGCCCGGCCGTGCGCTCCAGGCGCTCGGCTTCGGCAACGTGGGCGGCGGAATCGGCGTGCTCGGCAGGGGTGTCGGGGCGCATGACACCACACCGTACTGCGGAGCACCGACGGTGGTGGGGCGAGCCGGAGCCCACCACGGGACTCCCGGCCGCGGGACACGATCCTGTATAACGGCCTGTACGGTGAGGGTGGGAGACCACTTCGGTCGGGGAGGGCGCAACGTGCACGGCGGGACGGGGAACACGGCGGTACGGGCCCGACGGTCGTCGGGTCGGTCGTCGACGTTCCGGTTCCTGGCCGCCCTCGGCGTGTTCGCCGTCTTCGAACTGCTCCTGCTCCACCTCGCCGACACCGGCAGCCTCTCCGCCGCCGTCGCCCTCGCGGCGACCGCCGCCGCCGGCACGGCCCTCGCCGCCGGCTTCCTCACCGCGGCCCACCGGGTGCCCGCCGTGCCGCGGACCCGGGTCCGCACCGCCCTGCGCGACCGGGAGCGGCGCACCGCCTTCCTGCCCCAGCGCGATCCCGACGCGGCGGGCCGCACCCGTCCCCGGGCGCCGGGGCGCGCGGTCGTGACGGCCGCCTAGGCGGAGCCGCCCCGGGTCTCCCGGGACGTCCCGACATCCGCCCGGTACCCCTCCGGGGTGTCGCCGTGGTGCCTCCCGCCCCGTACGGGCGCCGAACCCGTACCCGGGACCCCACCGCCGGCGCCGCCGACGGGCCGTCACCCAGTGCGCCGTCACGCCGCTCCCGCCGGGCCCCTGCCCGCGGGACCCGGCCGACCGCCCTGGTCATCCGACCGACCCGTCATGTTCCGCCCGTGCCCCGCACCCCGCCGTGCCCCGCACCCGCCGCCCCGCGCCCGGGTGCGCCCGGTGCTGCGGTGCGCCCGCACGGCACCGCCCGGAAGGGACCCCGCATGTCCGTCTTCTCCGTCTTCTCCTCGGGGCTCTCGGCGTTCGCCGACCTCGTCGCCCTGCTCGCCGAGCTGCTCACCCCGCTCTTCGGCGGCGCCGCCACCGCCGCCGCGATCGTCCTGTTCACGGCCCTGGTGCGGCTCCTCGTCCACCCGCTGTCCCGGGCGGCGGCCCGCGGTCAGAAGGCCCGGGCCGCGCTCGCGCCCCAGGTCGCCAAGTTGCGGGCCCGGCACCGCCGCGACCCGGAGCGGCTCCAGCGCGCCGTTCTGGAACTCCACGCCAAGGAGAAGGTGTCGCCGCTGTCCGGATGCCTGCCGAGCCTGCTCCAGGTGCCCGCGTTCTTCCTGCTGTACCAGCTGTTCTCCAGCTCCCGGATCGGCGGCGAAGCCAATGCGCTGCTGGACCACGCACTCGGCGGGGCGCCGCTCGGGGACCGCTGGACGGACGCCTGGGCGCACGGCGGCCCGTTCGGCGGCGCGGGGACCGTGTACCTGCTGCTGTTCCTGGTGGTGGCCGTCGTCGCGACGCTCGGCTACCGCCTGACGAAGGCCCAGCTGGCCGCGGCGCCGGCGCTGGCGGCGGACGCCGAAGCGCTGCCGGGCATGGCCGCGATGACCCGGTTCATGCCGCTGATGGGGTTCCTGACGCTGGTGACGGTCGCCGTGGTGCCGTTGGCCGCAGCCCTGTACGTGGTCACCAGCGCGGCGTGGACGGTGGCCGAACGCGCCCTGCTCTACCGGACCCCGGCCCCCGCCGCGTCCGCAGGCTGAACCCGCGCACCCCGGCCCGGGGCCTCACAGGGTCACCGGGCCGCCCTGCTCGGCGGACCGGCGGGCCGCCTCCAGGACGTCGAGGGCGGCGGCGGCCTCCTCGGGCGGCACCGGGTTGGGCGCGCCGTCGCGCACCGCCGCGGCGACCGCCGAGTAGAACGCGGGGTAGTCGCCCGGCACGCTCGGCTCGGGCCGCCCCCCACCGGTCAACGGGGACTCGCCGGAGCCGACCCGCCCCCACATCGCCTGCGGCTCCACGCCCCAGGCGGCGCCGGGACCGGGCCGCGCCCCCTCGCGCAGCGCGGCCTCCTGCGGGTCGAGGCCGTACTTGACGTAGCCGGCGCTGGAGCCGAGGACCCGGAAGCGGGGGCCGAGCTGCGCGGTGGCGGAGGACACGTGGAGGTGCGAGCGGACCCCGCCGGCGTGGGTCAGCGCGAGGAAGGTGTCGTCGTCGGCCTCGGCACCGGGGCGGCGCACGTCGACCTCCGCGTACACCGTCGTCACCGGGCCGAACAGGACGAGCGCCTGGTCGACGACGTGGCTGCCCAGGTCGTACAGCAGTCCGCCGATCTCGGTGGGGTTCCCCGATTCGCGCCAGCCGCCCTTCGGCTGCGGACGCCAGCGTTCGAAGCGGGACTCGAACCGCCAGACGTCCCCGAGTTCACCGGTCCCGAGGAGGCGGCGCAGGGTGAGGAAGTCGTTGTCCCAGCGGCGGTTCTGGAAGACGGACAGCAGCAGTGAGCGTGCCCCGGCGAGCGCCGCCAGCTCCCGGGCCTCCGCCGCGGTCCCGGCGACCGGCTTGTCCACGACGACCGGCAGCCCCGCTTCCAGGGCGGTGGTGGCCAGCGGCACGTGCGTCTTGTTGGGCGAGGCGACGACCACGAGGTCCAGCTCGTCCGCCCGCTCCCACAGCGCGTCGGCCGTGTCGACGGTGCGCACGCCCGGGTGGGCCTTCCCGGCCTGCTCCCGGCGCTCGGGGTTCCCCGTGACGACGGTGTCGAGGACCAGCCCCGCATCGGCGGCGATCAGCGGGGCGTGGAAGACGGAGCCCGCGACTCCGTAACCGATGAGCCCGACGCGGAGCGGGGAACGGCTGGCGGCTGTCGTCATGCGGGCCACTCAACCAACGCCGTCGCCCCCGTGCAAGGACGGGGGCGACGGAGTCGGGCGCGTGCCGGTGGACCCGGCCCCGCCCGAACGGCGCGGCCGGGTCCACCGGGGTCAGGCGGTGTCCCGCACGGTCCCGGTGAACTCCGGGCCGTACTGCACGTCGCCGCTCTCCTCGTCGCTGACGGCGAGCTGGAGGCGCAGGTGCTCCGTGCCTTCGCTCACCGTGTCGGCGAGGGTCGGCACGGACACCAGCGCGCTCCGCTCACCCTGCGGCACGTTGAGCCACAGCCACGGGTGGTAGGGCTCCGGGTAGACCCGGGACAGCGCGAGCTCCGGGTTCGGCTCGATGCCCAGCTGGTCCAGCAACCAGGTCGGGTCGACGTCCTTGGTGGACAGTTCGGCGCCGGAGGTGACGGGGAGGATGCGGAGGTTCGCCAGGTAGAAGTCCGACTCGGTGGCCGCGGACAGGGCGACCCGCCAGGTCAGCGGCTTGCCCTCGGCCACGTCGTCGGCGACCGGCGTCACGGTCACCTCGGGCATCGGGTCGTCGTTCTGCACGGTCAACGAGCCGTCGGTCGCACCGACCACCGCGCCGCGCACCGCCTTGGCGTACACGTAGTTCCACTCGGATTCCCCGAAGAGCTTGTCGCCCTTCACCGTGAACGGGACGTCCACGCCCTGGCTGCCCGGCTTGACGGTCACCGTGCGGTGCTTGACGCCCTGGCCGGGGGAGACCACGAAGACCCGGACCTTGCCGGTGCCCTGCCCGGAGACGCTGACCGGCAGCCGGACGGTACGGGTACCGGAGTCGCCCTCCTTGACGGTGAGGGTGCCGAGGTCGATGCGCGGCATGTTCTTCGCCGGGTCGGGCGCCGGGGTGCCGGGGCGCCAACCCCAGGCGTCCATCAGCAGCAGCTCGCCCTTGGTGGTGCGCGGGACGAGTTCGAGGCTCTTGAGCTTGCTCTGGTCGAGTCCGGCGCGCACCGCGGCCTTCAGCGGGACGCGGACCTCACGGGCCCAGCCGGAGGTGGTCATGCGGGTGCCGGGCAGTCCGTCCACCGTGACCCGGCCCAGGTCGGCCCGACGGCCGTTGGTGTCGGTGACGCGGACGTCCAGCTTGGTGCCGGTGGTGTTGGGCGGCACGATCACGCGCAGCGCGAGCGCGTCGGAGCCCTTCACCGAGAACGGCCGGGACGGCGTCACCTTGACGGGGGAACCCGTACGGGACCACTTGGCCGTCACCGCGTGCCGGTCCGGCTCCGAGGGGACCGTCCACCAGGCGAAGTGCGGGGAGCGGAACACGCTCTCCTCGGGCAGGCAGCTCTTCGCCTCGTTGCGGTCGACCTGGTTGCAGACCTTGCCGCCGGTGACCTTGGTGGAGGTGGTGGGCAGGATCGCGGGCTTGCGGTGGGCGCCGACCGCGTGGGTGAGGACGCGCGCCTGGCCCGCCGAGGGCGCACTGCGGTGCGAACCGTCGAGCAGGGGGCGGACCTTGTCGTCACCGGCCACGAACAGCCGCGCCGCGGCGGCGATGTACGTCGACCCGGCCTTCTGCTGCTGGGCGGGCTTCAGCCGGGCGGCGGTGCCGACCGAGCACACCGCGTCGACGTTGCCCTCGTCCCAGTCGTCGTTCGCCGGGGCGACGGCTTGGCCGGGCGTCCACTCGGTGTTGAAGTAGTTGTGGTTGGCGCCGATGACGTAGGCGCTGCTGTGGAGTGCCTTGCCGCGGCTGGTGCCGCGGGTGCCGTCGGCGTAGATCTGGCCCTGGAGGTCGGAGACGTCTCCGTCGCAGCCGGGGAGCAGGGTGAGGGAGGGCACGTCGGGTGCGGGGTTGTGGCCGAAGATGGTCGGGCCGATGAGGACGGTGCCGCGGATCTTCCAGCGGACGGGTCCGCGGTAGCCGTCGGCGGCGGCGGGTGCCTTGTGCAGGGTGTCCAGGGCGGCGCGGTTGACGCCTTCGCCGCCGCGGGAGTGCCCGACGAGGAGGACCTTGTCCAGGTTCGCCTTGGGCAGCCGCTTGACCGCCGCGGGCGCGGTGGCCGGGTCCTTCGCCCACCCCGCCCAACGGGCCAGGTGCTGACGGACGAGGGACGAACGGGCCTGCGCACCGGCGTCCTCGACGTTGTTGTCCTGGCCGTTGACGCCGTTCGCGGAGATGGAGACGGTGACGTAGCCCTGGGATGCCAGCAGCTTCTGGTCGTGCAGGTAGCCCTTGTAGCTGGGGATCTGCTGGAAGCCGGACGGGCAGGGCCAGTCGATGTTGTCCTCGCCGGTCGCGTTGTAACAGGTCGCGTGGCGGCCGTGCAGGAACAGGGCGAGGGGGCGGGGGCCGGTCGCGTTCTTGGGTCCGACGACGGTGGCCTTCATCTCGACCTTGGCCGGGAAGTCCGGCAGCTTCACGGAGGAGAGGCTGTACTCGCCACTGGTGGTCTGGTAACGGCCCTTCACGCCCGGGTCGACGGGGTTCGCCGGCGCCAACGGTGCGTTCGCGGCGCGCTGTTCGGGGGCGGCAGATCGACGACGGGCCTCGGCCCGCTGTCCCGCCTCGTCCAACCGGCGCCCGCTCGCCAGCACCTTCAGGTCGTCACCGGCACCGACCTGTGCGGCACCCAGGGGGAGTCGGAAGGTCCGCTGGTCCTTCGAGGCGACCGGCACGCCCAGCCGGACGTCCCCGGCGTGGAACTCGACGCGCGAGTCGCCGATCGGAACGGGCTTCGACGCGGTCCAGACGAGTTCCCGCTCCGGGCCCGTACCGGATATTCGCCAACCGTCCGGCAACTGGCCGCCGGTCGACCGTGGGGCCTGCTCGGCGTTCGCCGGTGCCCCCTCCTGCGTGGCGTACGCCAACTCCGGTACACCCGCCGCTAGTACGAGTGCCGCCGTGGTGGCGACTCCCGTACGCCAGGCTCTGGTGGTCAAGGTGGTCCTCCTTGCAGCTAGGGCACAGGGGTCCCTGGGGGATCAGGGACCCCTCCCTTCACCCAGAGGGAGGCGGGGGCGGACACGAGGGTTGCGTTCCCGGCAGAGTTGGCGGGTTCCCGACGTTTAGAGCCGGACGAGGACGTCGGAGGCGGGCCTTACGGGGCACCGGGACGTGGTCCGGGCGAGGACGCCTCGGACCCGGGGCGACCCGGGGACCGCAGGAGGGGAGCGGTCCCCGGGCCCGACGCCGGACCCCGGACCCCGGTTTCAGGGGGAGGGCAAGGGGCCCGACGCCCGCCGAAGGGGTCCCGGCCGCGACGGATGCCGTCACGCGCGGTGGCCGAGCGTCCCCGGCCCCCCTGCCCCGGAGGACGGACGACACGGCGCCCGGGTTGCCTACCGCGGAACACCACCTCGGAGCGGAGCGGGCGACCCGGCGGACGCGGGTGGCGCGGCGACCACCCGAACGGTGCCCGGACGGGCCCGGTGTTCAGGGGACAGCCGGACGCCGATCGGGTGGGTGTCCGGCGCCCGCCGTTCGCCCCGGGCGCCCCGCTGGAAGCCTCCAGGTGCCACCGAACCGGGAGGCCGCCGCCATGACCCCGCCCGCCCCGTACCCGTGCCGCGCCGGTCGTCTCCTCCGGCTCCTCGCCGCCGCGGCCCTGGCCCTCGTCCCCACCGCACACGCCGTTCCCGCGGCCCACGCAGTCCATGCGGCTCATACAGCCCATGGACGCGCGGTCCCGGCGCCCGCCCCCGCGCTGCGCGGGCTGCCGCTGCCCGACACCCCGCTGCCCGCGGCCACCGCCCGCCCCGGGGCGTTCCCGCTGAGCGCCGAGGTGACGGACGCGCCCGCCGACTACCGCCCCGGTGCGCCCGCCACCTGGACGCTCACCGTGGCCAACCGCACGACCACCGCGTTCCGTTCCGTGTACCCGGTCGTCGTCCTCGCCGACGACCGGCGACGGCTGCGGGCCGCCCAGGTGCGGCTGGACTTCCACGACGGCACCCGCTGGCACCCCGCGCGGATCGAACGGACGGAGCGCGACGAGAACGTGGCCGTGCCGGACGACGCCTTCCCCGGCTTCACCATCGGCCCCCGCGGCGAGCTCGCCGTTCCGGTCCGGCTCGCCCTCGCCGCGGACGCGCCCGCCGACCGGGTCACGGCCAGCGCCGCCCTGGTCCAACGGGACCACGACGACGGTGCCTGGGTCGGCGCGGCGGACCCGTACGCCTTCCGGGTGACCCCGGGCGGACCCCCGCCCCCCGGTCACCCGCGCACCTCCCCGTCCGCCGCCGCTTCCACCGGACCGGGGCCGTCCGACGCCCCGACGGCCCCGCCCGCCGATCCCTCCGACGCCCCGGCGCCCGACCCCCACCAGCTGGCGATGACCGGTCAGCGGGCGTCCGCCCTCGTCGCCGCCGCGGCGGCCCTGCTGCTCGCCGGCACCACCGTCTACCTGGCGGCCCGTCGCATCAGGCCGCCACGGCGGTAGCCCGCGCCCGCGACCTCACGCCGCCCACCTCGCGCCGCCCGCATCACACCGCCCCGTCACACCGTGCGCCCCACGGCCTGCCCCTCCGACCCGTCCGACCCGTCCGTCTTGTCCGACCCGTCCGACCCGTCGGGACCCTTCGACGGGTCGGGGGCGCCGGGGGCGGCGGCGTCCAGGGGCCCCGCCGCCCGGGTGACCGGGACGCCCCGCAGCCGCAGCCCCGCCCAGACGGCAGTGGCCACCGTCACCGCGCCGGCCACCGCGGCGGTGACGTTCAGCCCGTACGTCAACGCCTCCCGCGAGGCCGCCAACAGGGGCTCCGCCAGGCCCCCCGGCAGGTCCGCCGCGACCGACCCGGCCCCGCCCAGGGTCCTGCGCACGGTGTCCGCCGCACCGGCCGGCAGCCCCGTCGGCAGACCGTCCCCGACCGAGGCCCGGTACACCGCCGTCCCGAGGCTGCCGAGCAGCGCGACCCCGAGCGCCACCCCCAGTTCGCCGCTGCTCTCGGACATCGCCGACGCCGCCCCCGCCCGCCGGGACGGCGCCGCACCGATCACCAGGTCCGTGCACAGGGTGATCATCGGACTGAGGCCCAACGCCACCATCAGGTACCCGAGGACCAGCACCGTCAGATCGTGCGGACCTGCCGCGCCCAGCACCCCGAACCCGGCGCCCGCCAGGGTCAGCCCCGCGGCGATCACCACCGAGGGCCGCCACCGCCGGACGAGCACCGGGGCCAACATCGAACCCGCGACCGTCCCCAGCGACGCCGGGACCATCCACACCCCGGCGAGCAGCGGCGACAGCCCCAACACCTCCTGGAGGTACAGGGCGATGAACACCTGCGTCCCGCCCATCGCGAACATCCCCAACAGATACGTACCGAGCGAGGTGTTGATGACCCGGTCCCGCAGCAGCGCGAGGTCCAGCAGCGGTTCGGTCAGGGCGAGTTGCCGCCGGACGAACCAGGTGCCGAGCGCGAGCCCGGCGACGCCCGCCGACACGGTCGTCCAGGCGAAGCCGTGCGCGGCGGTCTCCTTGACCGCGTAGACGACGCCGATCATCGAGCCGATCGACAGCAGCACGCTCGTCGGATCCACCCGCCCGCTCTGCGGGTCCCGGTACTCGGGCAGCAGCAGCGGTCCCAGGACCAGCAACAGCAACATCACCGGCACCCCGAGCAGGAAGACCGAGCCCCACCAGAAGAACTCCAACAGCAGTCCGCCCAGCAGCGGGCCCACCGTCGTGCCCACGGAGAAGCTGGTCATCACCACGGCGATCGCCACCCCGCGCTGCGCCGGGTCCACGAACATCACCCGGACGAGCGAGAGGGTCGACGGCATCAACGTCGCGCCCGCCAGCCCGAGCAGCGCCCGTGCCGCGATCAACGTCTGCGGGCTGTCCGCGTACGCGGCGAGCACCGAGGCGACGCCGAACAGGGTGGCCCCCGCCAACAGCAGCTTCCGTCGCCCGTACCGGTCGCCCGCCACCCCCATCGGCACCAGGGCGCCCGCGATGAGGAAGCCGTACACGTCCATGATCCACAGCAGCTCGGTGGACGAGGGACCGAGATCGGCGCTGAGCTGGGGGACCGCCAGGTACAGGACGGTCACGTCCATGGAGATCAGGAGCGTCGGCAGGGCGAGCACGGCGAGCCCGGCCCACTCCCGCCGTCCGGCGCGCGCGGGCGCCTGGCTGGTCATCAAGGTCTGCCTCCGTCGTGTGGGGCGGGTGCGTGGGGCACCCGGGTACGGGGATGCGCCGCCGCGCCGGGGCGGGCGGCACCGTGACGCGCGGCCACGGCAGGGCACTTGTACCGGCCCGGGGCCGGTGCCGGGTACACCGGCCGGGGGCCGTCACCTCCACTTGACCGATGGGGGAGGGTAGTCAGCGGGCCGGGTCGGAGGCGACGTGTTTTCCCCGGGGGCGGGAAGGTGCGAGGTGGTGGCCCCGGGGGCGCGGAATCGACGGGGCGCGGCCGGTGTTGAGCGGACAGAGCCGATGAGGAGAAGAAGATGGCCGGACTGTTGAGCAAGATCATGAGCTTTGTGCGCAGCCCGCAGGGTCAGCGGGCGGTGAGCGAGGTACGGCGGGCCGCCGCCGACCCGCGCCGCCGGGCGCAGGCCCGGCAGCTGTTGGGCAAGCTGCGCGGTCGCCGCTGAGTGCGCGCTGCGGGACCCGCGGACCTGCGGTTTCCCGGTGACCGGCAGGGTCAGTATCCGGCCGTGGTGACTAATCTGGGTGGCGTCGGCACAGAGTCGTTCCGGCGCCACACCAGCACCGCAGTCACGGATTCCCAGGAGACCGGCACATGGCAGAGCGCAAGCCCATCGAATCGTGGCTCACCGACATGGACGGGGTCCTGATCCATGAGGGCGTGCCGATTCCCGGCGCGGACGCGTTCATCAAGAAGCTGAGGGAGGGCGACCGTCCCTTCCTCGTGCTGACGAACAACTCCATCTACACCGCGCGGGACCTGCACGCGCGGCTCGCCCGCATGGGCCTCGACGTGCCCGTCGAGAACATCTGGACCTCCGCGCTCGCCACCGCGCAGTTCCTGGAGGACCAGCGGCCCGGCGGCACCGCGTACGTCATCGGCGAGGCGGGCCTGACCACCGCCCTGCACGACATCGGTTACGTGTTGACCGACCACGACCCCGACTACGTCGTCCTGGGCGAGACCCGGACGTACTCCTTCGAGGCGATGACCAAGGCCGTCCGACTGATCAACGACGGCGCCCGGTTCATCTGCACCAACCCCGACGAGACCGGACCGTCCACGGAGGGCCCGCTGCCCGCGACCGGTTCCGTCGCCGCGCTGATCACCAAGGCCACCGGCAAGGACCCGTACTTCGCGGGCAAGCCGAACCCGCTGATGATGCGGACGGGACTGAACGCGATCGGTGCGCACTCCGAGACCAGCGCGATGATCGGCGACCGGATGGACACGGACGTCCTCGCCGGACTGGAGGCCGGGATGGAGACGTTCCTCGTCCTCACCGGACTCACCTCCCGGGACCAGATCGAGAAGTTCCCCTTCCGCCCCTCCTGGGTCGTCGACTCCATCGCCGACCTGGTCGACCGCATCTGATCCGTACGTGGGTGGCGGAATGTGTCCCTCGAACGGAGCAGTGGGGGCGGGGTGGCGGGGCGGGGACCGGGTCGGCGCGTGAACCTGGGGGTACCAGGAGGTTCACGATGCGCATCCGCTCGCTCGCACAGCGTTCCACCGGGGTGGTCGTCGCCCTGGCGGCCCTGTCCCTGACCGGCACCGGCGCCGCTGCGGCAGCGACCGGCCCGGAGCAGGAACCCGCCGTCCTGGCCGTACGCCCCGCGGCGGCACCCCCGGGCACCGAGGTCGCCCTGACGGTCACCGGTTGCCCGGGCACCACCGCCCGCGCCCGGTCGGACGCGTTCGTCGCCCCCGCCGACCTCGCCCCGGCCCCCCGCGGCACCGGACTGTTCGCCGAGGCGCGGCTGCGGTCCGGTGCGGCGCCCGGCCCGTACGGGATCACCGTCAGCTGCGCCGGCCGGGACCACGTCGTCCCCGCGGCCGTGCGCGTGACCGAACCGGGCCGACAGGGCGGCCCCGGTCGAGCGGAGCCGGACGCGCCGGCCGCCACGCCGACCGCGCCGGTCAGCGCGGGCGGCGGCGGAGCCCCGGGGCCCGAGGCGGAGGACCGCGAGGGCACCGGCCCGGGGCTGCGACAGGCCGTCGTCGGCCTGGTCCTCGCCTGCGTCGCGGCCCTCGTGGTCGTGGGGCGCGGACTGCGCGCCCGCCGCCCGGACGGCGACCGGAACCCGAGCTCATGACCGCCCGCTCCCGCGTCGCGGGCCGCCTCGCGATCGCCGCGGCCTGGGCGGTCCTGCTCTCCGGACTGTGGCTCTGGGGCCGCGAGATCACCTCCGTACCGCCGCCCGCCCCGGACCGGGGCACCGGCCCGGTGCGGGGCGACGTCGCGGCCGTGGGCCGACCGCTCGGCGCGGGGCTCCCCGCCGCGCACCGCCCGCTGGCCCCGGCCCGGCCCGAGCGGGTGGACGTCCCCCTCGCGGGCGTCCTGGCGCCCGTGGTGCCCCGCGGACTGGACGGGGCGGGAGCCGTCGCCGCGCCGCCGCTCGACCAACCCGGCACCGTCGCCTGGTACGGCACGGGCACCGCTCCCGGGGCGGCCGGCGCGGCGCTGTTCGTCGGGCACGCGGACGGCCGCAGCGGGCCCGCCGTCTTCCACCGGCTGCGGACCCTGGTCCCCGGCGACGCGGTCCGGGTGGTCCGCTCGGACGGCACCGTCGCCGGGTTCACCGTCGAGGACGTCCGGATCGTCGACCGGGACCACTTCGACGCGGCGCAGGTGTACGGACCGCACCGGGACGGCCGGGCCGAACTCCGACTGATCACCTGCGGCGGGAAGTTCGACCGGGCGAGCGGCACGTACCGCGCGAACGTCGTGGTGTCCGCGTACCTGACGCACGTCCAGCGCTGAACCGGGCCCTGCCGAGGAGGCGGGGCGGCCCGGCGACCCGTCAGGTCGCGTATGTCAGGATTGGACCTCGGACGGCGCACCCAAGGGGGACTGGATGTACGGCAAGGTGAGGGCGTCGATAGCCGCGGTGGGGGCGACGCTGCTGCTCGTGGCGTGTTCCTCGTCCGGCGACGACTCCGGCGGCGACAAGCCGAAGCCGGTCCAGCAGCAGCCGAAGGACAAGGACCCGTACTGGGTCAACCCCGAGGGCAAGGCCGCCGACCAGGTCGCCTCCTACGAGAAGGACGGCAAGGACGACGAGGCCGGCCTCATCCGGCGGATCGCCGCGCAGCCCACGGCGGACTGGGTCGGCCCCGAGGACCCGGAGGCCCAGGTCCGCGGGATCACCGAGGCGGCCGAGGCGGCCGACCGGGACGCGCTGCTCGTCCTCTACAACATCCCGCACCGCGACTGCGGCCAGTACTCCGGCGGCGGCGCGGCGGACGGCAACGCCTACCGGGCCTGGATCGACGGGGTGGTCAAGGGCATCGGGGACCGCCGGGCGACGGTCGTCCTGGAGCCCGACGCGGTCCTGCACCTGGTCGACGGCTGCACCCCGCAGCAGTTCCACGAGGAGCGGTACCACCTGCTGTGGGGCGCGGTGGAAAAGCTCAAGTCCTCGAAGAACACCAAGGTGTACGTGGACGCGGGCAACGCCGGCTGGGGCAAGTCCGACCAGATCTTCGAGCCGCTGAAGCGCGCGGGCGTGCAGAAGGCGGACGGCTTCTCGGTCAACGTCTCCAACTTCTACTCCACCGCCGACAGCGTCCGCTACGGCAAGGAACTGTCCGCGAAGGTCGACGGCAAGCCCTTCGTCGTGGACACCAGCCGCAACGGCAACGGCCCCTACACCGAGGGCGAACCGGCCGAGCGCTGGTGCAACCCCCCGGGCCGGGCGCTCGGCGAGGTCCCCACCACGCAGACCGGTGACCCCCTGGTCCACGCCTTCCTCTGGGTCAAGCGGCCCGGCGAGTCGGACGGCGAGTGCAAGGGCGGCCCCAAGGCGGGGGACTGGTGGCCCGAGTACGCACTGGAACTGGCGAAGGCCGGCAAGGGCTGACCGCGCGGGTTCACGCGCCGCTGCCGCGCCCCCCAGCAGAGCCGGTTCGGGGATTTCCTCGGCCGGGGTGAACCCGGTGAAGTCGCCCCGCTCCAGCCTGTGGAACGTCTCTTCCTGGCGGGCCAGCAGATCGGGGGCGGGTCTTGAGGGCCCAGGCCGCCAGCTCTCCGTAGAGGTCCTGGGCGGGTGTGGTCTCCACGGCGCTGTCGAACTCCGGCCGCAGTTCGGACGCGAGCGCCCGCCGGATGCCTCTGACCGTCGCGGGCAGGGCGATCTCCTCGCCGCCGTCGTACACGGAGAACGAGGGTCCGTCGGGAGTCTGGGACACGGATGTTCCTCCGGGGTCGGCCGATCGATGACTGCGTCCGGCCGGTCAGTGTTCCGGCACCCACGGGCCAAGGGGAGGGCTGCGCCCGCCGGTTCACCTGGACGAGTCAGCTGCTGGAGGCCCCCGGTGGGTCGGCCCGCGCCCGGTGCGCCTGTTACGTGCCCATCACCTGTTCATGGAGTCGTCACCATGCCGGGCGTGAACCATTCCGCGCATGAGTACGAGCAACCGCACGAACGCCACTTCCCGCACCCGGCGGCGGGTCCTCCCCACGCTCTCCACGCTCCTCGCGCTGTCCGCCTCGGCCGCCGCCCTCTCCGCCCCGGGCGCCGCAGCCTCGGGCACCCCCGCCCCCGCGTCCTCCATCACGTGGGGCGTCTGCTCCAAGTCCGAGCCGTGGTCCCCGGACCCCAGCCCCCACGCGCAGTGCGGAACGGTCAAGGTGCCGTTGGACTGGTCGAAGCCCAAGGGCCCGAAGATCGACCTCGTCGTCGCCCGGTACGCGGCCACCGACCCCGGACGACGGATCGGCGTCCTGATGTCGAACCCGGGCGGTCCCGGAACGTCCGGAGTCGAGGACGTGATGTACGCGGACGACCCCCACGAGGGCTACGCGCCGGCCATGCTGAAGCGCTTCGACATGGTCAGCTTCGACCCGCGCGGCATCGGCCGCAGCCAGCCCGTCCACTGTGACGACACGATCAGCAGCCCGACCCCGATCCGCCCCCGCAGCGCCGCCGAGTTCGAGCGCCTGCGCACCCTGAACGGCAAGCTGGCGGACAGTTGCCGGACGCGAACGGGACCGCTCGCCGGCCACCTGGACACCGAGAGCGTGGCCCGTGACGTGGACGCGATCCGCGCGGCCCTCGGCGAACCCCGGATCAGCTTCCTCGGCCACTCCTACGGCACGCTCATCGGCGAACGGTACGCCCGGCTGTTCCCCGGCAAGCTCCGCGCCCTGGCGCTCGACAGCGCGATGGACCCGGACCGGCCGGACGCCGAGCGCTACCTCACGGAGGGCAGCGCCACCCTGGAGGGCGCGTTGCAGCGGTTCGCGGACTGGTGCGCGAAGGACACGACCTGCGTGCTGAAGGGACAGGACGTCAAGGCCCTCACGGCCGAGCTGTTCGCCCGCGCCGACGCGGGCACGCTCCGCGACCCGGGCCCGAACGGTCCCACCCGGAAGAAGATCGGCCCCGATCAACTGGCGGACCAACTCACCTTCCGCGTGGGCGACTACACCCCGGAGTCGCTGGCCGAGGACCTGTCCGCCCTGCGCACCGGAAAGGGCGAGGTCCACTGGATCCCCATCGGGAACCACGTCGAGGCGCAGCTCGTGCTGTGCCGGGACTACGACTTCCGCATCCGCGACTACGCCCACTACCGGGCCATCCTCAAGCGGGTCGCCAAGGCAGCGCCGCACGTCCGCTACAACAGCCAGGCGCTGGACCTCGTCCTCGGCTGCCAGGGCTGGACCGAGCCGCCGAAGCCGCAGCCCGCGAAGGCGAAGGGCGAACTCCCGCCCGTCCTCGTGGTCAACGCCGTCCATGACTCCGCGACCCCGCTGCCGGGCGCGCAGCGCATGGCGCGTGCCTTCCCGAGGGGGAAGCTGGTCACGTGGGACGTCGCGGGCCACTGGCTCTACGGCCGCAGCAACCTGCCCGAGGCGCGGCGGGCCATCGACGCGTACCTGACCAGCCCGAAGGGCTGAGCCGGGGTACGGGGGCGGACCGCCCGCGCGGTGCGCCCCCGTACGTCAGACTCCGCCGCTCCGGGCCCCGTGCGCCGCGTTCCACGCAGTCGTTGTCCTTGCCGCTGTAGCTGCTCTTGTGCCAGTACGCGCCTGTCGGCTCGCCCTCAGCGGTTCGGGGCGCGGAGCCCACCGCACGGAAAACGGGTTGAACGCGGACCGGTGATCGACTTGGGTTCGTCCTCGTGACTGCCTTGAGTGATCTCGTACGACCGGACCGCTATCCGCGGTCGTCCCGCTACGACCCGGCGTGGCTGCTCGACCTCGACATGGGGCCGAACCCGCTGTGGCTGCTGGAGGACCTGGCCGGGGACCTGGACCTGCGCCCGGGGGCGAGGGTGCTCGACCTGGGCTCCGGCAAGGGGGCCACCTCGGTGTTCCTGGCCCGCGAGTACGGGGTCCGGGTCGTCGCGGCCGACTGGTGGATCGCCGCCGAGGAGGCGTCGGCCGTGTTCGACGCGGCGGGCGTGGGGGACGCGGTCGAGGCGGTACGGGCCGAGGCGCACGCGCTGCCGTTCGAGGACGGGAGCTTCGACGCGGTCGTCAGCATCGACGCGTTCGAGTACTTCGGCACCTCGGACCACTACCTGCCCTACCTGCTGCGGTTCCTGCGGCCGGGCGGTCAACTGGCGGTGGCCACACCCGCGATGACCCGGGAGGCCCGCGAACTCGGGGCGGTCCCGTCGCACATCAGACAGGTGGTCGGCCGGGAGGCGATGGCGTGGCACACCGCCGAGTGGTGGCGCTTCCAGTGGGAGACCACCGGCCTGGTGGACGTCACCTCCGCGCGCCTGCAACCGGACGCCTGGCGCGACTGGTTGCTGTGGACGCGGGCGGGGATCGAGCACCGGCCGCGGGGGCGGGCGGCCGCCCAGCCCGTGATCGACATGCTCACCGAGGACGGCGGGGAGTTCCTGTCCTTCGCGCTGCTCACCGCCCGCAAGCACTGAGAACGGCCCCCGCCCCTCCGGGTCGCAGTCGGAGGGACGGGGGCCGCCGCGCGGAACCGGGTTACGGCACCCGCACCCACTGGGCCTTGCTCGGGGTGCCCCGGTCGTCGGTGACGAACAGCATGTACCAGCCGGACTGGACCAGGTTGCGGTTCTTCGGGACGGTCACCGTGACGCTGCCCTCGCCCTTCTTCACGTCCAGGGCGATGGACTTCTGGTCGATGTCCGTGACGTGCGTGGACGCGCTGGGCCGCATCAGCCGGGCCGACTTGACGGTGGAGCTGTCCCGGGTGGTGAAGGTCGCCGAGCCGCCGAGCTTGATGGTCTTGGGGCCGCCGCTCAGCGAGGGCCGCTCGTCGCGGAACAGGTAGGGCGGGGTGTAGATCTCGACGCGCTGTTCGAACGTGCCGGGCTTGGTGTTGGCCTTGTCGTCGTAGAGCGGGTCCGAGCCGAAGAACATCAGCCGGCCGTCGGGGAGCAGGACCGACCCGGAGTGGTAGTTGCGGCCGACCAGCGGATCGGCGACCCGCTCCATGCTGTTGTCCTTCGCGTCGTAGATGCGGGCCTGGAGGATGTCGGAGGCGCCGCGCCCCCGGTAGTCCTCGGAGCCGCCGGAGATGAGGACCGTGTCGTCGGGGAGGACCGACGCCTGCGGGTAGCGGGTGCCCTTCTCCAACTCGGGTCCGTCCTCGAAGCGGGGCTCGTCGGCGAGGAGGTCGACCAGTCGGGTCTTCTTGCTCGACTCCTTCGACTCGCCGACCCCGCCACCGCCGATGACCATGTACTTCTCGTCCTGGGCGGGCGGCAGCAGCACCGTCTGCGAGGTCTCCATCAGCTTCGGGTCACTGAGCCCGGGAACCTTGCGGAACTTGTTCGACGCGAGGTCCCAGACGCCCGGGTCGCGGCCCACGTCGGCGGGTCCGTACCCGGCGTTGGAACCGGAGTAGAAGAGCTTGCCGTTCTGCATCAGGGAGACGGCCGGGTACGTGGGGAACTGGCGCACGCCCTTCGTGTACTCCCAGCCCTTGGTCTTCGGGTCGTACACCTCGTTCTTGCCGGGAACGAGCTGACCGATCTCGTCCAGCCCGGAGAGGCTGAGGACCTTGCCGTCGGTGAGGGTGGTGAGCGTCGGGTACCAGCGCGCCTCCTTCATCGGGTCGACCTGGATGTACTTCTCGGCGATCGGGTCGAACTCGAACGAGTCCTTGATGCCCTGGAAGTCCTTCTTGTCCAGGGCGAGCTTCTCGGCCATGCCGTACGTGTTGCGGGCGTCCGCGCCCTTCAGGCCCTCGACCACGTAGTTGTCCTGGGTGCCCGTCTCGTGCTCGGCGCCGCTCTTGGCCGCCTCGACGTAGATCCGGCCGAGCCCCGGGTCGTTGCGCAGGAACCTGCCGGTCCCCTTGTCGAACACCTTCTTCGCCCGTTCCACGACCACCGGGTCCTTGGAGACGAACGTCTTGCCGTTGGTCTTGCCGGTGAAGGTGGTGCCCGCGGGAATCGTGATCGGCTTGTCCGGGTTCTCGTTGTGCACGACCATCAGCCCGCCGGCCTTGGTCACGTCGCCCTGGAGCTTCTCGTACCGCTTGGTGCCACCGGCGATCAGCAGGTTGCCGTTGCCGAGCTGGGTGTGGCCGGAGCAGAAGAGGTCCGTCGGAGTGTCGATCTTCTTGACCTTGTTGGTCTCCGGGTCCCAGAGCCGGGTGTCGAACTGCTGGTTGTCGAAGTTCTCCTGGTTGTTCCCGGAGCCCGCGACCATCAGGACCTTGCCGGTGCGCAACAGGGCCGCGTGGATGGTGTTCTGGCGGTACTCCTCGGGGAAGTCGAGGATCTTCCACTGCCCGTTGGCGGCTTTGTACTCCGGCTTGTTGATCGTGTACTCGTGGTACTTCTCGGATCCGAACCGGTAGAGCGCCGGGCCGTTCATGGCGGCCAGCGCGACCGCGACCGCCGCGCCTATCGCGATGCGGCGGGCGCGGCGGCGGCTGGAACGGTCTTTCACGGCTTACCCCGATGTGACTGGTAGTGGTATCGCGGACGGTGAACGGCAGGGGGGACGGTGACGGGGGCGTCCGGCTGGACGCCGCCCGTACTCAGGCGCCCGGCGGGACGTGGAACCCGGGCCCGGTCCTGCGGTGCCGCCCCGGAGCCCCGGGTGCCCCGGGCGGGGGCTGCACGGTGCGCTCGGCGCGGGTGTCCTGGGGGCCCGGGGGCCCCTGGGGGCTCTGGGTGAACGAGCGTCCCGGGATGGGGATCTGCATCGTCTGGTCGTCGCCGGAGGCCCAGGTGGGACGCTGCTGCGGGATGTGCGGCCCCGCCGGTGCGGAGTGCCGGCCGCGCGGGCGCGGGGGCGTCGACTCCCCGGGGGCGTCACCGGCCCCCGGCCCGTCCGGGTCGGTCCGCTGCGGGCGGTCGGCGGGGGACGGGTCGTCGGAAGCGTCCGATGCGGCGGCCGGCCAGTCGGGCACGGCGGCGGGCGCGGGGGCCGGGCCCGCGGCGGGCGCGGACGCCGCTTCGGTGGCGGGCTTCGCCGCGGCCTTCTTCGCGTCCTGGCGCATCGTCCACTGCCAGGCGAAGATCGGCGCCGCGGTGATCAGCAGGGCGAAGGTGGCCCAGATGATCATCGCGGGGTGCGCGTGGCCGAGGAAGAAGGAGGCGACCATCGACGCCCCGAACACCGCGATGAAGAACAGGTGGATGCGGAAGGTCCCGAACAGCGTGTCGGGGCTCGCCGAGTCGCCCTTGGGCGTCACCACGAACTTGCTCTTGCGGCGCAGCACCGCGTCCATCAGCGAACGGGCGTAGATCGGCGCGGACAGCGCGGACATCACCATGCCCGCGACGCCGCCGGACCCCTCGGGCTCGTGCGGGGAGACGTTGTGACGACGGTTCCAGACGTACAGGCCGATCTGGAGCGCGGAGGCGTTGCCGTACAGCATCAGCCAGATCGTCGGGTCGATGTTCACGCCCGAGGCGCCGAGACCGAGGAACAGGGCGCAGCTCAGGGCCGCGAGGATCCAGTTCAGTGCGGACATCGGATAGAAGATGATCATCATCGTGTAGTTGAAGAGCTTGCCCGGGGGCAGGGAGTAGAAGCCCTTCCAGTACTGCGTGAGGATCGTCTCGTAGGTGCCGCGCGACCAACGGAGCTGCTGGGTGAAGAAGTCGGTCCAGGCGTTGGGGCCCTCACCGACGGCGAGCACGTCCGGGGTGTAGACGGAACGCCACTTGTTGCCGGTGGCGGGGTTCTTGTGCCGGTGGATCTCGAACCCGGTCGCCATGTCCTCGGTGATCGAGTCGTACAGACCGCCGATCTGCTTCAGGGCCTTGATCCGGACGGCGTTGGAGGTGCCCACGAACATCGGCGCGCCGTACGCGTTCCCGGCGCGCTGGATCAGCGCGTGGAAGAGGAACTGCTGCGATTCGGCGGCCTTGGTGACGAAGGAGTCGTAGTTGCCGTACACCTGCGGGCCGATGACGAAGCCGACGTCCGGGTCCCGGAAGAAGCCCAGCATCCGCTCCAGGTAGTTGGGCAGCGGGATGTGGTCGGTGTCGACGGACGCGAAGTAGTCGTAGTCGTCGCCGTGCGCGTCGAGCCAGGCGTTGTAGTTGCCGTGCTTGGTCTTGGCCCGGTGGGGTCCCTTGACCATGTTCCACTTGGCGACGCCCTTGCGGGAGAAGTGGCGCACGCCGAGCCGTTCGCAGACGGCCTTGACGTCGGCGTCGTCGCCCTCGTCCAGCAACCAGACGTGCATCAGTCCGCGGTGACGGATCTTCACGGCCGCCTCCAGCGTCTTCGTCACCATCTCCAACGGCTCCTTGCCGGGCACGAAGGAGGTGAGGAAGGCGACCCGGGTGCCGGTCTCAGGGACCACGGGGATGGGGTCGCGGGCGACGATCGTGGCGTGCGCGTTGGACAGCACGTTCATGCAGCGGAAGAACTCGATCAGTCCGATCGAGACGAGCATGACGACGTCGAGGGCGGGCAGGAAGTCATAGGCGGGGTGGTCGCGCTCGGTCCAGTGCTCGGGCTGGAGCAGCCAGAACAACAGGATCAGGGAGACGATCGGGGCGGCGCCCAACATCAGCGCGGCGCGGATGCGGTGCGGTTCCTGGGACAGGAGGGAGCGGTAGCGCACCTTGTAGGGCTGGTGGGGGTCGGGCTGCGTGAGGGGGCCCGCGAGGCGGCTGTAGTGCTCGTAGTCGTAGCGTGGCAGGGACTTCTTTATTCGGCGTAGGCCGCCCGTCCGGTGCACACGTAGCTGTGTCGTCTCGGTCGGGTCGAAGTTCTGCCCCGCGCCTGAAGGCGGCGACGTCATGAGCCATCCCCCCACACGCGCGTCTAGCGCGTGAGTTTCATCGTTCTCC
Organism: Streptomyces sp. NPDC005955; assembly: GCF_042871255.1. NCBI lineage: Bacteria > Bacillati > Actinomycetota > Actinomycetes > Kitasatosporales > Streptomycetaceae > Streptomyces > Streptomyces sp. NPDC005955. The sequence goes on along the minus strand of NZ_JBIAIF010000002.1, from coordinate 586,034 downwards.
TCCGCCCGGTCCGGTTCCCCTGTCCGGGGCCGGGCGCGCCAGTGGCAGCCGCTCTCACTTTAGACAGTGAACAGGGACTTCCGGTTGCATGATGCCCCCCTTGGTATCCGTCTGTGCACCGGGGGGCCCTTCGGCGGCCCCCGAACCACGGTGCAGTGGTCGCCCCCTCACCAGGAGTGGTTGCTCCACGGGTCCCGTGCGGGTGCGTAGGCGCTTGCCCGCGCAGTTCCCCGCGCCCCCTTCGGTGCGTTCACCTGGCGGTGCGCTGTTCCCTGCGGGTGCGTCGTGGCTGCCCGCGCAGTTCCCCGCGCCCCTATCGGGGCGTTCCGCTGGGCCTGCGCGGTTCCGTGCGGGTGCGTCGTGGCTGGTCGCGCAGTTCCCCGCGCCCCTGACGGGGCGCCCTCTGTGCACACGGGCCGGAAGGTGCCCCGATAGGGGCGCGGGGAACTGCGCGAACGCCGGGCGTACCCGAGCCGGACCCCGCACGGGAGCTGGACGCACCCCATGGGGGGCGCGGGGAACTGCGCGAAACCGCAGCGCACGTCCGCAGGACAGCGCACCGCCAGGTGAACGTACCGAAGGGGGCGCGGGGAACTGCGCGACCAGCCACGACGCACCCGCACGGGACAGCGCACCGTCAGGTGAACGTGCTGGGGGACCGCTCAGGCGGAACCGAGCGTCGCAGCCAACCGATCACGAACGTGCCCAAAGTGGTCCTGGATGGCCCGCTCCGCCCGCAACACGTCCCCGGACCGCACCGCGTCAAGGATCTCCCGGTGCTGCCGACAGGTCACCCGGGGATCCTGCGGAACGTCCACCAGATCCGTCCGCACCCGGTGGAACGCGTCCCAGAACGCTTCGAGCACCTCCCCGAGCAACAGGTTCCCGAGCCCCCGGTACAGCGCCGCGTGGAACGCCCGGTCCGTCTCGAACAGGGACACCCCCTCCGCGGCGAGAGCGTCCATGCGGTCGGCCAGGCCCTCCAACTCGGCGAGGTCCCCCGCGGGCAGCCGCCCCGCGAGCCGGGAGACGAGCCCGGTCTCCAGCGCCGCCCGCACTTCGAGGAGCTGGAGCAGGCTCGCCTCGCCCCGGTAGTGCCCGGCGACGGTACGGAAGACGAGCCCCTCCATCATGGGAGCCATCGACATGGGTCCGACATACGTGCCGAAGCCGTGCCGGATCTCCACGATCCCCATGGCCTGGAGTCCTTTGAGCGCCTCGCGGACGGAGTTGCGGCTGACGCCGAGCAACTCCATCAGTTCGGGCTCCGTGGGCAGCACCGCACCGGAACGCAGTCGCCGGTCGATGATGAGTTTCTTGATCCGCTCCTGGATGTCGCGCGCCATGGGGGTCACCGTAGCGGCCGGGCGCCCGGGGGTCCCGGACAGCGAAAAGCCCCCCGGCTCGCCGGAGGGCTTCACGTGTCTGTGCGCCGCCAGGGACTCGAACCCCGGACCCGCTGATTAAGAGTCAGCTGCTCTAACCAACTGAGCTAGCGGCGCGTGCTGACCTGGACAACTCTACCCGATGTCCCGGAGTGCTCCGGAACACCGCTCGGGCTCGGGGGCGGCGGAGGCCGTGCCGCCCCCGAGCCCCGCGCGTGACCGGGATCACGTCGGATGGTGCGACCCCGGGGCGGGGGAGCCCCGGGGCCGGCAGCGCCGGATCCGCGCGTTCCGGACGGGGGGTGTCCGGTCCCGGGGGTGGGGTGCGGGCCCGGCTCCCGGACGGGGGGCGTCCGGGGCCATGGGTGGAGCGGGGCGCGCGACCGGTCCGAAGCGGGGAGTTCCGGGTGTGATCGGTGCGTACCACCGTTTCCGTAATCACTTGATCACACTTGTACCTTCTGGAGCAACCCTGCCCGCTGGTGACTTTTGACCCTTGTGTGGCCGGTTGCCCGAACGCGGAGTACGAGTGGAATCTGACGTACCCTCAAGGGGTTGAAATATTGTATGTCTGACTGTGCATCATTTGGGCAGTCAACGTGCGATATGTCCGGACAGTTGAGAAACTGACGCCCTGTGCGGATGCGCGCGGAGGTCAATTCCGGTGTGTGAGGGGAATCGAATGGACGCTCCCGTATTCGAAGAGGTGGCGCCCGCGAGCGACTGCGACTGTCCGGGCTGTGCCGACCGGAGGCGGGCCCGGGCCCGCGGTCTGCCGGTCCGGCTCGGCGGCAGTCCGGCGGCGCACGGCGCTCGGCGGCAGGTGGTGGTCCTCGCCGCGGCGGCCGGGACGGTGCTCAGCGGATCGCAGCTGACCGCGGTGGCGGCCGAGTACCGCCCGCTCGACTCGGGGCACCCGGCCGGCGACTCCGCGCTCCTCGGCGGCGTCGGGTCACTGCTGCCCGGGCCGACCCCCGCCCCCGCGGACGGCCCCGGTGAACCCGGGATCCCGTACGCCCCCGGCGGCGGGGACGCCGACGGGTCGACCGGGACCCCGCAGGGCACCGCCGGCCCGCTGTACGGTCCCGCGGCCCCGCCCGGGTCGACCGCCACGCCGGCCGCGACGCCCGCCGCGACGAACTTCCCGGCCGTCACCCGGGCCGAGATCATCAACCGGGCCAAGACCTGGGTCAACGCCAAGGTCCCGTACAGCATGTCCAAGTACTGGTCCGACGGGTACCGCCAGGACTGTTCGGGCTTCGTCTCGATGGCCTGGGGCCTCGGCAGCAACCAGTGGACCGGGAGCCTCGCCGGCTTCGCCGTCCGGATCACCAAGGCCGAGCTCCAGCCGGGCGACATGCTGCTGTTCCACAATCCGTCCAACCCCGGTGCGGGCTCCCACGTCACGATCTTCGGCGGCTGGACCGACTACACCCGCAACCACTACATCGCCTACGAGCAGACCCCGCCGAAGGCCATCAAGCGTTCGACGCCGTACCCGTACTGGAACAACGCCAACAACTACATCCCCTACCGCTACCGCGGGGTGCAGTCCGGCGGCGGTTCCTCCGGGCCGACCGGCAGCATCCCGCCCGGCAGCACGGCGTTCCCCGGCGCGGACAAGTTCGGGCCGGGCGCCAACAACCGGCACGTCACCGAGCTGGGACGGATGCTCAGGGACCGCGGCGGCTCCCGCTTCTACCGCGGCGGACCCGGCCCGCGCTGGAGCGACGCCGACCTGCGGGCCACCCGGGCGTTCCAGCAGGCCCAGGGCTGGAAGGGCTCGGCCGCCGACGGCATCCCGGGCCCGAAGACCTGGGACTACCTGGTGCGCGGCAAGGGCCGGGACATCCCCGGCACCGGAACCGGGACCGGGACGACGGGCGGCACGGGCGGCTCACGCCCCGGCAGCTCGGTCCAGAACCCGGGCCAGGACCGCAGCCCCGCGTTCCCCGGCCGGGGACACTTCCGCCCCGGCCAGAACAACCCGCACGTCACCCAGCTGGGCAAGCAGCTGAAGCGGAAGGGGTTCGGCAGGCACTACGCACAGGGTCCCGGCCCGCGCTGGAGCGAGAGCGACCGGCGCAACGTGGAGTCGTTCCAGCGCGCCCAGGGCTGGCGCGGCGCGGAAGCCGACGGATACCCGGGCCCGGAGACCTGGCGGCGACTCTTCTCATGACGGACGCACGCCCGGTGACCCCCCCGTCGCCGAAGACCCCCCAGCCCCAGCCCCCGCAGCCGTCCCCGGCCCAGCGGCCCGCACGGTCCGACGAAACCGGCTCCCGTCAGCGGCTGATCCACAACGAGGCCACCACCGAGATCCCCGTGCACCTGCTGTTCCGCGAGGACGCCACCGGTACCCCCGTACCGGCGGCCCCCGCCGTGGTGGGCCGTCGCCGCGGCACCGGCGAGCAGCCCGCGACCCCCGCCGGCGCCCTCCGCGACCGTGACCGCGCCGCAGCCGCCGTCCGGACGGCCCGGGCCGCCCGGACCGATCTCCCCCAGCGCCGGGAGCGGGCCGACCGGGCCGAGGGCGCCGCCGCCGGACGGGCGCCCAAGCCGGACGCGCTCTGGGCGGACGGCGATCGGCCCGTACCGCTGCCCGATCCCGCACTGGTGGAACGACTGGGGCGCGCCCTGCCCGGATGGCTCGGCGTGCTCGCCGGCTTCACCGGGTGCGCGGGCCTGGTCATCGGCCTGTGGTGGGCCGGCGCGCTGCCCACCGAGGCCGTCCGGCTGCTCGAACTGCCCGCGTACGGGGCCGACGCCGGACCGCTCGGCACGGCGCTGGACACCGTCACCTCCCGCTCGGGCACCCGGGCCGCCGGACCCGCCAGCCCGATGGGCGTCGGCCACTGGACGGTGATCGCCGTGCCCGGGGCGCTCGCCCTGCTCGGCTTCGGCGGGCTCGCCCGCGGTCGGGTCGGCCAGGCGTGGGTGCTCAGCCTCTTCGGGCGGTACCGGGGCACGGTCCGGCGCACCGGTCTGGTGTGGGTGAACCCGCTGCTGCTGCGCCGCCGGGTCGACGTGCGGCTGCGGCACTGGCGCAGCGAGGCGATGCCGGCGGTGGACGCGCACGGCGTCGCGCTGCGGGTGGTGGTGCTGGTGGTGTGGCACATCCGGGACACCGCACGGGCCGCGCTGGCCGTCGAGGACCACCAGGAGTACCTGCGCGAGTGCGTGGAGGCGGCGATGGCGCGGGTGCTGTCGCAGTTGCCGGCGGACGCGTTCCACGAGGACGCGCCGACCCTGCGCGACGCCGAGGCGGTGGGGGACGCGTTGACGCGGCGGATCGCGGCGGACGCCCTGCCGGTGGGCATCGAGGTGTTCTCGGCGCAGCCCACCCGGATCGAGTACGCGCCGGAGGTCGCCGCGGCGATGCAGCGGCGGCGGATCGCGGCGATCGACGCACAGCACCGGGACTCGGTGCTGACCTCGGTGGTCGACTCCGTCGAGGACACCGTCACCCGGCTCACCGTGCGGGGACTGGTCGAGCTCGACGACTACGAGCGCAAGGCCCTGGTGAAGGACCTGACCGTGGCGTTCTACACCGGCCGGGGCGGCGACCCGCAGTAGTGGCGCGGTCGGTGGCGCGGGGAAACCGACCACCCGGGTCCTTCCGCGGTCGTCGGCGGGGCCGTTCGGGTTCCCGTCTACGTCCCCGACTACGACCACGGGACGCCCGGGCCGCTCGCCGGGCGGCAGGTGGGGGGCCGGGCCCGGTGGGTGGTCACCGAGGGGAGCGCCCTCGCGTGCGACCTGCCGGGCCGGCGGGCGGACCGTCGGTCGATCGACGTCCGCCAGTACCGGGGCACCCTCTCGTCATCCGGCACGAACGCCTGGTGGAGGGGCAGTTGGCGGGGTACGGGAGTCGGTCGGGGTGCGTCACCGGGGGGCGACCGGTGGCGATCCGTGCGCCGGACCCCTGGCCGGATCACGGAGTCGCTGCGACCGGATTCCTTCCGTTCTTGGTATGGACATGTTCAACTAACGCCCATAACCTGAGTCTTGGTCTAGACCGCAAAATGTGCGTACGCCTCACAGAACCCCCACGTTCTCCAGGAGCGGCAGCATGCGAAAAAAGATGTACGCGGCCATGCTCGGACTCGCCACCGTCGGAGCCATGACGCTCTCCACCGGTGGTGCCAGCAGCCACGGATACACCGATCAGCCCCTCAGCCGGCAGAAGGCGTGCGGGAACGGCGGCATCGTCAAGGGCTGCGGTTCCATCCAGTACGAGCCGCAGAGCGTCGAGGGCCTGAAGGGCTTCCCGGCGAAGGGTCCGGCCGACGGCAAGATCTGTTCCGCCGGGAACGGCGGCTTCAGCGCCCTCGACCAGCCCAACCAGCCCAACGGAAACGCCTGGCCCACCACCAAGCTGACCGGCGGGCAGAGCTACAACTTCCGCTGGCAGTTCACCGCCGCGCACGCCACGACCGACTTCAAGTACTACATCACCAAGAACGGCTGGAACGAGAACGCTCCGCTGACGCGGTCCGCTCTGGAGTCCACCCCGTTCCTGACGGTGCCGTACAACGGTCAGCGCCCGCCGTGGACCCTCTCGCACTCCGGGCAGGTGCCCTCCGGCAAGTCCGGGCACCACGTGATCCTCGCGGTGTGGACGGTCAACGACACCCCGAACGCCTTCTACGCCTGCTCGGACGTCACGTTCTGACGCTGATTCAGGGTTAGTACGATCCCGGGGTCCCCCCGTGACCCCCCACGCTTAGCCTGTTCGCGCACGTCACACGTGGCCGCGTGGCGTGCACGACACTCATACGGGGGGACCTCATGGAAATCTTCTTCTTCTACGCAGTGCCACTCGTCATCGCGGGCGGAGCGGTGGCCGCCGGGGTGATGACCGTGCGCCGCGGCCAGGAACGCAGCCGGGCGTGGAACAGCGGGCTGGTGGCCGAGGCCGAGTGCCTGCGCGTCTACACGACCACGCGCCGCACCGAGAACGGCTCGTACACCACCCACCACTTCGTCTTCGAGTTCACCACGGCCGAGGGCGTCACCGTGCGGTTCGAGGAGGCCGGGCTCTCCACGACGATCGTCCAGGGCGACGTCGTGCCCGTCCACTACAGCGCGGACCGACCCGAGAAGGCCACCGCGCACGAGCCGTCCCCCACCGCGAACGTCGTCGGCACGGTGGGGAAGCTGGTCTTCTGCGGGGTCGTCGTCGCGTTCTGCGTGGTGTTCATGGTGGTCGCGAACTCCATGAACGACGCGATGGGCGACTTCTGACCCCGCTGACCCCCTGGCGTTCAGTCGCCGGGTGCGTCGACGAAGGTGGCGCCCGACTCGACCAGCCGCTCGACCGCGTACCCCGGATCGAGCAATGACTCGGGCGTGTGGACGCCCGGCGGAACGGCCGCGCCGCGCAGCCCGATCAGGCGCTCGACGCCGAGGGCGATCCCGACTGCCGTCAGGGGGCGCTGCCCGGCCGGGTGGACGAGGTACCGGCTCCTACGGAGCGGCGCACCCGTCGCATCCGTTCCGTCGAGGTCGATCCGGACCTCGACGGAGGGGTGCTCGCCGCGGCGCCGGCCCGCGGATTCGCCGAGGGCGAAGTCGAAGCGGACGTTCGGCGCCCCCGTCGCGAGGGCGAGGCTCGGCACGTCGAGGATGGCGATGCCCTGACCGGACCACGCGGTGCCGTCGAGACCGGTCACGTCCGTCTGCGCGTCGGGGCCGTTGACCCAGCTGAAGACGCCGTCGCGGCGTACCAGCCCGGCCGAGGTGGCGGTGGACCAGCGCTCCAGGTCCGCCGTCCCCGCGGGCCCGCCGGTGTCCTGTTCGTCCAGGAGGGCGCCGATCCGGATGCTGTCGACCCGCTCGAACTCCCGGGCCGAGTCCAGTGCGGCGAGGACGATGCTGCCCGCGCACCAGTGGCTGGCCACCAGGATCGGCGAGGCGTCCGCCCGCTGGGCGCCCGCGACCACCTCCGGTGCGATCTCCGCCAGGCCGCTGGAGATGCTGAGGTACGGCAGTCCGTGGTGCTGTGCGTAGTGCAGTCCGTTCAGGCGGTCGTCCCACAGTGCGGCGACCACCGCCGAGTAGCGGTGTCCGGCCGGGAGGCCGAGGTCGCTGCGGCACAGGTCGACGGTGACGGCCGTGGCGGCACCGAGGTCGTCGGCCACCCGCTGGGCGCGGTCGAGGTCACGAGCCGCGATCGTCAGCGGCAGCGCCGGGTGCCAGCGGCGCAGCAGGGCGGCGGTCGTCCTGCCCGCCTGGCCCGAACCGCCCAGGACCAGTACGGATTCCGGTTGTCCCACTGTGGGTTCCTCCCCCATCCATGAAGTTACATTTTGTAGCCTACGTTTTGTAACATAGCGTGGAGTCAGACACCAGGGGGAAAGGGGCATGGCCATCACGACCCGACTGTCCAAGCAGGCCCGGCGGGAGCAGTTGCTCGACACCGCCGTGGCGGTCGTACGCGCCCGGGGCGCCGACGGTCTGACGCTGGCCACCCTCGCGGAAGCGGCGGGAGTGAGCCGGCCGATCGTGTACGGCCACTTCGACACCCGCCCCGGCCTCCTGCTCGCGCTCTACCGGCGGCTCGACGCACGGCACCGGGCCGCTACCGCCCGGGCCTTGCGGGCTGCCGGTCCCGCCGCCGACGAGGTCGCCCGCGTCATGAGCGCCGCGTACTTCGCCTGCGCCACCGACATGCCGGAGTTCACCGCCGTCTCCGCAGCGCTGCGGGGGGACCCGGAGATGGAGGCGACCCAGTGCGAGCTGCTCGACGACTACACGAGGGTGCTGGCCGCTGCCCTCGCGCCGCACTCCGACCTCTCGGCCGAGTCCCTTCGGCTGCGCTGCACCGGCGTGCTGGGGGCGGCCGGGGCGATCGCCGTCGAGCTGAACCGGGGCCGGACCACCGCCGCCGACGCGGTCGCCGCACTGACCGACCTGATCGTGGGCGCCCTGCCCCCCCGGGCCGGCCGTCACTAGGTGGCCAAACGCCGCTGGGCGTCCTTCCCGAAGGAAGAACGCCCAGGTCAGGCACTGCCTGTGGTGCGCCGCCAGGGACTCGAACCCCGGACCCGCTGATTAAGAGTCAGCTGCTCTAACCAACTGAGCTAGCGGCGCCGGCTGACGAGAAAAATAATACCCGGTCCGCGGGAGTGCTCCGGCCAGGCCCACCGACCGGCGCCGACCGGCCCGCTCGGCGCCGGTCGGGAGGCGGTCGTCATCCCCGGGCGGTCTACCTTCGACAGACGAGAACGCCGCCCAGGCAGGTGATGCGGAAGGAGCCCTCGTTCCGGATGACATCGGCGGCCAGTTCCTCCGCCCGCCCGACCGTCTCCGTGAACGGCACGCCGGACTCCCCGGCCCAGGCTTCGTACGAGGCCAGATGCGCCACGACCGGGGCCGGGTCGGTGATCTCCATCACCCCGGGCAGCTCCCGCACGCGCACGTCACCGAAAGCCGCGCTGAGGTGACGGGGGGCCTTCTCCAACGAAAAGCGGGAACTGAGCGACACCCGCCTCGGCACGTCCCGAGTGCCGAGGACGTCGCCGGCAGCCCGCCGCCACAGCTCGTCGAGTTCCTTCTTGTCCCGGTCGCTGTTGGTCGAAGCCACCAGCACGCCTGCGGCCCCGAGGACCCGGGCCAGCTCGGTGACCGTGGCCCCGACGTCCCGCACGTGGTAGATCATGTGCATGGCCAGGACGGCGTCCGCCGTACCGTCGGCGAACGGCAGCGCCGATGCGTCCGCAGTCACCACCGGGCCCGGCACCCCGGCCAGGATGCCGGGGGAGACGTCCAGGCCGACCACCGGGAGATCGGGCCGGTCCCGGCGCAGCCGCTCGATGAACTTTCCGTTGCCGCAGCCGACGTCCAGCACCGGGCCGGTGGTGCCGGCCAACTCCTGGAGCACGAGTCCCGGCAGGTCGTACCGCGGCCGCTGCCAGCGGTACAGGGACTGTCTGGCGCTCAGGTGCCGCTGATCGCCGTAGGCGACGCGGGCCAGCAGCTTCGGATCGGTGACGGCGGCGTTCCGCCGTTCGTCGAGGGTCACTGGTCGGGCTCCGGGGGCTTGGCGGGGGCGGGGCGGTGGCACGCTTCTCTGACGCTCTCACGAAGGCCCCGGGCAACTGCTGAACCTGCGTACACCGGCTCGCCGAGACGGAGGCCGACGGTCTGCAAGCGATGCGAGATGCTGGCTGTGCGCCGCTCCGGCGGGGCGGTGAGGACCACCGACAGTTTCTCCGCGGCGCCGTCGATGTCCCCGGCAGCCAGATGGGCCGTGGCCAGGTCGAGGTGGGCTGCGAGCAGGTCGCCGGAGGATTGGTCTTCCTCGGGCGAGCACCGGTACAGGGCGATCGCCTGCGATGACGCCTCGACGGCTTGACGTACATGCCCTTTGCCGTCGATGGCCAGCAGAGCGGTTCCGGCGTAGGCGTGTTGCTTGGCCTCGGGGAAGGTGAAGACGCCGGGTAGTTCGGCCGGACCGGCGCTGCCGTGTCGGGCGTCCCGGGCTGCCTCCACTGCCCGGACGGCCGCGCTGCCGCTACCGCAGGCAGCATGGGCTCGCGCTGACAGGCTCAGGAGGCGAGCTCGGATCGTGCCGGCATCTGCATGGCGGAGGCCGGATTGAGCGAGTTCGACGGCCTGGCTGTAGTTCTGCTGCCAATAGGCGATCAAGGACTGGACGGATCGCACCCATGCCCGCAACCCGTTGTGGTCGGCGGACTCGGCACAGAGCCAAGCCGTACGGGCATGGGTGGCAGCTGCAGTGAACTGGCCGAGGTCGAGCGCCACATGTGTGGCCAGGCCGCAGAGCCGACCGGCGGTCAGGTACAGGTGACTCGTCTGGCGAGGGTGTTGACGCCCTTGGAGCAGGGTGAACACCAGGCGGCGCAGCGTCGTGATCTCACTGAAAACGGTGGTGACCGGTTGGCTGACGAGACTCTTGGCCAACCGGCCGATGTCAGCGTCGAGCTGCTCCAGCACGAGATCGTCCACATTCGACTGACTGGCGAAGTGCAGGAAGAGGGCGGAGTCGCAGGCATCCACCGCTACGGCTTCCACCCAGACAGGGGCTGCCACATCAGCCGCCACGCGCACTGCAGCCGACCTCACGACGATCGGTTCTGACGTGGCCGTACAAGCCGCGTCGTGTGGGGGCTCCGCCTCTGCCTGAAGCAGCACGGCCAACTCGTCGACGCTGACTTTGAGCGCCCGAGCGAGCGGAGGTCTCATCCAGGGCCGAGGGGCAACACCGCCGCCTTCCCAGCGACCCACTGTCGTGCGGTCGATCCGGAGCGCCTCAGCCAGCGACTCTTGCGTATGGCCGACTGCCTTACGTCGCTGGATCAACCGTGCCCGTTTGCCCGCCATCGGCTTCCACTCCTGGTGTACCAACAACGTGTGTGACATGCGTACAGGCAGGCCATGGCCTGGTCTGCGGCACGGATGCATCACTGACTCCGCAATTCTGCTCTGGTCGGGACCGGTCTGAGGGCGGTTGTGTAGAGCCGGTCCTCCTTTCGTGTAGCTCTGACGCCAGCTTCCGACTGAGAGGCCTTCATGCGACAAGCACGCCTCGGCTGCTGCCAGTTGGCGCTGCCCCGTCTTCCTCAACCCGTTGGAGGAATCGAATGAGTGTCACCACCGAGTTCAGCCCCGAGCTGGTCGAGCTGGGGAAATTCTTCAAGATCGCTGGTCAGCGTTTCGACGCCGGGCGGGCCGCGCCGGAGATGTTCTCCCGGGCGATTGACGCCACGTGGCACGTGCTGGCTCAGAACGCCGGGGCGCACCGCGATTTCACCCTTGCGCACGCCGGCCGGGAACTGAGCCACAGGGCGTGGACCGGCCGCGGCCGGATCACTTGGGTCGGGCACTACGAGGAGATGTACGGAACGCTGCCGGAGATCTGGTTCACGAACGCTGACGGCACGGTCAACGCCGGAACCCTGGCGCAGTATCGAGACACGGGGATCATCGTGGCGGAGTGGGACTGCGGCCCCAACCCCGGCCCCGGAGACGGGGACGACGTGTTGCCGGAGAAGACCGTCCGGTGATCACCACCTCCAAGGAGGGAGCGTTCCGGCCCACCGCCGGGGCGCTCCGCCTCGTCGAAGCAGGGGCGGTCAGTCCAGGCAGCGTGAACGCGACGGACTACATCAGCGCACTTGCCGAGTACTGCCCGTACCTCAAGCCTTCCCGGGCCCGTGGCATGACCGGGTGGACCGTCTACGAGATTGCTGCTGGTGCCCGCGCGCCCGCCGTGGAGGCCGAGTTGTTCTACGCGGGAGTGCAAGCCGCGGAGCGGGTCCGCCTTCTGATGGCTCGCGCCGGCGGGGTGCTCGCTTGCGAGAGCATCGTCCTGCTGGGGCAGGCCGCCGACGCCGACCACCGCGAACTGATGACCTGGCCGCACTGGGCGCTCAAGAACCTGTACGGGCCGGTCGGCTTGATGTTCGGCAAGTTCACCGAAGGCACGCAGGATTCGGACCGCTCCGGTCGGACCATTCCGCCGGCTCCCTTCTCGTTCTTGCCGGTGCGGGCATCCGTTCGTCTCCGTGATCCGAAGTTCCTGAAGGGCACGCCCGGACTCGCTGCGGCGGTCGCTGCCGCGGCGGACGATGGACGCGACGTGTTTGGGGACAAACCCCACGAGTGGAAGGCAGTACGCGCATGGGCGAGTTCGCTTCCTGTCCCCCGGAGGCAGTGAAGGCAGCGGAAGCCGTCTGCGGACCGGTTGAGTTGAAGCAGGTCACCGACCGACGAGGCTCTGCCGTCTGGAAAGCGACGGGCTCCGCGGCTGCCGTTGCCATCAAGCTCGGGACCGCGGAGGCCGCGGAGGCAACGATGCGTGAGGCGTCCGTCTTGGAGCAGCTCCCGGGATACACCGTGACGGTGGGCCACACCCGTGAAGTCGTGTGGTTCGTCTCTCCCTGGCTGGTCGGACGGTCCACCTGGGAGATGTTCCGGGTAGCACGGGAAGACGCCGTCGGCCGCCCCGGGGCACTGACCGCAGCAGTCGACCTGTGCCGTGCCGTCGCTGACCTTCACTCTCTCGGCTGGGTGCACGGTGACTTGCAGCCCTCCCATGGCATCCATACCGAGACGGGGGTGAAGCTGATCGACTTCGCCTGGTCGCGGAAGGTGGGAACAACCCCCTGGTCCGCCTTCCGAGGCACCATGGTGCATCTGATGGCACCGGAGCTGGCTGATTGGATCTCGTCGGGGCCGCAGCCGGCCAAGACTTCACCGGCAGCCGAGGTCTACGCCCTCGCGGGGGTGCTCTGGACCTGTGCGACCGGCTCCTGGCCGCTCGATTACCGGGCGGCCGGAATCAACAGGCAGGCGGCCGGACCCGAGGGGCTGCGCGACGCCATCGCCACGGGGAGGCTGCCCTTGGCCCGGGCTACGTCGTGGCCCGAGCTTCAGGACGTGCTCCGTCCCGTGCTGCTCTCCGAGCCGGCGGATCGGCCGAGCGCCGCTGGTCTCGGCGACGTCCTGGCGGAGGTGGCAGGGTGATCCGGCTACGGGAGCTGAGGGCCGGCGACGAGCAAGCTCTCCAGCGGATCTACTGCCCCGAGGCGGTCAGGTATCTGGGCCGGGGGCCCTTGGGCGAGGCCGAAGCCCGTCTCTACGTCGGGCGGGCCGTGGCAGCGGCGGAGCAGTCTCCTCGCGCGCAATTCGTCTTCGGCGTCGAAGAAGACACTGACCTGACGGGTGTCGCCAAGCTCAACACCGCCTGGGGCGTGGGCTCGCTGAGTTACATCCTGAGACCAGACGCCTGGGGTCGGGGCCTGGGAACCGAGGCGGTGTCCGATCTCCTGCTCCTGGCCTTCGGGGCTCTGCACCTGCCGGTCGTGAAGGCCAAGTGCCACCCGGACAACCTGGCTTCCGGGCGGGTGCTCATCAAGGCCGGCTTCTCCCGTGCGGGGACGGAGCGCGGCTTCGAGTTGTACGAGATCTGCTCACACGACTGGCCCCCGGCGTGCCCGGGGCCGGCAGCGGCTGTGGTGCGCTGTCAGGGATGCGGGCCGGGGACCCGCTGATCAAGAGCCGGCCGTGCGCCGGCCCCGGGCGGTCACAGCGTGAGGGCGAGCAGGACCGAGGCCGCCGCCCGGTTGAGGGCGTCCGCGGCCGGCCGCAACCGGTGGGTCTGCTCGACCGGCAGCGACAGGGCGAGGCACCCCGCGGTGGCGCCGGCCGTCAGCGGAACGGCCGCGCACACCGTGCCGACCGCGTACTCCTGGAGGTCGAGCACCGGCACCGTCGCGGGCTGGGCGGCGAACCGGGTCAGCAGCTGCCCCTCGTGGGTGATCGTCCGGGAGGTCAGCCGGGCCATCCGGTGCCGGGACAGGTGGTCGCTGCGGGCCTCCGCGTCGAGCTGCCCGACCAGGCACTTGCCGATGGCGCTGGCGTGGCCGGACGAGCGGAAGTCCACCCACTCGTGGACGGCCGGGGTGTCGGGTCCGTCGGCGCAGTACGGGACGCGGATCTCACCGTCCTGGTACCGGCCGACGTACACCGCGGCGCCGAGGTCGCCCCGCAGCCGGTCCAGGGAGTCCTGCAAGGGGGCCCGCCCCGCGCCCGGCCCCGTACCGAGGCGGTCGAGCGCCTCGCCGGAGGTGTACGTGCCGTCGGCGCACTGGGTGACGTACCCCTCGCGGCGGAGCATCCGCAGCAGTCCGGACAGCCGGGGGCCGGTGAGCCCGGCCGCCCGGGCCAGCTCCGCCTCGGTGACGCCGGCGGGACGTCGGGCGATGAGATCGAGCACCCGCAGGGCGCGCTGCACCGAGCGGTACGGCGCGGTCGACTCGTGCTGAAGCGCCACTGCGTCCCCCTGGACGGTCCCGGGCCATGCTGCTGGGCACCCTCCACGATAGCCCTCGACGTGCCCCGGGAAAGGGGTGCTTGGCGAGATGGGCACAGGGGGTTGACGGCCGGACCACCCCTCCGAGCAGCAGCGACAACCTCGGGGCATATGTCGAGGTCATGCCCCGAATCCCTCGTCAGGGTAGTCATGGCCACCGTCACCGCAGGGGCTCGGACCTCAGAGCACCGCGCTCAGGAACTCCCGGGTCCGGTCCAGCTCCGGATCGCTGAAGATCTTCTCCGGCGGGCCCGACTCGATCACGCGCCCCCCGTCGAACATCAGCACCTGGTCGGAGATGTCCCGGGCGAACGACATCTCGTGGGTCACGCACAGCATCGTGATGTCGGTGGTCCGGGCGACCTCCCGCAACACGTCCAGCACCCCCGCGACCAACTCCGGGTCGAGCGCCGAGGTCACCTCGTCCAACAGCAGCACCTGCGGACGCATCGCCAGGGCCCGGGCGATGGCCACCCGCTGCTGCTGCCCGCCCGACAACTGAGAGGGGTACGCGTCGCAGCGGTCCGCGAGTCCGACCAGGTCGAGCAGTTCCCGGCCGCGCTGCTCGGCCTCGTCGCGGGACAGGCCCAGCACGGTCACCGGGGCCTCGGTGACGTTCCGCAGCACCTTCATGTTCGGGAACAGGTTGAACTGCTGGAACACCATCCCGATGTTCTTGCGGACCTCCCGCACGTGCTTCTCGCGGGCCGGCACCAGCTCGCCGTCGCGCTCCTCGTGGGTCAGATAGCGCCCGCCCACCCGGATGCGCCCCTCGTCGGGCTTGAGCAGGGTCATCAGCAGCCGCAGGATCGTCGTCTTGCCGGAGCCGGACGGACCGATCAGGGTCACGTGCTTGCCCCGCCCGACCGAGAAGTCGAGGTGGTCCAGGACGGTCGTCCCCCCGAAGCGCTTGGTGACGTCCTCGAAGCGGATCAGCTCCTCCACCGCCGCGGCGCCGGCCTCCGCGGGCTCGGGCCGCTCGGGGCCGGTCGGGATCGGGCCGGTCGGGGTCGGACCGGTCGGGGTGGGGGTCGGGGTCGGGTCAGTGGACAAGGCGGCGCTCCAGGGATCGGATCAGCAGCGAGGACGGATAGGCGATGAGGATGAAGGCGACCCCGACGACGGTCAGCGCCTCGGTGTACTGGAAGGTGTCCGCGGCCTCCAGACGGGCCTGCTGGAGCAGTTCCAGCACCCCGATCCCGGCGAGCAGCGGGGTGTCCTTCAGCATCGCGATGACGTAGTTGCCCAGGGCCGGGACGACCCTGCGCACGGCCTGCGGCAGGATCACGGCCGTCCACGTCCTGCGGTACGACAGGCTCAACGCGCGGGCCGCCTCCCACTGCCCGACCGGCACCGCGTCGATCCCGGCCCGGTAGACCTGGGAGGTGTACGTCGAGTAGTGCACGCCGATCGCGACGATGCCCGTGGTCAGCGAGGAGAACTGGACGCCCCACTCCGGGAGCACGAAGAACAGGAAGAACAACTGCACCAACAGCGGGGTGTTGCGGATGAACTCGGTCAGCATCCCGACCGGCCAGCGCACGAACCGGGTCGGTGCGCGCAGCGCCAGCGCCCACACCAGGCCCAGGCTGAACGAGATCAGCGAGCCCAGCGCCAGCACCTGGAGCGTGACGAGCACCCCCTCCCAGAAGTGCGGCAGGAAGTCGACGACGGCCTGCCAGTCCCAGGAGTCGGCCTGGGCGGCGGCGGTGGTGGAGTACGTGCTCATGCGGCACCTCCGCCGGTGCCCGCCGCGACGGGCGCCTTGCCGAGACCGGCCCGGGCCCGCCGCTCCAGGGCCTTCATGCCCCGGGCGAGGACGAACGCGATCACGAAGTAGATCACCAGGGTGATCGTGTAGATCTGCGCGCTGTCCTGCGTGGCGAGCCGGACCAGATAGGCGGCGAACGACACGTCACCGATCCCGAGCAGCGACACCAGGGCCGTCCCCTTCAACAGTTCGATCAGCAGGTTGGAGAACGACGGGAGCATCTCCGGCACCGCCTGCGGCAGCAGGATCAACCGCATCCGCTGCCAGGGCGTGAAGCTGAGCGCCACGCCCGCCTCCCGCTGCGCCGGGGCCACCGCGTTCAGCGCGCCCCGCACGACCTCGGCGCCGTACGCCCCGTAGGACAGGCCCAGCGCCAGCACCGCCGCCCACATCGGCACCAGCGACCAGCCCACGAGCTGCGGCAGCACGAAGAACAGCCAGAACATCAGCACCAGCGCCGAGGTGCCCCGGAAGACCTCCGTGTAGAAGCCGGCCAGGAAGCGCACGGTCTTCAGACGGTGGGTGCGGGCGATGCCGATCCCGAAGGCGACCGCGGTCGCCAGGGCCGCGCTGTACAGGGTCAGTTGGAGGGTGGTCCAGATGCCGGGCAGTACCCAGTGCTGCCAGAGTCCGGCGGTCATGAGCACAACTCCTCGGCGGTCAGGTCCGTCATCTCCGCCTCGGTGAACCCGAACGGCCGCATGATGCGCAGGAGCTCCCCGCTGTCCTTCATCCGGTGGATCTCGACGTTGAAGGCGTCCCGCAGCGAGGTGTCGGTGGGCCGGAACGTGAAGCCGCCCCCGTCGACGCGTTCCTCCCCGTCCACCACCGGGGCGAACGGTTCGGTGGCCTCGGCCCGGCTGCTCTTGCGGGTCACCTCCCGGGTGGTCAGCGCGGTCCCGCCGAAGACGTCGATCCGGCCGGACTCCACCGCGTTCAGCCCGGCCACCCCGTCCTGGAGCACCACGACGTCCTTCTGCGCGTACCCGGCCGCGACCGCGTAGCCGCTCTGCGCGTACCCGGAGCCGGTGCCGAACCTGGCCTTCTTCCCGATCACGTCCTCGTAGTTGCGCAGCCCCAGCGGGTTGCCCTTGCGGACGATGAACGAGTCGAGCATCTGGTACTCGGGGTCGGAGAAGATGACCTGCTGGCAGCGCTCCTCGTTGATGTACATCCCGGCCGAGACCACGTCGAACTGCTGGGTCTTCAGGCCCGGGATGAGCGAGCCGAAGTCGGTGGCCACGGGCTGGACCTTGGCCACCCCCAGCCGTTTGAAGATGACCTTGGCCAGTTCCACCGCCTCCCCGGTGAACTCGCCGTCCTCGTCGATGTACCCGTAGGGCACCTCGCCCGCGATGCCCAGCCGTACGGTGCCCTGGGACTTCAGTCGGGCCAGGGTGTCGCCGGTGGGCACCCGGGAGCAGCCCGCGGCGCCGAGCGCCCCGGCCGTGCCGAGGACCGCCGCCCCGATGAGCAGGGACCTCCGGCGCGGTCGGGGCCCGGCGCCGGCCCCCGGTATCGGGGACGGCCCGTGCCGGGCGCCGCCGTCGGCGGTACCGGCGGCCGGCACGCGTCCGTTCGCTGAGTCGTCTCGCAGTCGTGGAGCCATTGCGCGCGGCTACCCGCCCCCGAGCGACTTATGCGGGCAGGATCCCGCCCCGCACCCGGTGGCCGTCAGCCATCCGAGTGCCGGGGCGCGTCCCGTCAGCCCGCCGTGAGGTCCGGTGTCCGCTCCGGCGCGTGCGCGGGAGCACCCGGCAGCGCGGGCGCCGGAACCCCGGCGACACCCGCCTCGAACAGGGCGTTCGCCAGGCGCAGCACCGTCGCGTCGGCGAACCGGGCGGCCACGATCTGGAGCCCCACCGGCAGCCCGTCCGCGTCCAGCCCCACCGGTACGGTCGCCGCGGGCTGGGTGGTCATGTTGAACGGGTACGTGAACGGGGTCCAGCCCGTCCAGCGGCGCAACCCGCTGCCCGGGGGGACCTCCACCCCCGCCGGGAAGGCGGTCACCGGCAGGGTGGGGGTGACCAGCACGTCGTACGTCCGGTGGAACAGGCCCATCCGGCGGCCGAGTTCCGCCCGGACGTCCGTGGCGGCCAGGTAGTCCTGCGCCGAGAGCGCCGCGCCCGCCGCCCGGGCCTGGCGCAGCCCCGGGTCGAGCCGGGCGACCTGTGCGGGGCTCAGCGAGCGGGTCAGGTGTGCGGTGCCGCTGAACCACAGGGTGTGGAAGGCGTCCACCGGGTCGGCGAGGTCCGGATCGGCCTCCTCGACGTACGCGCCGAGCCCCGCCAGGCCCTCCACCGCGCGCCGCACCGCCGCGGCGACGCCCGGGCGCACGGCGACCTGTCCGCCGAGCGTCGGCGAGAACGCGACCCGCAGCCCGCGCACCCCCTCCACGGCGGCCGGCCCGCGGAAGCCGCCGGGGGCGGGGCGCGCGGCGGCCCAGTCGCGCGGGTCGGCGCCGCCCAGCACGTCCAGCAGCAGTGCGGTGTCCGTCGCGTCCCGGGCCATCGGGCCCACCTGCGCCAGGGTTCCGAACGCGCTCGGCGGGTACGAGGGCACCACCCCGTGCGTCGGCTTCAGCCCGACGACCCCGCAGAACGCGGCCGGGACGCGGATGCTGCCGCCGCCGTCCGTCCCCACCGACAGCGGGCCGGCGCCCGCCGCGAGGGCCGCGGCGCTCCCGCCGCTGGAGCCCCCGGAGGTCCGGCCCGGGTCGTACGGGTTGCGGGTGATCCCGGTGAGCGGGGAGTCCGTCACCGCCTTCCACCCGAACTCCGGGGTCGTCGTGCGCCCGGTGAACACCGCCCCGTGTTCGCGCAGCCGCGCCACCGCGGGGGCGTCCGGATCGGCCAGTCGCGCCGCCGGGTCGACCGCGTGCGAGCCCCGCAGGGTGGGCACCCCGTACTCCGGCAGCAGGTCCTTGACGGTCACCGGCACCCCGTCCAGCAGCCCGACCGGCTCCCCGCGCCGCCACCGCCGGGTCGACGCCCGCGCCGCGTCCAGCGCCCGGTCGGCGTCGATCCGGACGAAGGCGTTCACCACCGGCTGGATCTCCTCGGCGCGCCGCAGCACCGCCTCCGTCACCTCGACGGGGCTGAACTCGCCCGTCCGGTACCCCTCCAGCATGTGAACTGCCGACAGCCCCGTGAGCTGACGCATGACACCCCTCCCGGTGAGCACGCCCCCCGATCCCGCGACAGGCATACCCACCCCCGGTCGCCGTACCCGCCCCGGTGCGGTGCTGCCGCTCCCGTACGGGTCCGGGGGTCACCGGCGCAGCACCCACCGCTGGAACGACTCCAGGGGGCCGGTCGAGAAGCGCCGCAGCCACAGCGTCGAGCCGACCATCAGCACCGCGCACACCACCGTCCACAGCGCCAGCGGCCACCACGGCCACCAGCCGTCACCGAACCGGTGCGTCAGACCGAGGCCGATCCCGTACGCGGCGAGCATGCACAGCACGTTCTGGAGCACGTACCCCGACAGGGCGGTCCGGCCGACGGAGGTGAGGCCGTGCAGCAGCGGGCCCGTCCGCCCGGCCCGGGTGGCCCGGTCGGTGAGCCAGCCGATGAGCCCCAGGTAGCCGAGTGCCGTCAGCGGCCCGGCGACGTACCGGTCCAGCAGGAAGAACCCGGAGCCGGCCACCGGCAGCAGCACCGACAGCGGCAGACCGATCCCGAGGCCCCAGCGCAGCAGCCGGGTCCGGATGCGGCGACCGGTCTCGTCGTCGCCGAAGGCGCCCGCCCGGAACAGCCGCACGCCCAGCAGGAACAGGAACACCAGCAGCCCGAACGACAGCACCGGCTCCAACCGCAGGACCAGCACGTTGTCGAGCCGGTACCCGATCTGGTCGGCCCAACTCCCGTGCGCGTACACGTCGATCACGTCCTGGCCGGTCTCGACGTCCTCGTCCCCCTGCGCGGACAGGCCGACCGTCAGCACCGTCATCAGCGTCAGGTGCAGCCCCAGGGCCCACCACATCACCCGGTCCTGGACCTTCTGCGAGCGGGCCAGCAACCAGGCCACCAACAGCGCGGTGACCGCGTACCCCATCAGCACGTCCCAGGCGAAGACCAGCAGGAAGTGCACGGTCCCCTCGGCGAACAGGAACAGCGCCCGCCACCGGTACCGCCCCGGCCAGGGCTGCCCGCGCCGCGCTGCCGACGCGTACTGGATGGCGAGGCCCACTCCGAACAGCACGGTCAACAGGGACAGGAACTTGCCGTTCGCCAACAGCCGCACCACGCTCTCGACGCCGTCCCCGAACGAGGCGAACGAGCCGCCCATGTTCGAGGCCACTCCGCCCTCGGAGCCGGGGGTGGCGAAGATCCAGACGTTGGTCGCCAACGTGCCCAGGATCGCCGCGCCCCGCAGGACGTCGAGCAGCGGATTGCGCGCGCGTCGCGCGGGTGCCGCCCCCGCCGCCGGTTCGACCGGCCGGGCCGGGGCGTCAGACGGTTGCGGAGGAGCTGAGTACCGGATTTCGGACATGTGTTCATCGTCTCGGTCGCGGTGCTCGTCCACGTCGTGAGCGGCGACGAATCCCCGCTACACAGAAGGATGTACGGGGTGGCCGGGCCGGTCATACCGGGGACGCACGCCGGTCATACCGGGGGCGCAGGTCGGTCGGGACGGGGCGGGCGCGGGCCGTTCCGACGCGCTGCCGGAGCGGCCCACCGGCACGGCCGTCGCGGTCCGTCGCGGTCCGTCGCGGTCCGTCGGCGCGGCCGTCGCGCCGGGCCCGCCGGGGCGGGGCATCCTGGGAGGAGGCGTCGCACCGCGGCGATCCGCCCCCGATCCGACGGGTGGCCGCGGGCCCACCGGGCAGGCGCGTGGTGGGAGCCGCATCCGGCCCCCGCCCGGCCGAGCACGGCACCCCGCCGGGCCTCGGGCACGCGCCCGCCGGGGCTTCGGGCACGCGCCCGCCGGGCGTCAGGCACGCGAAGGAGACAGCACGTGACCTCACTGGGATTCCTGTACCCGGGCCGGACCGCCGCGGACGACTACGTGCGCGCGGAACAACTGCTCGGCGGCGGGGTCCGGCTGCACGCCGTACGGGCCGACGCCACCGCCACCGGGGCCACCGGGGCGGACGGCTCGCCGCTGGACGGGCCCGACCTCACCGTGGACGCGGTGCCGGTGCCCTCCGAGGAACGGCTCGCGGCCGTCGTCGAGGAACTGCGGCTGTCCGGCGCCGAAACGGTCGTCTGGGCGGGACCGGGCTTCGCGCTCGGCGCGGCCGGCGCCCACGAACAGGTCCGCGCCCTGGCCCGGGCCGCCGGCCTGCCCGCCTCCAGCACCTCGTTCGGCTTCGCCCACGCGGTACGGGAGCTGGGCGCCCGCCGGGTCGCGGTGGCGACCGTCTACGGAGCGGACCTGACCGAACGGTTCACCCGGTTCCTCGCCGAGGAGGCCGGCACGGAGATCGTGTCCGTGGCGGGCGATCCCGACGCCGCCCGGCCCGCCACCGACCCCGGCGGCGGCCCCGAGGGCCTCGCCGCCCTGCGCGCACTGGTCCGGGCGGCCGACCGTCCGGACGCCGCGGCCGTGCTCGTCCCCGGCACCGCCCTGCGCACCGCCGCCCACCTCACCGACCTGGAGGCGGACCTGGGCAAGCCGGTGCTCACCGCGAACCAGGTCACCGTCTGGGAGGCCCTGCGGCTCGCGGACCGCCGGGTGAACGCCCCCGGCCTCGGCGCCCTCTTCACCCGTGAGCCCCTGGTCCAGGTCCCCACCGACTGACCGCCCCCTCGCTCCGCGTACCGTCGGCGGGTACCCGTACGCCTGCGAGGAGCGCTGACGTTTGACCGAGGAGGAGTTCGCCGAGTTCTACCGGCGCTCGGTGCACCGGCTCACCGGACAGCTGTACGTCATGACGGGGGACTTCCACGAGGCGCAGGACGTGGTGCAGGAGGCGTTCGTCCGGGCCTGGGGGCACCGCCGCCGGCTGGAACGGGACCTCGGCCCCGACGCCTGGGTGCGGGCCGTCGCCTGGCGGCTCGCCGTCAGCCGCTGGCGCCGCCTGGTCCGCGGCCGGCACGCCTGGGAACGCCGGGCCGACCCGGTCACCAGCGGCGGACCCGACCCGGGCACCGTCGACCTCGAACGGGCCCTGCGCGACATGCCGCCCCGACAGCGCCAGTGCGCCGCCCTCTTCTACGTCTGCGACCTGACCGTCGCACAGATCGCGGCGGAGACCCGACTGGCCACCGGCACCGTCAAGACGCACCTCTCCCGCGCCCGCGCGAAGCTCGCCGGCTCCCTCGACCCGCCGCCCGGGGCCGCCCGCGTCCCGGGTGCCGCCGTCCCTCGCTCGCCCTCCGGGGAGGACCAACGATGACCGAGCACGACGATCGGGTGGGTGCCGGGCTCAAGGACGCCGCCGAGCGCGCCGCCGCCCGCAGCCGACCCGCCGATCCGGGGACGATCGTGGCGCTCGCCCGCAGTCGCCGACGCCGGACGCTGGCCGCCGGCGCCGCGGGCGCGGTGACCGTGACGGCGGCCCTGGGCGCGGTCCTGCTGACCCGGGCCGCCGAACCGCCCGCGCCCCCGCCGACGATCCCGGCCTCGTCGCTGCTGCCGGGGCCCGAATCCCTGGACCCCGGCCCGCGCGGGGACGATCGCGACGCCCGCCCGCGCCCGCGGACCAGCCCGCCCGGCACCGGCGCCACCCCGGCCACCGGCCCGGAGGACGACCGGCCGGAAGCCGAACCCACCCGGTCCGCAGAACCCACCCGACCCACCGGGCTCGGCGGGTCGACGGGCGGCGGGTCGACGGGTGTCGGTGGGGGAGTCGAGCCCTCGCGCAGTCCGCTGCCCTGACCCGGTGCGCGCCGGTGGTGGTGATCCGCGTCTCACCGGCGGGACCGGGTCAACCCCGCTGTCGGTGGGGTGCGTAAGGATGGCAGACGCCGACCCCGCGAGGAGACCCCAAGATGGCCGCAGACACCCGCCCCCGAATACCCAGGGCCATCCTGCCGTCTCCCCTCCGACCGCGCACCAGCCTCCCGGCGTCCACCCCCGACCCCGCCTCCGGTGACCCCGCCTCCGACGACCGGACCGCCCCGAGCACCACCGGCCCGCTGTCCTCGACCGAAGCACGGCGCCGCACCGTACGGACCGTCCTCGCCGTGTACGCCGCGGCCACCGCCGCCCACCTCACCGCCCTGTTCACGCTCACCTCCGCCACCCCCGGCGCCGGCGTCCGCGAGCGGTTGCTCTCCTGGGACGGACGGCTCTACGCGGAGATAGCCGCCGACGGCTACCCCGACGGGATCGCCTACGGAGCGGACGGCGAACCGCTCGGCAACAACCTCGCGTTCTTCCCGCTCTACCCCCTCCTCGTCCGGACCCTGCACCGGACGACCGGCCTCGACGTGGACGCCGCGGCGCTGCTCGTGGCCCACCTGGCCTTCCTCGGTGCGCTGTTCGCGGTACACGCCCTGATCACCTCGCTGTACGGGCGGCGGACCGCGGACGTCACCCTCGTCCTCGTCGCGGTGGCGCAGCCCATGGCGGTGGCGCTCGTCATGGCGTACAGCGAGGCGCTGTTCCTGGCGTTGGCGGCCGGCGCCCTGCTCGCCGCCCGCCGGGGCAACTGGCTCGCGGCCGGCGCCCTCGGACTGCTCGCCGGGCTGACCCGGCCGGCCGCCGGAGCCCTGGCACTGGCCCTGGCGGTCGCCGTGCTGGGCGAGGTCCGGCGCACCCGGCGCCTCGGCTGGCGCCCGCTGGCCGGGCTGGTCCTGGCCTGCACCGGGACACCGGCCTACCTGCTGTGGGTGGCCGAGCGCACCGGGCAACTCGACGGCTGGTTCGTCATCCAGGAAGCCGGCTGGGGCACCCACTGGGACAGCGGCGCCGCCACCGTCGACTTCCTCACCGACACCCTGGCCCGGGGCGACGGCTGGGTGCCGTTGAGCACCGCGTTCCTGCTCGTCGCGGCCTGCGCGCTCACCGCCCTGGCCTGGCGCCGGGGGGCCTGGCCGCCGCTCCTCGTCTACGGAACGGCGATGCTGGTGATGACCCTGGGACAGTCGAACTTCTACCACTCCAAGCTGCGGCTGCTGGTGCCCGCGCTGCTCCTGCTGGTGCCGCTGGCCGCAGCGCTCGGCCGGCTGCCCCGGCGCCGGCTGGTCCTGGTGCTGTCCGCGGGAGCGGTGTTCGGCGCCTGGTACGGGGCGCACATGCTGGTGGTCTGGAAGTACGCGGTCTGACCCGCAGCGGCCACGGGAACGGAACCGGCGCGGCCATCGGTACGGAACCGGCGGGAACAACCGGAGCCCCCCTCCTGTTCTGTTTCACTGTCGAGACGACGACACGACGACGAGGGCTGCCCGCACGCGGCCCCGAGGAGCGGGAGGGCGACACGGTGGCAGTGGCGGCGAGCGGCGGCGGACACGCGCACGAAGGGCCCGGGGAGCAGCAGGAGCAGGAGCGGGACCCCGCCCGGTCGGAGGGCGTCATCGGCGTCCGCCACGGCACGGCCCCCGTCCCCCTGTCCGTGCTCGACCTGGTCACCGTCGGCGCCGGACACACCGCCTCCGAAGCGCTGCGCACCAGCGTGGAACTCGCCCGCAGCACCGAACGGCGCGGCTTCCACCGCTACTGGGTCGCCGAGCACCACTCCATGCCCGGGGTGGCCTCCTCGTCCCCGGCGGTGATCCTCTCCCACCTCGCCGCGCACACCCGCCGCATCCGCCTGGGCTCGGGCGGCGTGATGCTGCCCAACCACGCGCCGCTGGTGATCGCCGAACAGTTCGGCACCCTGGAGGCCCTGGCCCCGGGCCGCATCGACCTCGGCCTCGGGCGCGCCCCGGGCACGGACGGCGCCACGGCGGCGGCCCTGCGCCGCACCGACCGGCCGGGCGAGGGCGCCGACGACTTCCCCCAGCAGGCCGCCGAGCTCATCCGGTTCCTCGACGACGACTTCCCGCCGGGCCACCCCTACACCCGCGTCCACGCCGTGCCGGGCCCCGTGCAGGCCACCTCGCCCGGCGGGGTGCAGTCCCCGCACCGCCCGACGGTCTGGCTGCTCGGCTCCTCCGGCTTCAGTGCCCGCCTCGCCGGCTCGCTCGGGCTGCCGTTCGCCTTCGCCCACCACTTCTCGGCCCGCAACACCGTCCCCGCGCTGGACCTGTACCGGGACTCGTTCCGGCCCTCGGCGCTGCTGTCGGCCCCGTACGCCCTGATCGGCGTCGCCGTCCTCGCCGCGGACGAGGAGCGTGAGGCGCGTCGCCAGGTCATGACCGCGGCGCTGAGCATGCTCCGGCTGCGCAGCGGCCGTCCGGGGCTGGTGCCCACCCCGGAAGAGGCGGAGCGCCACCCGTACACGCCGATGGAGCGCGAGTTCGTCGACACCTGGAACGCGGACGTGGTGCACGGCACGCCGGACCGGGTCCGGGCGGGCCTGGACGAGCTCCACCGGCGCACCGGCGCGGACGAGTTGATGCTCGTCGCGAACGCGCACAGCGGTGCGGCCCGGCTCCGCTCCTACGAACTGATCGCCGACGCCTACGGCCTGCCGCCCGCCTGACCCGACCCCGTACGGTGCGAGCGGGGGACGGCGCGCCGCTCCCCGCTCCCGCGCGCCGGGCCCACGGGCCCCGAGCCCGTTCCGCGGCTCCTACGATGGCCGGGGTACAGCCACGCCCCGCAGCTACGGAGGCAGCCGGATGACCGCGTCGGGCGATCACTTGACCACGTACATGACGGGTGGGCCGGTTCGGGTGCCCGCCACGATCCGCGGGGTTCGCGAGGCCCTGCCCGAGGAGCTGCGGGCCCGGTTCGTCGCGGAGATCGAGGACGCTCCGGCCGACCAGCTCCCGTTCACCCTGGTCCGGTGGGCGATGAACATCCCCACCGAGCACGACGCGGCCGAGGAGGCGCTGCTCGACCGCGTCCGGTCCGGTGACCTCTCCCAGGTCACGTTCGTCGAGGACCTCGGTGACGACGAGTACCGGAGCGCCGAATGAGCCACCGCATCGCCTATGCGGACGTGGCCCGGGCCGGCCGGAACGCGCTTCCTCCCGCGGCCCGCAAGACGTTCGACGCCGGCGTCGCAGCGATCGCGCGCGCTCCGTACGGCTGTGGCTCCAGTACGGTCCTGGGCAGCCGGGACCGTCGGGACGCCGCGATCGGCGGCATCGCGGTCATCCGTTACGAGGTGAGCCCCAGCGTGGTGACGGTGACCATCGTACGCGTCACGGGCTTCTGACCGCAGACGAGGCAGTGAGGCCGCATGCACGCAATCGCGAAGACACTGCCCGAGCCCTGGGAGTGGATGCAGACATGTTGTGGCCGCAGGCAGTCAAGGAGAAGATCAAGACCGGCTTCGACCGGGAGATCATCCATAGTTACCCGTACCGGTCCGCCTGCCCCTCCACCGTGTGGGCCGACCTGATCGCCGGGGCGACCCAAGAGCTGTTCTTCGCCGGGTACACGAACTACTTCCTCTGGACGCAGGTCCCCGCGTTCGCCGACATCCTGCGCCGCAAGGCGGAGGCCGGGGTTAGGGTCCGGTTCCTGCTGGGAGCACCCGACGGGGAGGTGACCCGGCAGCGTGAGGCCGTCGAGGACGCGACCCTCACGGTGTCGGCCCGTGTCCGCATCACCCTGGGCGAACTCGCCAAGATAGGGCAGGTGCAGGGCCTGGAAGCGCGCTACAGCGCTCCGGAGGACGCGGTGAACCACGTCGGCCTGAGCGTGTTCCGGATGGACTCGGACGCGCTCGTGACGCCCCATCTGGCGCGCCTCGTTGGCCATGACTCGCCCCTGCTGCACCTGCGCCACCAGAGCGAGGGCGGGATGTTCGACCGGTTCGCGGAGCACGCGGAGGAACTGTGGAGCCGATCCGTGGCCGTGCGCTGACCACGACAACGTACGTGGGTCCGTGCGGGTGCGTCGTGGCCGTTCGCGCAGTTCCCCGCGCCCCTGGGGTACGTTCCGCCGGACGTGCGCGCGGCAGGGTGCCCCGTCAGGGGCGCGGGGAACTGCGCGGGTGAGCGGGACGCACCCGCACGTGATGAGCTACCGCGTCGCCCACGCGGACGTGGTCCGGGCTACCGCGGCCCGCAAGGCGTTGGACGCCGGCGTCGCAGTGATCGCGGGCGTTCCGTACGGCGGTGGCTCCAGCGCAGTCCGACACGGGTGCGTCCCGCCGGACGTGCGCGCGGCAGGGTGCCCCGTCAGGGGCACGGAGGACGCACCCGCACGGGACCGCGTACGTGACGGGTGCGCTCAGGCGGCGCGGTCCGGGGGACGGACCGGGCGGGTGACCAGGAGCGGGGGGATGCGGTCCGGGGCCACCGGGCGGGAGTACAGCCACCCCTGCCCCGTGTCGCAGCCGATCCGCCGCAACCGCTCCGCCTGCCCCGCGGTCTCCACGCACTCCGCGGTCACCGTGAGGCCGAGCCGGTGCGCGAGCTGGATCAGGGTCTCGACGATCACCTCGTCCGCCGGATTGGGGTGCGCCCCGTCCTCGTAGCGGAAACCGCGGACGAAGGAGCCGTCCAGCTTGAGCGTCGACACCGGCAGCCGGCTGAGGTACGCGAGGTTGGAGTACCCGGTGCCGAAGTCGTCGATCGCGATGCGCACCCCCATGTCGCTGAGCGCCTGGAGCGCCTGGAGCGGTCGCCCCGCGGACCCCATCACCGCGGACTCGGTGAGTTCGAGTTGCAGCAGCCGGGCGTCGAGGCCCGTTTCGGCGAGGATCGCGTCGACGTCCGCCACCAGGTCCGAGTCCCACACCTGGCGCACCGCCACGTTCACGCTCACGAACACCGGCTCGGCCCCCGGGTGGTCGAGCTGCCAGCGCCGGGCCTGGCGGCAGGCGGTGCGCAGCACCCAGCGGCCCAACTGCACGATCGACCCGTCCTCCTCGGCGAGCCCGATGAACCGGTTCGGCGTCAGCGTCCCGAACTGCGGGTGCTCCCAGCGCACCAGCGCCTCGACCCCGCGCAGCGTGCCGTCGCCGAGTTCGACGAGGGGTTGGTACTCCAGGACGAACTCCTCGCGTTCCAGCGCGGGGCGCAGGGAGGAGGCGAGGGCCTGCCGGGTCATCCGGTGGGCGTTGCGCTCCGGGTCGAACAGCGTCCAACGGGCCTTGCCGTCGGCCTTCGCCCAGTACAGGGTGGTGTCGGCCGCCTGCATCAGCCCGGTCGCCGTGGTGCCGGCGGCGTGCCGCTCCACCACGCCGATCGAGGCGGACAGGGAGAGCCGCTGGCCGGCGATGTCGAACGGTTCCTGGAGGGTCCGCAGGAGGGTGCCGGCGAGGTCCGCGAGTTGTTCGGTGCCCGTGGAGTCCTCGACCAGCAGGGCGAACTCGTCCCCGCCGAGCCGGGCGGCCAGCGGGGTGGTGGCACGTGCCGAGCCCGCCTCGTCGGCGCACCGCGTCAGCCGTTCGGCGACGGCGGCGAGCAGTCGGTCGCCGATCCGGTGCCCGAGGGTGTCGTTCACGGCCTTGAACCCGTCGAGGTCCAGGTAGCACAGACCGATCCGGCCGGTCCCGGTGTCGTCGAAGGAACTGGTCTCCAGCGCTCCGGAGAGCCGTTCGAAGAACAGCGTCCGGTTGGGCAGTCGGGTCACCGGGTCGTGCATCTGGAGGTGCCGCAGCCGGGCCTGGAGCTCCCGGCGGGCGCTGATGTCGGACACCGAGAGCAGGGCGGCGGCGGGGCCCGCCGGGTCGGGCAGCGGGGAGACGGTGATCCGCGCCCACATGGCGTGCCCGTCGGGGTGCTTGATCCTCCTGCTGCACCGCAGCCGGGCCCGCTGGCCCCGCAGCACCTCCTGGTAGCCCTGTCGGGTCCGGGCGTCGGAGCCGAGGTCCACCAGGTCCGCGGCGGGTCGCCCCACGGGCCCCGTACCGGGCTTGCCGTCGGGGCCGGCGGGCGGGACGAACAGGGCGCGGAAGGCGTCGTTCGCGGTGATCACGGTGCCGTCCGGGCCGATCGCGGCCATCGCGAGGGGCGCCCGGTCGAACGCGGCCCGGTAGGGCTCGCCGGGTGCGGAGCCGCCGCCGCGGTGGGTGGGGGGCTTGGGGGGGCCGTCGGTGGTGGCCGGGGGGACCAGGTCCGCCGTGGGCGTCGGACCTTCGGACGTTCCGCTCACCGCTCACTCCCGCAGTGCGTCGTTGCCGTCGTGCCTGGTCGTACACCGGGACACTGCCCGGCCGGTGCGGGGCCGAACGCCCGGACGAGGCTGCTTCGGCCGGAATCACGCGGAAAAACAGGCCGATCATAGAGGTTGCTCCGGGTAGCGAGCCACCCACACTCCGGGGCGCACCGGAGTGCGCCGGGTGGGCGTTCGCGCCGTCGTAGCGCTCCCGCGCCCGGGGGCGGACCTGACGTCCGGTGACCGCCCGGACGGCCGTCACCGGCCGGCTTCCGGTCCTTCCTCACCCGACCGGACGCCTCAAACAGGGCGCAAAGGGATCATTCGGATGAGGGTGGGGGCGGTGTCCGCTGCCGTCCCCGGAGGTCGTCGTGCCCCCTCAGTCCCGTACCGGTGGTGCCCGGGGGGTCCGGCGCGGGCGCTCCTGGGCGCGCGGCACGGCCGCGGCCACCTCCCTGGCCGCCCTCGCGGCCACCTCCCTGGTGGCGGGACCGGCGGTGGCCGAGTCGTTGGCCGGATCCTGTGCACTGGAGCGCAGCGAGGTGCACCACTCGGAGGGGCTCGACACCTGGAACGCGGCCTATCCGCGACCCGGGCGCCGCCTCGACGCGCTGATGGTCTTCCTGGCCTTCCCGGACGCCCGGCCGTTGACCTCGCCGGGCGAGTTGGCCGCCGACTACTTCCCGGCGACGGACCGCTTCTACCGGCGGGCGTCGTACGGGCGCTTCACCCTCCGCCCGCACCCGCGCGAGGACTGGATCACCATGCCGCGGCCCTCCACCGCGTACGCCATAGAGCGGGACTGGGACGCCGAGCACCGCACCGCCTATCTGCGGGACGCGGTGACGGCGGCCGATCCGCACGTCGACTTCGGTGCGTACGACCTCGTGTACTTCGTCGCCGATCCGGACGCGCCGGGCGTCGACTCGGACGCCACCAAGGTCGTCAACTTCGACCGGCCGCTGCGCGTG
This sequence comes from Streptomyces sp. NPDC005955, assembly GCF_042871255.1. Classification (NCBI taxonomy): domain Bacteria; kingdom Bacillati; phylum Actinomycetota; class Actinomycetes; order Kitasatosporales; family Streptomycetaceae; genus Streptomyces; species Streptomyces sp. NPDC005955. The sequence goes on along the minus strand of NZ_JBIAIF010000002.1, from coordinate 555,956 downwards.
GACGGCGCGGAGCTGCGGCGGATCGTCACCGTCTTCGAACGCCATCCGCCGGACCGCAACGTCCTCGCCCACGAGACCGGCCACGTCTTCGACCTGCCGGACCTCTACCACCGCCCGAAGGACGGCGAGGGCGACTGGGACACGCACGTCGGCGACTGGGACGTGATGGGCAGCCAGTTCGGTCTGGCCCCCGACCTCTTCGCCTGGCACAAGTGGAAGCTGGGGTGGCTCGATCCCGGACAGGTGGTGTGCGTGGAGGGGCGGGGGGAGGTGCGGCTGGCCCTGGAACCGGTCTCGGTGGTGCCGACGGCCGAGCCGGGGGCGAGCGGTGACGGGTCCCCGATCGGCCCGGACGCGGACGGTCGGGCGTCGGACGGGGTCGGGGCGGTGGCGGGTCCGGTGGCGCGGGTGGTGCTCCCGGGGTCCGCTCCGGTGCGGGCGACCGGACCGGGGTACGGGACGAAGCTCGCCGTCGTCCGGACGGGCCGCACCAGTGCGATCGCGGTGGAGGCCAGGCAGGCGGTCGGCAACGACCGGTCGACCTGCACGGAAGGGGTGCTGGTGTACCGGGTGGCCAGTGCCAAGGCGTCCGGTGCGGGGCCGGTCCGGGTGGTCGACGGGCACCCCGGGTCGGACGCCTGCGGGGAGCGCTCGGTGTACCCGCCGCTCGCCGATGCGCCGCTCGGGGCGGGGGAGGGGCTGACGGTGACCGGGGAGCGGTTGCCGGTGCGGGTGGAGGTGGGGGAGCGCACGTCGGCGGGGGAGTGGGCGGTACGGATCTCCGCGGGCTGACCCCGGACGTGCGAAGAGCCCTCCGCTGCTGCGAAGGGCTCCTGCTGTCTGTGCGCCGCCAGGGACTCGAACCCCGGACCCGCTGATTAAGAGTCAGCTGCTCTAACCAACTGAGCTAGCGGCGCCTGCTGACGTCGTAGACCTTAGCACCCTGATCCGGGCCGGGAGAAATCGATACCCGGGGGGCCGTCCGGGTGGCGTTGCGCACGGCCCGGACGCAGGCCCAGAGCAGGACCTCGGGGCCCGGCAGCCAGGGGCGTCGGGTGTCCGGCGCCACGACCCAGCGCGATCCGGGGCCGGCGGGGGCCGTAGCGGTGGGGGCGGGGGCGAGCGGCGGGACGGTCACCGCGTCCCCGGTTCCGTGACACAGCAGCGGGGGGACCGTGCCGCGGCCCGCGCCCCACTCCTCCCAGCGCAGCAGGGCGGGCAGCCGGTGGGCGGTGCCCGGGGCGACGAACAGCAGGGTGCGGCCCCGGTGGGTCGCGACGGGGCCGGAGCCGGGGCCCTCGCCCCACAGGCGGTCCAGGAGCGCCCGTCCGAACAGCGCGGTGGTGTTGACCACGTCGAAGGCCGTGCCGCAGGGCAGGACGAGCGGGGCGGCGGGCCGGTCGGCCCAGCGGGTGAGGGTGTCCTGCGGATACGTTCCTGCTGAGGCGAGCCAAGCTGCCCCCTCCGCGGTGACGTCGCTGGCGTCGCCGTGGAGGGAGTCGGGTTCGAGCAGGGCGGGGGTGCGGGGGTGGGGGCTCATGGCAGCCATGTGTACCCGGGGTGAGGAACCGGTTTCCCTGAGTTGTCGGAAGTCGGGACAGGGAGACTCCGGGTGGAGTATCTTGCCCGCCCGGCATATGACCGGAAACCTTGCGGAATCGGGACGGGGTGGCCGGCCCGTGGCGAGGTTGCGCTGTCCCTTCGGTGGCTGTTCGCGGTGCGGTGCGCTGCGGTTGCCCGCGCCGTTCCCCGCGCCCCTCCGGTACGTCCACCTGGCGGTGCGCTGCCCCGCACGGTGCGCGGCGCGATTCGCGCAGTTCCCCGCGCCCCCTATCGGGTGCGTTCACCTGGGGGTGCGCTGTTCTGTGCGGTGCGCGGTGTGTTTCGCGCAGTTCCCCGCGCCCCTTATCGGTGCGTCCAGCCCGGGTCGGAAGGCGCTCCGTCAGGGGCGCGGGGAACTGCGCGGATGACGGCAGCGCACCGCGCAGGACCGCGCAGGTCCAGCGCTACGTACCCAAGGGGCGCGGGGAACTGCGCAACACCGCAGCGCACCGCGCAGGACAGCGCACGTGGCGGCGGACGCACCCGGATAGGGGCGCGGGGAACTGCGCGGGCAACCACAGCGCACCCGCGCCGAACAGCGCACCGCCATCAGTACTGATCGGGATGCGCTGCCCGCAGCAGATCCCGCCCGTACTCGACCATCTTCAGCGCGTACTCCTCGGTCCACTCCGCCCGCTCGGCGATCGCCGCCGCGGTCAGCCGGTCGAACCGACGCGGATCGGCGAGCCGGGCCGCAGCGATCGCCTGGAACTCCATCGACCGGTCGGTGGCCGCACGGAACGCGTGCGTCAGCTCCGTGGCCCGGGCCAACAACTGCCGGGGGTCCTCGATGGACTCCAGCTCGAAGAAGTGCTCGGGGTCCTCCGCAGCGGTCGTGGGCTCGAAGAGCAGAGGGGCGGGCCGCATCCGTCGTTCGGCGGACGCGGGCTCGGACTCCGACATCGTGCTGCCTCCTCGTACCTCTCCGAACGGGACCGCCTCCCATTGTCCCCCGCCCCGCAAGACCGCGGGACGTGACGGGATCGGGGCGCGGCCGGTCAGGGCGTCGGGGTCCAGGTGACGCGGTGGTGGGACAGGTGGTCCCAGGTCGTCATCATGGCGTCCCACCCGTCCGGGAACTTCAGGGTGACGCCCAGTTGCACCGGCTCGGTCGACGGGTGGTCGTCCAGGAGTTCCGTGACCCCGCCCCGGCAGACCACGATGCACGCGTGCCGGTGCCGTGAGGCCAGCACGCACAGCCGACCGGTCTCCAGGTGGAACGCGGTGGCGTCCGGCCGGCCGGACAGCGGGTGCAGCACCACGGTGACGTCGTACTCCCGCCCCTGGAGCCGGTTGGCGGTGTCCACCGTGACCCCGCTGACCCCCAGCGCGGTCAGCGCCGCCCGGACCGCCGCGGCCTGGTCGCGGTGCGCGGTGCCCACCGCGATCCGCCCGGCCGTCAACGGCACCGGCTCGGGCCCCCGCTCCGAGACCGTCGCCCCGCCCCGGTCGAGCAGTCGACGCACCACCACGGCCACCGCGCGCACCGCCTCCGGATCGGTGCGCGGGGTGTGCCGAGGCGGCAGCTCCAGCAGCCCCCAGCCGGCTTCGGCGGCCTCGTCGATGACCCGGTCGGGACCCGAACCGTCCGAGGCGACGCCGAAGCCGAGGGTGCGGTCCCCGGGCCCCGTCCCGCTGCGGAACGGCGTGTACGGGTAGAACGCCGAGGACACCAGCGGCGCGGCCGAGGCGGGCAGCCGCCAGGACACCGGCAGCCGGTGCTGCGGAAGCTCCGGATTGTGCGCCAGCAGCGTGCTCACCGCACTCGCCGACGGGTCGTACGACAGCCCGGCCCACTGCTCGGCGCCGACGATCGCGAACGGGTCCAACTGCCCCGGGTCGCCCACGAACAACGCCCGCTCGAAGAGGTTCGCCACGGCCAGCAGCCCGTCCGAGCGCATCTGGTACGCCTCGTCGACGATCGCGTGCCCCCACGGCTCCACGCCCTTGACGTGCGCCCACTTGGCAGCCGTCGAGATCACCACGTCGAAGCCCGCGAGCTCCGCCGCCTTCGTCGAGGTCCGCACCTGGGGCAGCGCGTCGAGCGCCTTGTCGTAGGCGTCGGGGTCACTGCTGTGCAGCCGGCCCACCGGCACGTCCGGCGCCTTCTCGGCGAGCCGCAGCACCAGGTCGTCCACCTGGGCGTTGGTCTGCGCCACGACCATCAGCGGACGCCCGGCGGCGACGAGCTCCAGGGCGGCGCGCACCACCAGCGTGGACTTGCCGGCGCCGGGCGGCGAGTCCACCACGACTCCGCGGTGCGCCCCGCGCAGGGTGTCGCCGAGGATCGCCTCCGTGGCACGGGTCGCCGCGGCACCCGGGTCGCCGAGGGCGTCGGGGACGGTGGTCGGCTTCACAGGATGTCCTCTCCGGTCACCGGATCGGGCCGTTCGGGCACGGCCTCGCCCGGCGGGCCGCCGTGGGTCCACGGGGTCGCCTCGGGTTCGGGCAGCTGCGGGCCGCCGCGCTGGTCGTGTTCGAAGAGGGTCCAGCACAGCCGGTCGCCCTTCTCCGGTACGGAGCCGGGCTCGGGCTCCTTGCTGCGCCCCATCCGGTCGGTGATCCGCAGGACGAGGGTGAGGGGGCCCGGGGCGCCGTCCCCCTCTTCGGACGCCTCGGGCGGCTCCGCGTACCCGACGAACCGGGCCGTCTGGGGTTTGCCGCCGAGGGAGCGGAACGCCTTGACGCCCTCCGCGAGGTGCGGCCGGTCCTCGGTGCGCACCGTGACCAGCGGGCGCGGGCTCGGCCGCTTGCCGTCGCTGTACTCCAGCACCGTCTCGACCACCTCGCCCACGAACGCCTCCCCGGCCAGTCGGCGCCCCGCCATCACCAGCGGGTCGTCCAGGGCCTCCTGGGCGTCCAACCGGGCCTGCTCGCGTTCCCGGGCCGCCAGTTTGTTCGCGGCGGTCACCGCGTCGTCGCGGCGCGGCTGCGGGGGCTCGCCCGCCAGGACCCGGTCCCGGTGCCCGGTGAACGACCAGCGGTCGCGGGTCCAGCGCTCCTCGACCCGCGCCCCCTCCGGCAGCGTGCACAGCAGGTCCAGGCCCCGCCACACCGCGTCCCAGGTCGGCCGGGTCCGGCTCACCAACAGGGCGCGCAACTCCCGTTCGGCCTCGGTGAGCGCACCGAGCCGGGCGTCCGCCTCGATGCCGTCCTCCGCCGCGGCCAGGGCGGTCCGCGCCCGGTCGTGGCGTTCGATCGCGGGCGCCAGCAGCTTGTTGTCGAAGGCGGGGTCCGTCGCCGGGCCGGCCGGCGGGTGCCACAGCTGCCCCTCGGCGTCCCGGGCCAGCTCGGCCCGGAGCGCCGCCCGCTCGCCCGAGGTGCCCTCGGGCGCCTCCAGCCACGCCAGCAGCGCCCCCAGGTGCTGGTCCTCCACCGAGGACTGCCCCGTCGCCCAGTGCCGCGACAGCAGGTCCGTCATCGCCAGCAGCAGCGAGGACCCGGGCACCCGGGCCCGCTCCCCGAAGTGCGTCAGCCAACGGCCCAGCAACGGCACCCGGGGCGGTGCCGGATAGGGGGCCTCGGGGTCCTGCTCGACCGTCCGCCTAAACCGCATCGACCGGCCCAGCAGCCGGACGAAGTCCACGCCGCCCCGGCTCGGCACGATGATCTGCGGGGCGTCCGCGCACAGCTCCACCTCGACCTTGACCCGCTTGCCGGTCTCCGGGTCGGTCTCGGAGCGCTCGGCGGCCTCCACCGCACCGGTGTGGTCCTCGACGTACGGGAGCACCACCTCGGCGAGGGCGGCGAGGAACGCGGACCGCAGCTCGCGGTCCCGGGGCTGCGCCACGAACAGCACCCGCGGCGCCGTGCGTTCCGTGCCCACCAGGGCGGCGAGCGGAGCACCCGCCTCACCGGCCGTGGTCAGCGGGACGAGGACGAGGGGCCGCTGCGACAGATGACGGTGGCGCACGGTGGCCTGCGGCTGGGCCCGTCCGCTGTGGACCGCCTCCAGCCGGGCCAGCTGACCGATCAACGACATGCCGCGCCCCCCTTCTCGGCCGGGACGACGTACGGGGTGGTGACGTACGTGCTCAGCACCGGGCGGCCTCCTGGGTGCCCACCGGGGCCGCAGTGGCGCCCAGCGCCTGGGCCCGCAGGGCCGACGCCCGCCGCAACGCCGCGACGGCCGGGTCCGACGGGTCACCGCACCGGCCCGAGGCCGCGGCGAGCACGTCCGCGACGGTGGTGAGCCCGCCCAGTTCGCCCCGCAGCGAGCGGCCGAGCGCGGTCACCGCGCCGGCCTCCCGGGCGCGACCCCGGCAGTGGAACGCCAGCTCGCACGCCGACAGGCATTCGGGCGCGTACGCCGCGGGCACCGCCTCGACGGCCGCGTGCAGCGCCTCGCGGTCCTGCTCCACGTCGAAGGTGGCCCCGGGCGGAAGCTGCCGGGCGATGTCCTCGACCCGGGTCAGCCGGGAGAGCTGACGGCGGGTCACCGAGACCTGTTTGCGCAGGTCCACGGCGGCCGCCGCGGGCAGGTTCGAGAAGTCCTTCGGGCACACCAGCAGCGCGAACCGGCCGACCTCGGGCGCCGGTGCGAGCCGGGCGGCGACCTGTTCCAGCGCCAGCAGGTAGACGGCGGCCTGCCGGGCCGCCGCGCCGACCTTCGACGGCTCCGCCGAACCGTCGACCATCGGGAACGACTTGATCTCCACCACGGACCACCGCCCGTCGGGGTGGACGACCACCGCATCGGGTTCCAGGAACGCCGGGGTCCCCGCCACGTCCAGCGCCAGCATCGGATGGTCGAGCAGGGTCCACGCACCCCGCGCCCGGGCCGCCTCGCGCAACGCCAGCGAGGTCCGCGCCACCCGCGCCTGCGCCCCGCCCCCCGTGCCCAGCACCGGCACCCGGGCCTCGCCGGTCACGGGCGCGGGGGCGGTCGGGTCCAGCCGTTCGTGGGCCAGCCGCAGCAGTTCGGCGCCGCCGTCGCCCTTGACCCGGGCCTCGAAGGCGTGCCCCCGTACGATCGCGAACTGCGACTGGCCGGCGACGGCGGGCGCCCCGAGCTTCGCGGCGACCTGCCCCTTGTGCACGCCCGCCCCGTCGAGGAGCGCCCTGCGCCCGCACCCCGGGTTCACGGCGAGGGCCGCCAGCGAACGCGCGTCCATGGCCTGGGCGGGGGCGGGGCCGCGCAGCTCAGCGAGCCGGTGCCGGAGTGCTGTCCCCCGCGTCGGAGGGACGGGGACCCTGTTCTGCGGCTTCGGCGGACTGCTTGCGCTGTCGGGGAATTCGCTCACCCGCGGCAGTCTGGCACTCGCCACCGACAATCGGGGAACTCCCGGCCGTCGGGTCCGCGTCGACGGCGACCCGGCGCACGCCCGCGTACCGGGCGCGCAGTCGCTCCGCGCACCGCAGCGCGGGCTTGGTCAGCAGCAGTCCGAGGCCCATCACCGCGGCGCCGGCGACCGCGTCGAAGAAGTAGTGGTTGGCGGTGCCCATCACCACGATGACCGTGATCAGCGGGTACGCGACCGCCGCCGTCCGCAGCAGCGGGCCCCGTCCGTACTTCCACAGGAGCACCCCGCACCACAGGGCCCAGCCGACGTGCAGGGACGGCATCGCCGCGTACTGGTTGGTCATGCCGCCCAGACCGCGCGGGGCGCTGGCCTCCGCGCCCCACCAGCCGTAGGAGCTGTACTGGGCCATGGTGTCGACGAACCCGTGGCTCGCTTCGAGCAGGCGCGGCGGACAGGTGGGGAACAGCGTGAAGCCGATGAGTCCGATGAAGGTGGATATCAGGAGCCAGCTGCGGGCCGCCCGGTAGTGGACCCGATGGGACCGGAACACCCAGATCAGCACGGCCGGCGTCACCACGTAGTGCAGGGACGCGTACCAGAAGTCGGCCGGGACCCCGATCCAGGTGTGGTCGGTGAACAGCCGGTTGAGCGGGTGCTCGGCGTTCATCCAGAGTGCCTTCTCGGCCCGGAGTATCGCCAGCCCGTGGTCGACGGCGGTGCCCACGTCACCGCGGGCGAGGAGCCGGCCCGCCGAGTACGCCCCGTAGACGAGGAGCACCAGCGGCAGTTCGGTCCACCAACGGATCCGGTGGACGGGGGCCCGACCCGGTACCGTCCCGGTCGCCGTCCTGCTATCGGACGGTTCACGCTTCGGCATCCAAGGTCTCCTCACTCCGTGCAGCAGCCGTGGCCGCCCGCCCACCTTACGGTGTCGATCGACGTCCCGAGGGCAGACGATCCCGGACACCGAAGACGCACGGACCGCCCGACCGGTTGCCTGGCCGTTCACCCGGTGGCCCCCCTCCCGCCACCCGGCGGGGGAGGGGGCGGCTCAGGTGGGCCTCGGCATCGCCGCGTACCGCTCCAGGAAGCCGCCGACCTCCGTCGACGCGCGGTGCGGCAGCAGCACCCGTGCCGTGGTCGCCAGCATCGACTCGATGCGCGAGGACTGCACCTCGTCCAACAGGGAGATCAGCCGCTGCCCGGCCGCCGCCGCCTCGCCGGGCCGCCCCGCGCGGGCGAGGTCGTCCGCGAGCTCCGCGGTGTACAGCGCGGTGTTCCGGGTGAAGTGCGGGTCCTGGAGCGCCACCGCGCGCTCCGCGTACCGGGCCGCCCGGGACCACTCCCCGAGCGCCGACCAGCACTGGGCCTCCAGCCCCGCCACCTCCGCCTCGCCGTAGAACGACATCCACTCGGGGTCGTCGTCCGAGGCGCCCCGCTCGAACAGCGCCTGGGCCCGCGCCAAGGCCCGGGTGCAGCCGGTGCGGTCGCCGAGCCCGGCCCAGCCGCCCGCCTCGCGCAGCGCCACCAGGGACAGCAGGCGGGACGAGCCGAGCCCCCGGGCCGCCCGCTGCGCCGCCTGGGCCGCGCGCACCGCCTCACGGGGGCGGCCCGCGTCCCGGGCGAGGAACGACGAGTTGCAGAACGCGTGCGCCTCCACCCCCGCGTCCCCGCACGTCCGGGCCGTCGCCAGGGCCTCCGCGTAGTGCGAGCGGGCGTCGGCGAACCGACCCGAGTCGTGCGCCAGCCAGCCCACCGAGATGGCCAGCTCGCCGGCGCCCGCGTGCAGCCGGTCGGCGGTCGACTGCCGGGCGGTGGCCGCGTCGAGCAGTTCGAAGGCGGTCCGCAGCGGGACGGCCGCCCGTCGGTAGAGGCCGTCCGCCCCGTGCCGGTCGTCCAGGACCCGGATGCGGCGCACCGCCTCCTCCACCGCCTCGGCCTCGGCGGCTCCGGCGCGTCCAGGGCCGCTCCCGGTGGGGGCGGGCAGGGACAGGGGGGCCAGCACACTCCGTGACCCGAGTGACGCAGCCACCGTGACCGGGCAGCCGGTCATGAACGCGCGACGCCGCACGTCGCTCTCCTCGTGGTTCCGGGTCGCGCGGGGCGCGGACCTCTGTACGGGCTCGTCCGGGGCCGTGGGCTCACCGGGGCCGTGGGCCGTGCCGGAGCCGGAGCCGGGGCCTTGGCCGGTAGCGGGCCCACGGGGCTCAGCCGGCTCAGCCGGCCCGGCGGGCGGGACGGGCGGGATAGGTGGGATAGGTAGGGCAGGTGGGGCAGGGGTGAAGGACAGGGTGGGTGGGGTGGGCGAGATGGACGGGTTGGACAGGGTGGACGGGGTGGGTGCGGGGGGTGTCGTGCGCGGTGCCGGAATGCCGCGCGAGCTCCGGCCGCGGACCGCCGACCTGGGCGCGAAGCCCAGATCCGCGAGGGTGCGACCCGGGAACATGTGCAGGAACACCCGCTCGTACGCGTAGTTGGGGCAGCGGATCTCCCCCGCCTCCACCCGACCGATGTAGCGGGCGTCACAGCTGACCCGCTCCCCGATCTCCCGGGCCGCCCGACGCACCGCCGCCGCGAACTCCCCGGGGGACCTGGCCCCGCGCAACTCACGGAAGACCGCGTTCGCCCGGGGCGCCGGGAGCGGGGGCGCCGGTACTTGGAGCGCCGGTACTTGGCGTGCCGGGTCCTGGAGTGGTGATGGCGGGGGCGGCGGGTCCGGTGGGGGGACCCGCCCGGTCGACGCTCCTTGGGAGGGCCTCGGTGACGACGCCATGGCCGGAACCTCTCGTGACGCTGGTGCCGGACCCCCGTGGGGCGTCACGGCCCGGACCGGTTGACCGTGCGCCGTGTTCCCGCACCTGTCCGGCGAGGCCCGAACGTACCGGCTGTGACGGACCCCTCACCCAGGGTTTGGCTACAAACCGGATATCTCACCCACGTTCTGCCATGAACTGCCATGCTTTGCGGCGGCGTGGCGCCGTAGCTGTTGACGCGGGTCCTGCGTTGGTCCCCCTGGACGGGGAGCCAGCCGTCACCGACCCGCGACCGAGGAGGGGTTCCGTGTTGGAGGCCGGGAGGAAACCCAGCGCACCCGGTGCACCGCAAGCGCCACCGGGCGAGACGCCCGAGCCACTGCCCCGGCACCCCGGCGCGGTCACCGCTCAGGCGTGCGGCGAGCGGGCGTTGCCGCTGGCCCGGGGCGCCGTCGCCGGCTGCGACCTGGTGACGGTCCCCGCCCGACAGGGACTGGAAGCGGTGGACATCCTGCGCCGCGCCGCCGCCGGGTCGGTGGGACCCGTCCTGCACGACAACCGGTGCCGGATGCTCGGCTTCCTGGTGCCGCCGGGCACCGCGGACGGCTGGGACGTGCCCGGCAGCGCCTGCACCCGGACCGCCGGCCGGGCCGCTCCGCCCGCCGCCCCCACCCCGGACGCCCCCACCCCGGACGCGCCGCCCCCGGCGCTGGACGCCCCGTCCTGCACGGCGGACGTCCCGCCCGAACCGCCGGTCGCCGACGTCGGATGGCTACTGCCGCCCGGCGCGGCCCACCGGGTGACCGACCCCGCAGTGCTGCGCGAGGCGCTGGACGAGGCCGCGCGGATGATCGAGGCCGCCGACAACTGCTGCTGACCGTCGGCACCCGTCACCCACGGCCCCACCGGGCGCCCGCCGGCCCGGCCCGGCGATAATGGCCGCATGGCACGCGGACGGACGAAGGAACGGGGCCGCCGGGAACGGCGGGAGCCGGTCCTCGCGGACGTCGACGGCGGACGCGCCGAACTGCTCCCCGACCCGGACCGCCCCCGCGCTTGGACCCTCCTCGTCGACGGCGCCCCCCAGTCACACGTGGACCTCGACGACCCCGCGCACCTCGCCTTCGAGTACCAGCGCAGACTCGGCCACGTCGTGGACCTGGTGGCCCCGCCCGGCCGCCCCCTGAAGGTGCTGCACCTCGGCGGGGGCGCCTTCACGCTGGCCCGCTACGTCGCCGCGACCCGGCCCCGGTCCACCCAGCAGGTCGTGGAACGGGACGCCGCCCTCGTCCACCTGGTGCGCACCGAACTCCCCCTGGAACCGGCACGGGTCCGGGTGCGCACGCTCGACGCCCGCGAAGCGCTCGGCAAGCTGCCCGAGGGGTGGGCCGACCTGGTCGTCTCCGACGTGTTCAGCGGCGCCCGGACCCCCGCCCACCTCACCACCGTCGAGTTCGTGACCGAGGTACGGCGGGTGCTGGCGCCCGGCGGCCACTACGCGGCGAACATCGCCGACGGCGGTGCGCTCGTCCATCTGCGCGCCCAACTCGCCACGGTGGGCACCGTCTTCCCCGAACTGGCCCTCATCGCCGAGGCCCCGGTGCTCCGCGGGCGCCGCTTCGGGAACGCGGTCCTCGTCGCCGCGGACGTCTTGCTGTCGGTCCCGGAACTCACCCGCCGCGCGGCCACCGACCCGCACCCGGCCCGCGTCGAACACGGACGTGCACTGGGCGACTTCACCGCGGGCGCGCCCCCGGTCCACGACGGCACGGCCACCGCTTCCCCGGCCCCGCCCCCCGGCGCCTTCCGTCAGTAGGTGTTGATCTCCGTCTTGGCCGTTCCCGTGTGCCAGGCACAGATCACCGTGATCGTCTCCTCACCCTTCGAGAAGTCGATTCGCATCCACTGGGAGTCCTCCCACACCTTCATGGTCCACCCCGGGGCGGGCGTCGACGACACCAGCTCCGCGGAGGTGGGCGCCATGTCGATGACGACCCGTCCGCCCTTGGTGGGATAGCTCTTGATGTTGCTGGAGTCGGACTCCGACTCGGCCGACCCCATCGGTTCCGGGGCCCCGGAACTGGCGGACCCCTGCGCGCTCGGTTTCCCCTTGGACGGAGTGGTGGGCTGCGTGGTGGGGCCCGGCTGCGGGCGCTGCGTCGAGCCGCCGATCCCGGGCGTGGTGGCCGGCGCGGTCGACTTCGGCGGGGGCGGGACGGGTCCGTCGGAGGGCAGCTTCGCCTCCGCCGACGGCGCGTCCTCCTCCCCGGTGATCGGCAAGGCGACCGGTGGGGCGTAGGCCGTTCCGGACATGACGGTGTGGACGCCCCACCATGACAAGGTGACCGCTGCACCCGTGGCGAGCGTCCAAGCCGAGAAGTGAAGGAGTCCCCTGCGCATCGTTGGCCATCTTGCCCCACCCCAACCCGCCCTGTCGCCCCCTCGGTCGCCTTCGTCCCGCGCAAACCGGCGATCACCCACATGGCGTACGGTTGCCGCCCATGGCACGTGTGCTCGTGGTCGAAGACGATCAGTTCGTCCGCTCGGCCCTCATCCGGCATCTCACCGAGGCGTCCCACACGGTACGTAGCGTCGGAACGGCCCTGGAGGCGCTGCGCGAAGTAGCCCATTTCCCGTTCGACCTGGTCATCCTGGACCTCGGTCTGCCCGACCTCGACGGTTCGGAGGCTCTGAAGATGTTGCGCGGGCTGACCGATGTCCCCGTGATCGTGGCGACCGCGCGCGACGACGAGAACGAGATCGTCCGCCTCCTCAACGACGGCGCCGACGACTACTTGACGAAACCGTTCTCCGTGGAACACCTGTCCGCCCGCATGGCCGCGGTGCTGCGCCGCTCCCGGAGCGCTTCGGTGGAGGCGCCGCCCAGTCGGGTCATCCAGGTGGGCGGCCTGTCCATCGACCCGCTGCGCCGTCAGGCCGAACTCGACGGCGTGCAACTCGACCTGACGCGAAGGGAGTTCGACCTCTTGGCGTTCCTCGCCGGACGACCCGGGGTGGTCGTCGCCCGCCGGGAGCTGCTCGCCGAGGTGTGGCAGCAGTCCTACGGTGACGACCAGACCATCGACGTCCATCTGTCGTGGCTGAGGCGGAAACTGGGGGAGACGGCGGCCCGGCCGCGCTACCTCCACACCCTGCGCGGGGTCGGTGTGAAGCTGGAGCCGCCGCGATGAGATGGGCGCTCGTCAAGGTATGCCTCGCGGTCACCACGATGGTCGTCGTCGCCTTCGCCGTCCCCCTCGGACTGGTGATCAAGGAGATGGCGCGGGACCGGGCCATCTCGGACGCGGAACGGCAGGCCGCCGCCTTCGCGCCGATGCTCACCATCACCACCGACGAGGACCGGCTCGCCGGCGCGGTGGCCTCCACCGACCTCGGCGAGAAGAGGCGGATGGCCGTGCACGTGCCCGCCGCGGGCGACCGGGAGTCCGTCGAAGTCGGACACCAGCGGGTCAGCGACCAGATCATCTCGAACTCCCGCAGTTACGCCCGGACGTCCATCATGAAGGTGGAGGGCGGTTCGGCACTGCTGCACGTCGTGGGCCTCAAGTACAACCGGGTCGCCGTGGTCGAGGTGTTCGTCCCGGACGAGGAGGTCGGCAAGGGCGTCACCATGGCGTGGCTGGTGCTCGCCGGGGTGGGCGTCGGCCTCGTCATCGGTTCCGTTGCGGTCGCCGACCGGCTCGGCGGGCGGATGGTGCAGCCCGCGCAGCGGCTCGTCGGGGCGGCCGGGGAACTCGGGGAGGGCAAACTCGGGGCGCGCGTCCCGGAGGAGGGCCCCAAGGAACTACGGCTCGCCGCCGTCGCCTTCAACTCGATGGCCGACCAGGTGGTGCAACTCCTCGCCAACGAACGCGAACTCGCCGCCGACCTCTCGCACCGGCTCCGCACCCCGCTGACCGTCCTCAGGCTGAACGCCGCGAGCCTCGGTGACGGTCCGGCCGCCGAGCAGACCCGGGCCGCCGTGCACCAGCTCGAACGCGAGGTCGACACCATCATCCGCACCGCCCGGGAGGCCAAGCCGCAGACCGCGGCCGTGGGTCCCGGGGCGGGCTGCGACGTGGCCGAGGTCATCCGGGAACGGATGGACTTCTGGTCGGCGCTCGCGGAGGACGAGGGACGCAAGGTGCGGGTCGCCGGAGTGGAGCGGCCGGTGCGCATCCCGGTGGCGCGGCCCGACCTCGTCGCCGCGCTCGACGCGCTGCTCGGCAACGTGTTCCGGCACACCCCGGAGGGAACCGCTTTCGCCGTGGACGTCCACAACGGGGACGACGCGGTGATCGTGCTGGTGTCCGACGCGGGACCCGGCATCGCCGACCCCACCGCGGCGATCACCCGGGGGGCCGGGTCGGGCAAGGAGGGGTCCACCGGGCTCGGGTTGGACATCGTGCGCCGGATGGCCGAGGCGACCGGCGGCGACGTGCGGATCGGGCACTCCGTACTCGGCGGGGCGGAGATCCGCGTGTGGATCCAGGTGGGCGGGGCGAGGGTTCCGGGGCGGGCGCACCGGGGCAAGGCGCGGAAGCGGAGGTTCGCCCTGCGCAGGGCCTGACCGGCGCGGTTCGCCTTTGCTCGCGCTGGTTCTCCGTGTGGGGTCGGCCCGCCTTCCGCCCGGGGCTCGGCCGGCTTGGGCCGCACCCCGCCCGGTCCGGGCCCTTCCGCCCCCGGAGCCCGGCCGTTTCCCGCCCGGGCCGGACCGTTTCCCGGCCGGGGGCGGGACCGCTCCGCGCTCCGGGCTGCTCCGGGCCGGGGCTTGGGCTGGGTCAATTCCCGTCTGGGATTGTCCGCTTGCCGGCCCGGGGTGAGCTGTTCGCGCCCGGGGTTGGGGTGTGTCCTGCCCGGGCCGGGGCTGTTCTCCGTCCGGGGCCGGGGCGTGCTCGGCGCGGGGCCGTCCCGTTACCGGTGTCCGGGGCTGGGCTGTTGTCCGTCACTACGTCGAGCGTTCCCCGGCTGGGGTAGGGCGGTTTCTGATACGGGCCGGGGCTGTTTCCCGTTCCGGGGTGGGGTGGTTCCGGCCCGCGACGAGGCTGTTCTCGCCTCCGGCTCGGTGGTTCGCGTCCGCGGGCGGGCTGACCCTGTGCCGGGTCTGACCGATCCTCGTGCCACGGGCTCGGCCGCACCGCTGCGCGTCCGTGTGGGGCTGTTCCTTGCGCCCGGCGCAGATCGTTTCCCGTCCTGGACGGGGGCGGGTCCTGCCGTGGGTCGGGCCTGTTCCCGGTCCGGGTCGGAGCGGTTCGCCTCCGGGGTCGGGCCGTTGCCCGTCGCGGGACGGAGTGCTTCCCGTCCGAAGCCGGACCGCCCCCGTCGCGGGCCGGGCCGATCCCCCGTACCGGGCGGGGCAGCTACTCGTCCGGCAGGCCGCCACCGGTCGGTACGGGACGGATTCCCGTACCGGGTCCGGGCACATGTCGCCCGGGGCTTCCTGGGCGCGTGGGACGTTCCCCGGCCCTGGCGGGGCTGTTGCCCACCTGGGGCGGGCCCGTAGCGCCGCGGGTTGAACCGTTCCGGCCCCGGACCTGGATCGGTCCCGCCTCGGGGTCCGGCCCCGCCCTGGGGTGGCCCTGTCCGGTACCCGGTTCGGCTCCGTACCCGGGTCGGACCCCGTTCCGGAGCGCCCGGGCCGGTCCCTGCCCGCGTCGGGACCGGTTCCGGGACGGCCGGAGCGGGCGGGGACCCGGTCGGGCCGGGCCGGACGGGGACCCTCCGCTCGGGCGGGGAGCAGGGGCACCCGTGGGCGTCACCCGGTGGTCCCGAACGGACCACCCCCGCGTTCCCGGGACGCGGGGGAACGAGCTTCCGTGCCCCCGGATCACCGGGTCTCGTAGGGGATTCCCTTTTCGCTCTCCCATGTGGTCCTTAAGAGCGGCATAAGAAGGGCCTTCATGTGGCACCGGGGGGCGAATTGCCGGACTCCCAGTCGCTAGCGTGCTGACCGCGCCCCTCCCCCAGGGGGACGCCACACCCCGTACCCCCGAGACAGGAACCCCATGACCACGCCGCAGCGATGTCGGACCGGAAGCCGCCCCCAAGCGGCCGCCGCGCCCCTCGCCGCGCCCGTCGTCGTTCCGGGTGCCCGTCGAGCGAGGGGTGCGACCCGGGCCGCGACGGTCGACGCCGTACGCACCGAGCTCAGTGCGGGGCCGGGTGGTTACCCCGGCCTGCGCACGGTGTCGAACGGACCGGACACTCCCCAGACGGACCGGACCCCCACGTCCGACCTGCCGTCGGGTACTGGGCCCCGCTCTCCACGGGACGCGATCTCCACGGTCAACGGACAGCACTTCACCGTGAGTTCCGCCTCCCGGCACGGGGAGCCGGGCCCGGGCCGGACCGTCTCCGCCGGGTTCGCCGCCAACGGCGGCCAGGACCCGGCGGACCGGCAGCCCACCCACGCCCGCGGTTCCTTCGACGACGGCGCCACCCCACAGCCGTCCCGACGGGCCACGGGCAGCACCACACCCACTGCGAGCGGGTCCCCCAGCCCCTCGCGGCCCCCCACACCCGGTCCCGCTCCCCACACGCGGGACCCGCACGGTGATCGCCTCGTTCGCGGACTCCTCCCCCCACCCCGCGCACGACCTCCCGGACCGGGCCATCCGCACCGGCCGGGAGGAGCCCGGCTCCGCCCGCACCAAGGCGGTCGCCGTTCGATCCACCGCCAGGGTCCAGGTTCCTGACCGGAACGCCCCCCACTGGATTCCCCCCACCTGGTCCCCCAGACCGGGCCGGCCCGGGCCCCCTTCCTCCACGCCCGGCCGGCCCGACCCCCCCCCACACACACACACAAGAAGTCCCCCAAGGAAATCCCCCAGAATTCCCCTGGAAAGTCCCCCACAGAAGAGAAGGAACCCCCACGCCCCCCACGGCACCACCCCCACCCTGCGCCCCGGCCGACGCTTCCCCCACGCGGCCGGGGCGCACCGGGCTCAGTCGCCGAGCCCGGGTCCGGACCCGGCCCCGGACCCGGGCCCGGTCAACTTCCCGTCCGGCCCGCGTCCGCTGGCAGTCCGACCGGTGCGCGGCCGTACGGGGGCCGGCCGGAAGGCTGCTAGATTCCTGGCCTCTTCCGGAGCGGCACCCGCCGAACGGCGGTGCGGTGGTGCGGACGTCCGGTCGCGGTGCGGCACTGCTGCGGACCGCCGACGTCCGGGATGCGACCGAGCCGGGTCAGGCTGCGGAGCTACTACGGGAGGCTGCCGGTGATGACGGTTCACGGAGCACGCGGACGGGGCAGCGGACGACCCACGCTGGAGGAGGTCGCCGCCCGCGCGGGCGTGGGCCGGGGCACGGTGTCCCGGGTGATCAACGGCTCGCCACGGGTCAGCGACACCACGCGGGCCACCGTCCAGTCGGCCATCGCCGAACTGGGCTACGTCCCCAACACGGCGGCCCGGGCGCTCGCCGCGAACCGCACGGACGCGGTCGCCCTGGTCGTTCCCGAGCCCGAGACCCGGTTCTTCGCCGAACCGTACTTCTCCGACATCCTGCGCGGCATCGGTGCCGAACTGGCGGATACGGAACTCCAGTTGCTGATGGTGTTCGCCGGCAGCGACCGTGAGCGGCGGCGCCTCGCGCAGTATCTGGCGGCGCACCGGGTGGACGGGGTGCTGCTGGTCTCCGTCCACGTCGACGACACGCTGCCCGATCTGCTCGCGCAGCTCTACATCCCCACGGTGATCAGCGGGCGTCGGTCCGGGCGGGAACTCCTGCCGGCGGTCGACGCGGACAACTACGCGGGGGCGCGGGCCGCCGTCACCCACCTCGTCGCCCGGGGGCGCCGCACGGTCGCCACGATCACCGGCCGTCCCGATGTGTACGGGGCCCGGCGCCGGGTGGACGGTTACCGTGACGCCCTGCGGGAGGCGGGCCGCCGGGTGGAGGAGGAACTGGTGGCCCCCGGCGACTTCACCGAGCGGGGCGGGCAGCGGGCGATGGCCGAACTGCTGGACCGCCGGCCCGACGTGGACGCGGTGTTCGCCGCGTCCGACGTGATGGCGGCCGGCGCCCGCCAGGCCCTGCGTGCCCGGGGACGCCGGATCCCCGACGACGTGGCCCTCGTCGGCTTCGACGACTCCGCGATCGCCCGCCACATGGACCCCCCGCTGACGAGCGTCCGGCAGCCCATCGAGGACATGGGCCGCACCATGACCGGGGTGCTGCTGGAGGAGATCGCCAAGGACCCCCGCGCCCGTCGTCGCGACCCGGGGCGCCAGGTGGTCCTGCCCACGGAGCTCGTGGCACGGGCCTCGTCCTGACCCGGTGGCAGAGGCCCGTCGGCGAGGCGGTCGGCGAGGCCCCTCAGCGGGGCCCAATGGGGTCGGTCGATGGGGTGCGGTCGGGTGGCGTCGCAGGTGGCGGCCGTCGACCGGACCCTACGATGGGCCGATGACCGACACCCTCCCCGCAACGGGCGCCGAACTCCTGGACGTTCACCGCCTCCACCTCACCGAGGTCGAGGCGCCGAAACCCTCCCCCGAGGACGAGGCGGCCCGGGACCGGATCTGGGACGAGGCGGTACGGGCCAATCCGCACCTCTTCGACGGGCCCGTGACGGGCTGCGCGGCGCTGGAACGGCGGGGAGGCCCGCAGGACGGCGACCTCACCGTCTCCTGGGCCCGGCTGACCTTCCGGCACCGTGCCCTGCGCCGCGTGCCCGGCAACACCGACTGGCTGCCCTCGCTGTTCGTGAGCGTCATCCAGCCGGTGGACGACGGGAGCCTGCTGGTGGGCCGGATGGCGTCCTGGACGGCTTCCCCGGGGCGGTGGTTGCTGCCGGGCGGCGGCGTGGAGCCGCCGGCGCCGGGGGCGGTGCTGGACCAGGCGGCGCTGGCCCGGGAGGCGGCCCGGGAACTGGTCGAGGAGGTCGGGGTGGAGCTGGAGCCCCCGCAGCCGCGGTTGTGGGGGCTCACCCGGGGCGGCAACGGCAGCCTGGGCGTGGTCCACCTCGCCCCGCCCCGGTCGGCCGGGGAACTGCGCGCCCGCTTCGAGGCACTGGCGTCCGCCGAGCGGGCCGAGGGGCGCGAACCCGAGCTGGACCGGATCGCCTTCGTGCGCTCGCTCGCCGAGCTGACCGAGGTGGCCGGGGAACTGGGCGGCCGGCCCGTCGACTACCTGACACCGGTCCTCCGCCGCCACCAGGAGGAGAGCGCGGCCCGCAACGCCTGAACGCGACCGTGCGGGAGACGGACCGACGGCGATGACGGGACACCGTGCACCCCACGGCGGAGGGTGGAGCGCCGGCGGCGAGCGTCGAACGGCCGGCCCGCCAGGGATCCTCCGGTCGCAGCGGGCACGGCCCACCGTCACGTGCGCACCCCCACCGCGATCGTCTCCGACCCTCCGCATGAGGCCAGCGCCCGCAGGATGACCGCGAGGCGCCGCTCACCCAGATGTTCCAGCGGCCACAGGGGCACTTGCCGTGGGAACGCGATCGCCACGACGAAGTCGAGGAACGCCCGCTCGCTCGTGTCGAGGACCAGGGCCTTGCGGTACTGGTCCTCGAACCGGGTCCACTCGCAGTACACCCGCATCCCCGTGTCGACCAGGAGCAGGGCATGGACATCCGCTCGGGCCAGGACGGCGTCCTCCTGGACGAGCGCGGTGACCGCGGCCCGCATCGAGTGGTCCACCTCCGCGGCCCACTCCACCAGCCGGTCGGTCAGCAGCTGGGGCGGAGTCGTCTCCGGCTCGGGCTCGAAGGCGACGACGGCCGAGAAGGGGTCGATGTCGGTCGACTGCGGGTTGGTCATGACGGGACCGTACGGAGGCCGCGGCCTGCACTGCCATGCGTGGTCTCGAATGTTCTCGCAGCCTGGCTGGTTGTTCCCTCGTGGTCTCACGAGGTGGGGGGCACCCTGTAGTACCAGGTGCCCGGTGTGACGATGCTGAAGGCGACCCACTAGCAACGGAGGGGAGCCATGGCGCGACAGCTCAGGTTCAACGGCACCGACAGCAGGAACGGCGCATGCCCTGCCGTACACGAGGACGTCGACAGTGACGAGATCATCGTCCAAGGCCGTCCGCTCACGGACCCGGCCGACCTGGCCCAACTGCAACACTTCGGACCCGGCGATGCCGCGGTGGCCGTCCCCCGCGAACTGCTGGTCAACCACGGCACCGGCACCGCGCCCATGGACATCGACAGCGACTGGTGCCGAAACATCACCAGCCAGACGTCCGCCGGAAAGTACGTGGGCCGGGTCCGTGTCATCGACCAACCACCGACCGAGGACGCCAGGTGCGTTTGGCGCCAGGACGCCGAGCGGGCACACCTGCCCGCCGAGGACTTCTGGCTGTTCGACTCCCGCCTCGTGGCGATCCTCCGCTTCGATGACGAAGACGCCTTCCACGACGTGGAGGTCATCACAGAACCCGCCGAGGTGCTCCGCTACTGCCAGGTCCGGGACAGGGCCACGCGCGCGTCCGTCCCCTACGACCAGTTCGCAGCCCGCCTCGCCCTGAAGGGCTGAACCGGCGCCGGTGAGCACCGACTACCAGCAGGCGCGAGAGGCCCTCGGCACACGCCTGCGCGAGCTGCGCCTGTCCGCCCCTGGTGGTCGTCTCACCGGGCCCCGGCTGGCGCAGCGGCTCGGCTGGCCGCACTCGAAGATCTACAAGCTGGAGGGCGGTCGACAGACCGCCACCCCGGATGATCTACGCGACTGGGCCGATGCCACCGGGCACCCGAACCTGACCGGCGAATTGCTGGCCCGTCTCAAAGGCTTCGAGTCCCACATCCGGTCCTGGCGCCGCCAACTCGGCGCCGGGCACCGCCCGGTCCAGGACACCTGGAACGGTGCCGTCGATCAGGCCCGACTCATCCACGTCTGGGAAGAGTCCGTCATTCCGGGCATGCTCCAGACCGCGGACTACGCGCGGGCCGTGTTCCTGCGGTACGCCGACCTCCACGGGACCACCCGGGACACCGACGCCGCCATGCGCTCCCGAATGGAGCGACAGACGTGGCTGTACCAGGGGGGTCGTCTGCTGCGCGCGCTCGTGTGGGAAGCAGCCCTGCGCGCTCTGCTGTGCCCGCCACAGGTGCTCGTCGCACAGCTCGACCGGCTCGCCGGGACGATCGGCATGGACACCGTGGAACTCGGTGTCGTCCCGTTGGGTGCGTCGCTGCGCGTCCCGGCCGCCAACGGGTTCTGGATCCTCGACGAGCGGCTGGTCGCCACTGAGGACTGGCACGCGGAACTCTGGCTCGACGACGCCGCGAACATCGCCCTGTACCTCCGCACCTGGAAGACGCTGGAGGAGTCCGCGGTGTACGGAGTCGACGCGCAGAACGTGATCCACGGGGCGCGGCGGGCGCTGACCGCACGCTGACCCGGCCGGCCTGCTGCTGTTCCCGCGGTGTTCCCAGAACCTCGAAACGGATCAAGGGCCGACCCGCCGTGCAGGTCGACCCTTGATCATTGAGGGTGAGTGACGGGACTTGAACCCGCGACATCCTGGACCACAACCAGGTGCTCTACCAGCTGAGCTACACCCACCACGAGCGGCGGTTCACCTTGCGGTTTACCGACCGGCCGAGAAAAAGTGTACAGGGTCCTGGAGGGTGCTCGCGCACGTGTTTCTACGGGGTCGGGGAGGCGGGCACCACGTGACGCGCGGCGATCGTCCGAGCGGTTTCCGAGTCGGGTCCGGGCTGGGGGACGAAGATCGCCTCCCGGTAGTAGCGCAGCTCGGCGATCGACTCGCGGATGTCCGCGAGCGCCCGGTGGTTGCCGCTCTTGTCGGGGCTGTTGAAGTACGCCCTCGGATACCAGCGTCGGGCCAGCTCCTTGACGGAGGAGACGTCCACGATCCGGTAGTGGAGGTAGGACTCCAGCTCGGGCATGTCCCGGGAGAGGAAACCGCGGTCGGTGCCGACCGAGTTTCCGCACAGCGGGGCCTTGCCCGGTTCCTTCACGTGCTCGCGCAGGTACGCGAGGACCCGTTCCTGGGCGTCGGGCAGCGTGGTGCCGCCCGCCAGCTCGGCGAGGAGACCCGAGGCGGTGTGCATCTGCCGCACCACCTCGGGCATGGTCTCCAGCGCCTCGTCCGGCGGGCGGATCACGATGTCCACTCCGTCGCCGAGGACGTTCAGCTCGGAATCGGTGACCAGTGCGGCCACCTCGATGAGCGCGTCGTTCGCCAGCGAGAGTCCCGTCATCTCGCAGTCGATCCACACCATGCGATCGTTCATGGGTCTTACCCTAAGGCGCGCTCCGCTGACCGGGCAGGCTCGGGCGTCCCATCAGACCTGATGCGTACATGTCCGAGCTGTGCGCGTGCCGCCCCGGGTCGGCGGACACGTGTCCGTGCTGGCTCAGCGCACCGGCCGTGGCGGGCCGGCGCGCCTGGGCCGGGACGGGTGAGTCCGGCCCGGTCAGCGCACCCGCGTCGAGCAGCTTCTCGCCCTGCGGACGGCGCGCCCGGTAGGCCGCGCGGTACGCGGCCGGCGAGGAGCCCAGCTGACGCCGGAAGTGCCCGCGCAGCGCGACGGGGGAGCGGAAGCCGCAACGGCCCGCCACCTCGTCGACCGAGTAGTCGGAGGTCTCCAGGAGCCGCTGCGCCTGGAGGACCCGCTGGGTGATCAACCACTGGAGGGGTGCGCTTCCCGTGAGCGAACGGAACCGTCGGTCGAAGGTCCGGCGACTCATGTAGGCGCGGGCCGCCAGGGTCTCCACGTCGAACTGCTCGTGCAGGTGCTCCAGGGCCCAGGCGACGACCTCCGCGAGGGGGTCGGCGCCGATCTCTTCTGGTAAAGACCTGTCGAGGTAGCGCTCCTGGCCGCCGCTGCGCCGGGGCGGCACGACCAGCCTGCGGGCCAGCGCGCCCGCCGCCTCGTTGCCGTGGTCGGTCCGCACGATGTGCAGGCACAGGTCGATGCCCGCGGCCGTGCCCGCGCTGGTGAGGACGTCGCCGTCGTCGACGAACAGCTCCCGGGGGTCCACATGGACCGACGGGTACCGTTTGGCGAGGGTCGGTGCGTACATCCAGTGGGTGGTGGCCGGGCGTCCGTCGAGGAGGCCGGCCGCGGCGAGCACGAACGCGCCCGTGCACAGGCCGACGATCCGGGCGCCCTCCTCGTGGGCGCGGCGCAGTGCGTCGAGCGCCTCCTCGGGGGGCGGCGCGGTGATCGACCGCCAGGCGGGGACGACCACCGTCCCGGCGCGGGCGATCGCCTCCAGGCCGTGGGGCGCGGTGAGTTCGAGTCCGCCGGTGGTGCGCAGCGGTCCTTCTTCGCCGGCGCTCACCAGGAGGCGGTACCGGGGCACGCCGGCGTCCTGGCGGTCGATGCCGAACACCGAGAGCGGGATCGAACTCTCGAAGATGGGGCCGCCGCTGAACAGCAGTACCGCGACGATTTCCCTGCGGCGGCGCCCGGATAGTTTCCGGACAACGGTGTCGCTCGCGGTCGTGGAGTCGTGGCTCATGTGGCTAAGCCCCCCTCAGTGGTCGCGGCGTCCCTAACGTGTCGGGCCTGTCGCTCCAGCACAATTCCCCTCGGTCCTGCACGAGTCCCCCGCCATAAGACAGTCATGATCGAATCTACTGTGTCCCGTGGTGCCCGCGTGACCACTTCCGCACCCCGGTGCATTGTCGACATGGCAACTTGGCGTAAAGCATTCGATCACGAAGCGTGGCACTCCGGGAGCGCTCAGGGAAGTGCGCATTCGGCGCATGGCCGGTCCGCGTAGGGTGCGAAACCGGCCGCCGCTCCTTTCTTTCCAGGTGGGAGCGGGGGTGGGAGGGGTCTGGACCAAAGAAAGCGACCCCTGGCCAAGTTGGCTGAAATCTTGCGTAGGTGTACGCCGGAATCGGTCAGCTGCCCGGCGGGTGCCCGATGTCGACACGTTCATGCGGCATACGCCCCCGCTCGGCCCCGTCGGAGGGCGGCGTCGCCCCGGTGGTGCGTCGTGCGGTGCCGCTCCGTCGCCCGGTCGGGGTGCCCCCGTCGTTTCGGTTGCTCCTGCGAGGTTCGTGGGGGTGGTGAGGGGGGTGGGAGGGGGTGGGCGCGTCGAAGGGGTCGCCCCCTGTGCCGTCCCGGTCATGGTGGTCCCGCCGGGTGGTGGGGGAGGGGTGGTGGGGGTGTTTGCACAGCCATGGGCAAGGGTTCGCAAAGACCAACGTCCGCACCCGCCCCGGGGTCACCGTGCGGACCGCCCGTCGGGCGCGGTGGTGGGTGCGGTGCGGTGGTGGGGAGCGGGCGTTCCCGTGGATGCGGGGTGGCGGTGGGGGTGGGTGTGAGGGAGGGCGGAGATGGTGGCCTTGGGCGTCTATACGGCGTATAGCGCGCATAACGGTCAAGTGGAGGTCGTCTGATATTGAACCAACTGCTGTCCGAGACCGCACCCCCTCCGGACCGGAAGCGGCTGTACCCGCCAGTCACCATTGCCAGCGGGCCGGCCGCTCGTGCATGCTCCGGGGTGCGTCGCCGAGGCGTGCCGTGGGGTGCGCACGGTGTCGAGTGCGCGTTCTTCGGGGCGGGCACGGCTCGCTGGGCAGGAGGGGAGTGTCGCCGTACCCTTGGGGGTAGGGGGTTGGGAAGATGATTCCCGGACACGGCTCCGGGTATCGGACCTTCACCACCGTTCCTTCCGTCCGACCAGCCCGCCCGGATCGACCAGCCGGCCCTCCCGGCACACTTGACCCTCCTTGACAGCCGCATCCCCGAGAAGACAGCGAACACAGCAAGCAGCCGCCCCTCCTCAGAGGATCTTCTTCGCCGAGACACCCATGGCCGGTCACGAATCCTTCGAACCCGCGGACCGCAAGCGTCAGGTCGTCGATCCGACGGCCGACCCGCTGGCGGCGGAAGAGTCACGTCACCCCTGCGATCCCGCCTTCAAGCACGGAGTCGTCGTCGGCTTCGACGGGTCCACCTCCAGCGAACGCGCCCTCGCCTACGCCATCGGCATGGCCCACCGCTCGGGCTCCGGCCTGATCATCGTGCACGTGGCCAACCGGCTGCCCACCACGGTCTGGGCCGGGTGCGAACCCCCCGTCTTCGTGGACGTGCCCGACCACCGCACGGAGGTCCTGGGCCTCGAACTCGCCTGTGCGGACTACCTGGCGGAGGTGCCCTGGATCCTGGTGGAGCGCGGTGGCGACATCTGTCACGAACTGGAGGAGGTCGGCCGGGAGTACGAGGCCGACGCCATCGTCGTGGGCTCCACGCACGGCATCGTCGGTCGGATCTTCGGCTCCGTCGCCGGACGGCTGGCCCGTCGCGCACAGCGCCCGGTCGTCGTCATCCCGTAGCCCGTAGCCCGTAGCCCGTAGCCCTTCGGGGGTCACTTCCGCCCCGTTCGTGACATCCGTACCGCAGGGCAACTCCAGGAACTCCGGGCGCTCGGTGCGCGCAGGGAACGTCAACTACCCGTGGCCCCAGACGAGATGCGGTACTTCCCCGTTTCGCGCGCCCGGCGCGCGCGGGCGCCGAAGGTCGACAAATCTACTCGCGCGTAGGGGTGGATCGTGACCGAGCGGCGGGTACATAGCGCTCGCGGGTCGCAACCCAGCGGCCCCACACCAAGCAGCACGACTGCATGCGAAGGGAGCCCGCCGTGAACAGCCAAGTCTCTGCGGGAAGCAGCACCTCCACCCTCGGCCATCTCGCGCTCGGCCTCACGCTGTTGGCCTTCGGCGTCGGGCACACCGGAGTCATCGACGGCGTCACGGCGGCCGACGCCGTCACCCTCGCCACCTATGTCGGCGGGGTCACGCTGTTCCTCGCCGGCCTGTTGGCCCTGCGCGACCACGACACCTTCACCGGGACGGCGTTCGCCGCGTTCGGCGCCCTCTGGTTCACCTGGGGGATCGGCGCCGACGGGCTGGTGTCGCACAACGCGGCCGGCCTGTTCCTGCTGTTGTTCGCGCTGGTCGCGGTGAGCCTGACCGCCGGTGCGCCGAGTGACCCGCTCCTGGACCGGGGTACCTACGGGCTGACGGCCGTCGCCCTCCTGTTGCTCGCCGTGGGGCAGTTCGCCGAATCGGGCTCCCTCGCCGAGATCGGGGGCTGGTTCGCCGCCGTGGCCGGCCTCGTCGCCTGGTACGCGGCCACCGCCGCCCTCGCGCACTGGCCGACCGCCCTCCCGCGACGCGCTGCCGGCCGGGGGGTGACGGCCACCGGCTGAGGCAGCGGCAGCCGGGGAGGTGGGCACCCCCGGCACCCGAGTGGTCCCCGTACGTCGAAGGGCAGCCGTACGGGGGCCACTGGCGCGTACGGCTACTCCACCGTCACGGACTTCGCGAGGTTGCGGGGCTTGTCGATGTCCCGGCCGAGGGCCAACGCCGTGTGGTAAGCGAGCAGTTGCAGGGGGATGCCCAGGAGGATCGGGTCCAGCTCGTCCTCGTTCTTGGGCACCACGATCGTCCGGTCGGCCTTCTCCTGCTCCTGGTGGGCCACCGCGAGGATGCGACCGCTGCGGGCCTTGATCTCCTCCAGGGCCGCCCGGTTCTTCTCCAACAGGTCGTCGTCGGGGACGATCGCGACCGTCGGGAGCGCCGGTTCGATCAGCGCCAGCGGGCCGTGCTTCAGCTCGGAGGCGGGATACGCCTCGGCGTGGATGTAGGAGACCTCCTTGAGCTTCAGGGACGCCTCGCGGGCCACCGGGTAGCCGCGCACCCGGCCGATGAACATCATCGAGCGGGCCTCGGCGAAGTCCTTCGCCAGCCGCTTGATGTCGTCCTCCTGCTTGAGGATCTCCGAGATCTGGCCGGGCAGCCGCCGCAGCCCCTCGATCATCCGCTTGCCGTCCGCCACCGACAGGTCCCGGGTGCGGCCCAGGTGCAGGGCGAGCAGCGCGAACGCGACGGTGGTGTTGGTGAAGCACTTGGTGGACACCACGCACACCTCGGGGCCCGCGTGCACGTACACCCCGCCGTCGGCCTCCCGGGCGATCGCCGAACCGACCACGTTGACCACGCCGAGCACCCGGGCGCCCTTGCGCTTCAGCTCCTGGACGGCGGCCAGCACGTCGTACGTCTCACCGGACTGGGAGACCGCGATGTAGAGGGTGTCCGGGTCCACCACCGGGTTGCGGTAGCGGAACTCCGAGGCGGGCTCGGCGTCGGCGGGGATGCGGGCCAGCTCCTCGATCATCTGGGCGCCGATCATGCCCGCGTGGTACGAGGTGCCGCAGCCAAGGATCTTCACCCGGCGCACCGCACGGGCCTCGCGGGCGTCGAGGTTCAGCCCGCCGAGGTGCACGGTGGAGAACCGGTCGTCGATCCGGCCGCGCAGCACCCGGTCCACGGCGTCGACCTGCTCGTGGATCTCCTTGTGCATGTACGTGTCGTGGCCGCCCATGTCGTACGACTCGGCCTCCCACTCCACGGTGGTCGGGGAGGCCGTGGTGCGGGTGCCCTCGGTGGTGTAGGTGCGGAAGTCGTCGGCCTTCAGGGTCGCCATCTCGCCGTCGTCGAGGGTGACGATCTGACGGGTGTGGGTGACCAGTGCGGCCACGTCGGAGGCGACGAACATCTCCTTCTCGCCGATCCCGAGGACGACCGGGGAGCCGTTGCGGGCGACCACGATCCGGTCGGCGAAGTCGGCGTGCAGCACGGCGACGCCGTAGGTGCCCTCGATCAGGCGCAGGGCCGTGCGGACCTTCTCCTCCAGCGTGGGGGCGTCGCTGCGGGCGATGAGGTGGGTGAGGACCTCGGTGTCGGTCTCGGAGAGGAACTCCACGCCCTCGGCGGTGAGCTTGGCGCGCAGGTCGGAGGCGTTGTCGATGATGCCGTTGTGGACGATGGCGACCTTGCCGGAGGCGTCCAGGTGCGGGTGGGCGTTCTCGTCGGAGGGGGCGCCGTGGGTGGCCCAGCGGGTGTGGGCGATGCCGGTGGTGCCGTTGAAGCGCTTGGGGACGCGGGCCTCCAGGTCCCGGACCCGCCCCTTGGCCTTGATCATCTTGAGGCCGCTGGCCTTCGGGCCGGTGATCACCACACCGGCCGAGTCGTAGCCCCGGTACTCCAGTCGCTGCAACCCTTCCAGGAGCAGCGGGGCCACATCACGCCTGCCGATGTATCCGACGATTCCGCACATAGAACGCTTTCCCCTATATTCCTGTCGCTCCGGTGGCCGGGGCCACCGCTAGCCGTAGACGATGCGGCGCAGCTGCCTCAGTGAGAGGGTCGGCGGCGCGACCGCGCGGTAGTTCAGGTCCGCCTCGATCCGTTCGAAGATCTCCGCGTTCACCAGGCCCTGACCCTGGAGTTCGCGGTGGCGGCGACGGACGTACGCCTCCGTCGTCTCGTCGAAGTACGCGAGGACGTCCTGGATCACCCGCAGGGCCTCGCCGCGGCTCAGCGGCGTACTGCGCGTCAGATGATCAACCAGGTCGTCGTGCACCCGATGATCCTGGGTGACCCGGGGGAGTTTCGCAAGAATCCTGCCCGCTTTCGGGCAGGGGAGGGTCCGATTGCCGCTCAGGACCACCCGATCGCTCCGTGCGCACGCCTCCCGGTCAGGGACGCGGGGGCATGCGCAGCCGACCACGCCGATCACACGGACACCGCCGGACCACCCCGGCTGCGCCGGGTCACATCCGGCGGAGCACCGCCTGCTTGGCCGAGGTGAACTCCTCCTCCGTCAGCACCCCCACCTGCCGCAGCTCACCCAGCTCCCGCAGCCGCCGCAGCAGCGCGTCGTGATCGTCCTCGGTCGGCCCCTGCGCGGGCGGCGGCTCGGCCTTCGCGAGCGCCGGGGCCGCGGCGTCCCGGGGCGCGTTCCCCCGGGTCGCGGAGTCCCCCGGGTGCGGCAGCCGGGCCTGCACCGCCGCGGCGATCAGCGCCATCAGCGGGTCCTTGCGGAAACCCCACAGGACCACCGCGTGCGGGTCGTACTTCGGCGGGGCCTTGGTCGCCGGGACGTTCTTCAGCATGAACCGGATGAAACCGTTCTCCAGCCCGGCGGACGGCTGCCACTCCACCGCCTGGATGGTGTCGACGGGCATCGACCGGGTCCCCGCCGCGGCCTTCGCCTCCTCCGTCTTCCAGTTCCACTCCAGCCGCACGTGCTCCCCGTCGAAGCTCGCGGTGCCGTCGCCCGCCTGCACCGACAGGGGGACCGCCGGGCCCGCCAACAGGTACGCGTCCGTCGGCCCGGACGGCACCTCGTCCAACAGCAGCGCGTTGCGGACCTCGTCCACGAAGTACTCGGCCACCCCGCCGCGGTCCGTGTCCACACCCAGCTGGTACGGGTCTCCCCCGTCCGTGAGGTGACCGCCCGCGGCCTGCAACAGCGGGTCGGCGCCCTCCCGCAGCCGCAGTCTCAACCGCCCCGACTTGCGGCCCGGTTCGAACGAGACGCCCGCCACCGCCGCCAGCGGGACGGTCAGTTCACCCAGGGTCCGGCGCAACAGGCTCACGCCCTTGTCCCGGCCCGGTACGAGCCGCAGCGTGCCCCCGTCGAAGGTCCATGTTCCGTCGCGCTGGATGATTTCCGCCATACGGGGATTCTCCCATCCGCCCCCGAGGAGGGATGGTGGTTCCCGTCGGCCGGGTCACGCGTGCGGGCGGGTCCGGTCGACACCCGCACCCTCACCACACCCTGCCCGGCCACGACGCTCGACCCGGACCATCCCGAAGGGACCGCTGGTGAACCCCCGTCACACACGCTCGTCACTGCTCGTCGGCTCGTTGCTCCTCATCGCCGCCACGGGCGTCTCCTGCTTCGCCGACTCCGGCGACGGAGGCGGCGCCGCGTCCGCACCCGCCGTCCCCGCGCTCGGCCGGGTCATCCCGGCACCCGCCTCGGTCACCCCGCACGAGGTCCCCTACCGGATCACCTCCGCCACCCCCATCAGGGTGCCGGGCGGCTCCCGCAAGGCCCGCGAGGTCGCCGACTACCTCGCCGACGTGCTGCGCCCCTCCACCGGCTACGCCCTGCCCGTCACCGCGGACACCGGCGCCGACGGCATCCGCCTGCTGCTCGCCGACGAGGCGGACCTCGGTACGGAGGGCTACCGGCTGGAGAGCGGGGAGCGGGCGGTGACGATCACCGCGCGCCGGCCCGCCGGGCTGTTCCACGGCGTCCAGACGCTGCGCCAACTGCTGCCGCCCGCCGTCGAGGCGCGCACCGCGCGGCCCGGCCCCTGGACCGTGCCGGGCGGCACCGTCCGGGACGCCCCGCGCTACGCCTACCGGGGCGCCATGCTCGACGTGGCCCGGCACTTCTTCACCGTCGACGAGGTGAAGCGGTACATCGACCAACTCGCGTTGTACAAGGTGAACACGCTGCACCTGCACCTTTCCGACGACCAGGGCTGGCGGCTCGCCGTGGACTCCTGGCCGGACCTGGCCGCCAAGGGCGGCGCCACCGAGGTCGGCGGCGGCAAGGGCGGCTACTACACCAAGGACCAGTACCGCGAACTGGTCCGGTACGCGGCCTCCCGGTACCTGGAGGTGATACCGGAGATCGACATGCCCGGTCACACCAACGCCGTGCTCACCGCGTACCCCAAGCTGAACTGCGACGGCGAGGCCCGCGAACCGTACACGGGCACCAAGGTCGGCTTCAGCTCGCTGTGCGTGCCGGAGGAGATCACGTACGACTTCGTGGACGACGTGATCCGCGAGCTGGCCGAGTTGACGCCCGGCGAGGTCATCCACATCGGCGGCGACGAGGCCGACGCGACGCCCGCCGACGAGTACGCGACCTTCATGGACCGGGCGCAGGAGGTCGTCAACCGCTACGGCAAGCGGGTCATGGGCTGGCACCAACTCGCCGGCGCCCGACCCGTGGACGGGGCGGTCATCCAGTACTGGGGCTACGACGAGACCGGCGACGCCGAACGCGAGGAGGTGGTGCGCGCCGCGCGGGAGGGCGCCGAGGTGGTGCTCTCGCCGGCCGACCGGGCGTACCTGGACATGCAGTACCCGGAGGTCACCGACATCCCCTACCTCGGTCTGGAGTGGGCGGGCAAGGTGGACGTGCGGCGGTCCTACGACTGGGACCCGGGCGCGTACCTCGACGGGCTGCCCGCGGACGCGGTGCTCGGGATCGAGGCGCCGCTGTGGACGGAGACCCTGTCGACCTCGACGGAGTTGGAGGTCATGGCCTTCCCCCGGCTGCCCGGGCTGGCCGAGCTGGGCTGGTCACCGCGGTCCACCCACGACTGGGACGCCTACCGGCAGCGGCTCGCCGCGCAGGCGCCCCGCTGGGACGTGCTGGGCATCCGTTACCACCGCTCGCCGCAAGTCTCCTGGCCCGCGTCGGCAGAGTGACCCCCCGGGGGCGTCGGGGCGGGTCACTCCGCTCCGGCGCCCTCCGCCCGCATCCGGTCCTCGGACAGCCCGCGCCGCCAGTACCCGGTGAAGGTCACCGACCGGCGGTCCAGACCCCGTTCCCCGACGAGGTGCCGGCGCAGTTCCTTCACCGCGCCGGCCTCCCCGGCGATCCACGCGTACGGGGCGCGGGCCCCGGGCCAGACGGCCGAGCGGATCGCGGTCAGTCCGTCGGGGGCGCCCTCGGCCGCCACCAGCCAGGTGATCTCCGCATCGGTGGCGAGCGCCTGCCGGTCGTCCGGGTGGCGCACCTCCAGCCAGGCGCGGGCCCGCACCCCCGGCGGCAGGGACTCCAGGATCGCCCCCGCGGCGGGCAGCGCCGTCTCGTCCGCCCAGAGGACGACCAGGTCGGTGCCGTGCGGCGGGCGGAACTTCACGGCCCGGTTGTCCTCGACCGTGGGCCCGTAGAGCAGCACCCGGTCGCCCGGCACCGCCCGCGCGGCCCACCGGGCGGCGGGTCCAGCGGTGGAGGGGCCCTGTGCGTCCGCGCCGGCGCCGTGCAGGGCGAGGTCGATGTCGATCTCCGTGCCGCCGTCCGGGGTGCGGCGCTGGGCCCGCACCGTGTACGTGCGCATCACCGCCCGCTCGGTCTCGGGCAGCGCGCGCCAGGCGTGCCACCAGTCCTCGCCGGCCTCCACCGGGACCAGCGGGTCCCGTGCGCCCGGCTGCGGCAGGAACAGCGAGACGCTCTGGTCCCGGCCGCCCGACGCGATGTCCGTCAGCTCGGGGCCACCGAACGTGACCCGGACCAGGGACGGGCCGAGCGGGGTCACCCGGGTGACCTCCATGCGGAAGAAACGGAACGCTACGGCCACGGCGGTGGGCACGTGCTCAACTCCGATCGGTGCTGCGCGGGGGCGGGTTAGCCCACCCTAACCCGCCGCCGGGGAGGGCGTCCGGGCGCGATCCGGAGCCCGTCCGCTCAGCCCGCCAGCCCCAGTTCACGGGCGATCAGCATGCGCTGCACCTCACTGGTGCCCTCGCCGATCTCCAGGATCTTGGAGTCCCGCCACATCCGGGCCACCGGGTACTCGTTCATGAACCCGTACCCGCCGTGGACCTGGGTGGCCTCCCGCGCGTTGTCGACGGCGACCGTCGACGCGTACAGCTTCGCCAAGGCGGCCTCCTTCTTGAACGGCTCCCCGGCGACCAGTCGGCTCGCCGCGTCCCGCCAGGTCAACCGGGCGGTGTGCGCCTTCACCTCCATGTCGGCGATCTTGAACTGGATCGCCTGGTACGAGCCGATGTTCCGGCCGAAAGCGTGCCGTTCCTTCGCGTACTTCACCGACTCGTCCACGCACCCCTGGGCGAGCCCGGTGGCCAGCGCGGCGATCGCGATGCGGCCCTCGTCCAGCACGCGGAGGAACTGCGCGTACCCGCGGCCCTCCTCGCCCAGCAGGTTCGCGGCCGGCACCCGTACGTCCTGGAAGGACAGCTCCCGGGTGTCCGAGGCGTTCCAACCGACCTTGGAGTAGGGGGCGGCGACGGTGAAGCCCGGGGTGCCCGACGGCACCACGATCGAGGAGATCAGCGGGCGCCCGTCCGCCGTGCGCCCGGTGACCGCGGTGACGGTGACCAACCCGGTGATGTCCGTACCGGAGTTGGTGATGAAGCACTTGGTGCCGTTGATCACCCACTCGCCGGTGGAGGCGTCGCGCCGGGCCGTGGTGCGGGTGGCCCCCGCGTCGGAGCCGCCGTCCGGCTCGGTCAGCCCGAACGCGCCCAGCACCTCGCCCGAGCACAGCCGGGGCAGCCAGGTCCGCTTCTGCTCCTCGGTCCCGAACAGGTACAGCGGCATCGCGCCCAGCGACACCCCCGCCTCCAAAGTGATCGCCACCGAGGAGTCGACCCGGGCCAACTCCTCCAGCACGATCCCCAGCGCCAGGTAGTCGCCGCCCATCCCGCCGTACTCCTCCGGGAACGGCAGCCCGAACAGGCCCATGCGCCCCATCTCCCGCACGATCTCGTACGGGAACTCGTGCCGCTCGTAGTAGTCGCCGATCTTCGGAGCGACCACGTCGTGCGCGAACTCCTCGACGGTGCGCCGCAGTTCCTCGTGTTCCGGGGCGAGCCGGTGGTCGAGCGTCATGACTGCTGCTCCTTGGGGTCCGTGGGGCCCGTGGGGCTCTCAGGGTCAGTGCGGCCCGTGGGGTCCTCGGGGGGCGGGTCCGCGGGGCTCCCGGTCAGGGCGCGGACGGTTCGGGACGGGCTGGGGCGTCCCAGCCGGTCGGCCATCCACCTGCTCGTGGCGGTGAGACGGCCGAGGTCGACGCCGGTCTCGATGCCGAGGCCGGTCAGCATCCACACCAGGTCCTCGGTGGCGAGGTTGCCGGTGGCGGACTGCGCGAACGGGCAGCCGCCGAGTCCGCCCGCCGAGGCGTCGACGGTGGTGACCCCGTGCTGGAGGGCGGCGAGGGTGTTCGCGAGCGCCTGTCCGTAGGTGTCGTGGAAGTGCACCCCGATCCGGTCGGTGGGCACCCCCTCCTCGTTCAACTCGGCGAGCAGCGCCAGTACGTGGCCGGGGGTGGCGACACCGATGGTGTCGCCGAGGCTGAGCTCGTCGCAGCCCATCTCCAGCAGCGCCTTGCCCACCCGCACCACCCGGGCGACGGACACCGGGCCCTCCCACGGGTCGCCGAAGCACATCGACAGATAGCCGCGGACGTGGACCGGGCCGTGCGCACCGCTCTTGGCCCGGGCGACGACCGGGGCGAACATCGCCAGCGACTCGTCGACCGTGCGGTTCAGATTGGCCCGGGCGAAGGACTCGGTGACGCTGGCGAAGACGGCGAGCCGGCGGGCGCCGAGCGCCAGCGCCCGGTCCAACCCCCGTTCGTTGGGCACCAGCACGGGCAGGGCGACGCCCCGCCGGTCGTGCAGCTCGCGCACCAGCGGGTACAGCTCCGCGGCGTCGGCGAGCTGCGGCACCCACGTCGGGTGGACGAAGCTGGTGGCCTCGATGGTGGTGAGGCCCGCGTCGGCGAGGCGGTGCACGAACTCCGCCTTCACCGCGGTGGGCACGGTCACCTTCTCGTTCTGGAGGCCGTCGCGCGGGCCCACCTCGTGGATGCGGACCCGGGCGGGCAGGTCCTGCGCCGGGACCTCCATCGGCAGGCCGGCGGCGGTCACGGGCGCGCCTCCCCTTCGACCGCGGGGGCTTCGGCCGGCTCGACCACCGCCAGCACCTGGTCCATCGCCACGGTGACGCCGGGGCGCACGTCCAGTTCGGTGACCGTCCCGGCGTGCGGGGCCGCCACCACGTGCTCCATCTTCATCGCCTCGACCACCAGCAGGCTCTGCCCGGCCGTCACCTCGTCGCCGACGGCGACCTTCACCACGGTGACCGTGCCGGGCATCGGGGCGGTCAGCGAGTCGGCGCCCGGGTGCGCCCCGCCGGTCAGGGCGGCGGCGACCGGGTCGTGGTCGCGCACCTGCCAGGCGTCGCCGTCCCGGCCGAGCCAGTCCCCGGCCCGGTCGAAGGTGTGCCGGACCCCGTCGAGGGTGACGCCGACCCGGTCGGCGGTGACGCTCGCCGTGCCGTGCGGGCGGTGCGTGACGGGTTCGTGCCCCGGCACCCGCAACGGGAAGGCCGGGGTGACCGGTTCGCCGCCGAGCCGCCAGCCGGTCGGCGCGTCGAACGGGTCGCGCCAGCCGTCCGCGCGGGGCGGCGGCACCAGCTCAGCGAGCCGGACCGCGGCGGCCGCCTCGTACACCTCCGCCGGCACCTCGCGGGGCACCAGCGCGTCCGTCTCGCGTTCCACCAGGCCGGTGTCCAACGCGCCCGCGACCACCGCCGGGTGGGCCAGCAGCCGGCGCAGGAACCCGGCATTGGTGGGCACGCCCAGGGTGACCGTCCCGGCCAGCGCCGCCCGGAGCCGACGCAGGGCCGTCGCCCGGTCGGGGCCGTACGCGATGACCTTGGACAGCATCGGGTCGTAGCGGCTGCCGACCTCGGTGCCGCAGCTCAGCCCGGAGTCGGTGCGCACCCCGTCGCCCTGCGGCTCGCGCAGCGCGAGGACCGTCCCGCCGGAGGGCAGGAAGCCCCGCGCGCCCTCCTTCACGGACACCGTCTCGGCGCAGATCCGGGCCTCCACCGCGTGCCCGGTGAGGGTGACGTCCTGCTGGGCGAACGGCAGCGGCTCCCCGGCGGCGACCCGTAGCTGCCACTCCACCAGGTCGATGCCGCGCCGCCCGCCGACCGTGGCGACCAGTTCGGTCACCGGGTGTTCGACCTGGAGGCGGGTGTTCATCTCCATGAACGAGAACCGCGTGGGGTCGGCGCCCGGCACGATGAACTCGACGGTGCCCGCGCCCAGGTAGTCGCAGGAGCGGGCGGCCCGGACCGCGGCTTCGCCCATCGCGGCCCGCAGCGCCGGGTCGAGCAGCACGCTGGGTGCCTCCTCGATGAGCTTCTGGTGCCGGCGCTGGAGCGAACACTCGCGTTCCCCGAGGTGGACGACGTTGCCGTGGGCGTCGGCGAGCACCTGGATCTCGATGTGGCGGGGCCGGTCGATCCAGCGCTCCACCAGCAGCGTGTCGTCGCCGAAGGAGGCCAGCGCCTCCCGGCGGGCGGCGGCGATCTCCTCGGGCAGCGCGTCCTCGTCCCGGACCAGCCGCATGCCCTTGCCGCCGCCGCCCGCCGAAGGCTTCAGCAGCACCGGCATGCCGATCGTGCGGGCGGCGGCGATCAGCTCCGCGTCGCTCAGTGCGCTGCCCGTGGAGCCGGGCACCACCGGGACGCCCGCCGCCCGCACGGTGTCCTTGGCCCGGATCTTGTCGCCCATCAGCGCGATCGCCCCGGCGGACGGGCCGATGAACACCAAGCCGGCGTCCGCGCAGGCCCGGGCGAAGGAGGCGTTCTCCGCGAGGAACCCGTACCCCGGGTGCACGGCCCGGGCGCCGCTGCGGCGGGCCGCCCCGACGATCCGCTCGGCGGACAGATAACTCTCGGCGGCCGGGGCGGGGCCGATCCGTACGGCGGTGTCGGCCTCGTGCACGTGCCGGGCGTCCGCGTCGGCGTCGCTGAACACGGCGACCGAGCGGATGCCGAGGGCGCGCAGGGTGCGGATCACCCGGACGGCGATCTCACCCCGGTTGGCCACGAGCACCGTGTCGAACAGCCCCCCGCCGGTGAGGGTCTGCGGCTGGATCGTTTCGCTCATGTCGCCCTCACATCCGGAAGACGCCGAAGCCGTCGCCGCGGGCCGGCAGCGGGGCGTTGGCACAGGCGGTCAGGGCCAGACCCAGGACCTGGCGGGTCTCCAACGGGTCGATGATCCCGTCGTCCCAGAGGCGCGCCGTCGCGTAGTAGGCGCTGCCCTGGCTCTCGTACTGGGCGCGGACCGGGTCCTTGAACGCCTCCTCGTCCTCGGCCGACCACGGCTCGCCGCGGGCCGCCGACTGGTCGCGCTTGACGGTGGCGAGCACGGACGCGGCCTGCTCGCCGCCCATCACGGAGATCTTGGCGCCGGGCCACATCCACAGGAAGCGCGGGGAGTAGGCCCGCCCGCACATCGAGTAGTTGCCCGCCCCGTAGGAACCGCCGATGACGACCGTCAGCTTGGGCACCCGGGCGCAGGCCACCGCCGTCACCATCTTCGCCCCGTGCTTGGCGATGCCGCCGGCCTCGTAGGCGCGACCCACCATGAAGCCGGAGACGTTCTGGAGGAACAGCAGCGGGATGCCGCGCTGGTCGCACAGCTCGATGAAGTGGGCGCCCTTCTGCGCGGACTCGGAGAACAGGATGCCGTTGTTGGCGACGATCCCGACCGGGTGGCCGTGCACCCGGGCGAATCCGGTGACGAGGGTCTGCCCGAACTCGGCCTTGAACTCCGCGAACCGCGAACCGTCCACCACCCGCGCGATGACCTCCCGCACGTCGTACGGGGTGCGGGAATCGACCGGCACCACCCCGTACAGGCCGTACGGGTCGGCCTTGGGCTCCTCGACGGGGGCCACCGTCCAGGGCGGCGCACCGCGGGAGGGGAGCGTGGAGACGATGGTGCGGACGATCCGCAGGGCGTGCGCGTCGTCCTCGGCGAGGTGGTCGGTGACCCCCGAGACCCGGGAGTGCACCTCGCCGCCGCCCAGCTCCTCGGCCGTCACGACCTCGCCCGTCGCCGCCTTCACCAGCGGCGGGCCGCCGAGGAAGATCGTGCCCTGGCCGCGCACGATCACCGCCTCGTCGCTCATCGCCGGCACGTAGGCGCCGCCCGCTGTGCAGGAGCCGAGGACCGCCGCGATCTGCGGGATGCCGGCACCGGACATCCGGGCCTGGTGGTAGAAGATCCGCCCGAAGTGGTCCCGGTCCGGGAACACCTCGTCCTGCATCGGCAGGAACGCGCCGCCCGAGTCCACCAGGTACAGGCAGGGGAGCCGGTTCTCCAGCGCGACCTCCTGGGCGCGCAGGTGCTTCTTCACCGTCATCGGGTAGTAGGTGCCGCCCTTGACCGTGGCGTCGTTGGCGACCACCACGCACTCGCGGCCCGAGACCCGGCCGATCCCGGCGATCACCCCGGCCGCCGGGGCGTCCCCGCCGTACAGCTCCTCGGCCGCCAGCGGGGCCAGCTCCAGGAACGGGGAGCCCGGGTCCAGCAGGGTGTCCACCCGGTCCCGGGGGAGCAGCTTGCCGCGCGCGGTGTGCCGGGCGCGGGCCCGCTCCCCGCCGCCGAGGCGGGCCCGCGCCAGCCGGGAGCGCAGTTCCTCGCCGAGGGCCAGGTGCGCCGCCTCGTTGGTCCGGAACGCCTCCGCCGCGGGATCGGCCGCGGTCGCCAGCACCGGTGCCTCTTGCATCGTGTCGAGCCCCCTTGCCCGTACCGCCGAGTTAATGAGCGTTAACGTCCACGGCTTCAGGTTAACGACCGCTAACGTCCCTGTCTAGAATTGACCTCATGGTCACGAGAACCGACGCCTCCACCCGCCGCCAGCAGATCCTCAAGGAGGCGGCCCGCCTCTTCGCCGAGCGCGGGTTCCACGGCGTGGGCGTCGACGAGATAGGGGCCGCCGTCGGGATCAGCGGCCCCGGGCTCTACCGGCACTTCCCCGGCAAGGACGCGATGCTCGCGGAACTCCTCGTCGGCATCAGCGGACAGCTCCTCACCGGGGGCCGACGACGCGTCGAGGAGTGCCCGGGCGACCCGGCCGCCCTGCTGGACTCCCTCATCGAGGGGCACATCGACTTCGCCCTCGACGACCGGCCGCTGATCGTCCTGCACGACCGCGAGCTGGAACGACTGCGCGACAGCGACCGCAAGCTGGTGCGCCAGCTCCAACGGCAGTACGTGGAACTGTGGGTGGAGGCGGTACGGGCCCGGTACGCACCGCTGACCGAGGTCGAGGCGCGGACCGCCGTGCACGCCGTGTTCGGGCTGCTCAACTCCACGCCGCACCTCAGCCGCCCCGACGCCCCGCCCTCCCGGGCGGCCGCCGCCGCGCTGCTGCACCGCTTGGCGCGCGGCGCCTTCGACGCGGCTGCGCCGCAGTGACGGTCACCGGTGCCGGCTGTGACGGCCGCCGGTGCTGGGACGTGATGGCCACCGTCCGCGGGACGTGACGCCCATCGGTGACCCCGGGCTGTGAGGCCCACCGGCCCCGGGCTGTGAGGCCCACCGGCTCCGGGCTGTGAGGCCCACCGGTGCTGGGCTGTGACGGCCACCGGCCCTGGGCCGTGATGCCCACCGGTCCCGGGGAGTGGTGGCGTCGACCGGCCCCGGGGACGCGGGCCGTCGGGGCCGCCTGAGTACCCGTACTCAGACCGACTGCGTCGCTCCGCCCTGAGCGCGGCCGACCCGCCGCGCCCACGATGGAGCCCCCGCGTCGAAAGAGGTGCCCATGCGCCGAGACCTGCAACTGCGCCCCGCCACCGAGGACGACCGCGCGTGGATCCACGCACTGCGCCACCGGGTGTACGCCCAGGAACTCGGCCAGCACCCACCGGACCCCACCGGGCAGCTCCGCGACGGACTCGACGGTGACAACGTCTACCTGGTCGCGGCCCGCGGAACCGACCGCATCGGCTTCGTCAGCCTCACCCCGCCCTGGCTCGGACGGTACGCGCTCGACAAGTACCTCACCCGCGACGAACTGCCGCTGCTCACCGAGGACGCCCCCTTCGAGGTGCGCATCCTCACCGTCGAACCGCGCTGGCGGTCCACCGCGGCGGCCCCCCTGCTGATGTACGCGGCCCTGCGCTGGATCGCCGGCCGGGGCGGGCGCCGCGTGGTGGCGATGGGCCGCACCGACCTGCTCCCCCTGTACCGCTCCGTCGGCCTGCGCACCGTCGGCCGCACCGTCCGCAGCGGCGCGGTCACCTTCGAGGTCCTCACCGGCGACGTCACCGAACTCACCCGCGACGTGCCGGACCGCCACCGCGGGGCGCTGGAGCGGATGGCCGCCGCGGTGGACTGGCAGCTCGACGTGCCGTTCGCCCCCCGCCCCGACGGTTGCGAACACGGCGGCGCCTCCTTCACCGCCATCGGCACCGACTTCCGCACCCTGCACCGCCGCCACCGGGTGGTCGCCGCCGACGTGTTGGACGCCTGGTTCCCGCCCGCCCCCGGAGTGCGCGCCGCACTCACCGAGGACCCGGCCTGGGTCGCCCGCACCTCCCCGCCGACCGGCGCCGAGGGCCTGCTCGCCGAGATCGCCGCGGCCCGCGCGCTCCCCGTGGAGACCCTCGCCGTCGGCGCCGGCTCCTCCGACCTGATCTTCCGCGCGTTCGGCCGCTGGCTGACCCCCCGCAGTCGGGTGCTCCTCATGGACCCGGGCTACGGGGAGTACGCCCACGTCACCGAGCGGGTCATCGGCTGCCACGTGGACCGGTTCCGGCTGCGCCCCGAGGACGGCTGGCGCATCGACCCCGCCCGACTGTCCGCCGCCGTCGACGCCGGGCGCTACGACCTCGTGGTCGTGGTCAACCCCAACAACCCCACCGGCCGCCACGCCCCGGCCGCCGCACTGCGCTCGGTGATCGCCACCGCGCCCGCCGACACGCGCTGGTGGATCGACGAGGCGTACCTCGGTTACGTCGACCCGGCCGAATCGCTCGCCGACCTCGCCGCGACGCACCCGCGGGTCGTCGTCTGCACCTCCCTGTCCAAGATGTACGCACTCTCCGGGATGCGGGCCGCGTACCTGGTGGCCGACCCCGTCACGGCTGCCGAACTCCGCAGGTGGACGCCGCCCTGGCCGGTCAGCCTCCCCGCGCAGTGGGCCGCGGTGGCGGCGCTGCGCGACCCGGCGTACTACCGCGAACGCTGGCTCCGCACCCATGCGTTGCGCCGCCGACTCGCCACTGATCTGACCGGGTTGTCGGGGTTCGCGGAGGTCGATGAGGGCGTGGCGAACTTCCTCACCGTGACCCTCCCGGACGGCGGGCCGAGCGCCGCACGGTTCGTCCACGAGTGCCGCCGCCACGACGTCTACCTGCGTGACCTGTCACCGCTGTCGTCGGCGTACCGGGGGCGCACGGTGCGCACCGCGGTCCGGGGCGCCGCGGAGAACGCCCGCATCGTGGAGGCGTGTCGGGCCGCGCTGGACGCACTGCTGCCCGGTGCCGTGGCATCGGCCGGGGCGTCCGACGCGGTGGCTCCGGCCGGGGGCGCCCGGTGACCACCACGTCCGCCCTGGTGCCCTACCTCGGTGGGGCGCTGGCGTTGGGCGGGGTCGCGGTGGCCGCGTCCCGGCGCCGTGAGCTGATGGTGCGCTGGTGCGCCTGGGCGGTCGGAGTGCCCCTGGTCACCGCCGCGTTCTGGTGGGGCCGCCCGGGCGCCGCGGCGGTCGCCGTCCTCGTCGCGGTGGTCGCGGTGTTGGAGTACGGCGCCCTGATGCGCTCGGGCCGGGCGGACCGGACGGTCCTGGCCGCGGCGGTGGTGGGCGTGGTGCTCACCGCCTGGCTGGCGCCCGGCCAGGAACTCAGGGCGCTCGCGGTCGGGGCGCTCGCGGTGGCCGCGGTGCCGCTGCTGGCCGGCGACGCGGACCACGGCCTGCGGCGGCTCGGCGCCGGGCTGTTGGGGCTGGTGTGGCTGAGCGTGTTGGCCGCGCTGGTGCCGCTCGGGGCGGATGCGCTGGCGCTGTTCGTCGCGGTCTCGGTCGCCGACATCGTGGCGTACTTCGCCGGCCGGCGTCTCGGCGGGCCGTTGCTGTCACCGCTGTCGCCGGCCAAGCGGTGGAGCGGCACGGTGGCGGGCGCCGCGGCCGGGCTCGGGGTGCTCGCCGTGCTGTCCGTGTTGAGCTGGCCCACGGCGCTCGCCGTCGCGGTCGGCGGTCCGGCCGGCGACCTCCTCGAATCCATGGTCAAGCGGGGGGCGCGGGTGAAGGACGCCGGCAGCTGGCTCCCCGGCTCCGGCGGCCTCCTGGACCGGGTCGACTCGCTACTCATCGCCTTGGCCGTGCTGCTGGTCCTGAGCTGATCCGCGCATGGGCCGTTGGGTGCCATGCGTGTGACTGACCGTCAAGAGGGTTGATCGGCCGGGGACTCGGGGGTGCGTGCGGCGGGCACCTCGACGGTGGGCGTCCCGGTGGTGGGTGCGTCGGCGTCCGGGACGGCTCCCTGCTCAGTGGCTCGTCCGGTGGCTCGTCCGGCCAATCGGCAACCGAGACAGTTCGGATGGCCCCCGCGCGCGGCACGGTCCCGTACCCGTAACCCCCGCTGGCTGGGGGGCCGCAGGCCGGGCGGCTTGCCCCACCCCGCGAGGTGCAGCGCCCAGGTGACCAGGACGGCCACCGCCGTGACGGCGAGCCCCCACCAGATCCCCGGGCGCCAGGCGATGATCCCCGCCCCGACGGCCGTGCCGCCGACCGAGGCGATCGCGACCCCCACCCAACCGGCGACGGTGTGCCCGTGGTCGTACGTGTGTCCGCTCATGTGCCTGCCTCCTCGCGTGCGCTGACGTGCCGGGCATGCCGGAGTGCGCCGGGGCGCGCGACGGCGGTGCCGCTCGGCCTCCGACCTATGCTGGCTTAGCAAGTGAGAAATTTATCTTACGTACTAAGGGAAGTTCAATGGAGGGCAAGCCCCGTCCCGTCGCCTCCGCCGCGGACGTGCTCAGCGCGCTGGACGACCTCGTCGCGACGAACATCGTGGGCAAGCAGGAGTTCGCCCGGAACCTGGGCCTGAGCATCACGGACCTCACCTGTTTCGCCCACGTCCTGGAATCGGGCGACGCCCCGGTCACCGCCGGCGACCTGGCCGACCGCGCGAACGTCACCACCGGCGCGGTGACCGGCATCATCAACCGGCTCGAACGCGGGGGGTTCGTGACCCGCCAGCCGGACCCCGACGACCGCCGCAGGGTGCGCGTCGCGGCCGTACCCGCGGCTGCGGAACGCGTCCAGGCCGTCTACGGGCCCTACCGGGCGCGGCTCGCCTCGCTGTTCGCGGACTACACGCCCGACGAGATCGCCGTCCTCGCCGACTGGATGTCCCGCGCCTCCACGCTGGCCCGCGCCTACGTGGACGACTCGTGCTGAGCCGTTCCGTGCCCGTGTCCGTCTCCGTGTCCGCGCCGTGAGCCGTGTCGAGCGGGCCGTCGGTGCCGTCGTGGGGTCCGCGGTCGGCGACGCGCTGGGCGCGCCCTTCGAGTTCGGGCCCCCGGGCGCGTTCTCCGCACGGTTCCCGGACCCCGGGGGCGGCGGGGAGATGTGCGGGGGTGGTGGCTGGGAGCCGGGCGAGGCCACGGACGACACGCAGATGGCCGTCCTCGTCGCGGATTCGCTGCTCCAGCGCGGTGACCTCGACCTGCCGGACGTCTTCGCCCGCTTCCGGCGCTGGGCGGCGGCCGAGCCCAAGGACATCGGCCTCCAGACCGAGGACGTCCTGACCAACGGGCTGCCCTGGGACCGGGCCGCCGCGCACCACTTCCGGGTCAACCACCGTGCGGCCGGGAACGGTTCGCTGATGCGGGCGTCGACCTCCGCGGTCCGCTTCGCCGCGGCCGGCCGGGCGTTGACCATGGACGCCGCCCGGCGCCTCGCCGCCCTCACCCACGGCGACCCTGCCGCCTGGGAGGGCACGGCCGTCTTCCACGAACTCGTACGGTCCGCCCTGTCCGGCGCCGACCCCCTCGACGCGCTGCCGGACGCCCTGGCGCTCGTCCACCCCGACCACTGCGAGCGGTACGCCACGGTCCTCGCCCCGGACTGGCACCCCGACCGGGCCACCGAGTTCAACGGTGCGGTGTGGCCGTGCCTGGGGTCGGCGGTGTGGGCCCTGCGCGCCACCGACTCCTTCGAGGGCGCGGTGCGCGCGGCGATCGACCTCGGCGGCGACACGGACACGGTGGCCGCGGTCACCGGCGGGCTCGCGGGCGCCCGTTACGGCCCGGCCGCGATCCCCGCCCGCTGGACCGATCCCCTGCACGTCCCGCTCCCGGGCTCCGGCGATCGGGTCCTGCGGCTGCCCGAGTTGGTGGACCTCGCGCGGGGGCTGGCGGAGGCGGGTGCGCGGGACTCGGGCGTCAGCGCTGACCTGGGTTGACGGCTGCGGTGAAGTTTGCACCCGCGCGC
Source organism: Streptomyces sp. NPDC005955 (assembly GCF_042871255.1). Lineage (NCBI taxonomy): Bacteria > Bacillati > Actinomycetota > Actinomycetes > Kitasatosporales > Streptomycetaceae > Streptomyces > Streptomyces sp. NPDC005955. Next base: position 512,554 of record NZ_JBIAIF010000002.1, on the reverse strand, counting down.
GCAGTCGTGAGAACGGGTGCCCCGCTCGCGCGGGGAGCACTGCGACCACAGAGCTGCGGTTTCCGCCAAGGTCGGACCACCCCCGCTCGCGCGGGGAGCACCCGGCACCGAGATGGTCGGCGGCCGCGCGCACCGGACCACCTCCGCTCGCGCGGGGAGCACCGCTCCTCCAGCCACGCGAGCGCCCGGTCCTCCGGACCACCCCCGCTCGCGCGGGGAGCACTCGTCTATCTCGACCTCGTCCAGGTTCATCAGCGGACCACCCCCGCTCGCGCGGGGAGCACGCGCTGTACGCGATGTCGACGTACCCCTCCTGCGGACCACCCCCGCTCGCGCGGGGAGCACAGCTGACCCCCGGTCAGCGGGCCGAACACCTGCGGACCACCCCCGCTCGCGCGGGGAGCACCCCTCATGAGGAGGGCGTCCGCGCCGCACGGGCGGACCACCCCCGCTCGCGCGGGGAGCACCTGATCCCGGTCGGGTGGTCGCGCACCCACGGCGGACCACCCCCGCTCGCGCGGGGAGCACACGGCCGAGGTCGTCCACCTCTACCGCCATCACGGACCACCCCCGCTCGCGCGGGGAGCACGAACTCGTCGACGGAGACGAGCTGGCCCTGTTCGGACCACCCCCGCTCGCGCGGGGAGCACGGCGGGAAGTGCACGTCGTGGTCGACGGCGAGCGGACCACCCCCGCTCGCGCGGGGAGCACCCTTAGCGACCTGCGGCTTTGAAGGGGCTTTGCCGTTCCTTGACCGTTGTCGTCAGCGGTATCACCTCGACTTCATCTTCCCAGCTGTTGCTCTGCTGGACCTCTAAGTCGAGGCAATCCACGTGAAGCAGGGGCGAGCTACGGGTCGAACCGTTGCGCAGCACCCGGGGCGCATCCTTGGCGCCGCGAACTTACGATTCCGCCCGGAGGGTACGGCGCCGTCGTCGGATGCCGCAGCGGGGACTTAGGTGACGACCGGAGCGTGCTCGGTCGCGGCCGTCACCCCGACATGCCGGCCTCCCGCGGAGGCGAGATGCGTCCGACGAGGTGCCGCAGCCGGTCGTCGAACTCCTTCTCCGCGTCCGGGCTGAGCGTCGCCAACGCGACCAGCGTCGTCACGGCCACGTCGCACAGTTCCTTGCGTACGTCCTCCCACGAGTGCGAGGCGCCCTTCCGGGGGTTCGCGCCGAGCGCACCGTGCAGCGCCTCGGCGACCTCTCCGTACTCCTCGCCGATCTTGAGGACGCGCAGCAGCCGCCGGTCGGCCTCCGAGCTCTGGACGCCTTCCGCGTCCAGCCACTCCCGGATCCTGCCGATCCGGTCCCACGTCGTCGCTTCCATCGCTTCTCCCACCGGTCGTGCGGATTCAGAACAGGGACGGCGTCGCATCGGCGGCGCGGTTCGGGGTAGTCGTCGGCATCGGTGTCACCGGGCGACGGCGAGTTGAACGGACAGAGCCGAGTGGTCGGTCAGCCGCTGCGGCATGGTGCGCGGTTCGTGTACGTAGGTGCAGCCTCGGGGGCTGCGAGGCACCCCGCTCGCGCGGGGACCACACCGTCAACGACCTCGACGCCGACCTCGTCACCGGACCACCCCCGCTCGCGCGGGGAGCACGCTCCTCGACCCCTTGGCGGCCGACACCCGGCCGGACCACCCCCGCTCGCGCGGGGAGCACAACGGCGACCGCGTCGCACTGGAGCTCCACTCCGGACCACCCCCGCTCGCGCGGGGAGCACTCCTCCGGCGGCGGCAGCATCTCGCGCAGCACCGGACCACCCCCGCTCACGCGGGGAGCACCACGACCGTGTGGCCACGGTCCGCAGCCACGCCGGACCACCCCCGCTCGCGCGGGGAGCACGAGTGGCAGAAGATCCAGACCATTCGCGGCGCCGGACCACCCCCGCTCGCGCGGGGAGCACCTTACCCACCTGCGGTTTTGGAGTGGCTTTGCCGTTCCTTGACCGTTGCCGTCAGGGGCGTAGCCTCGACGGGTTCATCTTCCCAGTCGCAGCCCTGTTGCACCTTCGAATCGGGGCAATCGACGTGAAGCGGGGTGCGAGTTGCAGGGTGAACCATGTGCGCGGAACTCGGGGCGCAGCCTCGGCGCCGTGATCTCGCGAGCCTGCCCCCAACGCAGAGACGAAGCGTCAACCACCCGCGATCAGTCAGGGGGGTTCGTCACCGGGGCAGAACGCACCTCCAGATTCCGGAAGTCCGCTTGCGTAGGGCCCTCGGAGGACCAGCACCGATCTCGGCGTAAGAGCGCCGCCCAACCGGACAGGAGGGGCAAGTCGTCCCGCTCGGTGGCCCTTTGGGCGTAGCGTTTCGAGTGACGAGCACGAAACGGAGACCAGATGATTAGGCACCAGTGGTCTGACTACAGCACAGGCGAGCGAATCAAGGCGCTGCGGGGCACCGAGGTCACCCAGGAGACCTTGGCCGCGATGACCGGACTCTCTGTCGCGACCATCCAGGCAGCGGAACAAGACAAACGGCTTTCCCTCCCGACCCTCCTGAAGATCACTGCGGCACTCGGCGTCGATACGGCCGTGATCCTGGGGCAGCAGCCGCCACGACGGGCGCAGCACCAGGAGGACCGGGCGATGCTCAAGAACCTCTCGCATGCGGTGCACGACACGGCGGCCGGCATCGGCTCGGAGGACGAACCGCCGTCCATGGGGGAGTTGGAGAGGATCACGAGGGAGGCGTGGGACCTCTACTGGCAGGGTCGCTATCCCGAAGTGGGGACGATCAGCGCACCGCTCCTGCGCGCCGCCGCCGCGCGACTTCACGCCGAACCAGCCGGTGAGCAGGCGCGGGCCTGGAGCCTGCTGGCGGACGCGTACCGCATCTGCGCCTACGTCGCGAATCTGATGGGCGTGCGGGACCTCGCCTACGCCGGGATCGGGCACGCGCAACACGCGGCCGAGCAGGCGGGCGATGATCTGAGGCAAGCACTCGTCGCTTCTGGACGGGCCTGGGTCTACCTCCGGGACGCACGGCTCCAGGACGCCCTGCACCTCGCGGAGAAGGCCGCGGTCGACATCGAGCCCCGGTTCTCCACGGCGACTCCTGAGCAACTGACGGTGTACGGCTCCCACATCAACTTCGCCGCTGTGGTTGCTTCGCGCATGGGGAACGCGGACCGAGCTTCCGACTACCTCTCGCAATCGCACGCGACCGGCGCCCGCATGGGGAAGGAGCGAGGCTTTCACGGCACGCTGTTCGGCCCGGTCACCGCGACCGCCCAGGCCGTGGGCATCAACCTTTCGCTCGGGCAGGCGGGGAAGGCGTTGGCGCTCACCAGCGCCATCAGCGACACCTCACCGCTCACGCCGGCTGCCAGACACCGGTACGCGCTGGACAAGGCGTTGGCCCTGGCCGATGCGCGGATGTGGGACGCCAGCCTGGACACGTTGGAGGCTGCGGTCCGCGCCGCTCCGCAGTGGGCGCGACACCAGGCGCTTCCCCAGGTGATCGTGTCCAAGGTCGGGCGGGCATCGACGGCCCGTTTGCGGCGGGTGGCGAAACTGATCGGTAGTCCGATCGTCTGATCCGACACCACGGGTCCTACGCCCCGTACGACTCGATGCCGCTTCGGACGTCGAGTCGTACGTTCACGAGGGTCTGCGCTCGGACCAGCTCGTGGAGTCGTACGCGCACGGCCTGTCACTTCACGCACGGCGCGGGGATCGTGGCATGCGTGACCGGGAGTCCCCTCCGTACGCAGGCGCAGCACCGCCGCCGGCGCGCCCTACACAGCGCCGCCGCCGGTCGCACCACCGTGGTGCTCTACTTCAGCCTGCGGGACTCCGCCTGTGACGCACGATCCGCGACGGCCGCCCTGCGTGCCTACGTATTCGCCCGCGACTGGGACGTCACCGAGATCGTGATGTGCGATGCCTCCCTGGCGGTGCCGCTCGACGGCCGGGCCCAGTGGTCCCACGTGCGAGACCTGGTTGCCGAGTACGGCGTCGACGGTGTCGTCGCGGTGCAGGGCCAGTTGTCCCTCACCTCCAGTGAACGTGCCTGGTTCACCGGGCAGGGCGCGTTCCTGTGCGAGGTTTCGGACGTCCGTCGCACGGGATCGGACCGACGCACATGATCGACGTCGTCCAGGACCGACGCGACTCGGCGCGCTACTGCTGTTCCCGGCCGTCCCGGGTCACCGTCACGAACGTGCCCTTGCTCGGCATGGTGATCACGAGCCCGCGTTCCCGCAGCTCCCGCACCACGCGCCGGGCCGTCATCGGCGCGATCGCGTGCTCCTCCGCCAGGGCCCGCTCGCCCGGGAGACGCGCACCGTAGGGCAGCCGACCGCTACGGATGTCGGCCTCGATCCTGTCCGCAACGCGAACGTACACGTACTCCCATTCCGCCATACCTCGGACCGTAGGGCCGCCTATCGCACCCTGCATCCATAGGTAGCTCTAGACCGCTCTGTATAGCTCTATAGAGCGGTATAGGGCGTCATAGCTCAATTCTCCGAGTTCAGTGAAGGACCCCGGCAACCGTGCGACCGGTTCCGGGGCGTGGCCGACTGAAAGGAAGTCGACATGGCGCACGATACCGACGCCGACACCGCCGCGGGAGGGGTGGCGCCCCCGTCGTTGCTGACGGACCGCCTCGCCACCTGGGCCCGTACCCGGGACACCGGTGAGCAGGCGGCGGTTGCCGCACTGCTTCAGGAGGGTGACGTCCTGGCCCGCGGGGACGTGCGGGACCTGCTCGTGATCGACACCGGGAAGCGGGCGTACTGCGACTGGCCGCGGTTCGAGGGCCAGTACCGGACCGTCCTCGTTCTGGACACGAGTGAGCGTGCGTTCTTGGATCTCGTCGTGGCGGTGGGGTTTCCGCGGCTGGTGCCGTTGTGGCAGGTGGAGAACCTGGGGGAGCGGCGTCTCGCGATCGTGCTGCGGGCGTTGGCTGCGCTGGCCGGGGTGGACACGATCGCGGTGGGTACGCGGGCGTGGTGATGCTCTGCGTAAGGTGCCTGCTGGCGATCCGCGAGGACCAGCCGTACGACTCGCAGCTGCGTCAGTCCCCGGTCGGTGCCCTATACACCGCGTACGTCCACCTGGAGTGCACCGTCCCGGCGTCCGCGCAGGTCGCCTCGGTATCGGAACGCGAAGCTGCCACGGACCCCAGCGACACATTGGCCCGGCAGGTCGCGCCGTGAGCCCCCGCACGGAACAGGTGCTGTACGTCCTCACCCTCGCCAGACTCCTCGGCGCCCTCGCGTACGGCATCACCACGACCCGCTGAACCACCCACGAGGACACCGATGATCCGCACCCGTACCCGCCCCCGTACCGCCCTCGCGTACTGCGCGCGCTGCACCGAGCCCATCCGGTGGTGGCAACGTCAGGTCAGCAAGCTCCGCTTCTCCCCGTCCGGGCCCGGCACCACCGTGCACCTCCACCGCCGCTGCCTCCCGGACGCGATTCCGTGCGCACCGTGCGTCAAGGCCCGCATCTTCGGAACCGACCACCACGACTGCCGCATGTGGGCCCCGGGCACCCACCGGGTCCACCGCGGCCGGGCAACGCTGAAGCTGAACCTCCGCAACCGCCCGCAGCCCTGCCCGTGCACCTGCCGGAACCGGGCACGAGCGTGATTGTCCTCGCCAACTCGGCTTCCCCGGCCCACCGCCAGGTGTCAACGTGGAACCCGTCGAGGCCTTACCGCAGAAAGGCACTTCAGTGGAGCGACGTGCATTTCTTACCGATGCCGCGGGCGTTGCCGCATCCACGAGCCTCCCGACGTACACCCGCCCCGTGACCCCACCCGGATCTTCCGGAGCCATCGGCGTCGTGCATCTCCTCGAACTCCGCGAGGGCCTGAACTCGCTCTTCGTCCTCGACGCCGCGTACGGCGGTAGCGACGTCCTCCGGCTGGCCGTCCGGCATCTGCACCGCGTCCGACGCGTACTCAACGAAGGACGTCCCCCCGAGGCCATCGCCCGCCAACTCCACCTCCTGGTGAGTGAAACCGCCGGGTTCTGCGGTTGGCTCGCCTACGACGCCGAGGACCAGAACGCCGCCCGCCGATACTGGGGCGAGGCGCTCGCCGCGGCCACGATGGTGCAGGACGCTCACCTCCAGGCCTACGTGTTCGGGTTCATGAGCTTGCAAGCGCGCCACGAGAATCGGCCCCGCGAAGCCGTCGACCTGGCCCGAGCCGCGCAGGAGCGGGCCGCGCGGCTCGACTCGCCCGCGCTCCGGTCGATCATGGCTGCCCGGGAGGCCGGCGCCCTGTCCTTCCTCGCGGACGCGAGCGGCGCCAGCAAGAAGCTGGCCGAGTCCCGACGCCTACTCGACCGCCCTCGCGGCAGGCCGGCTCCGGAGTGGGCCGCCTTCCACGGACACGCCGAACTCGACAACTGGGAGGCATCGCTCCACATCAACGCCGGCCGGCACAATGCCGCCATCCCGTTCCTCCGCCAGACCCTTGCCCGGCAGGACCAGATGTACGGTCGCAATCGGGCTCTGTACCGGATCCGCCTGGCAACGACCCTGGTCAAGGCCGGTGAGATCGACGAAGGTGCCGCTCACGCAGTAGAGACCATTCCGTCCCTCGAAGAGGTCGAATCCGGTCGCGTGGCCAAAGAAATCTCCAAGGTCACCAACCTGCTGCGGTGGCAGGATGCCGACTGTGCACGCCAGGCCGTCGCATGCCTGACCGACTACGTACGGGCAACGGGAGCAGCATGACCACGACACCGACCGCAGTGACCTACGGGCTCTTCGAAGGGCAGCGCGCCGTAGGCCAGTTGGACACCTTCATGCCGGCGTACGAGGAGGTGTATGCCGAGCCGCCGTACCGGGAAGGGCCCGGCGACGTGGCCCTGTTCGTCACGCACTACCAGGCTCACGTACAGCGACCCGGAATGCGTCTGGCCCTCGCGCGGGACGGTGACGAGGTGGTCGGCTTCGCCTATGGTCTGCCCCTCGCGGCCGACGCCGCCTGGTGGCACGGAGTCCCGGGACTGCACGAGGACTTCACGAGGGAGGACGGTGCCCGTACCTTCGCCGTCTTCGAGCTCGCCGTGCGAAAGCCGTGGCGGCGCAGCGGAGTTGCCGGCCGGCTGCACGCCCTGCTCCGTGACGGCCTCGCCGTCGAACGGGTGACGCTCGCCGTCCGGCCCGAGCCGGAGGCGAAGCCCGCGCAGTCGGCGTACGCGAAGTGGGGGTACCGCGAGGTCGGCCCCGTGCGGCCACGGGAGGAAGGGCCGGCCTACACCGTCATGGTGCTCGACGTCCCGCAGCCCACCGGCTGATCGCCCGCGTCGCCATCGACACCGTCACGGAACGGCCCGTCGGATCTACTCCGGCAGGGGCTTGTAACGCAGCCCGTACTCATGGATGAGGCGATGGGTACCGGACCGCGAAAGCGCCAGGCCCTCCAAGTGCATGGCGTAGGCGAGGGACTTCGTCTGCGCCCTCGTCAGGTGCAGGACGTGCCGGGACCGCTCGGGTACGTGTCTCGCGGTGAGGACCGCCTCCGCGAAGCCCTCGGCGGGAGGCTTGCGGAGGCGGTCGGCGATGGCCACGAAATGACGGACGGCGGCGAACTCGGCCGGTGCGAGTTCCACGGCCCGGGTGCGTGGGGGCGGCTCGCTGGTGCCGTGCCTGGACGCCCGCCGGCCTTCGCGGAAGGCCAGGACGTCATGCCCCTCCGGCGTCAGCCGCACCGACCCCGCCAGCCGCCGGTTCTCGACGTCCGCCCCCTCGATCAGGCCCTGCTCCTGCAACGCGGCCACGTGCTTCCGGGCGACGTCCAGGTCAGCGGCGGCGATCCAGCCCCGCTTGCTCTGTCGCGCCTTGATCGCTGCCAGTGCCTCGACCTGCGCACCACTCAGCGCCACGATTCCCTCCCCGACCTTCTGGTGCGGCCATCATGGCAATGCCCGGCCAGCGTCGCAGCAGGTCGGGGAAAGTCCCCACAACGGGCCAGCGGGCGTACGTACGTGCGTACGAGCAGGCCGGCGTCCCACCGCGCCCCCGACCGTCCACCCGAGGTCTGGACGGTGGACGTGACCGGCGGGTAACCTGGGGCTGAGCAAGCGCTTAGTTTGTTGCCGTGCCCGCCGAGGGCCCGCCGGAGCCGAAGGAGACCCCGTGCGCCGCACCGTCTACAACGAGGACCACGAGGCGTTCCGGGACACGATCCGGGCCTTCATCGAGGCGGAGGTCGTCCCCGTCTACGACGAGTGGTTCGCCGCCGGACAGGTGCCCCGCGCGTTCTACGACAAGCTCGGTGAGCTGGGCGTCTTCGGGATCGAGGTGCCCGAGGAGTACGGCGGCGCGGGGCTGTCCACCTTCAAGTTCGAGGCGGTCATCGCCGAGGAGTGCGCCCGTGCGGGCGTCTCGTTCGGCGGCAGCGGCGTGCACGTCATGCTGTGTCTGCCCTACCTCAAGGCGTACGCGACCGAGGACCAGAAGAAGCGCTGGTTGCCGGACTTCGCGACCGGTCGCGCCATGTACGCCATCGCGATGACCGAGCCCGGCACCGGCTCCGACCTCGCCGGCATGCGGACCACCGCCAAGCTCTCCGAGGACGGCACGCACTACGTGCTCAACGGGGCCAAGACGTTCATCACCGGCGGCGTCCACGCCGACCGCGTCATCGTCTGCGCCCGCACCGCCGCGGCCACCCCCGAGGACCGTCGGCACGGGATATCCCTGTTCGTGGTGGACACCAGGTCCGAGGGGTACGCGATCGGGCGCAAGCTCGACAAGCTGGGCCTGCGGGTGTCCGACACCGCGGAGCTGTCCTTCACGGACGTCCGCGTGCCCGTCGAGGACCTGCTCGGCGAGGAGCACCAGGGCTTCGCCTACCTCGGGCAGAACCTCCCCAAGGAGCGCCTCGGCATCGCGGTCATGGCGTACGCGCAGGCCAAGGCGGCCGTACGGTTCGCGCAGGACTACGTGGCGGACCGCGTCGTCTTCGGCCAGCCGGTCGCGGCCTTCCAGAACACCAAGTTCGAACTCGCCGCCTGCAAGGCCGAGGTGGATGCCGCCGAAGCCGTCGTCGACCGGGCCGTGGAGGCGATCGACGCCGGTGAGCTGACCGCCGCGGAGGCCGCGTCCGCGAAGCTGTTCTGCACCGAGGTCGCCCACCGGGTCATCGACCGCTGCCTCCAGCTGCACGGCGGCTACGGCTTCATGAACGAGTACCCGATCGCCCGCCTCTACGCGGACAACCGCGTCAACCGGATCTACGGCGGCACGAGCGAGGTCATGAAAATGATCATCGCGAAGGACATGGGTCTCTGAGAAGGTCTCGACATGGCCCCAGCACTCCAGTCGCTCCTCGATCTGCTCGACCTCGAACAGATCGAGGAGAACATCTTCCGCGGACGCTCCCACCCCTCCGTGGTCCCGCGGGTCTTCGGCGGTCAGGTCGCCGCCCAGTCGCTGGTGGCGGCCGGGCGCACCGTCCCCGTCGACCGCCCGGCGCACTCCCTGCACGCGTACTTCCTGCGCCCCGGCGACCCGGGCGCGCCGATCGTCTACACCGTCGACCGCATCCGGGACGGGCGGTCCTTCACCACCCGCCGGGTCGTGGCCGTGCAGCACGGGCAGCCGATCTTCCACCTGTCCGCCTCGTTCCAGGTGCACGAGGAGGGGCTCGACCACCAGGCGCCCATGCCCGCCTCGCCCGACCCGGAGTCGCTGCCCACCGCCGACGAGACGCTGGAACGGTACGCGGACGTCCTGCTGCCCGGGGTTCCCGGGCGGCTGGCGGAGGCGCGGCGCGCCATCGACCTGCGGTACGTCGACGCCCCGCCGTTCGCGTTCCTCGGCGAGGCCCGCGAACCGCGCTCCCAGGTGTGGTTCCGCACCAACGGCAAGCTCGCCGACGACCCGCTGCTGCACGTCTGCCTGGCCACGTACGTCTCCGACATGACGCTGCTCGACTCGGTGCTGCTCGCCCACGGGCGGGGCGGTTGGGCGGTCGGGGACGTGGTGGGCGCCTCGTTGGACCACGCCATGTGGTTCCACCGCCCGTTCCGCGCCGACGAGTGGCTGCTGTACGACCAGGAGTCCCCGTCCGCATCGGGCGGTCGGGGACTCGGACAGGCCCGCATCTACACCCAGGACGGCCGGTTGGCGATCACCGTCATCCAGGAGGGCGTCATCAGGGTTCCGCGCACCCCCACGGGGTGAGCGGGCGGGACGGTCAGGAGTCGGTGGAGCCGGTGGATTCCGTGATCGTCCACCGGCCGACCTCCCGGTACCCGGAGTCGTACACCGTCTCGCCGGTGCCGGGTGCCAGGGCGTAGTGGTGCAGGTTGCCGCCCCAGTACCGCAGGACCCGGGACAACTCGCGCACCGCGGTGCTGGCGGGTTCGGTGTCGGGGACGTTCACTTCGAGGACGAACTTCACGGATGGTGCCTCTCGTCGGGAGCGGGCTGGTCGTCTGGTTCGTGGGGCCCCGGGCGTCAGCGGAACGTCCGTCGCCCTCGACAGCGGGAACGGAGGTCCGGTGCGCTCCTTCAATCGTTTCATGCAACTCCTTCTTGGGACTTCGCGTGCCGAGGAGCCCGGTGGGAGAGCGGTCGGTCCGTCGGAAGTCTCAAACCGGGTCGCACGTTCCGGGGCGGCCCGCGGGGGCGACGGGCGGGCCGTGGACGTTCCGGGTCGTGGATCGGCCTCCACCGGGCGGGGGTGCGACGGCACAATGGGCGGCATGCCGATATCCGGGACACCCAGCCGAGCCGATCTCGTCGACCATCTGATCCGTAGGCGCATCGCGGGTGACGTGGCCACGTCGCGTGAGAACAACCTCGACCACTACCGCAGGCTCGCCAACGGGGACCGGCACTACTGGCTGGGTCTGGAGCTCGGCGACCGCTGGACCGACGAGCAGGACGTGCTCGCGGTGATGGCCGAACGGTGCGGGGTGAACGACGACCCGCAGCACCGCCACGGCCAGGACACCATCGACCCGCAGCTGACCGTCGACGCACTGGAGCGGATGGCCGCGCGACTGCGGAAGGCCGCCGCGGGGCGTGAGCGCGTGCTGTTCGCGACGGGCCACCCGGGCGGGCTGCTGGACGTCCACCGGGCCACCGCCACCGCCCTGCGCACGGCGGGCTGCGACATCGTCGTCGTCCCGGACGAGCTGTACGTGGACGAGGGCGTCGTCTACCAGATCGCGGACGTGGCGATGTTGGAGCGCGGGGCGACGCTGTGGCACACCCACTCGCCCGAGCCGATGAACGCCGTGCTCGACGGTCTGGAGCGGGCCGGCCTCACCCCGCCTGACCTGGTCGTCGCCGACCACGGGTGGGCGGGGCGCGCCGCGCAGCGCGGGTTCGACACCCTCGGGTACGCCGACTGCAACGACCCGGCGCTGTTCATCGCCGAGGCGGAGGGCACCCTCCAGGTCACCGTTCCGCTGGACGACCACGTCCCCAGCCCGCGCTACTACGACCCGATGACCGCGTACCTGTTGGCCGCCGCGGGCCTCACCGCCGGCTGACCGGTCGACCGGCTGGCAAGACGCGGACCGACCCCGCCGCTCACCGGCCCGGTCGCCCGCCGTCCGGCTCCTCGGGCCGGGCAGGGCCGGGCGTCGGGTCCAGGTACACCCGGCTGATCACCGGGAACCGGGCCCGTAGCCGTCGTTCGGCCGCCTCGCACGCCTGCTCGACCTGCGCGGCGGTCGACACGTCCCGGAAGTCGACCTTGGCCGCCACCAGGGCCTCGCGCGGCCCCAGCAGTTGGGTGGTCAGCTCCAACACGGCGTCCACGTGCGGATCGGCGACCAGCAGCGCCCGGATCTCCCGCCGTACGGGGGCCGGCAGCGGTCGTCCGATCAGCAGCTCGGCGTTGGAGCGGCCCAGCACCCACGCCACGCACAGCAGCAGTACCCCGATGCACAGGGAGGCGATCCCGTCCCCCACCCCGGAGCCGGTGAGCTGGCCGCCGAGCAGCCCGCCCGCGGCGAGCAGCAGCCCGACGAGGGCCGCCGTGTCCTCCAGGACGACGGCCTTCACCGCGGTGTCCGGGGTGTGCCGCAGATACGTCCGGAAGGGGACGCCGTGACCGCGCGCCTCCCGTCGGGTCTGCCGTAGGCCGGTCCGCAGCGAGTAGCCCTCCAGGACGAAGGCCACGGCGAGCACGAGGTACGACACGGTGGGGTCGCCCGGCTCCTCGCCGTGGGTGAGGGTGTGCACCCCGTCGTACAGGGCGAACACGGCGCCCCCGACGAACGTGGCGACGGCCGCGAGCAGCGCCCACAGGTACCGTTCCGCGCCGTGGCCGACCGGGTGCGCCTCGTCGGCGGGCTTCTCGCCGCGTTTCAGCGCGGTCAGCAGGAGCAGTTCCGTGACGGTGTCCGCGACCGAGTGCGCGGCCTCCGACAGCATCGCGCTGGAGTTGCTGACGACCCCCGCGACCGCCTTGGCCACGGCGATCCCCAGATTGGCCGCCGCGGCGATCAGCACCGTGGTGACGCTCTCCCCACCCCCTGAAGCGGATTCTCCCTTTTCGTTCATGAAGGCGAAGTATGCCGGAGTCGTGGAGTTGTGGCGGGTCGTTGGGTGCGTCGGGGTCAGTCGAACCGCACGGGCAGCTCGGCCAGCCCCCGTAGCAGGGTGGAGGAGCGCCAGCGCAGTGCGTCGGGTCCGACGGCCAGCCGTAGCGCGGGTCGGGCGGCCAGGAGTTCCGTCAGTGCGGCGACCGCCTCGGCGCGGGCGAGCGGTGCGCCGAGGCAGTGGTGCACCCCGTGGCCGAACCCCAGATGCCCCGACCGGGCCCGCCGCGGGTCGAACACCTCGGGCTCCGGCCAGTGCTCCGGGTCCCGCCCCGCCGCGGCGAGCGACACCAGGACGGCGTCCCCGCGGGGGACCGGCGTGTCGGCGATCCGGGTGTCCTCGGTGGCGTACCGGAAGGCGGCGGCGCTGACGGGGGAGTGGAACCGCAGGGTCTCCTCGACGACCCCCGCCAGCAGCGACGGGTCGGCCCGGACCGAGGCCAGTAACTCCGGGCGGCTCAGCAGGGCGTGGACGGCGCCGGAGATCAGGTTCACGGTGGTCTCGTGGCCGGCGACCAGGAGCAGGAAGCACATGCCGAGCAGGTCCTCGGGGGCGAGCGGGGCCCCGGTGTCCGGTGCGGCCAGGGCGCTGAACAGGTCGTCCCCGGGGTGCTCCCGCTTGTGGACGAGTATCCGGTCGAAGTACGCCGTCATCGCGGCGGCGGCGCTCCGTGCGGCGGCGGTCGAGTCGGGTGTCACGAGGTCGCGGGACCACTCCCGCACCGCCGCCCGGTCCTCGGCGGGCACCCCGAGCAGTTCGCAGATGACGGTCACCGGCAGCGGCATCGCGAAGGCGGCCACGAGGTCGACCCCGCCCGACCGGGGCAGGGCGGCGACGAGTTCCGCCGCGATCTCCTGGACGCGCGGTCGCAGCGCGGCGACCCGGGCCGGGGTGAAGTGCCGGGCGACACCCGCCCGTAGCGCGGTGTGCTCGGGCGGGTCCGTCTGGAGCATGTTGCGGCCCAGGGCGTGGCCGCCGTCGTCGGACCAGCTCCCGCAGTGCCGGATGTCGTTGCTCAACGCCGGGTCGGTGAGCACCGCCCGGGCCTCGGCCCGGCCCACGACCAGCCAGGCGTCCCCGGTGCCGGGTACGTGGATCCGGTGGACGGGGCCCTGTTCGCGCAGATGGGCGTGGACGGCGGCGGGGTCGCGGTCGGGATCGGTGCCCGCGGGGGCGAGGTCGTGCAAGGTCGGGGCGGTGGCCGGCGGTACGGGTGACGGCATGGTCGTTCCCTCCGGGCGGTCGGAGCAGCACAGGAAGTGGGGAGTGGTCCCCGTTTCTTGATGCTAGCCGCTCCCGACGCCGTCCGGTGCGGCACCCCGCACGCGACCCGCCCGGCGCCGCCGACCCGCCCGGCGCCGCCGGCGCGCCGCGCACGCCCACCGGGCCGCGCACGCCCACCGGGCCGGGGCTTCCACCGGCCCCCGGGGCTTCCACCGGCCCCCGGGGCCTCCTCCGGGCCCGGCGCCTCCACCGGGCCGGGACCTCAGCGGCCCAGCCGCGGCCCCAACGCGTGCAACACGTCCGTCAACTCGTCCCCGGTGGGCGCCCGACCGGGCAACGGCACGGGCGCCGGCGCCCGCAGCCCGTCCAGCAGCAACGCCAGCTGCCGCTGCCACGCCCCGTCCAACGACGCCAGCGCCGGAACCGTGCGCCCCACCGCGGCCAGCGCCAGCAACAGGTCCTCCACCGCCACGTCCCCGCGCATCGCCCCCTGCTCCTGGGCCCGCGCGACCAGCCGGGCCACGGTGCGCCGGTGCTCCTCGTGCAACGCGTCGAGCGCCGTGATCCCCGGGATCGAGGTCGTCATCAGGTCATTGGCCCCCGGATCGGCGGCCAGCCCCGCGTACACGGCGGTCACATAGGCGCCCAGCCCCGCCCAGGCGTCCGACTCGTCCAGCGCCCGCCGCCCGGCCCGCGCCGTCGCGTCGAGCAGGTCCCCGTACACCGCGCCGACCAGCGCCGCCCGGTTCGGGAAGTGCCGGTACAGCGTCGCGCTGCCCAGCCCCGCCCGGCGCGCCACGTCGTCGAACGGCACGTCCAGCCCGCGCTCGGCGAACAGCCCGCGGGCCGCCGCCAGCAGCGCGTCCCGGTTCCGTACCGCGTCCCGCCGCGGGGAAACCGTCCTGCCGCCGCCCGTACTGCCGTCGTTCCCGCTGCTCACCGTGGTCTCCGCCTCTCCTCCGCCGGGGTCGCGGCCACCCTAGGGCCTGCTCACCCGCACCCCGCCCACCACCCGGGCGGGCGGGGTCCCCGTGGCCGGGGTGGCGTCCGGTGTGCGCCACACTGGAACACGGGGTCGGATCCCACCCCGGGCGCCACCGCGGTGCCCGGACCTCCGGCCTGCCACACAGCCACGAGCGTCCGGCGGACCTCCGGCCCGGGACACCCCCGGCCCCGGCGACCACCGCCCCGCACCGCACTCAGGAGGAGTCCGACGATGAGCAGCACCGAGAACCCGGCCGACGGCGCCCCCACCACCGGCCCCGTCGGCCCCGTCGACTCCTCCCGCATCCCCCGCTACGCCGGCCCCGCCACCTTCGCCCGACTGCCCCGCATCGACCAGGTCGCCACCACCGACGTCGCCGTGGTCGGCGTCCCCTTCGACACCGGCGTCTCCTACCGGCCCGGCGCCCGCTTCGGCGGCAACGCGATCCGCGAGGCGTCCCGACTGCTGCGCCCCTACAACCCCGCGCAGGACGCCTCCCCGTTCGCCCTGGCGCAGGTCGCGGACGCCGGCGACATCGCGGCGAACCCGTTCGACATCAACGAGGCCGTGGACACCATCGAGGCCGCCGCCGACGACCTCATCGGCACCGGCGCCCGACTGATGACCCTCGGCGGCGACCACACCATCGCCCTGCCGCTGCTGCGCTCCGTCGCCAAGAAGCACGGCCCGGTGGCCCTGCTGCACTTCGACGCCCACCTCGACACCTGGGACACCTACTTCGGCGCCGAGTACACGCACGGCACGCCGTTCCGCCGCGCCGTCGAGGAGGGCATCCTCGACACCTCCGCCCTCTCCCACGTCGGCATCCGCGGCCCGCTCTACGGCCGGCAGGACCTCACCGACGACGAGAAGATGGGCTTCGGCATCGTCACCTCCGCCGACGTCTACCGGCGCGGCGCCGACGAGGTCGCCGACCAGCTCCGCCAGCGCGTCGGCGACCGCCCCCTGTACATCTCCATCGACATCGACTGCCTCGACCCCGCCCACGCCCCCGGCACCGGCACCCCCGAGGCCGGCGGCATGACCTCCCGCGAACTGCTGGAGATCCTGCGCGGACTCGCCTCCTGCAACCTCGTCTCGGCGGACGTCGTCGAGGTCGCCCCGGCGTACGACCACGCCGAGATCACCGCGGTCGCCGCCTCGCACACCGCGTACGAACTGACCACGATCATGGCCCGCCAGATCGCGGCCTCCCGCACCGAGGGCTGAGCCCCCGGGCGGCCGGCGGCCGGACCGCCACCGCACGGTCCGGCCGCCCGACACCCACGACCGCACCGCACCGCCCCTGACGGCGGGGCGGTCCACGACCACCCGGGAATGGCTGAACGTGACGCACGACCACCACGGACCGGAACTGCTGCCGACGCCCGCCCAGACCGCGGCGGCCCTCGACCCGCCCGCCGGCCGCCGCGGCGGTGACCTCGTCCTGGAGACCCTCAGCGGCCTCGGCGCCACCACCGTCTTCGGCCTGCCCGGCCAACACGCGCTGGGCCTGTTCGACGCACTGCGCCGCAGCGACCTGCGGTACGTGGGCCTGCGGGTGGAGAACAACGCCGGCTTCGCGGCCGACGCGTACGGCAGGCTCACCGGCGAAGCGGCGCCCCTGCTGCTGTCCACCGGACCGGGCGCGCTCACCTCGCTGGCCGCGCTCCAGGAGGCCGCCGCCGCGTCCGCGCCCGTCCTCGCGATCGCCAGCCAGGTCCCGGCCGCCGGCCTCGGCGGCGGACGCCACGGCTACCTCCACGAACTCCGCGACCAGCAGGCGTCGTTCCGGGACGTCGTCAAGTCCGTGCACCTCGTCCGCACCCAGTCCCAGATCCCGTCCGCGATCGCGGCGGCCTGGGAGTCCGCGCTGACCGCACCGCACGGCCCCGTCTGGGTGGAGATCCCCCAGGACGTGCTCCTCGCCCCGACGCCGATCCCCGAGGTCACCGGCCTGGACGCGACCCCGGAGGAGGTCTACCCGCGCCCCGAACTCACCGCGGTCGCCGCCGACCTGCTGTCCCGGGCCCGCCGCCCGGCGATCATCGCGGGCGGCGGAGTGATCCGTTCCGACGCCTCCGGCAAGCTCAGGGCGCTCGCCGAGCGGCTCGGCGCACCCGTCGTCACCACGTACGGCGGCAAGGGCGCCTTCCCGTGGAACCACGAACTGTCCCTCCAGTCCTGGATGGAGGACCAGCACGTCACCGAGTTCCTCCAGGACGCGGACGTGCTGCTCGTCGTCGGTTCGGGACTCGGCGAACTCTCCTCCCAGTACCACACGTTCCGCCCCCGCGGCCGGCTGATCCAGATCGAGGCGGACCCCGGCAAGCTGGAGTCCAACCACCCGGCGCTCGGCATCCACGCGGACGCCCGACTCGCCCTCGGCGCCCTGCTGGAGACCGTCCGGGCCCGCCCCGCCGGCAACGCCCCGGACCGCGTGCGCGAGGTGCTCGCCGCCGTCCGCGCCCGACTCGACGAGCAGGAACTCACCCGGGAACAGGAGCTGTTGGCGACCATCCGGGCAGCGCTACCGAATGCCGCGCCGTCCTTCTGGGACATGACGGTCCTCGGCTACTGGGCCTGGGCCGCGTTCGACGCGCGGCGCCCCAACACGATGCACTCGGCCCAGGGCGCGGGCGGCCTCGGCTACGCCTTCCCCGCCGCGCTGGGCGCCGCGGTGGCCGACCCCGGACACCCGGTGCTCGCCGTCTCCGGCGACGGGGGAGCCCTGTACTCGATCGCCGAACTGGCCACCGCCCGCCAGTACGACCTCGACGTCACCTGGCTCATCGTGGACGACGGCGGCTACGGCATCCTGCGCACGTACCTGGCCGACACGTTCGGCGAGCGGGCCGGGGAGCCCTCGATGGACCTCCCCGGCCCGGACTTCGTCGCCCTCGCCGAGTCCTTCGGCGTGCCCGCCACCCGCGCCACCCCGGACACCCTGGGCGCCGCCCTGGCCGAGTCCCTGGCGCGGCCCGGTCCTTCGGTGGTGGTGCTGCCGGTGCGACTGCGCATGTTCGCCCCGACGCACGGCTAGCCCCGGGGCGGGCTCGGACCGCCGGACCCCGCGCTACCGCAGGATGCCCTCGACGGCGGCCCGGTCGATCACGGTGACGCCGTGGTGCGCGACGCCGGACCGGGCCCCCGGCAGCCGCAGCGAACCCTCCCGACCGGTCACGTGCAGGTCCGCGTGGCCGTCGCCATCGGTGTCGGCCAGCCGCACCGCCCCGCCCAGCGCGTCCCCCCGGGCGAGGGGGCCGGGCACCCCGGCCGCCGCACGGTCGACGTACTGGGCACCGCGACCGGACGGCCCGGACGCACCGCCCCGCAGGACGTGCACCGCGCCGGCGTCCGCCGTGCCGCCCACGTCCTCGCCGGGCACCCCGATCGCGAGGTCCGGGTGTCCGTCCCGGTCGACGTCGCCCGCCGCGACGGACGCGCCGAAACGGTCGCCCGCCTCGGGGGAGCCGGCGACCCCGGAGGTGGCCTGGGTGATCCGGCGGTAGGTGGTCGCCCCCTTCGCCCCGCCGCGCCACACCGTGACGTACCCCTTCGCGCCGGTGGCCTCGGGCGTGCCGATCGCGAGGTCGCCGTACCCGTCCCGGTCGAAGTCGGCGACGACGCCCTCACCCATGTGGTCCTGCACGACGTCGAGGGGGATGGTCCGTCCCTCGGCGAGTTCCGTGCCGCCGCCGCGGTAGAAGCGGGCGTGCCCGGTCAGCCGGCTGTTGCGGGGGACCGCACCGAGGACGACCAGATCGGTCGCGCGGTCCCCGGTGACCTCGCCCGCGACGAGGTGGGACGCGTAGAAGCGGCCCCGGTCCACCAGGACGGGCCGCACGTCGACGGCGCCGGGCGCGTACCCGCCCTGGAAGACGAACGCGTCGGAGGACTCGACGGCCGCCAACTCGACGTCCCCGTCACCGTCGAAGTCACCGGTGGCGAGGTCGCTGCCGAACTGGTTCCACGCCTGGCGGCCGGCCGACGGTACCGAGGTGCCGCCGGACAGGCCCGCGGGGGAGCCCCACAGGATGGTCACGGCGCCCCGCCGGTCCCGGCCGTTGACGGCCTCGCCGATCGCGGAGACGGCGAGGTCGCCGTAACCGTCACGGTTGAAGTCGGCGGCGCTGCGGACCCCGCCGAAGAGGTCGCCCTCCTCGTCGGCGCCGGGCACGCCGGGGCTGTTCTGGTCGAGGAACCGCACGGTCGTGCCGGGGCCCCGTGCCGTGCCGTGGACGACGCGCACCGCGCCGCCGGGGCTGGTCGTGGCGGCGGAGGCGTAGTCGCGGTAACCGTCCCCGTTGAAGTCGTCGGGGAGCGCCGTCCGGGGGGCCGCCGCCACGGTGGCGGCCGGCAGGGTCAGCAGCCCGCCGGTGAGCGCGACGACCGCGCCGATCGCGAGGGTGAGGTGTGAGGGCTTGCGCATGGGGTGTCGACTCCCGTTGACGTTGGAGTGCCGCCGCTCGGCGAACTCATGGGGTGACGAGGGGAGATGGCACTGACAAGGACACCCTGACCGGGGGGAGGGTTGCACTCCCCCTGCGCGCGGGGGCGGGCGCGTGCGCCCACGGGGGCCGGTGATTCCCGCACCCCGGCTCCCGCACCCCGGCTCCCGCTGCTGGCTGCCCGCCACCGGCTGCCCCGGGCCCGCCCGCCATACAGCGGTTTGTCGTACGAATCTCCGCCGAACGTGCAACCGCGGGCGCGGCTTCGGTGTCCCATACACGTAGGCCCGTGCGGGGGCGGGGGGTCGCCTTCCCGCACGGACCGTCCGTCCGCGGCGAAACGCCCGGAACGGCAGGGACACGCGGCAACGCGAGGGACAACGGGGGTTGGACATGGGGGTTCGGGGGGTACGCGGCTTCGTCGCGGGCACGGTCGTCGCGGCGGTCGTCGCCGGGGCGGGGGCGGTCGGCACGGGAACGGCCGTCGCCGCCGCTCCGGCGGTGACGTGCACATCGGCCAAGGCGGGGCTCGCCGCCAAGCTGAAGAAGGATATCGCGGCGGCACTGAAGAACCGGTCGGGCACGGTCGCGGTCGGGCTGTACGACCGCAAGACGAAGACCACGTGCGAACTGCGCGGGGGCACGTCGTACGACTCCGCCAGCATCGTCAAGGTCACCGTGCTGGCCGCGCTGCTGTGGGACTACAAGAAGACGAACCGCCTCCTCACCACCCGTGAGGCGTCGCTCGCCAGGGCGATGATCACCAAGTCCGACAACGCGGCCACCAGCACCTTCTGGCGGCAACTCGGCACCACGAAGATCAAGAAGTTCCTGGCGGCCGCCGGAATGAAGAAGACAGTGCCCGGTGCGGGCCGCTACTGGGGGCTCACCCGGGTCAACATCAAGGACGAGCAGCGGCTGCTGTCCCTGATCACCGCGAAGAACTCGGTGCTCAGCGACGGCTCGCGGGCGTACCTCATGAAGCTGATGAACCAGGTCGTCAGCTCGCAGCGCTGGGGCACCCCGGCCGGAGCCCCCTCGTCCGCCAAGAAGTACGTCAAGAACGGCTGGCTGCCCCGGGACCGGCACGGGTGGCGCGTGCACAGCATCGGGGCGTTCCAGGGCGGTGGACGGGACTACTACATGACCGTCCTCACCCACGGGAACCGGAACATGAACTACGGGGTGGCCACCATCCAGGCGGTGGCGAGGGCCATCCACAAGGACCTCGCGCCGGGGACGGCGGCGGCCCAGCGCTACGTGCCCACCGCGACGCCCCGGGAAGCGGTCCCCGCCGTTCCGGAGGCCCCGGGCGTTGCGGATGTTGCCGGGGTTCCGGTCGGGTGACACCCCGGGGCACCGGCTGACCGGTCCCGCACCCGGGGGGTGCGGGACCTCCGCCGTTCCCGCGCGCCCTCCGCGCACCCGCACGCCGTCCGCACCCGCGCGCACGCTCTCCGTGTCCGCGTGTGCCGCCGCGCTTCCGCCCGTTTGTTGCGGGGGGATGAAATCCGGATCATCCGATGTTCACATTCCGGTGGACCGGTACGACGGCGGACCGGGCGGAATCGGGAGGAACGGGTGTCAGTGCAGAAGGGGGAGCGGGACGAACCCGGCGACCGACCCGAGGAGCGCCGCGACGGAGGGCCGTCCCCGCAAGGCCCCGTTCACACGAACGGTCCCGTGGACACGGTCGGGAACGGTACCGAGGACGCCCCCACGAACGGCGCCGCGCCCTCCTGGGGACGCCGCCTCACCGCCTACGCCTGGCGCCACCCGGGGGACGTCGTCCTCGCCCTCGTCTCCTCCCTCGGCGGCATGGCCGTCATGGCCCTCGTCCCGCTGATCACCAAGGTGATCATCGACGACGTGGTCGGCGACCGCACCCGCTCCATGGCCGTCTGGGCCGGCCTCCTGCTGGCCGCCGCGGTCCTCGTCTACGTCTTCACGTACATCCGCCGCTACTACGGCGGACGCCTCGCCCTGGACGTCCAGCACGACCTGCGCACCGACATGTACGACACCATCACCCGCCTCGACGGGCGACGGCAGGACGAACTGTCGACCGGCCAGGTCGTCGGCCGCGCCACCAGCGACCTCCAGCTCATCCAGGGCCTGCTGTTCATGCTGCCGATGACCATCGGGAACGTCCTGCTGTTCCTGATGTCCCTCGCCATCATGGCGTGGCTGTCCCTGCCGCTCACCCTGGTCGCCGTCGCCGTCGGCCCCGCCCTCTGGTTCATCGCCAAACGCAGCCGCACCAAACTCCACCCCGCCACCTGGTACGCACAGGCACAGGCCGCCTCCGTGGCCTCCGTGGTGGACGGGGCGGTGTCCGGGGTCCGCGTCGTCAAGGGATTCGGCCAGGAGGACCAGGAGACCGGCAAGGTCCGCGACGTCAGCCGCCGACTCTTCGCCGGACGGCTGCGCACGGTCCGGCTGAACGCCCGCTACACCCCCGCCCTCCAGTCCGTGCCCGCCCTCGGCCAGGTCGCGATGCTCGCCCTCGGCGGCTGGCTGGCCGTACGGGGACAGATCACCCTCGGCACCTTCGTCGCGTTCTCGGCCTACCTGGCCCAGCTCGTCGGCCCCGTCCGGATGCTCGCCGTCGTCCTCACCGTCGGCCAGCAGGCCCGCGCCGGCGCCGAACGCGTCCTCGAACTCATCGACACCGAACCCACCCTCACCGACGGCCCCCGCACCCTGCCCGCCGACGCCCCCGCCACCGTCGAGTTCGACGGCGTCACCTTCGGCTACGACAGCGAACGCCCCGTGCTCGACGGACTCAGCTTCGAGATCCGCGCCGGGGAGACCCTCGCCGTGGTCGGCGCCTCCGGCTCCGGCAAGTCCACCGTCGCCCAGCTCCTGCCCCGCTTCTACGACGTCGACCGGGGCGCCGTCCTCATCGGCGGCCACGACGTGCGCACCCTCACCCTCGGCTCCCTGCGCCACGCCATCGGCCTCGTCCCCGAGGACAGCTTCCTCTTCTCCGACACCATCCGCGCCAACCTCGCCTACGGCAGGCCCGACGCCACCGACGAGGAGATCCGGGCCGCCGCCCGGGCCGCCCACGCCGACCGGTTCATCGACGAACTCCCCGACGGGTACGACACCGAGGTCGGCGAACAGGGGCTCACCCTCTCCGGCGGCCAGCGCCAGCGCCTCGCCCTCGCCCGCGCCCTCCTCACCGACCCGCGCCTGCTCGTCCTCGACGACGCCACCTCCGCCGTGGACGCCCGCGTCGAACACGAGATCCACGAGGCACTGCGCCAGGTGATGGCCGGACGCACCACCCTCCTCATCGCCCACCGCCGCTCCACCCTGAACCTCGCCGACCGGATCGCCGTCCTCGACCGCGGACGCCTGGCCGACCTCGGCACCCACGAAGAACTCACCGCACGCTCCCCCCTCTACCGGCGGCTGCTCACCGACCCCGACGAACTGGGCGCCGTGTCACCCGGCCACGTGCCGGCCGGCCGGCTCCTCACCGACGCACACCCGGACGCCGCCGCGCTCCGCGCCGAACTCGACGCCCAGTACGACGCCGAGCGCGGCATCACCCCGCACCTGTGGACCGGCGAGCGCGCCCCCAAGGGCGACGGCGACTTCGACGGCAGCCCGGCGACCCCCGAACTGCTCGCCCAGGTCGAAGCGCTGCCACCGGCCACCGACCGGCCCGCCGTCGACGAGGCCCGCGCCGTGCTGCCCGAGGACTCCTACGGACTGCGCCGACTGCTGCGCGGCTTCTGGGCCCCGCTCGGCATCGCCCTCGCCCTGGTCGCCGTCGACGCCGGGATGGGCCTGCTGCTGCCCGTCCTCATCCGGCACGGCATCGACTCCGGCGTCACCGAAGCCGCCCTCGGCGCGGTGTGGGCGGCCTCCCTGCTCGGGCTGCTCGCGGTCCTCGCCCAGTGGGCCGCGCAGAACGCCGGCATCCGCCTCACCGGCCGCACCGGCGAACGCATGCTGTACGCACTCCGACTGAAGATCTTCGCCCAGCTCCAACGCCTCGGCCTCGACTACTACGAACGCGAGCTGACCGGGCGGATCATGACCCGGATGACGACCGACGTCGACGCGCTGTCGACGTTCCTCCAGACCGGACTCGTCACCGCGTTCGTCTCCGTCGTCACCTTCTTCGGGATCATGGTCGCGCTCGTCGTGCTCGACGTGCAGCTCGCCCTGGTCGTCTTCCTGACGCTCCCCGTGCTCGTCATCGGCACGTACGTCTTCCGCAAGCAGAGCGTGCGGGCCTACGAACTCGCCCGGGAACGCGTGTCGGTCGTCAACTCCGAGCTCCAGGAGAGCGTGGCCGGACTGCGGATCGTGCAGGCGTTCCGACGCGAGGAGGACGGCCGGAAGCGGTTCGCCGCACGCAGCGCCGACTACCGGGCCGCCCGCATCCGCGGCCAGTGGCTGATCTCGGTGTACTTCCCGTTCGTGCAGTTCCTGTCGTCGGGCGCGGCCGTCGCCGTGCTGATCGTCGGCGCCGGACGGGTGGAAGCGGCGACCCTCACGACCGGTGCGCTCGTCGCCTACCTGCTGTACATCGAACTGTTCTTCGCACCCGTCCAGCAGCTCTCGCAGGTCTTCGACGGCTACCAGCAGGCGACGGTGTCGCTCGGCCGCGTCCAGGAGCTCCTGCGCGAACCGACCTCGACCCGCCGCGCCGCGGAACCGCTCGAAGTGAGCTCCCTGCGCGGGGAGATCGCCTTCGAGGACGTGGGCTTCGCCTACGGCTCCGAGGACCCCGAGGGCATCGGGAACGCCGAGGGCCCGGACACCACGGAGGGCACGAAGGACACCGGGGGCACCGGGGGCACCGGGGGCACGGAGGGGGTCGTCACGGCGCTGCCCGGCGTCGTTCCCACCGCGTCCGCCCCGATCGCGCTGAGCGACGTGGCCCTGCGGATCCCGGCCGGGCAGACCGTCGCGTTCGTCGGAGAGACCGGCGCGGGCAAGTCCACCCTGGTCAAACTGGTCGCCCGGTTCTACGACCCCACCGCCGGCCGCGTCACCGTCGACGGCACCGACCTGCGCTCCCTCGACCTCACCTCGTACCGCCACCGCCTCGGCGTCGTCCCGCAGGAGGCGTACCTCTTCCCCGGGACCGTGCGCGACGCCATCGCCTACGGACGC
Source organism: Streptomyces sp. NPDC005955 (assembly GCF_042871255.1). Classification (NCBI taxonomy): domain Bacteria; kingdom Bacillati; phylum Actinomycetota; class Actinomycetes; order Kitasatosporales; family Streptomycetaceae; genus Streptomyces; species Streptomyces sp. NPDC005955. Next base: position 488,216 of record NZ_JBIAIF010000002.1, on the reverse strand, counting down.
CCCGACGCCGCGGACGCCGAGGTGGAGGCCGCCGCCCGGGCGGTCGGCGCACACGACATGATCGCCACCCTGGACGGCGGCTACCTCCACGAGGTCGCCGAACGCGGACGCAACCTCTCCGCCGGGCAACGGCAGCTGATCGCCCTCGCCCGCGCCGAACTCGTCGACCCCGACATCCTGTTGCTCGACGAGGCCACCGCCGCACTCGACCTCGCCACCGAAGCCCAGGTCAACCAGGCCACCGACCGGCTCGCCGGACGCCGCACCACCCTGGTCGTGGCCCACCGGCTCACCACCGCTGCACGCGCCGACCGGGTCGTCGTCATGGACCGCGGACGCGTCGCCGAGGACGGCACCCACGCCGAACTCCTCGCCCTTGACGGCCGGTACGCACGACTGTGGCGCACCTTCGTGGGCGCCGACGAGGACGGCGACGAGGGCACCCCCGGGAGCGGCGGCGAGGACCGACCCGACCGCGGCGACGGGAGCGGACCCACCGGCGCGACCGTCGGCATCCGCGCCGACTGAACGCGCCAGCGCACCGACTGGGCACGCCAGCGCACCGGGTGGGCGCCGCACTGTGCGGCGCCCACCCTGCAGTCCTGGCGCCCTCCGACCAGGGACCGCTCCGACCACTTCCGGCCACCTGCAACCGCACGGACGTCTCCGGCGTCCCTACGTCAGGACGTTGACCCCTGATGCCGGTGCGTTTGGAGAGGTGACGTGGAGAACGGCGACCTTCGCGCGCGACTTGCCCGGACGGGAGCGCTGTTCACCACAGCGCTCACCCTCGCCTCCCTGCTCGTCCTCGCCGGACCGGCCGTCACCTCCACCGAGGCCGCCCCGTCCTGCGCCGGGCGCGTCGTGCGCACCCTGCAACTGGGCCCCGGCGAGGTCGTCGTCCACAAGAACTCCCGCTGGGTGTGCGCCGTCACCACCGCCCACCGCAGGGGCGACCTGCGCCACATGACCGTCGGCGTCCAGGCCCGCGGCAGCCGAGAGGTCGTCAAACGGGGCTGGTTCCGCAAACGCAGCACCCCCGTGACCGTCCACGCGGGTCAACGCTGCGTGCGGGTGGCCGGTTCCATCAGCGGGCAACACCGCCGCAGCGCATGGATCCTCTGCTGACCCGCTGCGCGCCACGCCCGGGACGGGCCCGCCGACCGGGTGATCCGCACGGACGCTCGAAGGGCGACCCGCCGCCCGATTCGCCCCGCCCCGCCCGGCACCGTCCCTTCCCCCACGCAACGGAAGTGGTCACCCGTCACCCAGGGGTACTAGTGCAGCCGGTGCCGCTCCGCTAGGTTCGCGCAGGCATCAGCAGACCCAGGGGAGAACGCATGACCAGAGCGCTCAGATGGCTGCTGTCGCTCGTGGTGCTCATAGGCACCCTGAGCACGGCAGGCGCGGCCACCGCCGCGACCCGGACCGAGCCGGCCGACATCAAGGACCGGCTGCTCGCCATTGCGGGCTTGAAGATCGTCGAGGAACGACAGCTGATCGGCTATCGGTACTTCGTCCTCGAATACACCCAGCCGGTCGACCACCGGCGCCCCGCGCGGGGCACGTTCCAGCAACGCGTGACCCTGTTGCACAAGGACACGGACCGCCCCACGGTCTTCTCGACCAGCGGCTACCACGTGTCCACCAACCCGGGACGCAGCGAACCGACCCGGATCGTCGACGGCAACCAGGTCTCCATGGAGTACCGGTACTTCTCGCCGTCGCGCCCCGCACCCGCCGACTGGTCCAAGCTGACCATCTGGCAGGCCGCCAGCGACCAGCACCGCATCTTCAAGGCCCTCAAGGGGATCTACTCGAAGAAGTGGATCGCCACCGGCGGCTCCAAGGGCGGCATGACCGCCACGTACTACGAGCGGTTCTACCCGCGGGACATGGACGGCATCGTCGCCTACGTCGCACCCAACGACGTCGACAACCGCGAGGACGCACGGTACGACCGGTTCCTCGCGAACGTCGGAACCGAGGAGTGCCGCGACGCGCTCGGCGACCTCCAGCGGGAGGCCCTCGTCCGACGCGCCCCCCTCTCGAAGAAGTACGCCGAACTCGCCGCCACCGAAGGCAACACGTTCACCACCATCGGCAGCCTCGACAAGGCGTTCGAGGGTGTCGTCCTCGACCTGGTGTGGGGCTTCTGGCAGTACCAGAACGAGGCGGACTGCCTGACGCTCCCGGACGCCGACCAGGTCACCGACGAGCAACTCTTCGCCTTCGTCGACGGGGTCATCGGCTGGTACTCCTACACCGACCAGGGCCTGGAGCCGTACACGCCGTACTACTACCAGGCGGGCACCCAACTCGGCAGCCCCGACATCCGTCAGCCGTGGCTCGGCGACCTGTCCCGCTACGGCTACCAGCCGCCCCGGGCCCTGGTGCCCCGGTCGATCCCGATGTCCTTCGAGAAGCACGCGATGCGGGACGTCGACCGCTGGGTGCGGGACAATGCCACCCGGATGCTCTACGTCTACGGCGAGAACGACCCCTGGGGCGCCGAACCCTTCCGCCTCGGCAAGGACTCCCGGGACTCGTACGTCTTCACCGCCCCCGGCGCCAACCACGGGGCCAATGTCGCCGGACTCGTCGCACACGAGCGGGCCAAGGCGACCGAGCGCATCCTGAGTTGGGCCGGACTCGCCCCGGAGGCCGCCGCCGCGGCGAACGCCCCGGACCGTGAGGTCACCCCGCTCGCCCCGTACGACCGCCGGCTCGACCGCGAGGGCACCACGCTCCGGCAGCCCACGCTCCGGCCGTAACACCACGCCGTAGCCACCCTGGTTGGGCAGCTAACGGTCCGTCCCGCCCGTGGGTCTCGCGCACCCCGGGCGGGACGTCCTGCCTCAACGGTACGAGAGTCCGTGACCCACCGGGAGCCACACCCGACCCGGCTCGCCCGGGTACGGGACCGGCACCGGCAGCCGGCCCCCCGGTCGCGCCCGCCCCGCCAGAACCCCGGCGGCGGCCCGCAGTTCGGTGTCGCCCCACGAGTACACCGCGAGCACCGCGTCCGCGCCGGGCAGCCACGCCACGTCGTACGGATCGCGCAGCGCCACCGCCACCACCGGCACGCCCGCCGCCGCCAACTCCGCGACCAGCGTGCGCTGACCGCTGTGGGCCGCCACGTTGTAGGTGGTGACCACGACCGCATCCGCGCCGCGGGCCGCCGCCACCGCGGCGTCGATCCGCTCCCGCGAGGGCGCCGTGCCCGTCGACAGGGCCGTCACGGCGAATCCCGATTCCGTGAGCGCCGCCGCCAGCACCGCAGTGGGCGGTCCCGTCGTACCGGAGGGCGACACCGGGTCGGCGCCGACCACCAACAGGTCGCGGTGGGTCCGCCGGGACAGCGGAAGCAGTCGCTCCGCGTCGGCCAACAGGGTCGTGCCGCGAACGGCGATCCGGTCGGCGGCGGCCCGGTGCGCCCGGTGCCCCACCACGGCGCCCACCGTGCGTTCCGGTACGTACGGGGAGCGGAACAGCCCGCGCCGCTCCTTGAGCCGCAGCACCCGGAGGACCGACCGGTCCAAGCGCTCTTCGGTGATCTCGCCGTCGCGCACCGCCGCGAGGACCCCGTCGAACGCCGCTTTGAGGTCCGGCGGGTTCAACAACTGGTCCACTCCGGCCCGCAGCGCCAGCACCGGAACCCGGTCGTCCCCGTACTTCTGCCGCACGCCCTCCATCGCCAGCGAGTCCGTGACGACCACCCCGTCGAAGCCCAGTTCGTCGCGGAGGATGCCCGTCATGATGGGGTGCGACAGGGTCGCCGGCTCACCGGACGGGTCCAGCGCCGGGAACTGGAGGTGCGCCGTCATCACCGCGTCGACGCCCGCGCGCACCGCGGCCCGGAACGGTGGCGCGTCGAGCCGTTCCCACTCCGCCCGCGAGTGCCCGATCACCGGTAGGCCGGTGTGGCTGTCCACCCGGGTGTCCCCGTGCCCCGGGAAGTGCTTGACGGTGGCGGCGACCCCCGCACCCTGGTACCCGCGCACCTCGGCCGCCACCAGTTCGGCCACCGACTCCGGATCACTGCCGAAGGACCGTACGCCGATCACCGGGTTCGCCGGGTCGACGTTGACGTCGGCCACGGGGGAGTAGTTCTGCCGGATGCCCAACGCGGCCAGTTCGACCCCCGCGATGCGGCCCAGCTCGCGGGCGTCGGCCACCGATCCGCCCGCCCCGATCGCCATCGCACCGGGGAACAGCGTCGCCGGACTTCCGACCCGGCACACGATCCCGTGCTCCTGGTCGGTCGAGATCAGCACCGGCACCGGGACGTCCTGCGCGAGGGCGGCGCGCTGGATGCCGTTCGACAGTGCGGCGATCTGCGCGGGGCCTCGGGTGTTTCCGGCCCAGGAGAAGTAGATGACCCCTCCGACGTGGTACTCCGCCACCAACTCGGCGGCCGTTCGCACCCCGATCTCGCGCAGGTTCGCTTCGACGTCCGAGGGGTCGGGCGCGGTCGCCGAGTGCCCGTACACCCGCATGACGAAGAGCTGCCCTACCTTCGCCTCCAGGGTCATCCGGGAGAGCAACCGCCGAAGGCGCCGTTCCCGTGGGCCCGCGGGGGAGTCGGTGGCCGCTGCGTCGGTGGCGGAGGCGGGGGAGGCGGGGGAGGCGGCAGGGGGGCGGCCGGTGTTGACCGTGGCGCGGGCTGTCGCGTGCGCGGGTGTCGGGGCGGTGGTGGTGAGCGCGGTGAGCGCTACGGGGGCGGTGGCGGTGACCGCGAGAACCGTCCGCCGGGTGAGGCAGGACGCGGGGGCGGTGCTGGTGCTGGGTGCTTGGATCACAGCGGCTTGAGCGGCTTGAGCGGCTTGAGCGGCTTGAGCGGCCTGTGTGGCCTGTGTGGCTTGAGGGGCTGGGAGGGGTGGAGGGGAATCGGGGGCGCAGGGCGGGTTGGGCACGCGGGCTCCTTCCGAGGGGGCTCGGGGTGCGGGCCCGGGCCGTCGGGAGGAACGACCGGTCAACCCCTCCACCACCTCTGACGGTTGAAGGAATCGTCCGAAACTGCGGATATCGGATGGTCAGACGGTAGCCTCCGGTCGGGCTTCCTCGGGGGAGGCGTGACGTGTCGGCCCCGGGAGCCAGCCGATGAGACCTTCGACGCCGCTAGGTCAGGTCCAGGAGGTGATCCGTGGGGCCGTAGTCGATCTTCCAGTCGACGTAGATCCCGCAGAGGCCGTCCTGCTGGCACCGCAGCCCGACCGTCACCCAGCGGACCGACCCGTCGGCGGCGAGCGAGAACGCGACTGCCGTCTCGAACTCCCCACCCCCACAAGGGCAGCCGGCCTCGCCGGGGTCCGCCTCCCCCCAGAACTCCGCGCTGTCCGCGATGAACGCACGCCCGCCGCACCCGGTGCACACCCGCTCGGCTCCGCCCTCGACATCGTCAACGAGCACGAGGAACACGCGCCCACCGCACTCGCCGCAGACGGAAGGCACGATCTTCACCGGACGGTCGTCATCGGCGTTCCGTAGAAACGCCGCGAGGTCCGCGGAGACGCCTCGGCCGACCTGATCATCCCCATGCACGGCCCCATCGTTCCAGACACCTGAACCAGCCCCACCCACCTTGACCAAGCCACTCGGGGGGCTCCCCCTCATTACTTTTCGGTGGTTCCGCAATGAGGCTTCCGGCCTCCGGGACTGGCACGCCCAGGCCCTTCTCTGCCTCGCCTGACGCCGGGCGGACGTCCTCTTCGCGATGCTCCGCGACGGAACCTTCTACGACCCCAACCCGCCAGGTCAGCCTGAATCTCCCAGAGCCCGACGCGCTTCAGCCCACAGCCACTCGAACTCCTCCGCGGGGATCTCGGCCGTCTGCGGCTGGTCCTGCCAGCCATCCATGGGGCCTTCGGCGAGAACGCCGTACTGCCGCTCGTAGCGGCCCATCGCTGCGAGATCGGCATGATCACGCAAGTGCAGCACCTCTTCCAAGGAGGCCGCCGTCACCGGTCGCGAGTCCTGCCCCCGGACCTCAACCTGTCGCGCTGCCCAGCCTTCGTCATCGGCCTCGAAGTACAGCCACAGATCTTCGTCCTCGTAGTACGTCCGGAACCAGGTCGTCATGCCGCAAATCCTGACCCACGACCTTGACCAAACAGATAGGGGCACCCCCTCCCCCCTCCCCGCCCCACCCCCGTGCACCGCGTCCGGATCTTGCCGTTCAAGCAGGCCGCACCAGCCGTCCGCCCGCCCGCCTCGCTGCACGCCCATGTCACCGCCGCCCGCCACACCGCCGCCCGCCACACCGCCGCCCGCCTCACCGCAGGTGCGTCTCGCCGCACGTGCGCCTCACCGACCGATCGGCGGGGTGCCCTCCGCGGCCCGGGGCCAGTGCTCGTGCAGGGTCCGGACCATCTCGGCGATGGCCGGGCGCCGTGCTGCTCCGGTACGCCAGATCGCGTAGAGGTGGCGCACGGGTACGGGATCCAGCCGCACGGCCACCACGCCGTCCGGTAGCGGGCCCCGTCCGAGCCTGGGGATCAGCGCGATGCCCAGTCCCGCTTCCACCAGGGCGACCAGCGTGGGGTTCTCATCCGCGTAGTGGGCCACGTCAGGTTCGATGCCGGCGGTCCGCAACGTGCCCATCAGCCAGTTGTGGCACACCCGCCCCGGTGGCTGGCACACCCAACGCTCCCCGTCGAAGTCCTCCCGTCGTACCGTCTTCCGCCGTGCGAACCGGTGCCCCCGCGGCACCAGCAGATCGCACAGGTCGTCCCCGATCCGAGCCTGTTCCACCCCCGGTGGTGCGGGCAGCGGTGCGATGTCCCAGTCATGGGCCACCGCCATGTCCAGCACGCCCTTCGCCACCAGGTCCACCGACTCATGGGGGTCCACCTCGGACATGCGCACGTCCAAGGTCGGATGACGCACCGCGAGCTCTGCCAGTACCCCCGGCATCAGTCCGCGGGCGGCCGAGGCGAACGCCGCGATCGCGAGTTGTCCCGTCGGCGTGCCCTTGCGCTCCTCCAGGTCCGTTTCGGCGCGCTCCACGATCGTCATCAGTTCGCGCGCGGCCTCCACCAGGCGGTGGGCGTCCTCGGTCAGCCGCACCCCCCTGCCGTACCGTTCCAGGAGAACCGTGCGGGTCTCCCGTTCCAGCTTGGCTATCTGCTGTGACACCGCCGACGCCGTGTAACCGAGCGACATCGCCGCTGCTCCGACCGTTCCGTGCACGGACACCGCGTGCAGGGCCTTCAGCCTCTGTAGATCCAGCACCTGGACTCCTGACTCCATGACGCCGACCCCATGACGCCGACTCCGTCACGCCGACGCCTTGACCACGGGTTCTCGGCCGCTGAGCCGGGGGTATCCGCATCGTCCACGGGGCAACGCCACCCACTTGGATTTAGCGATGCTTAATCCAAGCATGCAGTAATCATCGCTAGTGCTAAACAGTCGCTGCCGTTGATGCTCGATGCATGCGACTCGCGCACATCGGCCTCGCCGTCTCCGTCACCGCGCTCTGGGGCGTCAACTTCGTCGTCATCGACTTCGGGCTCTCTCAGTTCCCTCCGCTCCTCTTCGCCGCGCTCCGCTTCCTCGTCGCCGCGGTGCCCGCGATCTTCCTGGTGGGACGGCCCAAGGTCGCCTGGAAGTGGATCATCGCGGTCGGTATGGCCCTGGGCGTGATGAAGTTCGGGCTGGTGTTCCTCGGCATGCACCAGGGCATGCCCGCCGGGCTGACCTCCTTGGTCCTCCAGGTGCAAGCGGTCTTCACGGCCGTCTTCGCCGCCGTCGTGCTGCGCGAGCGCCCCGGACCGATCCGGACCCTCGGCATGGCCGTGGCCCTGGTGGGTGTCGCCGTCGCGGCCGTGGACGAAGGAACCTCGGGTCCGCTACTGGGCTTCACCCTGGTGGTGGCCGCCGCCGCGGGCTGGGGCGTCTCGAACGTCCTCACCCGGAAGGCCGCGCCCCCGGACGCGTTCAACTTCATCGTGTGGGTCAGCCTCGTCCCGGTGCTTCCCCTGTACCTGCTCTCCCTCCTCTTCGAAGGCCCGTCGGTGGGCTTCGAAGCCCTGCGCTCGTTGGACTGGGCCGGGGTGGGGACCATCGTCTTCATCGCCTGGATCAGCACCAACCTGGGCTTCGGCGCCTGGGGTTGGCTGTTGCACCGCTACCCCGCGTCCACCGTCGCGCCCTTCACCCTCCTCGTGCCCGTCTTCGGGATGTCCTCCGCCGCCCTCTTCTTGGACGAGTCCATCAGCCCGCTGCGCTGGTGCGCCGCCGGCCTCCTGGTCGCCGGGGTCGCCCTGACCTCACTCGCGCCGAGTCGCCCGCCCGCGGGCACCGGCCGGGTGGCCGCCGCCGGTCACCCGCCGCCGGACCCCGACGAGACCGCTGCCCTGACCGCTCCATCCGTGCCCACCGCGCCCCCGTTCCGGTAGTACCCCTCGGTACTGCACCGGACGGGACTACGCCGGACGCAACCTCGCAGGGCGGAGTCCCGCGGAGCCGCCGCGCCCCGTTCCGTCGAGCATTCGTGCCAAGTGCTCCCGCCCCGGCCCCAACAGACCCGGGAGCGGAGCCGCCCCCTCGTACCACCTCTTCTCGTACTCCCAGCACAGCCACCCGTCCCAGCTGTCCCGGCTGAGGGTCTCCAGACACGCACCCAGGGGCAGGACCCCGGCACCGAGCCCCAACGGGGTGGTGTCCTCGGCGGACGCCACGTCCTTGACCTGGACGTATCCGAGGTGCGGCCGCAGCGCCGCGTGAGTCACCGCCGGCTCCTCCCCGGCGAGCCAGGTGTGCAGCACGTCCCACAGCACGCCCACCCCGGGGTGATCGACCTGCGCGACGATGCGTGCGCTCGCCGCACCCGACCGGTGCGAGTCGTGGGTCTCCAGGAGCACGCGCACCCCGAGGCCCGCGGCCCACTCGGCGGCCACGCCGAGCCGTCGGGCCGCCGTGGTCTCGGATTCCGCCGTCTCGGCTGGCCCCAGCCCGGACCCCGCCCCGGGGAACACCCGCACGTAGGGCGCACCGAGGTCGCTCGCCAGCGCCAACAACTCCCGTACCTCGTCCAGCACCGGCCCGTCGTCTCCGGGAGCCGCCACCCGTGCGTATCCGGCGACACCCAGGACCTGGACGCCCGAGTCCGCGAACGCGGAGGCGACCCCGGACCGTTCGGCGGCGGTCAGGCCCGGGTGCACGGACTCCTCGATGTGGGCGCGCAGTTCGACGCCGTGGTAGCCGTGCGTGGTGGCGAGCCCGATGACCTCGGGGATCGCGAGTCCTGACACGCCGAGCGTGGAGAAGGCCAGCCTCATGGCCACGACCCTACCCGCGGGGTGATCGGCCGCTCCCTCCGGAAATGTCCGCCTCCGTGGGGCACCCGTGCGGGGCGAAGCGCGTTCACCGTGCGGGCGGCCCCGGGCCCGCCGTTGCCCGGGCACCGCATCCCGGCGCGGGACCCGGGCGCTGCGGCTGCGAGTACGCCGGGGTGAACCGGGTGGGGCCCGTCGTCCGAACCGCTGGGGCGGTGGGCGCACCCGGGACCGGGGCGGGCGCGCGGCCGGGCGGCGGGACGCGCGACGGGCGGGCCGGGGCGTGCGGAGCCCGGGACGGGGTGGCCGACGGACCGGACGGCAGGGCGGACGGCAGGGCGGGCGACGGTCGGGACGGCTGGGGTGACGTGCTCGGCATGTTCGACTCCGAATCCTTGCGACTGCCTCCAAGTTGGCTGAGGTCAGCCGGGTGGGCAACCCCTGTGGACAACGCCCTGTGGACAACTGGCGAAGGGCTGATCGCCGGCTCACTCACACGGGTGAGGTCCCTCCCCGTAAAGCGTCACACCTGCCCCACCCGTCCCGCCCGATTCCTAAGTCACTGCCGAGGTGCCGCGGTCGAACCGCGCACCATCAACTCTCCCCGCACCTTGGCGATCCCGCCCGGCGGGGGAGCCTCCCGCCCCATGGCGATCCGCCCCGCCCGCGCCCCGGCCTCGGACAGCGGCAGTCGTACGGTGGTCAGGGCGGGCACGGCGTCCACACTGAACGGCAGGTCGTCGAAGCCCGCCACCGACACGTCCTGGGGAATCCGCAGGCCGTGGTCCCGCAACGCGGCACAGGCACCCAGCGCCACGGTGTCGTTGGCCGCCACGAGCGCGGTCAACCCGGGGTCCCGACGCAGAAGTTCCACCGCCCCGTCGTATCCGCTCTGCCGGTCGTACGCCCCGTGCACCACGAGCGCCTCCACCTCGGGCCCGCCTCCCGAGCGTTCCGCGACCCCGCCCCCCACCGCACCCGGAGCGCCCCCCGTCCCACCCGGAACATCCACGGCACCCACCGGCTGCGCCGGGTGCGCCGAGTGCGCGATGCCCAGCACGTGCACCGCACCCGGACCCACCCCGCTCCCGTTCGCCGTGCCCTCGTACTCGGCGGCGCCCGCGTAAGCGCCCCCGCCCCCGTGTGCAACGGCGTCCCCGTGCTGCACGGCCCCCGGACCGATTCCGGCGAGCCCCGCCCGGTGTCCCGCCAGCCGCTCCCGCGTGGTCGTCCGGCCGGCGGGCCCGGCGACGTACCCGATCCGGCGGTGCCCGAGCGCCAGCAGGTGCTCGGTCAGCATCCGTCCGCCCCGCACGTTGTCGAAGGTCAGGGCCACCGCGTCGGTCCCCGGCACCGGGGGGCGTCCGCACAGCACCACGCGGGTGCCCGCCTCCGCGAGCCGCCGCAGCTTGGCGCTCATCGCCTCGGTGTGTTCCGGGCTGTCGACGGTGCCGCCGGTCAGCACCACGGCGGCGGCGCGCTGCCGTTGGAGCAGCGTGAGGTAGGTGAGTTCACGTTCGGGAGACCCCCCGGTGTTGCACACCACGGCGAGCCGTTCGCCCCCCGCGCGGCCGCCCGGACCGGTGATCTCGGACTGCACCGCCCCGGCCATGATCCCGAAGAACGGGTCGGCGATGTCGTTGACCAGGATGCCCACGAGGTCGGAGGTGGCGGCGGCCAGGGCGCTGGCCGGCCCGTTGAGCACGTAGTCGAGCTCTTCCACGGCCCGCAGGACCCGCTCCCGGGTGGTCGCCGCAACGGGATAGTTGCCGTTCAGCACCCGCGAGACGGTGGCGGGGGAGACCTTCGCCCGGGCTGCCACGTCAGCCAGTGTCGCCGTCATCCAGTCGTCCTCCGGTCCGTCCGCGGTCGGCCCCGGTCTGGTGGGGGCCGCTCCCCATCGGTGCACATCCGAATCCGGACCTTAGCCGGGTCGGGGCCCGCCCGTCGGTCCGCCGCAGAACCCGTGGGCGCGGGCGGGCGGAACCCCCCACCGGAGCCGGGCCCGAACGGGACGCGATGGCAGGAATCTCACGGTGACTAGTGACACGGGGACAGAAAGCGCTTACTGTTCATTTCAGTGAGCGATCGCACGCAGCCCGTGACGGGCGAGGGAGGAAGTCGATGGCAGTCAGGACCGTACGCATCGCGATGAACGGCGTGACCGGCCGGATGGGGCACCGGCAACACCTGGTCCGCTCGATCCTGGCGATCCGCGAACAGGGCGGGCTCGACCTCGGCGACGGCAACACCCTGTGGCCCGAACCGGTGCTGGTCGGCCGCCGTGCCGCTGCGCTGAGAGCGCTGGCCGAGGAGCACGGACTCGACCCGGACCACACCTCGACCGACCTCGACGCGGTGCTCGCGGACGACTCCGTCGACATCTACTTCGACGCACAGGTGACGTCCGCGCGGGTGCCCGCCCTGAAGCGCGCCATCGCCGCCGGCAAGCACGTCTACACCGAGAAGCCGACCGCGCCCAGCCTCGACGAGGCACGCGAACTCGCCCGGCTCGCCCGCGCGGCGGGCATCAAGCACGGGGTGGTGCAGGACAAGCTCTTTCTACCCGGACTGCGCAAACTCGCCCGCCTGGTGGAGGGCGGCTTCTTCGGCCGGATCCTGTCGGTGCGCGGCGAATTCGGGTACTGGGTCTTCGAGGGGGACCAGCAGCCCGCTCAGCGCCCCTCGTGGAACTACCGGGCCGAGGACGGCGGCGGGATCATCCTCGACATGTTCCCGCACTGGGAGTACGTGCTGCATGAACTGTTCGGGCGGGTGCGCTCCGTCCAGGCGCTGACCGCCACCCACGTCCCGCAGCGTTGGGACGAACGGGGCGAGCCCTACCCCGCGACCGCCGACGACGCCGCGTACGGCATCTTCGAACTCGACGGGGGAGTGGTCGCACAGATCAACTCCTCCTGGACGGTCCGCGTCCACCGCGACGAACTCGTGGAGTTCCAGGTGGACGGCACCGAGGGCTCGGCCGTGGCCGGTCTGCGCGGCTGCCGGGTGCAGCACCGGGCGGTGACCCCGAAACCCGTGTGGAACCCGGATCTGCCCGTCACCCACGCGTTCCGCGACGACTGGCAGGAAGTGCCCGACAACGAGGAGTTCGACAACGGCTTCAAGGCGCAGTGGGAACTGTTCCTGCGCCACGTCTACCTGGACACCCCCTACGCGTGGGACCTCCTCGCCGGTGCGCGCGGGGTGCAACTCGCCGAACTGGGCTTGCGGTCGACCGCCGAGGGCCGCCGCATCGAGGTCCCGGAGCTGTCGCTGTGACCCTGCGCCTACCCGACACCGACGGAACCCTGCGTACGCACACACCGGGCGTCCCGGGCGCGCACCCGTCTTCCGAGGAGCCCGCGTCGGCGCAGCCGTTCGCCTCGCGGGTGGTGTTCGCCGCGGCCCACGTGGTCGCTGATCCGCTCGCCGACCCGCTCGCGAACGGGACCGGGGGCGGCCCGGCGGCCGTCGACTGGGACGCCACCCTCGCCTTCCGCCGCCATCTGTGGGCACACGGCCTCGGGGTCGCCGAGGCCATGGACACCGCCCAGCGGGGCATGGGCCTCGACTGGCCGGGCGCCGCCGAACTGATCCGGCGCTCCGCGGCCGAGGCCAGGGCCGAGGGCGGCCGGGTGGTCTGCGGCGCGGGCACCGACCAACTCTCCGGCCCGGCCTCGCTCGCCGAGGTCCGTGCGGCCTACGAGGAGCAGCTCGCCGTGGTGGAGGAGTCCGGCGCGGGCGCGGTGCTCATGGCCTCCCGTGCCCTCGCCGCCTCCGCGACCGGCCCCGATGACTACCGTGCCGTCTACGGGGACCTGCTACGTCAGGCGGCCCGCCCGGTCGTCCTGCACTGGCTCGGCCCCATGTTCGATCCCGCGCTGGACGGCTACTGGGGCTCCTCCGACCTCGACGAGGCGACGGACACCTTCCTCGACGTGATCGCGGCGCACCCGGAGAAGGTCGACGGCATCAAGGTCTCCCTGCTGGACGCGGGCCGGGAGGTCGAGCTGCGTCGCCGGCTACCGGCGGGCGTGCGCTGTTACACGGGCGACGACTTCCACTACCCGGAACTGATCGCGGGCGACGAACTCCACTTCAGTCACGCCCTTCTGGGGGTCCTCGATCCCCTCGCGCCCCTCGCCGCCCGGGCGCTGCGCCGACTGGACGCGGGCGACACCGACGGGTTCCGCCAGCTCCTCGACCCGACCGTGCCCCTGGCCCGGCACCTGTTCGGGGCGCCGACCCGCTACTACAAGACCGGTGTGGTGTTCCTCGCCTGGCTGGCGGGGCACCAGACGCACTTCACCATGGTCGGCGGCCTCCAGACGGCGCGCTCCCTGCCGCATCTGGCCCGTGCCTACGAACTCGCGGACGACCTCGGCCTCTTCCCCGATCCGCACCTCGCCGCACAGCGGATGCGGACCCTGCTGGCGCTCCACGGGGTGGACCAGTGACCGGGCCCGAGAGCCGCTCGCCGCGCCCGCTGACGGGTTCCGCCGTCTCCGAGGGCGCCCCGGGTCGGCTGAGCATCAACCAGATGACCGTCAAGGGACTCTCCCTGCCCGAACTGGTGGACGCGTGCGTCGAGTTCGGAGTCAGTTCGGTCGGACTGTGGCGGGACCCGGTGCGCGCGTTCGGGGTCGGGGCCGCTGCCCGACTGGTGCACGACGCGGGCCTGACCGTCAGCACCCTGTGCCGGGGCGGCTTCCTCACCGCCACCGGCCCCGCCGAACGGGCAGCCGCCCTGGACGACAACCGGGCCGCCGTCCGCGAGGCCGCCGGGCTGGGCACGGACACCCTGGTGTTGGTGTGCGGTGGACTGCCGCCGGGCGGGCACGACCTGGGCGCCGCCCGTGGTCGGATCGCCGACGCCCTGGGCAGCCTGGTCCCCTACGCCGCCGACCACGGGGTGCGGCTCGCCATCGAACCGTTGCATCCCATGTTCGCTTCGGACCGGTGCGTCGTCTCCACCCTGGAGCAGGCACTCGACCTCGCCGAGCCGTTCCCCGCCGACCAGGTGGGCGTGTGCGTGGACACCTATCACGTGTGGTGGGACGACCACGCTCCCGCACAGGTCGCGCGCGCCGCCGAGGCGGGCCGGCTGCACGCCTTCCAACTCGCCGATTGGGTGACCCCGTTGCCCGAGGGAGTCCTCAACGGGCGCGGCCAACTCGGGGACGGGGTGATCGACCTGCGGGAATGGCACACGCGTCTGGACGAGGCCGGGTACACGGGCCCCGTGGAGGTCGAGTTGTTCAGCGACGTCCTGTGGGCGCGGGACGGTCGGGAGCTCCTGGCCGAGACGGTGGACCGCTACCGCACGCACGCCGCCCCCTGACCACCGCCACCCGCCCCTGCTACGGCCACCGCCCCTGCGACGGCCACCGCCACGACCACGGCCACCGACACCGCCACGCGGCGCTCGCCAGCCGGCGGGCCTTGCGCGCCGAACCGCACGCGCCCCCGGCGGCCCCCTTCACGCCCAGCGGCCGAAAAGAATCATGGACGGGCACTGCAACCGTTCCCCCACTCCCCGGGTCTACTTGAGCACGAGCCCCGCAGGGGGACGGCCCCGCCGGGCCGGGGGCTCCAACGGGGAGAACGGGGGAAGCGGGGATAGCCCGAGGGGGTCCGCAAGGGCCCCCTCGATGGCTCCCCCGCGGTTCAGTACCGCCGCCCGGCCCGTTCGAGCTCGGCGGCGGTCGGGAAGGCGGCCTGCGCACCGGGCCGGGTCACCGCCACGGCTCCCACCCGAGCCCCGTACGCAGCGGCCTCCGCCAGGTCTCGCCGACACCCAACCGCCACCCAGCGCGGCCGTGAAGGCGTCCCCCGCGCCCGTGGTGTCCACGGGCGTCACCGGTACCGCGGGCACCCGTACCGTCGCGCGGCGGTCGGCCACCAAGGCGCCCCGTGCGCCCGAGGTGACCACCACGGAACGCGGTCCGAGCGCGAGCAGCCCGCGCATCCAGTCCGCCGGCTCCGCCCCGGCCCCCGGGCCGAGCACGGTCTCCCCGGCGCCCGGGCGACGGTCCACGCCGACCACCAGATCGGCATGGGCCGACCCCACCACCGGGTCGTGCGCGTACGGACCGGTGTCCGGACGCATGAGGGCGAACTCCTGTCGTCGGCTCCGTGGGTACCGGGCGCCGCCGGGGGAGGGGGTGGCCTCCGCCCACCGGGCCCGACCGGCCTGTCAGCGCGCGCGTGTAGCGTCGGGGCATGGCGAATCCTGGAGAGGTCGAGGGGGTCCTCGAACGGATCACGTATGCCAACGAGGAGACCGGCTACACCGTCGCGCGGGTGGACACCGGCCGCGGCGCCGGCGACCTGCTCACGGTGGTGGGCGCGCTGCTCGGGGCGCAGGTGGGCGAGTCCCTGTTGATGCGCGGGCGGTGGGGCTCCCATCCGCAGTACGGCAAGCAGTTCCACGTCGACGACTACAGCACCGTCCTGCCCGCCACCGTCCAGGGCATCCGGCGTTATCTGGGCTCCGGTCTGGTCAAGGGCATCGGACCGGTGTTCGCCGACCGCATCACCCAGCACTTCGGCGTCGACACCCTGACGATCATCGAGGAGGAGCCGAAGCGGCTGATCGAGGTCCCCGGTCTCGGCCCCAAGCGGACCAAGAAGATCGCAGCGGCCTGGGAGGAACAGAAGGCGATCAAGGAGGTGATGCTGTTCCTCCAGAGCGTCGAGGTGTCCACGTCCATCGCGGTGCGCATCTACAAGAAGTACGGCGACGGGTCGATCGCCGTCGTCAAGGAGGAGCCCTACCGGTTGGCCGCCGACGTGTGGGGGATCGGGTTCCTCACCGCGGACCGCATCGCCCAGTCGGTCGGCATCCCGCACGACAGCCCCGAACGGGTCAAGGCGGGACTCCAGTACGCGTTGTCGCAGTCGACCGACCAGGGCCACTGCTTCCTCCCCGAGGAACGCCTCATCTCCGATGCGGTCAAGCTGCTCGGGGTCGACACCGGGCTGGTCATCGACTGTCTGGGGCAGCTCGCCGCCGACGAGGAGGGCGTGGTCCGCGAGCGGGTGCCGGGACCCGAGGGCGACGAGGTGACCGCCGTCTACCTGGTGCCGTTCCACCGAGCCGAACTGTCCTTGTCCGGGCAGGTGCTGAGGCTGTTGCACACCGAAGAGGACCGGATGCCCGTGTTCCGCGACGTCGTCTGGGACAAGGCGCTGGCCTGGCTCGCGGACCGCACCGGAGTCGAACTCGCCCCGGAGCAGGAGGAAGCCGTCCGGCTGGCGCTGACCCGCAAGGTGGCCGTCCTCACCGGCGGGCCCGGCTGCGGCAAGTCCTTCACGGTGCGTTCCATCGTGGAGTTGGCCCGTGCCAAGCGGGCCAAGGTCGTGCTGGCCGCGCCCACGGGACGCGCCGCCAAGCGGCTCGCGGAGCTGACGGGCGCCGAGGCGTCGACGGTGCACCGCTTGCTGGAGCTCAGGCCCGGCGGTGACGCCTCCTACGACCGCGATCGGCCCCTGGACGCCGACCTGGTGGTGGTGGACGAGGCGTCCATGCTGGATCTGCTGTTGGCGAACAAACTCGTCAAGGCAGTGGCCCCGGGCGCGCACCTGCTGTTCGTCGGGGACGTCGACCAGTTGCCCAGCGTCGGCGCCGGTGAGGTGCTGAGGGACCTGCTGGCGGACGGCGGCCCGGTGCCCGCGGTGCGGCTGACCAGGATCTTCCGTCAGGCCCAGGAGTCCGGGGTGGTCACCAACGCGCACCGGATCAACTCCGGTCTGCCGCCCCTGACCCAGGAGCTGAAGGACTTCTTCCTCTTCGTCGAGGAGGACACCGAGGAGGCCGGGCGGCTCACCGTCGACGTCGCCGCGCGACGGATTCCCGCCAAATTCGGGTTGGACCCGCGGCGCGATGTGCAGGTGCTCGCCCCGATGCACCGGGGTCCCGCCGGGGCGGGCAACCTGAACGCGTTGCTCCAGCAGTCGATCACGCCGGGCCGCCCCGACCTGCCGGAAAAGCGGTTCGGCGGCCGGGTCTTCCGGGTCGGTGACAAGGTCACGCAGATCCGCAACAACTACGAGAAGGGCGCCAGCGGCGTCTTCAACGGCACCGTCGGCGTGGTCACCGCGCTCGACCTGGACGAACAGCGGCTGACGGTACTGACGGACGAGGACGAAGAGGTGCCGTACGACTTCGACGAACTGGACGAACTCGCCCACGCCTACGCCGTGACCATCCACCGCTCGCAGGGCAGCGAATATCCAGCCGTAGTGATCCCCGTCACTACGGGGGCGTGGATGATGCTGCAACGCAATCTGCTCTACACGGCTGTGACGCGCGCCAAGAAGCTCGTCGTCCTCGTGGGTTCCCGCAAGGCCCTGGGTCAGGCGGTGCGCACGGTGTCGGCGGGGCGCCGTTGCACCGCACTGGACTTCCGGCTCCGCGGCGGGTCCGGCTCCACCGAGCGTTCCGACCGATCCGAGACCCATCGGGCGGTTTGATCGATCAAACGAGTCGGAAAGGTCACACGAGGCTTTCGGAACCGGGGCGAAGGGGGCAGGATAGGCAGGCTAGCGGCACTGAGTGCCGCCAACTAGCCCAAAGCTCGACCCCCAGTGCACTCTCCTGCGCCAAATGGGGGATGGTAGAGACAGTCAGGGCACCTCGAAGATGAGGCACTACGTCGGTGAGGGAAGACGTGAGCGAGAAACGCGACAACGCGGTAGTACTTCGGTACGGCGACGGCGAGTACACCTATCCGGTGATCGACAGCACCGTCGGCGATGAGGGCTTCGACATCGGGAAGCTCCGCGCCCAGACGGGCCTGGTCACGCTGGACAGCGGCTACGGGAACACGGCCGCCTACAAGTCGGCGATCACCTATCTCGACGGTGAGCAGGGCATCCTGCGGTACCGCGGCTATCCCATCGAGCAGCTCGCCGAGCACTCCAGCTTCCTGGAGGTGGGGTACCTCCTGATCAACGGTGAGCTGCCGACGGTCGACGAGCTCGCCGTCTTCCGCAACGAGATCACGCAGCACACCCTGCTGCACGAGGACGTCAAGCGGTTCTTCGACGGCTTCCCGCGGGACGCGCACCCGATGGCGATGCTCTCGTCCGTCGTCAGCGCGCTGTCCACGTTCTACCAGGACAGCCACAACCCGTTCGACGAGAAGCAGCGGCACCTGTCCACGATCCGGCTGCTCGCCAAGCTGCCGACGATCGCGGCCTACGCCTACAAGAAGTCGATCGGCCACCCCTTCGTCTACCCGCGCAACGACCTCGGGTACGTCGAGAACTTCCTGCGCATGACCTTCTCGGTCCCCGCGCAGGAGTACGAGCCGGACCCGGTCGTCGTCTCGGCGCTGGACAAGCTGCTCATCCTGCACGCGGACCACGAGCAGAACTGTTCGACGTCCACCGTGCGCCTGGTCGGCTCCTCGCAGGCGAACATGTTCGCCTCGATCTCCGCCGGCATCTCCGCCCTCTGGGGCCCGCTGCACGGCGGCGCCAACCAGAGCGTGCTGGAGATGCTGGAGGGCATCCAGGCGAGCGGCGGCGACGTCGACACCTTCATCCGCAAGGTGAAGAACAAGGAAGACGGCGTGAAGCTCATGGGCTTCGGGCACCGCGTCTACAAGAACTTCGACCCCCGGGCGAAGATCATCAAGGCGGCGGCGCACGACGTCCTCTCGGCGCTCGGCAAGTCCGACGAGCTGCTCGACATCGCGCTGAAGCTGGAAGAGCACGCGCTGGCCGACGAGTACTTCGTCGAGCGCAAGCTCTACCCGAACGTCGACTTCTACACCGGCCTGATCTACCGGGCCATGGGCTTCCCGAGCGAGATGTTCACCGTGCTGTTCGCGCTCGGCCGGCTCCCCGGCTGGATCGCCCAGTGGCACGAGATGATCAAGGAGCCGGGTTCCCGCATCGGCCGTCCGCGGCAGATCTACACCGGTGTCGTCGAACGCGACTTCGTGCCGGTCGAGTCCCGCTGACCGGTTGACGTCGTGATCGTCCGGCCGGAGCGGGAAGGGTTCGGCCGGGACGACCGGCACTGAGGGCACCGGCCGGGTCCGGCCGGTGCGCGCCACGGGGTGCACGGGATGCCGCCCGGTCCGGGGGGCGGCGTTCCCCGGCGCCCGTGCCGAGGCCGTGCGCCGGCCGTGCGCCCGCGCGGACCGAGGCCGTGGGCTCCACATCACATCGGGCATCGCCTACGCGGTGCCCGATTTCGTGTGTCCGGAGCCAAGTCGCACCCGGAGCCGCAGCCCCCAGTCGAGTCGGGTGCGAGCCGTGGCGGGCCCGTACGAGCGCCGTGGAGGCGGCTTCGGTGCCCACCCGGCGTCCGTAGGGCCTTCGAGGTCCTGTGGGGGCGTCTGAGGGCCGGGGCGGGGCCCTCCGGTCGGGGGGGGAGGGTCAGTGGAGCCGGCGGGGGAGCCGGCGGGCCCGGCGGGGACGGGAGGGGCGCCGCATCGAAAGGCGGCGCGGAGACACGGGGGAGGCGCGCGAAGGGCGCGGGAAAAGGCGGAAGGCGCCCCACCGCCGGTCCCCCCACGGGCCGACGAATGGGACGCCTTCCTTTGTCCCGGTGCGGATTCCCCCCACGGGATCCGGCCGGGCGCTCATTGGGCAGCGCCTGCTGCTGGGGGTGGGTGCCTGCGGTCTGCCGGGACCCGTACGCACGGGAGGGCCGCTCAAAGCTCCCCGGTGCACGTGCCCCGGCAACGCACTTCGGAGACGTCCCCCAAGACATCCCCAATGTCCGAAACGCCCCCCAAGACGTTTCTGACATCGCCTTCTTAGACTCACCAGCATCCACGATGGTTACGTCGCGAACGCTGTGATCTATGTCTCCTGCATATGTCCATCTACCTGCGCAAGAGCCCCGATATGGCGATCGGGGCTCAAGCGTAAGGATGTTGCGCGGGGTCTGTGAAGGCCCCCGGAGATAGTTACCGGAATGTCTTCGGCCACAAGTGGTGCGTGACCGTGGAACCCGACCTTCCCGGTGACGCCGAAGACACCGCCGTGGTCGCCCCCGCGGTCGTCCGGTCGCAGGGACCGGCCCCGTGGGAGGTGCCGCGGGCTACGTTATCGCCCCGCGCGTGGAAACGGTTCTTCTTGGCGAGGGAAAGGCGTTCTCCCGGACGCGAATGGCTTTCTGGCGACCGCATGGCTAGTTCGTTCGGGTCGTCACCGTCACCGTCACCGTCACCGGCGCGGGTCCGGGCGCCGGGTGTTGGGTGCCGGCGCGTCGGTCTCGGCCGACCCGGCGGCGGGCCCGTCATGACGTGAGTGGCCCCGGCCCCGCCCCCACACCAGTGGGGTCGGGACCGGGGCCGGTCGACGGGTCCGGTCAGGCGCGGCCGGCCAGCTCGTAGCCGGCCTCGTCGACGGCGGCACGGACGGCCTCCTCGTCGAGGGCGGTCGCCGACACCACGGTGACCTGGCCGGTGGCGGCCACCGCCTTCACCGAGCTGACTCCGGGGAGCGCGGAGATCTCGGTGGAGACGGAGCCCTCGCAGTGGCCGCAGGTCATTCCGGTCACCTGGTAGACGGTGGTCACGGAGTCCTGGGTCTGGGCGCTCATGTCGTTCTCCTCGGATGTCGCTGGTGGGACGCGGGGCGGGTGCGCCCGGGTCGTGGCGGTCGGAGGGGGGTCGACGCCCCGGCCTCCCCGACACTCACCACACTATACCCCTAGGGGGTATGAAGCCAAGGGGTGTCGAGATGTCGGCGGCCCGTCGCGCGCACCTCGCCCGTGACCCGCGCACCTCACCCGCGGCTGCGGGGCCGCGCCGCAGCCCAGGCGCGGACGGTGTCGGCGTACCAGTAGGACCTGCCGTCCTCGACCACGTCCGGCGGCGGCATCAGCCCGTGCTTGCGGTACGAGCGGACGGTGTCCCGCTGTACGCGCAGGTGGGCGGCGATGTTCTGGTACGACCAGAGGGTCCTGTCGATCACGATGCTCCTCCCCGTGCGCACCGCGGGGGTGACCGGGGGGTCGCCGGGGGCCGGGCGCGCTGGTGATCACTCACCCTCGGTCCGGCGCGCGGCGCAGCCCCGGTGCGCGGGAGGGCTGTGGGGGAGGTGTGACGCAATTCCCGTTAATCCGTGACATGGGTGGGGGAAGGGGGGCGTATGCGTGCGGGTGCCGTCGGAGCGGGCGCGTCAGGCCCCGCAGGAGCGCAGGAAGGCGCGGGTGCGTCGGGCGATCGGCAGCGGGGCGTCCGGGTCGCACGGGTACATGTCCTGCTCGACGATGGCGAACAGCTCCACGTCGAGGCGCTGGGCGGCCGTCAGGACCGGCCCGAGCGCGGGTACCCCCGAGGGCGGCTCGCACATCACGCCCCGGGCCACGGCCGGACCGAAGGGCAGGTCCTCGGCGCGCACCTCCGCGAGGACGTCCGGGTCCACCTGCTTCAGGTGCAGGTACCCGATGCGCTCGCCGTAGGTCTCGATGAGCCGCACGCTGTCGCCGCCGCAGTAGGCGTAGTGGCCGGTGTCCAGGCAGAGCGACACCAGGTCCGGATCGGTGCCGTCGAGGAACCGGGCCACGTTCTCCTCGCTGTCGACGTGGGTGTCGGCGTGCGGATGGACGACGACGCGCAGCCCGAACCGTTCGCGCACCCGTCGCGCCAGTCGTTCGGTCTGCGAGGTGAGCGCCCGCCACTGGGCGGCGGTCAGGGTGCTGTCCTCCAGGACCTCGCCGGTCTTGTCGTCGCGCCAGAACGACGGAATGACCACGAGGTGCCCGGCGCCGCTCGCCCGGGCCAGGGCGGCGACCTCGGCGACGTGCTCCCAGGTGCGGTCCCAGACGGCGCTCCCGTGGTGCAGCCCGGTGAAGACGGTGCCCGCGGAGACCTGGAGGCCGCGCCGGGCGGTCTCCTCGGCGAGCGTGACCGGGTCGGTGGGGAGATACCCGTACGGGCCGAGTTCGATCCACGCGTAGCCGGCCGCGGCGACCTCGTCGAGGAAGCGCCGCCACGGCACCTGACGCGGGTCGTCGGCGAACCAGACGCCCCAGGAGTCGGGCGCCGACCCGATGCGGATGCGGGAGAGCGGGGCGGGCGGGTCGCCGGCCGTTGTGGTCATGCGGTTCAGCCTCCAGTCCGCCCGAGAAGGGTGTCAAGGACTGGTCCGAATGTCCGGACAACATGTTGACAGCGTTCGTCGACCGGCATTAGACCTGGGGGCACCACATCGGTGTGACCGGGCCCGCGAGCGCGGTGCGCGGCGACACCGGCCCGTACACCGGGAAGGGACGACGTGCAGGTGACCGACCCGCAGCACGACGGCGTGCGGGACGAGGACGGGCGGGACGGGGCGGGGCAGGGCGGACACGGCGAGGAGCCCCGCGACGCGCCGCCGCACGGGGACGGGCCCCCGGACGACCCCGGCACCCGGTTCGACGTCCTCACGATGGGCCGGATCGGCGTGGACCTGTACCCGCTCCAGACCGGCGTGCCCCTCGCCGAGGTGACGACCTTCGGCAAGTTCCTCGGGGGCTCGGCGACCAACGTCGCTGTGGCGGCGTCCCGACTCGGCCGCCGCACGGCGGTCATCACCCGCACCGGCCCGGACGCCTTCGGCGCCTATCTGCACCGGGCGCTACGCGAGTTCGGGGTGGACGACCGTTGGGTCACCCCGGTCGACGGCGGCCAGACGCCCGTCACCTTCTGCGAGGTGTTCCCGCCGGACGACTTCCCGCTCTACTTCTACCGGCGGCCCAAGGCCCCCGACCTGGAGATCCACCCGCACGAACTGGACCTCGCGGCCGTCGCCGACGCCCGCGTCTTCTGGATGACGGGCACCGGACTCAGCGAGGAGCCGAGCCGGGCCGCGACCCTCGCCGCCCTCGCCCACCGCGGCCGGGCCGCCGGGCCGGCCGCCGTCACCGTCTTCGACCTCGACTGGCGGCCGATGTTCTGGACCGACCCGGCGACCGCCCGCCCCTCCTACGAACGGGCCCTGCGGCACGCCACCGTCGCCGTCGGCAACCTCGACGAGGTGGAGGTCGCCACCGGGGAGCGCGACCCGCGGACGGCGGCCGAGGCACTGCTCGCGGCGGGCGCCGCGCTCGCCGTCGTCAAACAGGGACCCGAGGGGGTGCTGGCGCTCGCCGCGGACGGGGAGCACGCCGAGGTGCCGCCGCTGCCCGTCACCGTGCTCAACGGCCTCGGTGCCGGCGACGCGTTCGGCGGGGCGCTCTGCCACGGGCTGCTGTCCGGCTGGGACCTGGAACGCACCATGCGGTACGCGAACGCCGCCGGCGCGATCGTCGCCTCCCGACTGGAGTGCTCGTCGGCGATGCCCGTACCCGCCGAGATCGAGGCCGCACTGACGGCGGGCGAGGTCCGATGAGGGCGACGGCGGGCGCCCCGCGCGCACCCCGGGGCGAGCGCCCCCACATCGACCCGGGCGCCCTCGCCCGCACCCGCGCCCGACACCCCGGGGCCATCGCCGAAGCCGCCGCCCGCCGCCGGCGCCGGCCCCTGCTCGGCGACTCCGGACGCCTGCTGCTCGTCGCGGCCGACCACCCCGCACGCGGCGCCCTCGCCGTCGGCGACCGCGCCCTCGCCATGGCCGACCGCGCCGACCTGCTCGCCCGGATCTGCGAGGCGCTGTCCCGCCCCGGCGTCGACGGGGTCCTCGCCACCGCCGACGTCCTCGACGACCTGCTGCTGCTCGGCGCCCTCGACGGCAAGGTCGTCATGGGCTCCATGAACCGGGGCGGGCTCGCCGGCTCCGCCTTCGAAGTGGACGACCGGTTCACCGGACACCGCCCCCGCGACCTGGCCCGGCTGGGTTTCGACGCCGGCAAGCTCCTGCTGCGCCTCGACTACGAGGACCCCGGCTCACTGCGGACCCTGCACGCCGCCGCGCGCGCCGTCGACGCGATGGCGCGCCGTCAGCTCCCGGTGTTCGTGGAACCGTTCCTGTGCCGGCGGGAGGACGGGACGCTGCGCACCGACCTGAGCCCCGCGGCGGTCGCCAAGTCCCTCGCCGTCGCCTCCGGCCTCGGCGGCACCTCCGCGTACACCTGGCTGAAGGTGCCGGTGACCGAGGACCCCGACGCCATGGCCCGGGTCATGGGGACCACCACCCTTCCGGCCGTCCTGCTCGGGGGTGACGTGGGCGACGACCCGGACGCCGCCTACGACCGGTGGCGGGCCGCGCTGCGCCTGCCGACCGTGCGGGGGCTCGTGATCGGCCGGGCCCTGCTGTACCCGGTGGACGACGACGTCACGGCGGCGGTCGACCGGGCCGTCGCCCTGCTGTGAACGGCGGGCAGGGCCGCGGGAGCGATGCCCGTCCGACGGGTAGGGGCACCCCATGAACGACAGCGGCCTCCACCTCCCCGACGGCACCGCCGGCAACGACCCGTACGAACTCGACATCGGCCCCCGACGCCCCGGATGGGCCCGTACGAGCCTGCGGGTGCTCGCCCTCGGGCCGGGGGAACGGCACGGATTCGCCACCGGCGACAGCGAATGGATCGTGCTCCCGCTCTCCGGTGGCTGCACGATCATGGTCGAGGGCGGCATCATCGAACTGACGGGCAGACAGGATGTGTTCGAAGGCGTCACCGACTTCGCGTACCTCCCCCGTGACGCCCACGCCCAGATCGCCTCCGGTGCGGGAGGCCACTTCGCCCTGGCAGGAGCGAAGTGCGAGCGTCGACTCCCCGCCCGCTACGGCCCCGCGCCGGAGGTTCCCCTCGAACACCGCGGCAGCGGGACCACCGCACGACAGGTGCGGGGCTTCGCCGCCGCCGACGCCTTCGTCTGCGACCGCCTCATCGCCGTCGAGGTCGTCACCCCCGGCGGCAACTGGTCCTCCTACCCGCCGCACAAACACGACGAGCACCTGCCCGGTCGGGAGTCGGAGTTGGAGGAGATCTACTACTTCGCCTGCCGACCCTCCGCGGACGGCCGCCCCGGCTTCGGGTACCAACAGGTGTCCCCGTCCCGCGAGGGCGGCGCCCGGGTGCTCGCCGAGGTGCGCACCGGTGACGCGGTCCTGGTGCCCGACGGGTGGCACGGCCCGTCGATCGCCGCCCCCGGCCACGACCTGTACTACCTGAACGTGATGGCGGGCCCCGGTCCCGGACGGGAGTGGCGGATCACCTTCCACCCCGACCACGCGGACGGCTACCGGTGACCGCCCGACCGGGCACCCCCGCCCGCACCCGCCCCGACGCCCACCACCCCCACCCCACCCACGACGAGGCACCGATGACCGGCACCGTCAGGCTCACCGTCGCCCAGGCGCTCGTCCGCTTCCTGACCGTCCAACACACCGAACGCGACGGGCAGCGCCACCGGCTCATCGGCGCCACCTGGGGCGTCTTCGGCCACGGCAACGTCGCCGGGATCGGCCAGGCGCTGCTGGAACACGGCGGGGCCATGCCCTTCCACCAGGGCCGCAACGAACAGGCGATGGTGCACGCGGCGGTCGGGTACGCCCGACAGAGCGGACGACTGTCCACGCACGCCGTCACCACCTCCATCGGGCCCGGCGCCACCAACCTCGTCACCGGCGCGGCGCTCGCCACCGTCAACCACCTGCCCGTCCTGCTGCTGCCCGGCGACACCTTCGCGACCCGCCCCGCCGACCCCGTCCTGCAACAGCTCGAAGTGCCGTGGGCGGGCGACGTGTCCGTCAACGACTGCCTGCGGCCGGTGTCGCGCTACTTCGACCGGATCACCCGGCCCGAAGCGCTCGTCCCGGCCGCCCTCCAGGCGGTGCGGGTCCTGGTCGACCCGGCGGCCACCGGGGCGGTCACCCTCGCCCTGCCGCAGGACGTGCAGGCCGAGGCGTACGACTGGCCCGTGGAGTTCTTCCGCGAGCGGGTGTGGACGGTCCGCCGACCGGAGCCCGACCCCGTCGAACTCGCGGCGGCGGTGGCCGCGGTGCGCGCCGCCCGGCGGCCCCTGGTCATCGCCGGCGGCGGGGTGCGGCACAGCGCCGCGCAGGACGCGCTGCGCGCCTTCGCCGAGGCGACCGGGGCGCCGGTCGCCGCCACCCAGGCCGGCAAGGGGGCGCTCGACGGGGACCACCCCGCCGACGTCGGCGGCATCGGGCACACCGGGACGGCCACCGCCGACGCACTCGCCCGCACCGCCGACCTGGTCATCGGGGTGGGCACCCGCTGGACCGACTTCACCACGGCGTCCGGCACCCTCTTCCCGCCCGGGGTGCGCTTCCTCAACCTCAACATCACGCCGTACGACGGCCACAAGATGGCCGGACTGCCGTTGGTCGCGGACGCGAGGGCGGGCCTGACGGCACTCACCCGGGCGCTCGGCGAGCACGGCGGACCCGCGCCCGATCCGGCGTACGCGGCCGAGTACGCCAGCGCGAAGGCCCGCTGGGAGGCGCGCGTCGACAGCGCGTACGCCGCGCCCGATCCCGAGGCGCGCCCCACCCAGACCCAGGTGCTCGGCGTCCTCGACGCCCTGGTCACCGGCGAGGACGTCCTCGTCAACGCGGCCGGTTCGCTCCCCGGCGACCTGCACAAGCTCTGGCGGACCCGGTCCCGCGACCAGTACCACCTGGAGTACGGGTACTCCTGCATGGGCTACGAGATCCCGGCGGCCATCGGGGTCTGCCTCGCCGCCCCGGGACGGCCCGTGTGGGCGCTCGTCGGCGACGGCACCTATCTGATGATGCCCACCGAGATCGTCACGGCCGTGCAGGAGGGCGTCCCCCTCAAGCTGGTGATCCTCCAGAACCACGGCTACGCCTCGATCGGCGGACTCTCCGAGGCCGTCGGCGGGGAGGGCTTCGGCACCGCCTACCGGCAGCGCGCCGCCGACGGCTCCCTCACCGGCGACCCGCTGCCGGTGGACCTCGCCGCCAACGCCGCCAGCCTCGGCATGCGGGTGCTGCGCGCGAGGACCGTCGGTGAGCTGCGCGAAGCGCTCGCGACCGCCCGCGCCTCGGACGTCCCCACATGTGTCTACACGGAGACCCGAACGCCCGACACAGTGTCGGGCGCGCCCCCGGCGCAGGCGTGGTGGGATGTGCCCGTGGCCGCGACGGCGACCCGCGCGTCCGCCGTCCGGGCCCGCGCGGAGTACGAACGGTCGGTGGCCGCCCGCCACCGACCCCTGTGACCGGCACGGACCCCCGCGCCCACCACGGGCGGCACCACACGCCACGACCACCCGGGCACACCGCACGGCACACCACACGACACAGCGCAAGGGCACACCGCACGGCACACCGCACGGCACACCGCACGGCACACCGCACGGCACACCGCACGGGACACCAGCAGGGGAACGCCACCGCCGGCGCCGCGAGAGTTAGGGATCTGTCATGACGAAGACCGTCCACCACTGGATCGGCGGGAAGGCCGTCGAAGGCGCGTCGGGCACCTACGGCCCGGTCACCGACCCCGCCACCGGACGGGCCACCACCCGGGTCGCGTTCGCCGACGTCGACGAGGTGGACGCGGCGGTCGCCGCCGCCCGGGAGGCGTTCGCCACCTGGGGCACCTCCTCGCTCGCCCAGCGCACCGCGATCCTGTTCCGGTTCCGGGCGCTGCTCGACGCCCACCGCGACGAGATCGCCCGGCTGATCACCGCCGAGCACGGCAAGGTCCACGAGGACGCGCTCGGCGAGGTCGCGCGCGGCCTGGAGATCGTGGACCTCGCCTGCGGGATCACCGTGCAGCTCAAGGGCGAACTGTCCACACAGGTCGCCAGCCGCGTGGACGTGGCGGCGATCCGCCAGCCGCTCGGGGTCGTCGTCGGCATCACCCCGTTCAACTTCCCGGCGATGGTCCCGCTGTGGATGTTCCCGCTGGCCGTCGCCTGCGGGAACACCTTCGTCCTCAAGCCCTCCGAGAAGGACCCCTCGGCTGCGGTGCGGCTCGCCGAACTGTTCGCCGAAGCGGGACTGCCGGACGGGGTGTTCAACGTCGTCCACGGGGACAAGGTCGCCGTGGACCGCCTCCTGGAACACCCGGACGTCGCCGCCGTCTCCTTCGTCGGCTCCACCCCCATCGCCCGCCACATCCACCGCACCGCCACCGCGCACGGCAAGCGGGTCCAGGCGCTCGGCGGCGCCAAGAACCACATGCTGGTGCTGCCCGACGCCGATCTGGACGCCGCCGCCGACGCGGCCGTCTCCGCCGCCTACGGCTCCGCCGGGGAACGCTGCATGGCGATCTCCGCGGTGGTCGCCGTCGGCGCCGTCGGCGACGAACTCGTGGCGAAGATCAAGGAGCGGGCCGAGAAGATCACCATCGGCCCCGGTGACGACCCCGCCTCCGAGATGGGCCCGCTGATCACCGCCGCCCACCGGGACAAGGTCGCCTCCTACGTGGCCGGCGCGGCGGCCCAGGGCGCCGAGGTCGTCCTCGACGGCACCGGCTACACCGTCGAGGGGTACGAGGACGGCCACTGGATCGGCATCTCCCTGCTCGACCGGGTGTCCGTCGACTCCGACGCCTACCGCGACGAGATCTTCGGCCCGGTGCTGTGCGTGCTGCGGGTCGACTCGTACGACGAGGGGCTCGCCCTCATCAACGCCTCGCCGTACGGCAACGGCACCGCCGTCTTCACCCGGGACGGGGGAGCCGCCCGACGCTTCCAACTGGAGGTCGAGGCCGGCATGGTCGGCGTGAACGTCCCGATCCCGGTCCCCGTCGGCTACCACTCCTTCGGCGGCTGGAAGGACTCCCTCTTCGGCGACCACCACGTCTACGGCAACGACGGGACGCACTTCTACACCCGCGGCAAGGTCGTCACCACCCGCTGGCCCGACCCCGCCGACGCCCCCGCCGGCGTCGACCTCGGGTTCCCCCGCAACCACTGAGCCGCACCGGGGCCCGGGCCCGCCGCGTACCGCACCCGCGGTAGCCGCGGCGCCCGGGTACTCCCCGGGGAGGCGCCGCGGTTCACCCCCCGGGCCGCACGGCCGCTCGGCGCCGCAGCTTACGGTGGACCGCATGGACTTCCGAACGCCCTGGCCACCCCGGCTCCGCCGCCCCCGGCGGACGCTCGCCGCCGTGGCCGGTGTCGCGCTCATCGCCGCAGCGGGCACCTGGACGGCCACCGCCTCCGACGACCCGCCCGAGGTGCACCGCGCCGACCGCGTCGTGGACACCGGCGACGCCCGCATCGACACCTCGTACTTCACCTCCGGCGAGGACGGCCGACGCCCCGCCGTCCTGCTCGGCCACGGCTTCGGCGGCGACAAGGGCGACGTCCGCGCCCAGGCCGAGGACCTGGCCCGCGACGGCTACGCGGTGCTCACCTGGTCCGCCCGCGGCTTCGGCGAGTCCAGCGGACGCATCGGCCTCAACGACCCCGACGGCGAGGTCGCCGACGTCTCCCGGCTCATCGACTGGCTCGCCGAGCGCCCCGAGGTCCGCCTCGACGGCGAGGGCGACCCGCGCGTCGGCATGTCCGGCGTCTCCTACGGCGGCGCCGTCTCGCTGCTCGCCGCCGGACACGACGAGCGGGTCGACGCGATCGCCCCGCGGATCACCTACGGGAACCTCGCCGACGCACTCTTCCCCGGCGGCGTCTTCAAGAAGACCTGGGCCGGACTCTTCGTCAACACCGGCGGCGGCTGCGACCGCTTCGCCCCCGAACTGTGCCGCATGTACGAGCGGGTCGCCGAGCGCGGGGAACCGGACGCCGAGGCCCGCGCCGTACTGGAGGAGCGCTCCCCGTCCGCGGTGAGCGAGCGGATCGAGGCGCCCGCCCTGCTCGTCCAGGGGCAGACCGACTCCCTCTTCACCCTCGACCAGGCCGACGCCATGGCCACCGCGATCCGGGCGAACGGCGCACCGGTCGCCGTCGACTGGACCCCCGGCGGGCACGACGGCGGCGACCAGGAGACCGACCGCGTCGAGGCCCGCGTCAACGGCTGGTTCGACCGCCACCTCAAGGGCGACGAGAACGCCGACACCGGGCCCGCGTTCCGCGTCACCCGCACCGGCGGCCTCGACTCCACCGACGGCGCGGCCCGGCTGCGCGGCGTCACCGGCGACACCTACCCCGGCCTCACCGGCGACCCCCGCTCCTTCGCCCTGACCGGCCGCCCCCAGACCTTCGACAACCCCGCGGGCGCCAGCCCGCCCGCGATCTCCGGGCTGCCCGGCCTCGGCGCGGCCGGTGGCGGCGGACTGTCCCAGCTCTCCGCGCTCGGCGTCGGCCTCTCCCTCGACTTCCCCGGCCAGTACGCCCGCTTCGACTCGAAGCCCCTCACCGACGACGTCCGCATCACGGGCACCTCCCGGGTACGGATACGGGTCACGTCCACCAGCGACCACGCCGTGCTGTTCGGCAAGCTGTACGACGTCGGCCCCGACGGCGAACAGCAGGTGCTGCCCGCCGGGCTCGTCGCCCCCGTCCGCGTGGAGGGCCTGGGCAAGGGCAAGAGCAAGGACGTCACCCTGACGCTGCCCGCCATCGACCACGAGGTGCAGCGCGGCCACCGCCTGCGCCTCGCCGTCTCCTCCACCGACCTCGGGTACGCCTCACCGACCGCCCCCGCCCGGTACACCGTCGCCCTCCGCGGCGACCTCGCGGTACCCACCGCCCCCGACGTCAGCAGCACCGCCGCACCGCTGGCCACCTGGGTCTGGGCGCTGCCGCTGACCGGCATCGCCCTCGCCGCGGCGCTGCTGCTCACCGGGCGCCGCCGCGCCTCGGCCGCCGCCCCGGACCCGGACCTCGCCGAGGTGCCGCTCCAGATCACCGACCTGAGCAAGCGCTACGCCGGGTCCACCGACCGGTACGCGGTGCGCGACCTGTCCTTCCGGGTCGAGAAGGGCCAGGTGCTCGGGCTCCTCGGACCCAACGGGGCGGGCAAGACCACCACCCTGCGGATGCTCATGGGCCTGATCCGGCCCGACCAGGGTGAGGTGCGCGTCTTCGGGCACGCCATCCGCCCCGGCGCCCCCGTGCTGTCCCGCGTCGGGGCCTTCGTGGAGGGCGCCGGTTTCCTGCCGCACCTCACCGGCCGGGAGAACCTGGAGCTGTACTGGCGCGCCACCGGACGCCCCGCGACCGACGCCCACCTCGCCGAAGCCCTGGAGATCGCCGACCTCGGCGACGCGCTCGGGCGCGCGGTCCGCACCTACTCCCAGGGCATGCGGCAACGCCTGGCGCTCGCCCAGGCGATGCTCGGCCTGCCCGATCTGCTGATCCTCGACGAACCCACCAACGGACTCGACCCGCCGCAGATCCGCGAGATGCGCGAGGTGATGATCCGGTACGCGGCCGGCGGCCGGACCGTGATCGTCTCCAGCCATCTGCTGTCCGAGGTCGAGCAGTCCTGCACCCACCTCGTCGTGATGGACCGCGGACGGCTCGTCCAGGCCGGCCCCGTCGCCGAGATCGCCGGCTCCGGGGACGCCCTCCAGGTGGGGCTCGCGGACGAGGTGTCCGACCCGCTGGTCGACAAGATCGCCGCACTGCCCGGGGTGACCTCGGCGACCCGTGCGGACGGCGGGCTGCTGGTCCGCCTCGCGCAGGTCGGCCCCGAGGAGTCCCGCACCCTGCTCGCGGACCTGGTGCGGCTGGAGGTGCCCGTCACCTCGATGGGACCGCACCGCAGGCTGGAGGACGCCTTCCTGAACCTGATCGGAGGCCAGCGGTGAGCGCCGACCTGACCACGGGCCCCGGGCACCGCCCGACCGACGAAGGGAACACGGTCGTGCACGTCGACGACGCCGCCCCGGCACGAGCGACCGCACCCGGCTACCGGGCCCGCGGCACCCTCCCGGTCCGGGTGGAACTGGTCCGCCAGCTCAAGCGGCGGCGGACGCTGGTCATGGGCGCCGTCCTCGGGCTGCTCCCGTTCGTGCTCGCCGTGGCGTTCGCCATCGGCGGCAGCCCCGACGAGCGGGGGGACGCCGGCGACCGGATCTCCCTGATGGACACCGCCACCGCCTCGGGCGCCAACTTCGCCGCCACCTGCCTGTTCGTCTCGGCGGGCTTCCTGCTGGTGATCCCCGTCGCGCTGTTCTGCGGGGACACCGTCGCCTCCGAAGCGGGCTGGTCCTCCCTGCGGTACCTGCTCGCCGCGCCCGTGCCCCGGGCCCGACTGCTGTGGTCGAAGCTCGTCGTCGCCCTCGGGATGAGCCTCGCGGCCATCGTGCTGCTCCCGGTCGTCGGCCTCCTGGTGGGCACCGTCGTCTACGGGTGGGGCCCGTTGGAGATCCCGACCGGCGGCACCCTGGACGCGGGCACCGCAGCCCAGCGGCTCGTCATCGTCATCGCGTACGTCTTCGTCTCGCAACTCGTCACCGCGGGGCTCGCGTTCTGGCTGTCCACCCGGACGGACGCCCCGCTCGGCGCGGTCGGCGGCGCGGTCGGGCTGACCATCGTCGGCAACGTGCTCGACGCGGTCACCGCGCTCGGCGACTGGCGCGACTTCCTGCCGGCGCACTGGCAGTTCGCCTGGGCGGACGCGGTGCAGCCCCGGCTGGAGTGGGGCGGCATGATCCAGGGCGCGGCCGTGTCGATCACCTACGCCGTCGTCCTGTTCGCGCTGGCCTTCCGGGGCTTCGGGCGCAAGGACATCGTGTCCTAGACCGGCGCGACACCGCCCGCACCCGAACGGGGACCTCCGACGCCACCACGCCGGAGGTCCCCGGCCCGCTCCCCGAGCCCGGCGTCTCAGCCGGTGCAGACGTTGCGCACCCCGCGGAACAGGTTCACCGCGTGCACCCGGTCGAGGTCCCGGACGTGCACCTGCCCCGCCGCCGACACCGTGACCGCGAACCGGCAGGAGGCCGCCGCGCGCGCCGGCCCGGCGGAGGTGAGCGCGGCCAGCAGCTCCGTGGTGATCCGGTCCAGTACCGGCCGCACCTCCCGCGCCAGGTCGGGGCGCTCGGTGGGCCGCTCCTCGGGGTGCGCGTCCCAGCGGGCGAACAGGGCCCGCTGCACGTTCTTGCCGGCCTCGATCTGGTCCCGGAACACCGCACTCGTACGCACCGGGTCGAGGCCCAGCGCGGCGGACCGCCGGGCCACGTCGTCCAGGATCTGCCGCTCGCGCACCACGTCCTCGATGGGCAGCGACGTCCCGTACTTGGCGGCGGCCACCTTGTCGGCGACGAGCAGCCGCTCGGCGAGCAGCGAGGTGACCCGGTCGAGCGGCCGGTGCCCCGCCTGCCGGTCGGGCGCCGCAGCGACGGCGGCGGCCGAGGCGGACCGTGCCCCGGCGGGCTTCGAGTCCTGCGCCGCGGCGGGGGCGGGGGAGACGACGAGCAGGGTCAGGGACCCCGCGACGGCGGCGAGCGAGGCGGCCAGCGGACGGCGGGTGCGGCGGGCGCGCGGAATGCTGTTCTCGATCATGTCCTCTGTGTAGCAAGGCGCGGAGCCTGCCCGCAGAGGTATCCCATCGCGGCGTTTATCCACCTGAAACCCGGCATCCCGCATCCCTGCCGCGCTCACCAATCGCGGCGCCGCTGGCTAGGATGAAACGTTCCGCGCCCCGCCCCCGCACCGTGCGCGAACACCGAGCCCGAAGGGAGCCGCACGTGCAGGACGAGCCGGGCCGTGACCCCGGGCGGCGCCCCCGCCGCCGGGCCCAGGGCGAACTCGAAGCGCTGGTCCTGGCCGCGCTGCGCGGCGCACCCGGCCCGGTGAACACCGCCTGGGTGCAGGAACGGCTGGGCCAGGACCTGGCCTACACCACGGTGATCACCATCCTGACCCGGCTGCACGCCAAGGGCGCGGTCGCCCGGGAACGCGCGGGCCGGTCCTTCGTCTGGACCTCGGGCGCCAGCGAGGCGGACCTCGCCGCCCTGCGGATGCGGCGGGTGCTCGACGCGGAGAACGACCGGGAAGCCGTACTCGCCAGCTTCGTCACCTCCCTGGAGGAGGACGACGAGCGAATCCTGCGCGCGCTGCTGGCCCAGGAGGAAGACTGAACACGTGGGCGTCTTCGTGTTCCTGCCGCTCGTCCTGCCGTTCACCGCCTGGCCGATCGCACGGCTCGCCGAGCAGCACCTGCACCCGCGTACGGCCACCCGGCTGCTGACCGCCGTCGCCGCGGTGTGCGCCCTGTGCAGCACCCTCTGCCTGGCCCTGCTGGTGGTGGTCGGCACCGCCCAACTCCCCGGCAATCCGCTGCCCGACGGCTGGTCGGACCCCGAGGTGCGGGCGGCCGTCCCCTACGACGAGGTCGCCGGGAAGAGCGCGATCCCCGCCCTGGCCGTGGTCCTGACCTGCTGTCTGCGCGCGCTGTGGCGGGAGCGCCGGACCCGTCGGACGGCCGCCCGGGCACTCGCCGGGCTGCGCCCCACCCCCGTCGTGGTGCTGCCCGACGCCAGCCCGTACGCCCATGCGCTGCCCGGCGGCCCGGGGCGCGACCGGATCGTGGTGACCACCGGCCTGCTGAACGTCCTGACGTCCCGGGAGCGCCGGGCCCTGTTCGCCCACGAGCGGGCCCACCTCACCGCGCGCCACCACCGCCACCTCCGTACGGTCCGTCTCGCCGCGCTCGCCAACCCGGCGCTGCGCCCCTTGCGTTCGGCCGTGGGCTACACCTCGGAGCGGTGGGCGGACGAGGAGGCGGCGACGGCGGTCGGGAGCCGTCGGGTGGTGGCCCGGGCGATCGGCAAGGCGGCCCTGGTCTCCCGCGGCGCCCCGGTGGCGACGGCGCTCCCGGGGTTCGCCGCGGTGGGGCCGGTGCCGCGCCGGGTGGCGGCGCTGCTCGGCCCCACCCCGACCGCACGGAACTGGCCGCCGCCCTCGACCACGGTGGGACTCGCCGTGTGGTGCGCCGCCGCCGGGACGACGGCCTCCGCACTGTCCTCGGCGAACTCCGCGGTCACGCTCTTCCTGATCCTCAAGGCGGCCACCCCGCTGTGATCCCCGGGGCGCGGGGCGGGCGTTCGGCCGTCGCCGCCCCGAAGTCCTCGTACCCCTCAGTCCTGCTGGGCCGTACTCAGTCGCCCTCGTCGCCCTCGTCGTTCTCGAAGAAGTCGCCGACCTCGTCCACGACCTCCGCCGCGACGAGCCCGCCCGCCACCCCGACCGCGAGGCCGGCCGCGCCCGCCGCGACCACGGCGCCCGTTCCGGGTCCTGACCGGTGGCCGTGGTCCGGGTGATGGCCGTGGTCCTGGTGGTGGCTGCCCGGGTGCGTGGACGCGCCGGAGCCGGGGTACGGGGCATGTGCGTGGACCAGTTGTTCGATCCATCCCCCGACCACGGTGTTCCAGTCGGTGCGGTCCACGTCCTCGTACGACACCGGGAACCGGTTCAGCGCGTCGCCGCCGTGGTGGTGACCGCGCCGGTCGGCCTCCAGCACCACGTCCATCCCGTACGGGGCGGCGAGGAAGGTCACCTCGACCTCCTTGAGCACGTGGGCGTACCGGGGGGCCGGGCTGATCTCGATCTCCTGGTAGAAGGGCAGCGCCTGTGAGGTGCCGCCGATCCGTCCGTACTCCAGGTCGGCCGAGACGAATCCGAAGCCGAGTTGCCCGAACGCCTCCAGGACCGCCTCCTGCGCGGGCAGCGGACGGACCGTCAGCGGATCGAGGTCCCCCTTGTCGCGGGAGCCGGCCACCGCCACCTCGGTGCGCACCCCGAGGACGATCCCGAGGGGCTGTCCGTACAGTTCGGTGACCGGGGTCTCCCAGGGCAGGGTGAGCGAGAACGGGACGGTGAGGGCTTCGCCCCCGGGCAGTCGCAGGTCCTCGCTGACCGCGTACCGGTCGAAGGCGACGTCACCGTGGGCCTCGCCCCCGTCCGCCTCCACTTCCACGCGGGCGAGCAGTTCCAGGGTGACGTCGACGGTGACGTCGCCGTCCCCGCCCTTGAGTCGGACCTCGCCGGTGAGGGTGGAGCCGGGCCGTACCGGTCCGGGGCTGAGCGCGGTGTCCACGGTGGGACCGCCGATGCCGATCGAGCCGAGCAACCTCTTGAACACCATGGTGACGCCTCTCGCTGTCCCGCTACATCTTCTACAAACGTGTAGAGGATAGGAGGGATCGGCCTCGGGGGGATGGTTTTCGGACAACCCGCGTCGATGGTGCCGATCCACCGCGCCGGCGAACCTAAACTTCTACAGTCATGTAGAAGTTGGGGTCACGGGGACCCCGTCACCGATCTGCCCGGGAGGACACACATGGCTTCGGTCGATCTGGACGAGGTGCTGGACAAGGCATGGGCCGACAAGGCGTTGCCGGAGATCCTGGGCGCACCGGTCTCGGCGCTCAAGGGCGTGTCCGACCGGGACGGTGAGCTGCTGGCGGAGGCGTTCGGCGTCACCACGGTCGCCCACCTCGCGGAGCTGAAGTACGTCCGCTGGGCCCAGGCACTGGCCGCGTTGGGGGCGGCGGCCAAGTAGGCCCACCGAGCCGCGCGGTGCCGTGGATGTCGCTCCCCTGCCACGGCGCCGCGCACCCCCCACGGCCGTACGTCAGCGCCCCGGTGACGCCCGGTCAACGGCGTGGCCGGGCGCGCCCCGTCACAGGTCCCACTGGTCGAGCAGCACGTCGGCGGGGTCGGGGCCGCCGGGCGGGGCGGTCGGACCGTGCGGGGACTGTTCGGTCCAGATCACCTTGCCGTCGGCGGTGTAGCGGGTCCCCCAGCGGTCGGCGAGCTGGGCCACCAGGAACAGCCCCCGTCCCCCCTCGTCGGTGAGGGAGGCCCGGCGCAGGTGCGGGGAGGTGTTGGAACCGTCGAAGACCTCGCAGATCAGCGAGGCGCTGTGGATGAGCCGCACCGTGATGGGCTGGGTGGCGTAGCGGACGGCGTTGGTGATGAGTTCGCTGAGGATCAGCTCGGTGGTGAAGGCGATCTCGTCCAGTCCCCACTGCCTCAACTGTCGGGCGCACTCGTTGCGCACCGGGCCGACGGCCGCGGTGTCGGAGGGCACCCGCCACTGTGCGATGCGCTCGGGGTCCAGCCGTCGGGTGCGCGCCACCAGCAGGGCGATGTCGTCCCGGGGTCGCGCCCCGGGCAGCGCGGCCAGCACCGCGCGACAGGTCTCCTCGGGGCCGAGGGCGGGCCGTCCGGCGACGGCGTCGTGCAGTTGGGCGAGCCCGACGTCGATGTCCTGGTCACGGCTCTCGACCAGCCCGTCGGTGTAGAGGATCAGCCGGGAGCCCGCCGGCAGTTGCAGGACCGCGGTCTCGATGGGCAGCCCGCCGCCGACGCCCAGCGGCGGCGACACCGGGACGTCGGGGAACTCCATCCGCCCGTCGGGCAGCACCAATCCCAGCGGGGGGTGCCCCGCCCGGGCCACCGCGCAGTCACCGGAGACCGGGTCGTAGATGGCGTACAGACAGGTGGCCCCCGTGACGTCCAGCCCGTCGTCACCGGCGCCGCGCTCCTGGTCCATCCGGCCGACCAACTCGTCCAGGTGGCCGAGGATGTCGTCGGGCGGCAGGTCCAGCGCGGAGAAGTTGTGCACCGCCGTCCTGAGCCGCCCCATGGTCGCCGCGGCGTGCAGCCCGTGGCCGACCACGTCCCCGACGACCAGGGCGACCCGCCCCCCGGGCAGCGGGATGACGTCGAACCAGTCGCCGCCCACGCCCGCCTCGGCCGGCAGATAGCGGTAGGCGACCTCCACGGCCTCCTGGACCGGCAGGTAACGCGGCATCAGACTGCGTTGCAGGGTGACGGCCATGGTGTGCTCACGGGTGTAGCGGCGGGCGTTGTCGAGGGAGACCGCCGCCCGCGCCGCGACCTCCTCCGCCAGGGCCCGGTCGTCCGCGTCGAACGGCTCGGGGCGCTCGGAACGCCAGAAACCGGCGATGCCCAGCAGCACCCCGCGCGCGGTCAACGGCGCCGTCACCAGCGAGTGGATGCCCTCCGCCACGATCTGCCGGGCCCGTTCCGGGTCCTGCGCCTGCCAGCCCGGCGCATCGGCGAGCCGGGGTTCCAGGACGGCCCTGCCGGTGGCCAAGCCCAGGGCCTGCGGGGTGGAGGGGGCCAGCCGGATCAGCTTGCCCTCCGGGTAGAGCGGCGGATCGTCGCGCACCCCGGCGACGCAGACCCGGCGCACCTCCTGCTCCGTCCCGTGGATCTCCTCGCCCCGCAGGACGGCCTCCACCAGGTCCACGGTGACGAAGTCGGCGAACCGGCCGACGGTCGTCTCCGCCAGTTCCCGCGCGGTGCACGGGACTTCCAGCGTGGTGCCGATCCGCACCCCCGCGTCGTGCAGCACCTCGAGGCGGCGCTGCGCGGCGTCCGCCCGGTCGGAGACGGCGAGCAGCTCGGTCGTGTCCCGTACGGTGGCGACCCGGCCCGCGGGGCCCCCGGCGACCTGGGTGGGGCGTTGGCTGACCGCGAGGGTGCGCCCCTGTACCCGGTGCACCTCGTCGGTGGCTTCCCGCCCGGAGGCGAGGAGGTCCGCCACGGCTCCGGGGAGGTCCAGTTCGCCCACCGCACGTCCCTCGGCGTCGACGGGGAGGGCCAGCAGCCGCCGCGCCTCGTCGTTGGCGAGCAGCAGCAGCCCGTCCTGGTCGACGATGACGACGCCCTCCCGCACGGAGTGCAGCACCGCGTCGTGGTGCTCGTACATGCGGGTGATCTCGGCGGGGCCCAGGCCGTGGGTCTGCCGCATCAGCCGGCGGCTCAGCAGGGCGGCGGCCCCGGTGGTGAGGAGGACGGCGGCTCCGGCGGCGGTCAGGACGACGGGCAACTGGTCGGCGGCGGCCGAGTTGATCCGGGCGATCGTGACGCCGGCGCCGACCGCGCCGACCACCGTGCCGTCCGCCCGTCGCACGGGCACGTAGGCGCGGATCTGGGGGCCCAGCGAACCCCGCCGCTCCTCCATCACGGTCTTGCCCGCGAGCAGCGGGGCGAGCCGGGTGGAACTCGGCTTGCCGATCCGGTCGGGCAGCGGATGCGTGAGCCGGATGCCCCGGCGGTCGAGCACCACGACGAAGTCCACGTGGGCGCCCCGGCGGGCCTTCGACGCCCGCGGCTGGAGCACCGCCGTCGGGTTCGACGACTCGATGGCCGCGGCCGTTCCGGGGGCGTCGGCGAAACCCTCGGCGAGGGCGAGGGAGCGGCTGCCCGCTTCCTGGACGTTCTCCCGGCGGGCCATCAGCAGCAGCAGGAAGATCGCGCCCACGGTGAGCAGGACGACCACCACCAGTTGGAAGGCGAACATCTGCCCGACCACGCTGCGCGGCTCCCACAGGGAGCGGACCCCCGGCCGCCGGCCCGGTGGCCCCGGCCCGTCTGCCGTGGAGTGTCCGGACGAACGCCTCATCCCTGCCATGCGGTATTTCTACCGTTAACGGGGGGAGCTGTGCTTTTGCGTGGGCGCGTGTCGAGTGCGCCCCGGCCGGTCCCCGGCGGCTACGCGCTCGACGCCCTCGAACCGCGGGCGCGGTCCCTCGGGCGCGTTGCGCGACGGGGACGCCCGCACGCGGCGCCGACCCTCCCCGATGTCGGGGACCGCGCCCCTCCGGTACGGTCCGCCCGCGCCGGACGCGACCGACCCGGTGGCGCAGGGGAGTTCGCCGCGACGGCGTCCGTACACTGCCGGACTCCGTCGCCTCAGCCGTTGACCGGGGGTTCCCGCATGAGCGATCGGCCCGACCGGGAAGCCGTTCCCGTACGTCGTCGGGTGCGCGGTCATGGGGTGCGGGTCGTACCGCAGTTCGTCGGTCGTGACGTCACCGTGACGGGGGTTCGGGAATCCGGCACGGCGCTTGCCGCGTGAGCGAAGTGCATCGGGCCACGAGAAAGCCTCTCGCCTATTTCCGCAGGTGAGAGGCTGTTTGCGCCCCCGGCAGGACTCGAACCTGCGGCCAAGCGCTTAGAAGGCGCCTGCTCTATCCACTGAGCTACGGGGGCCGGGTGGTGGCCGGGTGGCCTGGTGCCCGGTTGGGGCGGTCCGGGGGACCCTGCCGGGGACAAGGATAGGGCTCCCGGTTCCTCGTACCCGGCGCTTCGCCTCCGTGCCTTGATGTGGAGGTTCGGTGAAGCGGTCCTGATAATCGCAGGCAGGTGCGAATCGTGCATCGCTTTTGACGCCTTGCGCCCCGGGTGTTGTGCACTCGTTATGCCTGCGCCCCACTCGCGTCTTCCGTTCGTCCTGTCCGATCGGCCGTTTCCCGGAGGGCGGTCGGCGCGCAGGATGCCCATATGCTTCAGAAACTTGTCAAAGTTGGGCATTCTTCGCATGTGGTGACCTTGGACGTACGGCCCCAACTGCTCGACGCTCTCTCCGCCCTGCGCGAGCGCGTCGCCGCCGCACGCTTTCCGCTCCCCCTTCCGGGGGCGCCACGCGCGCGAGCCGACCGCGATGAGCTGCTCGCACAGCTCGACGACTACCTGGTTCCCCGTCTCAAGTCGCCCGAGGCGCCGCTCCTGGCCGTGATCGGCGGTTCCACCGGAGCGGGCAAGTCCACCCTGGTGAACTCCCTGGTCGGCCGCCAGGTCAGCGAGGCCGGCGTGCTGCGGCCCACCACCCGGGTGCCGGTCCTGGTCTGTCACCCGGAGGACCACCACTGGTTCAGCGGGCTGCGGGTGCTCCCCGGGCTCACCCGGGTGTGGGTGCCCCCGCAGGACCACCTCAGCACCCCCGCCTACGCGGCCGGCGCCGCGCGGGGCCGGCGTGGGGGTGTCGAACGCCAACTCCGCATCGAGACGGCCAGCGCACTGCCCCGCGGCCTCGCCCTCCTCGACGCGCCCGACATCGACTCCCTGGTCGCCGAGAACCGACTCCTCGCCGCCCAGCTGATCTGCGCGGCCGACGTCTGGATCATGGTCACGACCCCCGCCCGGTACGCCGACGCCGTTCCCTGGCACCTGCTGCGCACCGCCAAGGAGTACGACGCGACCCTGGTCAGCGTCCTGGACCGGGTGCCGCACCAGGTCGTCTCCGAGGTGTCCCGCCAGTACGCCGCACTGCTCACCAAGGCCGGACTCGGTGACGTACCCCGGTTCACCGTCCCCGAACTGCCCGAATCCGCCGGCGGCGGCGGGCTCCTGCCGTCCACCGCGGTGGCCCCGCTGCGCGCCTGGCTCACCCAGCGCGCCCAGGAGCCCGCGGTCCGCGCGCACACCCTGATCCGTACGGCAGGCGGCGCCCTCGCCTCGCTGCGCGCCCGGATGCCCGCCCTGGCCGGTGCCGTCGCCGCCCAGCACGCCGCCGCCGTCCGGCTCACCTCCGCGGTCGAGGAGACGTACGAGAGCGAACACGCCCGGGTGCGGGGCCGGCTCCAGAGCGGGGCGGTGCTCTCCGGGGACGCCCTCAAACGGTGGCGCAGCTACCCCCTGGACTGTGGTCCCGACGAACTCCTCGACGCCCTGGTGGAGAGCCTGAGCGCCCTGCTGCTGTGCTGCGTCACCGCCGCCGACGAACGGATCGACGAGCGCTGGCGCGGCGAACCCGGCTCCGGCGCGCCGGTCCTGACCTTGCGTGAGCCCGGGATGGAGAGCGCCGAACACCGGGTGGGCATGGCGGTACGGCGCTGGCGTCGGGAGTTGGAGGAGCACTGCGAGGAGGAGGTGCGCGTCCTCGACAAGAGCGTGGCCCCCGACCCGGAAGCGGTGGCCGCCATGCTCGCCGTGGCCCTGCTCGGCGGCCGTCGCGGACGGGCCGCGGGGGAGACCCTCGCCGAACGCATCGGGGCGCAGAGCGCGCTGCGGCTGCGGGACCGGGGCGGTCGGCTGGTCACGGACTACGTGGAGAAGGTGCTCTACGGCGAGCGCGAGCGCCGTCTCGCCCCCCTGGACGCGCTCGACGTCCAGCCCGAACCCCAGTCCGAGTTGATCGCCGCGCTGTCCGTGCTGCTGCGGGAACGGGGCGGACCCGTCGAACGGCGCGCACCGAGAAGCCAGGGCCAGCAGAGCGAACAGAGGGAGAGGTGACCACGGTGACCGCCGTGACCGACCACACCGATCGCGCGGAGGGTACGGAGGGCGCGGAGGGCGCGGGGCACCCGGACCGGCCCGCTGACGGAGACCCGGCGGGCGACCAGGGGGGCGACCGGGAGGGCGGTCGGGGGAGTGCGCACACGGATGACCCGGCCCCGGGCCGCTCCGGGGGCGGCGACCGGCGCGCGGGCGTCCGCGAGGGCTTCGACCGCGGTGGGCGGAGCGACGGTGACGGTGCCGGGACCGATGACGCCCCGGCCGACGGCGCCGCGGTGGACGACGGCGTCCCGGGCGACGCGCCGGACGCCGTCCGGGCGGGGCGTGCCGCCCGCGCGGCGGAGACCGCCCCGGGCACGGCCCCGGGCACGGCCCCGGGCACGCGTACCGGGGAACGACGCGAACGCCCGGCCGGCGGCCTTCCGTGGCCCGGGACGTCCCGCACGGCCGCCTCCCCCGCCGCCCCGGGCCCGGCGACCGCGCGGGCGCGCACCTCCGCCCCGCCGCGCACCGAGCGCGGCGCGGTCTGGGACGACGGACTGATCGCCCGGCGCACCACCGGGGCCGATGAACTCGCCG
The DNA here is from genome assembly GCF_042871255.1 of Streptomyces sp. NPDC005955. Classification (NCBI taxonomy): domain Bacteria; kingdom Bacillati; phylum Actinomycetota; class Actinomycetes; order Kitasatosporales; family Streptomycetaceae; genus Streptomyces; species Streptomyces sp. NPDC005955. Next base: position 445,558 of record NZ_JBIAIF010000002.1, on the reverse strand, counting down.
CCGCGGTCGGCAAGGACGGCGGACCGGGCCGCACCGCCCCGCCGACCACGAACCCGGTCTACGACGCCGAACTGCGCGGTCGGCTCGACGCCCTGCGGGAGCTGATCGGGCTGTCCAGGGCCCGGCTCGAACGGTCCACCCTGGCCGAGGCGGGGCGGGTCCTGGACGAGGCGGCGGCCCGCCGCAGACTCTCCGACCGGCACACCGTCGTCGCCCTCGCGGGCGCCACGGGCAGCGGCAAGTCGACGCTGTTCAACACGCTCGCCGGGGTGACGATCTCCGACACCGGGGTGCGCCGCCCCACCACCTCGTCCCCGATCGCCTGCACCTGGACGGACGGTGCGGCGGGGCTCCTCGACCGACTCGGCATCCAGGGGCGGCTGCGTCGCCGGCCGGTGCTGAGTTCGGGGACGGAGACCCCGCTCGACGGGCTGGTGCTGATCGACCTCCCGGACCACGACTCGGCGTCCACGGTCCACCGCGAGCAGGTCGACCGGGTCCTCGCGCTGGTCGACGCCGTGATCTGGGTCGTGGACCCCGAGAAGTACGCGGACGCGATCCTCCACGAGCGCTACCTACGGCCGATGGCCGGCCATGCGGAGGTGATGTTCGTCGTCCTCAACCAGGTCGACCGGCTCCCCACGGACGCCGCCGACCAGGTCCTCGACGATCTGCGGCGCCTCCTGGACGAGGACGGCATCGCCCTCGGCGAGCACGACGAACCGGGCGCCACGGTGCTCGCCCTGTCCGCGCTCACCGGCGAGGGGACGGACCAACTGCGCGAGGCCCTGGACCAGTTCCTGCGGGAGCGGGCGGCCCCGGCCCGACGGATCGCCGCCGACGTCGACGCGGCGGCCTCCCGACTGCGTCCGGTCTACGCCGCCGCCCGCCGGCCGGGGCTCACCGAGCGCGCCCGCGACGAGTTCTCCGACCGGCTCGCCGAGGCGGTCGGGGCGAGCGCCGCGGGGGAGGCCGCCGAACGGGCCTGGCGGCGCAATGCGCACACCGCCTGCGGAACGCCGTGGCTGCGACTGTGGCGCTGGCACGAGGCCCGGCGCGACCCCGTGTCCCGGTTCCCGGTGCCGCCGACCCCCGCGGACGAGGAGGCCACCGCCCGCCAGCGGGTCGAGCAGGCGGTGCGCACGGTCGCCGACCAGGCCGCTTCGGGGCTGCCCGGCCCCTGGGCGCTGGCCGTGCGGGAGGCGGCGGTACGGGGTGCCGAGGGGCTGCCGGAGGCGCTCGACCGGCTCACGGCCGATGCGGGGGCACCGCGCCGGCCCCCGCGGCCGGGCTGGTGGCCGGCCGCCGTGTTCGCCCAGGCGTGCATGACGGTGCTCCAGCTCTTCGGCGCACTCTGGCTGGTGGGCCAGATCGCCAGGGTCACGGCACCCAACCTCGGGGTGCCGGTCCTGTTGATGGTCATCGGGATCGTCGGCGGTCCGTGCGTGGAGTGGTTGTGCCGGATGGCCGCACGGGGGCCCGCCCGGCGGTACGCGACGGAGGCGGAACGGCGGTTGCGGGAGGCCGCGGCCGGCTGCGGGCGGGCCCGGGTGCTCGATCCGGTGGCCGCGGAACTGCTGCGGTACCGGGAGGTGCGCGAGCAGTACCTGCGGGCCACGGGGCTGACCGGCGGGCCGGTCGGTGGGTCTGGTGGGTCCGGTGGGCCGGGTGGCGGGGCGGGCGGTCCGGGTTCCGCGACGGCGGCGGTCGGCGGGTCCGCGGCGGGGTCCGTCAGCACCGGCTGACGCCGGTGGACGCGCCGGCCCCGCCGTACCGCTCGCCGTCCCGCGGCACGGTCTCACTCGTACGGGTGAGCGAGTTTTCCACAGGCTCCGCGCCACCCACAGGGCCCAGCGGGATCGCGCGGGTTGGGGGATTCTGAGGTCACGGCTCGGGTCGTGCGGGAGCGAACCGCACGGTCCGGGGCGTCGGTGGGGTACGGGCGGCCGGAGCCGTCGTGCCCCGCCGCCGGCCGCGGATCCACGGGGGACCGCGGACGCCGGACGCGCGGGGCGACCCGCGCGCGCTTCAAGGGGGTACGCGATGAACGAGACGCTGGTGACCGTGGTGGGGAACGTGGCGACCGCACCGGTGGTCAGGGAGTTCGCGACGGGCCGCGTCGTCCGGTTCAGGCTCGCCGCGACGGCCCGGTACTGGGACCGGCGCAGCGAGACCTGGGCCGACGGGCACACCAACTTCTTCACCGTGTGCGCATGGCGCGCCCTGGCGGAGAACGCGATGGCGTCCCTGTCCGTGGGCGAACCCGTCATCGTCCAGGGACGTCTGAAGGTGCGCCAGGAGGACGGGGGCGACGGGAAGCAGTGGTTCGCGGCGGACATCGAGGCGAGCAGCATCGGGCACGACCTCGCGCGGGGCACGGCGGCCTTCCAACGGGTGCCACCGGTCGTACGACAACGGGGCGCCGCGGATGGGTTCCCGCAGCCGCGGGCCGACGGGGACGCCACGACCGGGCAGGTCGCGCTCGGGGACGACATGACGCTCGGGGACGTGAAGGTCAGGGGAGGGGGTGCGCAGGGCGTGCCGGCCCGGCCGGAGCGGGACCTCTGGGACCTGGGCGCGAGGGCGCGCGGTCCGGCCGCGGTCGAGGGCTCCGCGGAGGGGGAGTTGGATCCGCTCGCGGTCTGATCCCGGACGCCCGCGCCCGGTTCGGACCCCCGGCGCCCGGTCCGGACATCTGTGCCGGTTCAGGTGTCCGCGCCCGGCTCGGGCATCGGTGTGGGCCGCGCGCGTCCGGGTCGCACATCCGGGCGGGTGCCTCCGGGCGGGGTGCGGACCTCCGTGCCGGGCGGGGGCGGGCGTCCGGGTGGGGAGCGGAAGGCCGGATCTCGACGTCCCTCCGTGGCCGAGGAGCCGGAACAATCCGTTGATTTGTCGATAAGCCCAGGTTGGAAGCGTGTGGGGCGATAACGATTCCGATTCGGAACGGTTATCCGACCGTATGGGTGGGGCGGTCGGTACGTGACGTTTCTTAGGATGCCGGAACAGCTCAAGGAGCATCTGATTCTGCTGGTGAGGACCACCCCCCACACCAATGGGCCTCACCCGAAAGGGAATTCCGTGTTTGCAGCCAGCTCCCCTCTGAAGAGGGGCGCCGTTCGTCTCGCCGTCGGGGCCGCCGTCTCCGGCCTGTTCACCACGGGCATGGTGGTGGCGGGTGCCGGGGCGGCCGCGGCGGTCGAGGAGCCGCAGGACCACGGGGGCGCCGCGGCGACGCTCAGCGGATTGAAGCTGTCCGGTGATGCGGTCGTCCGGGTGGGCAGCGAGGAACGACGGCTCCGGGCCGGCCTGTTCGAGTTGGCCGTGGACGGCGGCGGCACCCTGCGGACGTACGGGGTGGACCTCGACATGGCGACCCAGTGGGACGCCCGCTACCAGGAGACCCCCTGGTCGGGCACCTCGCTGGGCGTCAACGCCGCCGCGGGCAAGATCCGTTGGATCCTCCAGAACTCCTACCCGCAGGTCAACGACCTCGCCGCGCTCGCTCGGCGGGCCGGGGCCAAGGGTCTGACCGAGCAGGACGCCGCCGTCGGCACCCAGGTGGCGATCTGGCGCTACTCCGACGGCGCCGGCGCCCGTCCGAGCGCCCGCAGCGAGAAGAACGGTGCGCAGCGGGACGCGCGGGACGTCCCGAAGGTGACGGCCGCGGACCCGCAGGCCGAGCGGCTCGCCGACTACCTGGAACGCGAGGCGCGCAGCCTGCCCGAGCCCGGGGCGTCGCTGGGCCTCACCCCGGCGGCGCATTCGGCCCTGTTGGCCTCCGCGGGGGAGGACGGCGCGCGGATCGGCCCGGTCAAGGTCCGCTCCGGTGCCGAGCGGGTGACGGTGGCGCCGAACACGCTGGCCCTGGTGGACGGGATGCGGGTCGTCAACGCCAAGGGCAAGCCGGTCACCACCGCCCGGCACGGTGACTCCCTCTTCCTGGACATACCGAAGGGCGCGTCGGCCGGGCTGGCCGCGTTGACCATCCAGACCTCGACCACGGTGCCCGTCGGTCGGGCGTTCACCTCGGGGAGCCGCAGCCAGGTCCAGGTCCTCGCGGGCTCCAGCGAGTCGACGGTGTCCGCCACCGCATTGGTGAACTGGGGCGAGAGCGGCCCGGTGCCGGCCGTCTCGGCGCAGAAGGTCTGTGCGCACGGCGGCCTGGAGGTCACGGTGCGCAACGCGGGGGACCAGGACTTCGAGTTCGAACTGTCCGGGGCGCGGAGGGTGGTCGCCGCGGGCCGGGTCGAGACGGTGCCCGTTCCGCTCGCGGAGGACCAGAGCTACGACTTCACCGTGGCCGGCCCCGACGGCTACGAGAAGAGGATCAGCGGGATCTTCGACTGCCGCACCCGCAGCAGCGAGGCCCGTGGCACCCGTGCCATGGCGGCGCCGAGCCCCGCCTCGGCTCCCGGTGCGCCGGGCAAGGGCGCCCGTAGCGCCTCCGACCTGGCGGCCACCGGCGGTTCCCCGGTCACCCTGGTGATAGCCGGGACGGCCGTGGCTCTGGTGCTCGCCGGCGGTGCGGCCGTGCTCGTGCTCCGCACGCGCAACTCGCGTCAGCAGGGCTGACCCGAGCGAAGGGCGGTGACCGCGGGGCCGGGGGAGGAGTCGGGGGAAGAGGTCCCGGCTCGCGCTCAGACCGGTGCGTCGTCCGGCCGGGCGGCTCCGATGGGTGTGGCCCGGATGAACTCGCCGATCAGGGTGGAGATCATCTCGGTCTGGTCGAGCATGACCCAGGTGCGGCTGTCGGGAACGGCCGCCGACCGGGCGTCGGGCAGCAGCGCCGCCAGCCGGGCGCCGTGCTCGAACGGGAAGTGCCGGTCCTCGCGCCCGAACGCGATCAGGGCCGGCCGGTCGAAGGAGGCGATCCGCTTCGCCGTGTCGAGCGTGGCGGCCGGGCGGAACCCCCGGGTGACCTTCTCGCAGTCGCGCCGCACCCCGCGGTCGCTGAAGAACGCGTCGACCCAGTCGTCGATCAGGTCGTGGGGCAGCTCGTTCGCGGTCAGCAGTCCGTACGCGAAGGGCAGCCGGCGCAGGGTGCGCGACCGCAGCGACCGGAAGGCGAGGGTGAGCAGTCCGGGCACCCGGGCCGCCGGGACGAGCGACTTGAACCAGGTCGCCGGGGAGTTGTCGAAGCACTCGCCGCTGGTGAGCACCAGGCGGCCGATCCGTTCCGGGTGACGGGCCGCGACGGTCTGGGCGATGGCGGTGCCGTAGTCGTTCCCGACCAGCGTCACTTCGCGCAGGTCGAGCGCGTCGAGCAGATCGGCGACCAGGCGGGCGATGCCGACCAGGTCGAGTTCCGTGTCGGGGGAGAGGGGGATCCGGTGGGCGCCGAACGGGAGGTCCGGACGGATGCAGTGGAAGTCGGAGGCCAGGCGGTCGACGACCGGGTCCCACAGTTTGCTGTCCATGAGGTAGCCGTGGAGCAGGACCACCGGGGGTCCGTCGCCGGAGGACCGGTAGTGGACGGTTCCCTGCGGAAGGGTGATCTGCGGCATGTCTGCACTCCTCGGGGGCAATTTACATACAGCCTGTACGAACTACGGATATAGAATGCATGCAGTCTGTATGAAACTCAAGGGGTGAGATGCAACCGACCAGTAGCAAGCACGAACAGCGCTCCCGGGCCACCCGGTCCGCGCTGGTGGCCGCCGCCCGGCGGCTGTTCGCCGAGCGCGGCTACGCGGACGTCGGCACGGAGGAGATCGTCCGGGCCGCGGGGGTGACCCGGGGCGCGCTCTACCACCAGTTCCGCGACAAGACCGACCTGTTCGACACCGTGGTCCAGACGGTCGAGGCCGAGGTCACCGAGCGGATCGCCACCCAGGCCATGGCGACCGCCTCCGATCCGGTCGAAGCCCTCAGGGCGGGTGCGCGCGCCTTCCTCGACGCCTTCGCCGAGCCGGACGCGGAGCGCATCCTCCTCCTGGACGCCCCCGGGGTGCTGGGCTGGCGGCGCTGGCGCGAGATCGGTCAGGACCAGGGGCTCGGGGTGATCACCGAGGCCCTGGCGGCGGCGATCGGGACCGGAGACCTGGTGGACCAGCCCGTCTCCCCGCTGGCCCACCTGCTCCTGGGCGCGCTCGACGAAGCGGCGCTCAAGGTCGCCCACGCCGATGACCCGGAGGCGACCAGGGCGGAGATGGCCGCGGCCCTGGACCGTCTCGTGGAAGGACTGCTCGTCCGACGCTGAGCCCGCGCCCCCGGCGAGCCGGGGGCGTGCGTCACCCGGCGGACCGGGCCGCGGCGCTCCCCGGCGGACGGGCGCCGTCGTGCGCGCCGGTCGGGCCCCGGTCGGGATTTCGGTTGCCGAGGGCGGGTACGGCAAGATGGGGTGTGTCTGCCCTCATACGGCGGAGTCACATGCCGAGTCGCATCGAGTCACATGTTGACACTTCAGGTATCAAGCTGCCGGACGGTTTCTCTTGGCTGAGTACATTTACACCATGCGCAAGGCGCGCAAGGCGCACGGCGACAAGGTGATTCTCGACGACGTCACCCTGAACTTCCTCCCCGGCGCGAAGATCGGTGTCGTCGGCCCGAACGGCGCCGGTAAGTCGACCGTACTGAAGATCATGGCGGGCCTGGAGCAGCCGTCCAACGGCGACGCGTTCCTGTCCCCCGGCTACACCGTCGGCATCCTGCTCCAGGAGCCGCCGCTCGACGAGTCCAAGACGGTCCTGGAGAACGTGCAGGACGGCGTCTCGGGCATCAAGGGCAAGCTGGACCGCTTCAACGAGATCGCCGAGCAGATGGCGACGGACTACTCCGACGCGCTGCTCGACGAGATGGGCAAGCTCCAGGAGGAGCTCGACCACGCCAACGCCTGGGACCTCGACGCCCAGCTCGAACAGGCCATGGACGCCCTCGGCTGCCCGCCCGGCGACTGGGCCGTCACCAAGCTGTCCGGTGGTGAGCGGCGCCGCGTCGCGCTGTGCAAGCTCCTCCTCGAACAGCCCGACCTGCTGCTCCTCGACGAGCCCACCAACCACCTCGACGCCGAGTCCGTGAACTGGCTGGAGCAGCACCTGGCCAAGTACGCGGGCACCGTCGTGGCGATCACCCACGACCGGTACTTCCTCGACAACGTCGCCGAGTGGATCCTCGAACTCGACCGCGGTCGCGCCTTCCCGTACGAGGGCAACTACTCCACCTACCTGGAGGCCAAGCAGAGCCGCCTCAAGGTCGAGGGCCAGAAGGACGCCAAGCGCGCCAAGCGGCTCAAGGAAGAACTGGAGTGGGTCCGCTCCAACGCCAAGGGCCGCCAGGCCAAGTCGAAGGCGCGACTGGCCCGGTACGAGGAGATGGCGGCCGAGGCCGACAAGATGCGGAAGCTGGACTTCGAGGAGATCCAGATCCCGCCGGGCCCGCGACTGGGCAGCATCGTCGTGGAGGTCAACAACCTCTCCAAGGCGTTCGGCGAGAAGGTGCTGATCGACGACCTGTCCTTCACCCTCCCGCGCAACGGCATCGTCGGCGTGATCGGCCCGAACGGCGCCGGCAAGACCACGCTCTTCAAGATGATCCAGGGCCTGGAGGAGCCGGACGGCGGCTCGATCAAGGTCGGCGAGACCGTGAAGATCTCGTACGTCGACCAGAGCCGCGAGAACATCGACCCGAAGAAGACGCTGTGGGCCGTCGTCTCGGACGAGCTCGACTACATCAACGTCGGCCAGGTCGAGATGCCGTCGCGGGCGTACGTCAGCGCGTTCGGCTTCAAGGGCCCGGACCAGCAGAAGCCCGCGGGCATCCTCTCCGGCGGTGAGCGCAACCGGCTGAACCTCGCCCTCACCCTCAAGCAGGGCGGCAACCTGCTGCTCCTCGACGAGCCGACCAACGACCTCGACGTCGAGACGCTGTCCTCGCTGGAGAACGCGCTCCTCGACTTCCCGGGCTGCGCCGTGGTCGTCTCCCACGACCGTTGGTTCCTCGACCGGGTCGCCACGCACATCCTGGCGTACGAGGGCGAGTCCAAGTGGTTCTGGTTCGAGGGCAACTTCGAGTCGTACGAGAAGAACAAGATCGAGCGGCTGGGCGCCGACGCGGCACGTCCGCACCGGGCCACCTACAAGAAGCTCACCCGGGGCTGATCGGCGATGACCCGTCACATCTACAGTTGCCCGCTGCGTTGGTCGGACATGGACGCCTTCGGGCACGTCAACAACGTGGTCTTCCTGCGCTATCTGGAGGAGGCCCGGATCGACTTCATGTTCCGGCTGGCACCCGGTGACGGGTCCCCGTTGTTCGCCGGCGGGTCCGTCGTGGCCCGCCACGAGATCGACTACCTCCGCCCGCTGGTGCACCGGCACGAGCCGGTGGTCATCGAGTCGTGGGTGACCGGCATCCGCAACTCGTCGCTGACGGTCGCCTACGAGGTCAAGGACCACGAGGGCGCCGAGCAGTCCTACGTACGGGCCTCCACGGTCATGGTCCCGTTCAACCTGGACACCCAGCGGCCCCGGCGGATCTCCGCCGAGGAGCGGGGGTTCCTGGAGCGGTACCTGGTGCCCGACGTCGACGCGGAGGCACTGGCGGTATGAGTCGAACGGTGGACTTCGCCGACGGCGGGGAGGCGGCGGACCTCGCCGCCTTCCTCGTCCGGCTGCTCCACTACGACCGCGGGGCGGCCGTCCGCCTCCAGGCGGCCGGGAGCACGCTCGCGGTCTTCGGGCGGCCCCCGTCGTTCGAGGTGCTGGCGATCCGCACGGCCAGGCTCGCGCAGCCGTACGGGCACGGCGTCGAGGACGCGCTCGACACCACGGTGTCGGCGGGGGAGCTGCTGGAGTCGATCGACGAACGGGCGGGTACGGCCCGGGTGCCGGACGCGGTGACCGGGCCGCCCTGGGCCGGGGTGCTGCCCCCGCGCGGCGGCTGGCGACCCGAGCCGGGACTGCCGTCCGCGCACGCGGTGCGGACGATGGTGGCGCAGGCGGTGGCCGAGTTCCGGTCCCGCACCCAGTCGCTGGAGTCCACCGGGCGCAGCCGGGCGGAGCTGGACCGGATCGGCCGCGAGGTCTGGTCCCGGCCGCTCGGGGACAGCGACCTCCCGGTCCGTGCGGCGCACGCCGCACAGGCCCTCGGTTTCCTCCCCGGAACGACCACCGGTCCGCCGGCGACCGGGCCGTCCGCTGACGCCCCGCTCGCCCTGCTGACCAGCGGAACGTGGCTGCGGCTGCGGACGCCGTTCGGCTCGGTGGCCGTCCGCAGGGCCGGCACCGCCAGCCTCACGGTCACCCCGGCGTAGCGCACCCGCAGGCTACGCGTCCGGCCAGACCCCGATGTGGTCCTCCTCGTGCTTGAGGAGGACCCGGTCCCGCATGCCCAGGCTCTCCGTGTACTCGGCGGGCAGTTGGAGCCGCCCCGCACGGTCGAGCATCGCGTACTCGCGGGCGACCAGGGACTCCTCGCCGGTGGCCGCGTCGACCTCGGTGCGGCGCAGCACCTCGGTGGAGGTGCGGCCGTCCCGGATGGCGACCGTCCGGCGGACCTCGCTGGCCACCGCCTGGTCATGGGTGACGATCACCACCGTCGTGCCCAACTGCTCGTTCGCCGTGCGGAACGCGGCGAAGATCTGCTCGGCGGTGTGGGAGTCGAGCTCCCCCGTGGGCTCGTCGGCGAGCAGCACCGACGGGTCGTTGGCGAGGGCCACGGCGATGGCGGCGCGCTGCTGCTGACCGCCGGACATCTGGTGCGGGCGCCGGTCGCGGCAGTCGGCGACCTCCAGCAGGTCGAGGAGTTCCACCGCCCGCTGCGCCCGGGCCCGACGGCCCCGCAACCCGCGCGGGCCGCCGCTCAGTTGCATGGGCAGCGTCACGTTCTGCGCGGCCGTCAGGTACGGCAACAGGTTGCGGGAGGTCTGCTGCCAGACGAAGCCGACGACCTCCCGGCGGTAGGCCAGGCGCTCCGCGGACCCCATGGTCAGCAGGTCCCGGCCGGCGACGCTGGCGGCGCCCGCCGTCGGTTCGTCGAGTCCGGCCAGGATGTTCATCAGCGTGGACTTGCCGCTGCCCGACGCCCCGACGAGGGCCATCAGTTCGCCCTCGCGCACCAGGAGGTCGAGCCCCTGGAGCGCCTGCACCTCCACGCCGTCGGTGGAGAAGATCCGCACCAACCGGTCGCAGCTGATCAGCGCGTCGTGCCCGTACGCGGGGCGGTCGCGTCGAACGGAGGCCCGCCGTTCCAGCTCCGCGAGCGAGGTGCCGGTGCCGCTGGCGGGCTCGGTGGTCGGGGTCGTGTTCATGAGGTGCGCTCCCGAGGTGGGGCCGATGGGGTACGGGACCCGGGCGGGGCCGATGGGGCGAGTGGGGCCAGCGGGGCGAACAGGGCCGGCAGAGCCAGCAGTGCCAGCGGAGTCAGCGGGGCCAGCGGTGCTGGTGGGCGGGCGGTCATCGTTCGTCCCCCAGCCGTAGTTCCCGGACCGCGTCACGGCGGCCGGTCCACCACGCCTGGACCGCCGCGACACCGACCGTCAGGGCGACCACGGCGAGGGCCGGCAGCAGCAGGGACACCGGGTCCGGCCGCAGCCCGGCCACCCCGGAGGGCAGTTCGCCGGAACCGGACACGGAGGCCAGGGCGACGGCCGTCAGATCGGTGCCGGGTCCGAGCAGCCGGACGGCCGCCCACCCCGCGAGCACCCCGCCGCCCGCCGCGAGCAGGGCCTGCGGCAGCGATTCCAGGACCAGCAGTCGACGTCCGTCCCGGCGGGTGAGCCCCATGGTGCGCAGCCGGGCGAGCAGCGCGGTCCGCTCCGGCGCGGTGCGGGCCAGGGCGAGCAGCAGGGCGAGGGCGGCGAACCCGGCGCCCGCCGCTACGGCCGCCGCGTAGACGCGTTCGGCGCCGGTCTGGAGGGGCGAGTCGGCGTACCGGGCACGTTCCGCCTCCCGCAGGTGGACGATCGTGTCGGGGCCAGCGGCCTTCCGCAGCGCGGCGCCGTCGAGTTCCTGACCGGTGAGCAGCAGTGACGTGGGCCGCAGCGGTGCGCCGAGGGCGCGGGCGTCGACGACCAGGAAGTCCGCGGTCCGCACCGCCGGGGTCACCGGGCGCACGGCGGCGACCCGGACGGTGATCCGCTCGCCGTCGACGCGCAGGGTGACCGGTTCGCGGCCGAGGCGTTCGGCGGTCGCGGGGGAGGCGAGCGCCGGTACGGCACGTGCCCGCTTCGCCCCGTCGGTCAGCGTGCGGGCTGGGAACGCTCCCACCCCGAGCCGCTCGGACAGTTCGGCGTACGCCCGGGCGTCCACCACGGCGAGCGGTACCCGGGCTTCTGAGTCCTCGCCGCCGGCCGCCGCTCCGGTCGGGGGCTCGGACGCGTCGCCGGGCGGCACGCCGAGGGCCACGGCGTCGTAGTCGACGGTCGCCCCGGTCACCGACTCCACCCCGGGGACCTCCCGGATCCGCCGGGACTCCCCGTCCGAGAAGGGCTCGCCGGCGTTGATCCGGGCGTCCGCGCCAGTGCTCAGCAGGGCCGCCCGGTCCCGGGTCTCGGTGATCCCGGTGAGCACCGAGCCACCGAACGCGGCGGTGGTCAGCGCGGTCAGCAGGGCGAGCAGCGGCAGCACCGCGGAGGCCGGGCCGCGGGCCGTGCGGGCCAGCGCGAGGTGGCCCATCAGTCCGCGCAGCCGCCGGGTGGGTCCGGCGAGCAGCCGCAACGGCAGCGGATACAGCCGGACCAGGACGAGGGCGGCGATCACGCCGATCAGCACCGGGGCGAGCGCGACGAGTCCACCGCCCCCGGACCCGCGCTGGCGCAGCACCACGACGGCGCCCACCGCCAGGACCAGCAGGGTCAGTTCGGCGACCGTGCGCCGCCGCGAGGGGCGGGCCGTCGTCAGGTCCTCGCGGTCCACCCCGATCCGTACCGTCCGGTGTGCGGCGAGTGCGCGCACCGGTAGCGCCAGGCAGGCCACGAGCGTCACCGCGGCGGCGGCCAGTACTGCGAGCGGCCACCGCCCCCCGGGCAGGGCGAGCAGGGCCAGGGCGAGGCCCAGGGCCCCGGCGGGCACGGCGACGACGGCCGTCTCGGCGAGCAGCCGCCCGCCGAGTCCGCGCAGGGAGGCGCCGCGGGCCCGCAGCACGGTCAGTTCGGCCCGGCGGCGCCCCGCCGCGAGTCCGCCGGCCATCAGGAGCACCACCAGGGCGACGGTGCCGGTGCCGGACGCGGCGACCGCGACCAACGGCAGGACGCCGTCGCGCAGCTTCCCGTACGCGGTGAGGACCTCGTCGAGTTCGGTGTCCGCGACGGTGTTGACGTCGATGGCGCGACGCGCGTCCAGCAGCGCCGTCCCGTTGACGGTGGAGGCCAGGGCGGCCTGGACCCGGTCGAGTTCGCCACCGGCGAGGTCGGTGGGGTCGGGCGCGATGTTCCAGTACCGCTCGGGGCTCCCCTCGGCGCCGAGCAGCACCGGTGCCGCGTCCGGGTGGAGCAGGAGGGCGCCGAGCCAGTACACCGGCGGGTCCGGCACGGTGGACGGGACCTGCACCAGTGCGGGGGTGCGCAGCAGGGGCTGGGTCGCCCAGTAGGGGCCGTCCGGGTCCTTGGGGTCGACGATGCCGGTGATGCGTACGGCGACGGGGTCCCGCACCACGCCCGGCATCCGCAGTACGGCGCCCGTCTTGATCTTCAACCGTCGGGCGGTCTCGCTGCTCACCACGGCCTCCACACCGGGGCTCCGGGCGGTGACCGTGCTCCCGGCCCGGGGGAGCCGTCCCTCACGGACCTCGGCGTGCGCGTCGAGGCCCTGTTGGGCGGTGAGCGAGAACCGCGGGCGCAGGCCGCGCGGTTCGGGGAGCCAGTCCTCCAGGGTCTCCGGGGGTTCGGCGGTGCGCACCCCGTACGAGGAGTGCGCGTCGTCGGCGGCGAGCGGGGCCCGCAGCGCGTCGACCACGTCCGCGTAGCCCTTGCGCAGCGCGGCGCCGCGCAGGGCCTCTTCGCGCTGCGCCGTCGACAGGTTGGGGTGGGGCTGCGGGGCGCTGAACCGGATGGCGGCCCGGGCGGGGGAGGCGTCGGTGACGGAGTGCCGCAGTCCCTCGTCGCGCAGGCCGTCCACGGCGAGCGGGAGGCCGGCGGCGAGTGCCGCGGTGAACGCCACGAGCAGGGCGAGGGCCAGGGCGGCGCCCCGGGCGGTGCGCAGCCGGGTGCGGACCCAGGGGGCGCTGGGCGGGGTGCCGCGGCGCTTGCGGCCGCCCCACCCCGTCCGTCCGGGCGGTCCGGGCGTCGCCGTCGGTCCGGGTGTCGTCGGGCGGCCGGGGGTCGGGCCGTTCGCCGTGCGCTCGTTCACTGTCCGCCCGTTCGCCACCTGCCGGTCCGTCGGCTCGCGCCGCACCGGCCGTCCACCCGTTCCGCTGCCGTTCTTCGTGCTGTTCGTGCTGTTCGTGCTGTTCCCGTTGTTTCCCTGCTGGTCGTGCCCGGTCACCGTTCCACCGCCGCTCCGAGTGCGGTGGCCAGGTTGGCCGGGCGCCGCAGCGGCAGTGCCGCCGTGATCAGCAGGGGGCCCGCCGCGACCAGCGCGAGCAGCAGGAGGACCTGGCCGACGGGCAGTTCCACCAGGACCGGCGGCACCGGCCGGGTCGCATCGGGCGTCAGCAGGATCAGCGGCACCACCGCGCGGGTGAGCACCGTCCCCAGGGCGGCGCCCACCAGGAGCGCCAGGCACACCAGCACCCCCTGTTCCGCCGCCACCAGTCGGGCCAGCCGGCGGCGGGGCGCCCCGAGGGCGCGCAGCACGGCGAACTCGGTGGAGCGTTCCCGCAGCGCACCGGCGGTGCTCACGCCGAAGCCGACGGCGGCCAGCGCCGCCGCGGCGACCGCCACCGCCGTCAGCGCGGTACCGGGGCCGGCGCCCAGCGGGTCGTCGCGCAGCCCCTGGGCGATCTCGTCGCGGACGAGCACGGTGGCCGGGTCGGTGTCGGACCGTGCGCGCAGCGCCGCCGCGGCTTCGGCGGACTGCCCGGGCGCGGTCGTCAGCCACCACTCGGTGGGCGATACACCGGTGCCGTCGCGTTGCGTCAGGATGCGGTTGACGGCGTTCAGGTCCAACAGCAGGGCGCCGCCGTCGCGGTCGGCCGCGGAGGTGGCCGCCCCGGTGGCGTCGGCGCCCTCGCCGTTCGTCGCGACGGGGGCCCGACCGTCCGGGCCGGTGGTGGGCAGCGCCCGGACGCTGCGTTCGATCCGTACGGGGACGTTGGTGCCGGCGAGCGCCACGTCGACCCGGTCCCCGGGGCGGGCGCCCAGGACCTTCAGGTACTGGTCGGTGGCGATGGCCGGGACCTCCTCGGGCACGCTCCGGTCCGCCATGATCCGGACGGTCACGGTGTTGTCCTCGCCGGACCAGAACGAGCCGCCCGGGGTGTAACCGGTGCCGTAGCGGGCGGTGATCCGGGGGTCCTGCGCATCGGGTCCGGTCAGTTCGGGGCGGGTCGGGCGGGCCTGCTCGCTCAGCGCGTCGTCCGCGCGGGCGACCGCGGACTTCGCCCGCCACGGGGAGCCGAGCCGTACCGGGGCGGCCTCGGTCCCCCCGTCCGCGGCCCGTAGCGCGGCCACGGTGAGCACGTGCCGTTCGGGCACGCCCACGGGTTGGGGGACGTCCAGCTCCAGACCGATGAACGTCAGCGGCCGGGCGGGTTCGCCGGCGGCGGACTCCGCGGCCCCCAGCAGGTCGACGGAGAGGGTACGGGTGCGACCGTCGGCGGTCAGCGTCCCGGCCGGCAGCCGGTACGACAGTCCGTAGCGGTCCTCCACCAGCACGGCCACCCGGGGCGGTTCGTGCGACGCGTCCTTCGGCGGCCGGGAGTCGTCGTCCGGGGCGACCCCGCCCGGGTCGGGCTTCGCGCTCAGCCGGACGTCGAGTTCGAGGCGGGTGGTGTCCTTCGGCAGTCGGGTCCCGTCCCGGGCCGCGGTGATCCCCGCGGACCGGGGGGCCGCACCGTCGGTCAGTTCGCCCAGGTCGGGGCGGGTCAGCACGTGCTCCGCACCCCGGGCGGTGTCCAGGGCGAGGACCGTCGCCTCGCGGTCCCCCGAGAGCTGCGCCGTCGCCCGTAGCGCGGGCACCGCCTCCCGCACCCCGGGCAGTTCCGCGTACCGTCCGGCGTGCCCCAGCCCGGCGACCCCGGCGGTCTGCACCCGGACCGAGGCGCCCGCGCGGAAGTCCGCCTGGTCGTCCTGCGAGCGGTCCCACGACGAGCCCTGGCCGATCGCCAGCATCCCCATCGCCACCGCGAGGACCAGCAGCAGCACGGGCCCCGCGCCCCGCAGCGGACGACGGCTCAGCTGCCAGCCCGCGAGCGCCGAGGTCAGCCCCCGGCCGCTCGCCGCGCGACGCTCGGCGAGCCGGGCGGCCGGCGGCAGCAGCCGCAGGGTCAGCGCCGTACCGGCGAGCAGCGCCAGCGCGGGCGCCGCCACCAGCAGCGGATCGATGCCGGGCTGCCCCGAGCCGTCCTTGCCGAACACGCCCGACTGGGCGGTCTGCCGGTCGAGCTGCCAGTACGCGATGCCCGCGACCGCCACCAGCGCCACGTCCGCGCCCGCCCGCAGCGGCCCGGGCAGCGCACGGCCGCGGCCCCGGGTCGCACCGTCCGAGGTGAGGGCCGGCAGGGTCACCGCGAGCGCACAGCCCAGGGCCACGGCACCCGCGACCAGCCACACCCCGCCGGACGCCACCCCGTCCACCCGCAGCCCGATCCGGGCCAGCGCGCCCTGTCCGGCGAGCAGTTCCGTCAGCGGACCGGCGAGCAGCGGCGCCAGCAGGGCGGCGGGCAGCGCCAGCATCAGCGCCTCCACCGCCGCGAGCGTGCCGATCCGGCCGCGCGAGCCGCCGCGGGCCCGGAGCAGCCCGGTCTCCCCGTCGCGCTCGGCGCTCAACAGCCGCGCCACCAGCAGCAGGGTGTACCCGGCGAGCAGGGAGAGCTGGAGGGCCACGATGAGGAGCGTGGAACGGGACACCAGGGTGGCGCGTTCCGCCCGGTCCAGGACGCCGGGCAGCCCGGTGGTGACGTCGGTGCTCCCGCCGAGCGCCGCCGATCCGCGCAGCGACGCGACGCCTTCGCGGGCCGCGTCGCGCAGTGCGTCGATGCGTCCGGTGCTCATCGCGGAGAAGTCGGCGACGGCGAGCCAGGACGTCTCGCCGGTGCTGACCCGCCCCGCGGTGGCCAGCACCGCCGGGTCGGTGAGCAGCGGCCCGTACGTGGTGAACGACACCTTCTGGACGCCGCGCCCGCGCAGCCCGTCCAACTGCCAGTAGGGGGCGTCGGCGGCGACCGGGCGGTAGACGCCGACGACCCGGACGCGGACCGCGGGCCCGTCCAGCCGGTCGGTCACGGTGAGCGCCGCTTCCCGGTGCCCCGGGTGCACGCCCAGTTCGGCGGCGGCCGTCTCCGGGAGCGCCACCTCCACCTCACCGCGTCGGGAGGCGTCGGGCGCCCGACCCCGCACGATCCTGACCTGGGTGGAGTCCAGCGAGCTGAAGTGCGTGAGGTACGGATTGCCGTCGCGGGCGGCCGGCGGCTGGAGGGACCGGGGAAGCGCGTAGGGGCCGGAGCGGGCCAGTGCACGGGTGGTGAACGGCAGCCCGTCGAAGGCGGTACGGGCCGCGTCCTGCACCGCCTTCCCGGCGGCTTCGGTGGCGCGCCGGTCGGAGGGCGCGACCGGCGCCTTGGCGGTCAGCGCGGTCGCGGCGGTGTCCCGGGTGCGCAGCGTGTGCCGCAGCGCGGCGTCGCCGATGCCGCCGGAGAAGGCGGCGAGGGTCGCGAGGACCGTGGTGGTCAGGACCACGGCGACCAGTGCGGCGGCCAGCAGGAGGCGGTGTGCCCGGACGCGCGCCAGTACGAACCCTGTCACTGCTTGTCCCGCCCCCGCGATCCGCCGTTGCCCGTCGCCACGTGGTCCCGCCCCCGTGGGTGCCCCGTCCCGTGGGTGCCGGCGCGCCACCGGAGGGGCACGCGCGTTCTACGGGAGGTCCCTGGATGCTTTCAGAGTGGAGGGGGGAGCGGAAGGGGCAGCGGGGGCACGAAACGGAAAACGGGGTGCGGAATCCGACTATCGGGGCGGGATCAGCCCGGGCTGTTGATCATCGAGGCGGCGGCGTACGTCATGTACCGCCACAGCTGCTCCTCGTGCTCCTCGGACAGCTCCAGCTCGTCCACCGCGTCCCGCATGTGCCGCAACCACGCGTCGTGCGCGGCCCGGTCCACCGTGAACGGGGCGTGCCGCATGCGCAGGCGGGGGTGCCCGCGCTGCTCGCTGTAGGTCTTGGGGCCGCCCCAGTACTGGATCAGGAACAGGACGAACCGCTCTTCGGCGGGGCCGAGGTCCTCTTCCGGGTACATGGGGCGCAGCAGGGGGTCCTCGGCGACGCCCTGGTAGAAACGGTGGACCAGCCGACGGAAGGTTTCCTCGCCGCCGACCTGCTCGTAGAAGGTCTGCTCCTGAAGGGTGCCGCGCCGAATCTCGTTCACACCGTCCATGGTGTCAGACCGGGTGGCGGAGGACCTGGGTCCTAGGACCCGAGAGGTGGGCCCGGGGCCCGGCTCCGGCTGGGGTGCGCTGCCCCGTGCGGGTGCGTGGTGGTTGCCCGCGCAGTTCCCCGCGCCCCTGATCGGGGCTGCTCTGGCTGGGGTGCGCTGCCCGGTGCGGGTGCGTGGTGGTTGCTCGCGCAGTTCCCCGCGCCCCTGAGGTGCGTCCCTGCCGGGGTGCGTTGTTCAGTGGGGCAGCGCCCCTGACCAGGGGCGCGGGGATGATCAGGGGCGCGGGGAACTGCGCGAACGCGGGACGCACGCCCGCCGGACAACGCACGCCCACCGGGACGCACCCGAAGGGGGCGCGGGGAACTGCGCGAGCAACCACAGCGCACCCGCACGGAACGGTGAACCCGCACAAGAACAGCGCCCTCGCGCACGGCGCCCCGGCGCAGCACAGTGGAGGCATGGGCCCGCACCCCCCTCACAGCGCACCGGAGGGCGACCTGGCGCAGGTCGCCGCCGAGGCACGCGCCGGCATGGTCCGGGCGATCGAGGCGAGCGGCGGCTGGGACGCCGATCCGGCCTGGCGCACCGCCTTCGAGCAGGTCCCGCGCCACCTCTTCGTGCCCTCGTACTGGATCGGGGTGGGCGACGGCCACGAACGGCTGTGGGGCGGCGACCCCGATCCGGCCAGCCGCACCCGCTGGATGCGCGGTGCCTACGCCGACGCCCCGCTGGCCACCCTGCTGCGCGACGGCGAACTGCTCTCCTCGTCGAGCCAGCCCTCGCTGATGGCCAGGATGCTCGCCGAACTGCGGATCGGGCCGCAGGACCGGGTCCTGGAGATCGGCGCGGGCACCGGCTACAACGCGGCGCTCCTCGCCCACCGGGTCGGTGACGAGCGGGTGACCACCGTGGACCTTGACCCGGACATCACCGAGACCGCACGCGCCCATTTGCGGGCCGCCGGCCACGCCCCGACCGTGGTCACGGGCGACGGCGCCCGGGGTTGCCCCGAGCGGGCCCCCTTCGACCGGATCATGGCGACCTGCACCCTCCCGTCGGTGCCGCGGGCCTGGCTGGCGCAGTGCACGCCCGGCGCACTGGTCCTGGCGCCGCTCGCGACGGGACTGATCCGGCTCACGGTGACCGGGCCCGAGGAGGCCGAGGGCAGGTTCCTGCACACCTCGGCGTACTTCGTCCCGCTGCGGGGCGCGGCCCGGCGCCGCACCGGGACCCCGTACCCGGGCGGGCTGCCGCGGCGGGCGCTGCACAGCGAGCTGTTCCAGTTCCTGTTGGCGCTGACGGCCGGGGTGCTGGACCCGCGCGAGGCCGTCAGCCTCTGGCAGCGCGAGGGGCGTCCCGCCCGCGAACGCTACGGCGTCAGCGTGCGCGGGCGGCACACCTGGAGCTGGCTGGACGAGCCCGACGGCCCGTACGCCTGGCCGCTGCCCGACACCTGACCGCCCGGGCCCGCCGTGGTTCCGCCGGACGCCGGCGGAACCGCGACGGGGTCAGCCCCGGTGGATGGTGATCGTCGTCCAGGCGCCCACGTGCACCCGGTCCCCGTCCTGGAGGGGCACCGGGACGAACGGCTGGATCGGCTCGTCGGAGCCGTTGACCGTGGTGCCGTTGGTGGAGTTCTGGTCGACGATCGCCCAGGCCCCGCTCGGCTGCTGCACCAGCACCGCGTGCTGGTGCGAGACGCCCGGGTCCTCCGGGGGCACCGACAGGTCGATGTCCGGGACCTCGCCCGTGGAGTGCCGGCGGCGACCGATGGTGATCTGGTTGCCGATCAGCGGACGGTGCTGCTCGGGCGAGTACGCCGGGAGGTTCAGCCCGACGGCCTCGGGGCCGGAGCGCTGCATCATCGCCAGGAAGTACTCACGGTCCGGACCGATCGTGGCCGACCAGGAGTCCGAGGCCGGGAAGCCCCCGGGACCCGCATGGGTGCGCGGCAAGGGCTCGCCGCCGGGGCCGCTGCTCCCCGAGGGGGGCGAGATGACCCAGTCGTCGTGGCCCTCACCGCCGAAGCCCTGACCGCCGCCGGGCGGGGGCGGCGGGCCCGGGCGCCCGGTGTCCGGGAAGCCGGGGTGGGCGGGCGGCGCGGGCGGGCCGCCCTGCTGGAAGGCGGCCGGGGCTCCCGGTCCGGGGGGTCCGCCGGGGACCTGGCCCACCGGTGGCGGGGACGGCGGACCCCCCGGTCCGGGAGCCCCACCGCCGAAGGACGGGATCGGCTCGGCGGGGCGGTTCACCTGCGAGGGGCGTGACCCCTGGTAACCGAAGGCGTCCTGTCCCGATCCCTGACCGAGCGGACCGGGTGCCTGAGCGTGCTGGCCCGGTGCCTGACCGTGCTGGCCGGGACCGCGGCCGAGCGGCCCGGGGCCCTGGCCGTGCTGACCGTGCGGGCCGGGGCCCTGGCCGTGCGGGCCGGGCGCTCCCCCGGGACCGGGAGGTCCGGGGGGGCCGCTCGGGCCGGGGGGACCGCCGGGTCCGGGAAAACGTCCTGGCGGCGGGCCGCCGAGTCCGCCCGGCGGGCGCGGGGCCGGGGGCGTGTACGAGGTCGCCTTGTTGGTGATGAAGTTCCACCGGCACTCCTCGCAGAAGGGCGCTCCGCCCTCCCGCGGGGTGTGGCACTGCGGGCAGTACTCCGGCTGCACGGGATCGGACCCGGCGCGCGGCGGCGGGCCGCCCGGCGCGCCCGGCGCGGGCGGTGGGAAACCGTAACCGGCCGCGGGCGGCGGTGGCGGCGGCGGTACGGCACCGGTCATGCGGTGACCGCAGACCTCGCACCAGTCGTCGGCACCCGACTGGTGTCCGTTCGGACAGGTCGGCATGTCGGCGCCTCCCCCTCTCCTCTTCCGGCACGGGGCCGGAGCTCGGTCCGCCGCGGCCGGGAGCCGGGGCGGGCTACGGCGGTGAGGCCGTTACCGCCTGCTTACTTCTTGACGCGGACGGTCTTGGTGGACCGGGTTTCGAGAGTCATCTCGTCAGCCTCCGCGACCTTCGCCTTCAGTCGCACAGTACCCGCAGCGGCATCGACCACGTCCACCACCTTCGCCAGCAGCTTGGCGGTGTCCTCGTTCCCGGAGGCGCTGGCGAGCTGGACCGCGCGGCCCAACTTGGCCGTCGCTCCGTCCACATCGCCGGATTTGCGGGCGTCCAACCCTTGTTGGATGACTTGTGCCAGTTCCTCCTGGCCGGTGTAGTGCGCGACCTGCGGGTTGATGGACGTGGACGCCGACATGTCGTCCGTCCACACCGCACGCACCAACCCCTGCGACAGGGGCCGTACGCTCCCGTCGGGTTCCGGGACGACCAGCGACACCCGGGCCGCCAACATCTCCTGGCCGATTCCCGCCGGCGCCACCTCGACGCACACGTGGTAGTCCCGGGACTCGTCACCCCAGGAGCCGGTGGGGTAGTCACCCGCCCGGGGCCCCGCCTCGGTGCGACGGTCCGTCAACTCCTCGACGTTCGGGGCGACCTGCTTCACGAACGCGACCCGCGCGCCCATCGGCGTCCACAGCCGCAGCGCCACGTCCGCGACCTCCTTGCCCATCGTCGACTCCATCATCTGCGTGAAGTCGGCGGCGAGCCCGGCCGGGTCGGCGACGATGTCGGCGGTGCCGAGCAGGGCGGAGGCGATGCCGGTGACCTCCTTGACCTCCCAGTCGGTTCCCACGCCGCGCGCGTCACAGGTGAAGCGGCCCGCACAGGCGTCCAGGGCCTCCCGCAGGGCCTCGGGCGACTCGTGCTCGTTGCGCCCGTCGGTCAGCAGGATGCCGTGCCGGATCGGGACGTCGGCGGTGGCGAGCAGGGCGTCGGCGAGCCGCAGCCAGGTGCCGATGGCGGTGCCGCCGCCGGCCGACAGGCTCCGCAACGCCTGCCGGGCCTCGGCGCGGGTCCGCTCGTCCGCCACCGCCAGGCCCCCGGTCTTCGGGTACACCTCCCGGGCGACATGGGTACCGTCGACGACCGCGAACCGCACCCCGTCCCGCAGGGCGTCGACGGCCGCGGCCGTCGCCTCGCGGGCGCCGCGCATCTTGGTCGCCGGGTAGTCCATCGACCCCGAGCAGTCGACCATGATCACCACCGCGGCCTCCGGGTTCCCCCCGGTGCCGCGCGGGTGCGGTGCGGACGCCGCGGGGCCGATCGTGCCGCCACCGGTCGAGGTGACCGTGACGATCGCGTTGACCTCGCGCCCGCCCTCGGGCAGGAACTCGTTCTGGTACACGTCGACCGAGAACTGCGGTATGGGCGACTTCGAGAAATTGGCCATGGATTCCGCTCCCCCTCGCTGTCCCACGGCACGTGGGCGCGTCTGGTCGTGTACGCCCGCTGGCGCCACGCTCGGGCCGGCCCGCACCGCGGACCCACCCCTTGCCGTACACCGCCTCGGTGCGTCCCGGTTCGCTCCGCCGTCCCGGTCCCACCCCGGCCCGGTCGGCGGCCCGCCTCAGACCGATCCTGCCCCCGGCTCGGGGGCGGGGAACGGCACCAGGGCGACTGTGACGTTGTCGTGGCCCCCGCCGTCGAGGGCGTGACCCACGAGGGTCCGCGCCGCCTCCAGCGGGTGCCGGTGCGCGTCCACCGGGAGCACCGTGGCCATGTTCTGCGCGGACTCCGCGTAGTTCCACAGGCCGTCGGTGCACACCACCACCACCCCGGCCCGGTCCGGCTTGAACGACACGGTGTGCGGTTCGAGTTCGTAGGAGTCGGCGCCGAGCCAGCCGGTGATCGCGTGCGCGCGCTCGTCGGCGTACGCCTCCGCCTCGTTCATCAGGCCCGCGGCGACCATCTGGGCCGCCCAGGAGTCGTCCTCGGTGAGCCGGGCCACGGGGGCCGACCTGTCCACCGGCACCCAGTAGGCGCGGCTGTCGCCGACCCAGCCGATGACCAGGAGTTCATCCGCGACGATCGCACCGACCAGGGTGCAGGCGGGTGCGTTCTGGTGCGCGGTGTCGCCGGTCGGCGCGCCCTCCCCGGCCAGGGCGTTGACCGCCTCCGACGCCGCGACGATCGCCTGGTGCATCGCCTGCTGCGGATGGACGCCCTGCGGCAACAGGTCGAGCACGCACTCGTTCGCCGCGCGGGACGCGGCGAGTGACGCCTCGTCGGGTCGGCTGGCCGAGGACACCCCGTCGCAGACGATCGCGACGACGGCGGGCGAGCCGTCGGGCAGCGCGGCCGAGGAGATCGCGTACGCGTCCTCGTTGCGGTGGTGGCGCAGCCCGCGGTCACTGACCGCGGCGACCGCGTCCAACGCGGTCTCCATGTGGTCGCGTTCCCGGGGCTGGGCCTTGCCGCAGTGTTCGCAGTAGTCGTCCTGGGCGACCCGGCCCACCCCGCAGAACACGCACCGCTTGGCCACGGGACCCGCGGGGTCACCGGCCGCGGGGACGCCCTCGCGGGGGTCTGCGGCCGACGTGGCCGACGTGGGCGACGGGGGCGACGTGGCGGCGACCGGCGCCGGGCTCGGGGCGGGGGCCGGCAGCGGATAGTCGCCGCTGCTGCCCGCCGGGGCCGGGTCGGGGTGGGCGTAGGGCTCGTCGGTACGGAACTCGGGACCGTCCGACGCCGAACGCCCGCCGTACGAGGGGAGGTCACCGCCGCCCGAGGTGCGCCCCGAGATGTCGCCGGCCCGGTGCACCGGTGCGGGGACGCCGCCGCTCACCTCCGGCGCCTCGGGCCACTGCACCCGGGCGCCCGGCGCGACCGCGGCGACCGCGCCGCCCGGGGCCGGGGCACCAGGGGGTCCCGGGCTCTGCATGGCGATGGTGGGGTGGTCCTGCCCGGTGGGCCCCCCGCCGGCGCCCACTGACGACACATCATGACCACACACACCACAGAACCGGTCGCCCGGCTCCAGCGGTTCCGCACACCTGGGGCACCGTGGACCGGCGACCGACCGGGGTTGCTGCGACGACATCAATCACACCCATGTCCGGGGGCGGAAGCGGTTTGCACGTTCCACCAGTTCGATCCTCTCTTCGCCGCCCCGCGCGAGCCGCGCCAGCGTGCGGTACGAACGCTCCAGGCCGAACCGCAGCCCGCGCTCGTCCAGTTCACTGCCGAGCAGCGCCGTCCGGCCACCGGAGCCGCCCGGCACGGCGGAAGGACCCCGGCTACCGGAGAGTACCCAGTCCAGCGCGGTCCCCAGCACCTCGGTCGACAGCCGCTCCCTGCGGACCGCGTCGAGACCGAAGGCGTCCAGCGCCTCCACCTGTCCCGCGGCGGCCGTCAGATCGTCCAGCAGCGGCTGGTCCGGGCCCGCGGCGAGCCGCTTGCGCAGCCGGGCGCGGACGGCCGCGACCCGGGCCGCCGTGTAGTGGATCGAGGACTCCGGCACCGACTCCAGGACCCGTACCGCGCCCGGTCGGTCCCCGGCGGCGAGCCGCACCCGGGCCAGCCCGAACGCGGCCGACACGTAGCTCGGGTCGGTCGTCCACACCAGCCGGTAGTACTCGGTGGCGTTGTCGAGTTGGCCTAGCACCTCCGCGCACACCCCGAGCGCCAGCTTGGGCGCCGGCTCGCCGGGGAACGCGTCGTACATCGCGTCGAACGACAGCGCCGCCGTCTCGTGGTCGCCGGCCGCGAGCGAACCGACCCCCTGGTACCAGATCACCCGCCAGTCCTCGGCGTGGTCCCGCACCAGGGCGTCCAGGATCCGGGTCGCCGCCGCTGCCTCGCCCGTCTCCAGCCGGGCCCGTAGCTCCCGCAGCCGCAGTTCCAGCGAGTCGGCGGGCGCCGAGTGCAGTGCGGAGATCAACTCGGTGGGGGCCGAGGACGCCATCAGACCGGCGAGGAAGCCGGCATTGGGGTCGTCCGGGTCGACGTGGGGCACCGGCAGTGCCAGGGCCGCCGACACGCCGTCCAAGGGGCGCACCAGTCTGCCCGTGAGCGCCGCGGCGGGCGCTCCGGCGGTCAGGGCGGCCGGAGTGTGCGCCCACGTGCCACCCGGTCCTCCCGCGGGACTGCCGCCCGGGCCGGCCACCGAGGCGCCACCGGGGCCCGTGCTCGCCGTCGGCACGGGGCCCGCGGCCGGTCCGGGGGCCAGGAGCGTGCCCGGTGCGGGACCGGGGCCCGACGGGGGGCCGGACGCGGACGGCAGCACGGGACGCCCGGCCGGTGCGCCCGCCCCGGCACCCGCACGCCGACCGCCGAGCACCCGACGGGCGCTGCGCACCGGGCGGGCGCCGAGCACCGACCCCCCGTCGTCACCCGCGTCGAACAACTCCGCGTCGACGACCTTCAACTCCGGCCCGAACAGGGTGGAGAGCGCGGGCTTGGGACGGCCCGTCTGGAGCGCGACGACCTCCCGCAGCACCCCCGTCAGCTGTTCCGCCATCTCCTGCGCCGAAGCGAACCGCCGGGCCGGATCGGGATCGGTGGCCCGCACCAACAACCGGTAGAACGACTCGTAGGTCCGGAAGACCTCGATGTGCTCCGGATCGGGCAACGAGTCCACGAACACGTTGGTGTAGCCCTGGAAGTCGAAGGTGAGCACCGCGAGCGTCCGGGCCACTGTGTACAGGTCCGACGCCACCGACGGGCCGACCTCCGCGACCTCCGGCGCCTGGTAGCCGACCGTGCCGAAGATCGCCGACTCCTCGTCGTCGGTGCGCCGCACCGCGCCCATGTCGATGAGCTTCAGCTCGTCCTCGGTCTGGATCGCGTTGTCGACCTTGAAGTCGCAGTACAGCAGGTTCCTGCTGTGCAGGTGACCGAGCGCCTCCAACGCCTCGATGCCGTACGCGCACGCCTGCTCCACCGGCAGCGGGTCCCGCTTCCCGGTGGGCGTGCGCCGCTCGTTGGCGATCTCCTTGAGCGACTTGCCGCCGACGTACTCCATCACTATGTAGCCGTCGAGGGAGCCCGTGCGCTGGTCGAGGTGCTCCACGAAGTTGTAGATCCGCACGATGTTCGCGTGCTCGATCTCGGCGAGGAACCTGCGCTCCGAGATCGCCGCCGCCATCGCGTCCTGGTCACCCGTGTCCAACAGACCCTTGAGCACCACCCACCGGTCGGCCACCGCACGGTCGATCGCGAGGTAGATCCAGCCCAGCCCGCCGTGCGCCAGACACCCCATCACCTCGTACTGCCCGTGCACGACGTCGCCCCCGGTCAGCTTGGGGACGAACGAGTAGGGGTGCCCGCACTTGGTGCAGAAGCCCTCCGTGCGCCCCGGCCGCTCACCGCGGGAACGGCCCACCGGGGCACCGCAGTCCGAGCGCGAGCAGAACCGCTTGCGCTCGGGCACCTCCGGGTCCTCCAGCACCATGCCCTGCGGGTCGGGGCGCGGCACCCCCGGCACCTCGACCAGGCCCGCGCCGAGCCGGCCCCGGCTCGGCGCCCCGCCGGTACGGCCCGAGGTGTTCACCGACACCGAGCGCTCGGTCAGCCGGCCCGACACCGAACGGGCCCGCGACAGGCGCCCGGACACCGAACGCCGCGACGAGGAGGAGCGCGCGGAGCGGCCGGAGCGCGCCGACCCCGGGGAACCCGAGAGCCCGGACGCGCTGCCCGACCCCGCCGCACCCGTACCGGACCCCGCCGCACTCGTACCCGTCGTGCCGGGGGAGCCGGGACCGCTCCCCGCGGAGACCACCGGCGCCAGCCCGCACGTGTCGCAGTACAGCTCGCCGCCGCCCACGTCCTCGTAGGCGCCCTCGCAGTCCGGCCGTTGGCACGTCGTGCCGGTCATCGGTTCCCCCTCCCGTCCACGGCGCCGCCCTGGTCGGGCACCCTCGGCACCAGTACCTCGGCGGCGGCCCGCTGGTAGCGCAGCACCGCCGACTCGGCCGCCCGCAGATCACAGGGCGCGCTCCACAACATCCGGCGCGCCAGGTCGTACCGCTCGATCAACAACGGATCCTCCGCCAGGCCGTGCCGGGCCACCTTCGCCTTGTACGCGTCGAGCCGACCGCGCAGCTCCGCCCGGACCGCGAGCGGCGCCGTCACCGCGGTCAGCGACTCCCGGGCCCGCACCAACTCGTCCTCCGCCCGCTGCTCCAACGCCTCCAGCAGCGGCGACAGCCGGTGCCACTGGGCGTGTCGACGGTACTCCGAGGCCGCCGCCAACTGCTCCTGGAGCGCGGTCGGCGGTCCCGAGACCGCGGGGACCTCCGAAGCCGCGATCTTGGCCAGCACCTCCCCGCGCGCCGAACGGGCCTCCGCCAGCGTGCGGTCCGCGCGGGACAGCACGTCGCGCAGCCGCAGCAGCCGGGCCTCGGCGTCCTGGCGGACGGTGAGGACCGCGTCGATCTCCCGCCGCACCTCCTCCAGGGCCCGGGCCTCCCGGTCGTAGCGTCCGGTGTCGGGGCGTCCGCCGCCCGGGGCCGAACTGCCGCGTGCGGGGCTCCAGAACGCCAGCGGATCGGACACCACCTGTTCCCGCAACAGGGTCAGGGCGCGGGTGATGCGCTCCAGGTCGTCCCCCGAGGGGTGTTCGCCGGGGCGCACCCCCACCGAGTGGGCGAGCCCCCGGGTGCGCTGGAGTTCGGCCGCCAGCAGGTCGATCCGGGCGGGCAGCGCCGACCACACCGCGTCCGCCGAGACCACCAGGTCCAGCGAACTCGCGTACAGGTCGTTCATGACGGAGACCAGTTCCTCCAGGGTGAACTGGCGGCTGAGCCGGGCCGGGCCGGTGAGCGAGGGGGCGGCTGCGGACTCGGCGCCCTCGGGGCCGGGGACCGTCACGCTGGGCCCGCGCAGCAGCTCCGTCAGCCGCGCCAGGTCCTCCTGGCTGGACCAGCGCCGGCGGGCCCGCAGCTCCCGGGCCGAACGCAACACCTGCGCATAGCGTTCGAAGTAGGCCCACAGCACGGAGATCGAGGCGTCCGTCCGCGCCCACCGCTCACGGGTGGTGCCGGTCAGTTCGGCGCCTTCGAGCAGCCTGCGGCCCGCATGGTCCTGGAGCGCGAGGAGCGACGTCTCGATGGCCTCGTGCTCCGCGCCGAGCCGCGCCAGCGCACGGTCCACCTCGTCCCGGTCCATCACCGGACCAGCGGGTCCCGTGCCGCCCATCGATCACCTCACCGTTCTCGGTCGTGCCCCGGCGGGCCGGATCGGACCTGCCGTCGTGCGTCGTCTCAGTCGCGGTACTGCGGGGCCGGCGGCTCCACGTCGGGGCCCAGGTCGTCGGCGAGCCACTTGTCGTAGGACTCCTGCCACTCCTGGGCGCGGTACTCCACGAGGACCTGGTTGACCCGGCGCACCAGGTCGTCCGAGCCCTTCTTCATCGCGATGCCGTAGTACTCGGTCGTGAACGGCTTGCCCTTCAGCTGCACCGTCGGGTCCTGGGCGGCCTGCCCGGCCGCCAGCGCGCTGTCCGTGACCACCGCGTCCACCTCGCCGAGTTGCAGTCGGACCAGGCAGTCGAGTTGGTTGGGCACCGTGGTCGAGACGTCCGCGCCGTAACTCTTCGCCTTCAGCGCGGTCTCGGCCGTGGAGCCCTTGGCCGAGCACACCCGCTTGTTCGCCAGGGTGCGGTTGTAGCCGGTGACGGTCGAGTCGCGGGGGGCGAGGACCTGCTGGCCCGTCCTGAAGTAGGCGGTGGAGAAGTCGACCTGCTCCAAGCGTTCGCAGTTGATCGTCATGGTCCGCACGATCATGTCCACCTGCCCGCTCTTGAGTGCGGGTATCCGCTGGTTGGTGGGGATCGCCCGGAACTGGACCGGGCCGCCCGGCAGGATCTCCCGCGCGACCGCCTTCGCCAGGTCGATGTCGAAGCCCTCCAGGCTGCCGCCGTCCTTGTTCGGGTCGCGGTAGCCCCAGCGGTAGCTGTTCTGGTCCACGCCGATCACCAGGCGTCCGCGCTTGCGGATCGCGGCGACCGCGGGCCCCGTT
The DNA here is from genome assembly GCF_042871255.1 of Streptomyces sp. NPDC005955. Classification (NCBI taxonomy): domain Bacteria; kingdom Bacillati; phylum Actinomycetota; class Actinomycetes; order Kitasatosporales; family Streptomycetaceae; genus Streptomyces; species Streptomyces sp. NPDC005955. Next base: position 417,250 of record NZ_JBIAIF010000002.1, on the reverse strand, counting down.
TCGGCACTCGCGCGCAGGCTGGACGCCTCCGGGGTGCAGTCCTCGGCCGCGGTCTGGAGGCCGTCGGCCACCCCCGGCCCGCCCAGCGGCGCCTCGTCGCCGTTGCTGTGGGTCACCGGCAACAGGACGAAGAGGGCCGTGAGGACGCAGGCGACCGCCATCGCGGCGACCCCGCCCCAACCCCGCAGGCTCACGCGTCGCGTACTCATCGTCGCGTCCCCTCTCACCGGTACTCCGACAGCCTGCGCCCGATGCCGAGCAGGGCGAACGCGGCGGCCAGCAGCGCGAGCGCCGCGGCGCCCAGGGCCAGGGCGTTCATGCTGCCCGGCGCGTGCCCGACGGCCTTCTTGAACTCGCCCTGTTCATGGGCGAGGGCCTTGTCCAGGGCCGCGTCGACCGCGTCGAAGCACTCCCCGGTCGGCCGGTCCTCGGTACTGACGCACCGGCCCGTCGGTTTGTCCTTCTCGGTACCGATGATCTTGTCCAGGGCGCCCTGGTAGTCGCCCGCGTTGTCCCGGTCACGGGCCACTCCGTGCCGCTCCTGCCAGACCTTCATGGCATCGGTGGCGTCCGAGACGGGCGTCCTGCCGTCCGCGTCGTCGGCGAGGTCCAGGGCCGCGGCCAGCAGACCGGGACGCCCCTCGGTGCCCGCGAGCAGGCCCATCTGCTCGTTGTACGCGGCGTCGTACTTGTCGACCGGGACGTCCTTCACCGTGACCGTCTCGGCGCCGCGGCTCACCAGGGTCAGGTTCTCGTTGCCGCGGGCCTTCAGGGACGCGAGGCGGGCGTCGTTGAGGGCGTTGAGCGAGCGCACCCCGTGTTCGTACGAGTCGTTCAGCCCGGAACGGGCCACCGAGTGCCCTATGACCAGCCACAGCAGGACGACCGTCGAGGCGGCGGTCGCGGCGAGCAGTCCGTGGTTGAACACCCGGTTGGTGCGCAGGTAGTTGCGGCGCTGGGCCCAGGCGAGGGCGGCCAGGGCGAGCGTGCCGACCCCGATGGCCACCCACGGGTAGGGCGTCGCGGCGTCGTAGTCGGCGCGCAGCCGGGCGTTCTCGCTGGTGTAGAGCTTCTCCGCGGCCGGCAGCATCTCGGTCTGCATCGTGTCGTTCGCGTACCGCAGGTAGGCGCCGCCCAGCGGCAGGCCCTGCCGGTTGTTGGCGCGGGCGCGTTCCACCAGGCCCGTGTACCGCGGCAGGAGTTGGTTGAGGTCGGCGATGGCGGCGGCGGACGCGGAGCCCGGTTCCGCTCCGGCGGACGCCGCGGCGAGCTTCTCGGAGGCGGTGTCGATGTCCCGCCGGTACCGTTCGATCACCTGGGCGGGCTCCTGGCCGCCGGCGAGGAAACCGCTGGACGCGGCGGTGTTGGCGTCGGCCAGCGAGCGGTAGACCGCTGCGGCTTCCGAGGCGAGGGGCTGGCTGCGGTGCAGGACGTCGTCGGCCGCGGTGGCGCGGTCCGTCACCTGCCAGGAGGTCACCGCGCCGAACCCGATGACCAGCAGGGCGAGGACGGCGCCGATGAGGCGCAGCCGGCCCGGCTCGGTGGTCGCCGCCGCGCGGAGCCGGTCCGTGCCTTCCGCCCAGGCGGACCGGCGGGGCGACAGCGCCGCCGTCGACGCCGGGGGCGCCGTCGGCTCCGGGGAGGGGTGCGCGGGGTGCGGCCGTGTGGGTGCGGAGGGCTGTCCGGGCACGCCGGCCGGCGCTCCGGACCCGCCCGGCGTCGGTCTGGTGGACGGGCGGCCGGTGGGCACGGCTCCGGTCGGTGCTTGTGTGCCGCGGTGCGACGGATGCGTCATGCGGCCTCCCCCGTGGTCATCCGTCCATCCCCCTGCGCTGCCCGTTCGGTGCGGCCAGTATCACCGTAGGCGCCCCCTCGCGCACGGGCATTGCCGGGATCTTGTGCCCCCCATTGGTGAATACGCCCTCCGAGGGTGTTCGGTTCCCTCTCGCACGCTCCGTACACACGATCGAGTGGCCCTACGGGCTCCGACGCGCCCCTACCCGGCGGTACGGGTACGGGGCGGGTCCGGCGGCGTGACGGCCTCCGCGGCCTCCTGCGCGGCCATCACCTCGTCGCCGTGTTCGAAGGCCCAGGCCCCGAAGGCGTCGATGGGGGCCAACAGGGTGCGGCCCAGGTCGGTCAGCCGGTACTCGACCCGCGGCGGCGCACCGGGCAGCGCGTGCCGCGTCACCAGCCCGTTGAACTGGAGGCGCCGCAGGGTCTCGGTGAGGACCTTGGAGCTGATGCCCCCGATGTGCTCCCGCAGTTCGACCGGGCGCCGCGGGCCGTCCCGCAGTGCCCAGAGCACCACGGCGTTCCAGGTGTGGGAGAGCAGGTCGAAGGCGAGGCGAGCGCGGCAGTCGGCGAGGAAGGCGTCGGTCGTCACGCACCACATGGTGCCCGACGGGCCCCCTAGCGTCGTGGTGAACGACCGGAACGGGCACCGCAGGACGGGGCACGGAGGGGAACGCGTGATGAGGATCGGCGTACTGGGCACGGGCAACATGGCGGACGCGCTCGCCACCCACTGGGTGCGGGCCGGGCACGAGGTGGCCGTGGGCGGCCGGGACCCGGACCGGGCGCAGCGGCTCGCGCAGCGCATCGGCCCCGCCGCGCACCCCACCGGGCTCGATGCGGCGGCCGGGTTCGGGGAGGTGGTCCTGGCGGCGCTGCCGTTCGGCGCGGGGGCCGAGGTGGTACGGGAACTGCGCGGGGTCCTGGCCGGCAGGGTGCTGCTCGACTGCTCCAACCCGGTCGGGCCCGGCTTCCGGTTGCTGACCGGGCAAGGGCCCTCGGCCGCGGAGCAGTTGGCCGCGGCGGCGCCGGAAGCCCGGGTGGTCAAGGCGTTCAACCTCTGCCACGAGGACGTGTGGCGCATGCGGCCCCCCGTCTTCGACGGCCGTCCGCTGGCGGTTCCGGTCTGCGGGGACGATCCGCAAGCCCTGGCCCTCGTGCGTGCGTTGGTGCGGGACGTGGGCTGCGATCCGGTGGCCGGCGGCGGGCTCGACCGGGCGGGGCTCCTGGAGGCGACCGCCGCGCTGTTCATCTCGCTCTGGGTGGGCGAGGGGGTGGACGCCCAGGCCGTGGCGCCGCCGCTGGCCTACGCGACCGGCCCGGCGCGTGCGGAGGGGACGCCTCCGCCGGCCGGCTGAGGGTGCGGCGCGGCGCCGCACCCCGTGCGGGAGCTGTCCGTGCGCCGGCCCGTGCAGGGGGCGGGCCGGCGCACGGACGGGACCGGACCCCGTCCTAGGAGAAGTGCTTCCGCAGCCGCTGCCCCGCGTCCGCGTCCGCGCCGATGCGGTCCAGCCCCAACAGCGCGGAGCCCAGCACCGGGCGCTGGGTCACCACCTGGGGCACGGCCTTCGGCGCCCGCTCCGCGAGCCGTTCGCGCACCCCGGAGTCCAACCGGGGGTGCCGGGCGGCCAGGATGCCGCCGCCGAGCACCACGGGCGTCTCCTCGTCCAGCAGTTCCAGCCGCCGCAGCGCCACCACCGCCATGCTCACGACCTCGTCGGCGAGCCGGTCGACCAGGGAGCGGGCGACGGGGTCGCCCTCCTGCGCGGTGGCGAACAGCACGGGGGTCAGCTCGTGGCAGCGCCCCGCGGGAACGTGCCCGAGGTGCAGCGCCTCGATCAGCGCGGACATCGTGTCGAGTCCGAAGTGCCGGGGCAGCGCGTGCGCCAGCTCGGTGGGCTCCCCGCGCCCGTCCTCGGCCCGCGCCCCGAACCACAGGGCCTCCTCCGCGAGACCGAGGCCGCCGCCCCAATCCCCGGAGATCTTCCCTATCGCGGGGAACCGCGCGGTGCGACCGTCGGGCCGCATGCCCACGCAGTTGATGCCCGCCCCGCACACCACGGCCACGCCCCGCGGTTCGGCGACCCCGGCCCGCAGCAGGGCGAAGGTGTCGTTGCGCACCTCGACGCTGTCGACGGCGCTCCAGCCCCGCCGCCGCAGGGCCTCGGCGAGCTGTGCCTCCTCCACCGGCAGGTCGGCGTTGGCCAGGCACGCTGACACGTGCCCGACCGAGGTGACGCCGGCCTCGGCGAACGCCGGCGCCACCGCTTCGGCGAGCGCGTCGACCGCCGCCTCGACGCCCACCTTCGGTGGTTGGAACCCGCCGCCGCGGCCGGTCCCGGCCACCCGTCCGTCGGCCAGGACCACCGCGACGTCGGTCTTGCTGTTCCCCGCGTCGATGGCGAGCACCGGCCGGCCCGCCACGGCGGGCGGTCCGGGCCGCTGCGAGGGGGTGGAGCCGCTCATGCCCACGCGAGGTGCTCCCGGTTGTGCGCGATCAGTTCGTCGGTGAGCTTGTCGGCGTACTCGACCTGCCCGATCAGCGGATGGGCGAGCAGCGTGCGGAACACCCGGTCGCGGCCCCCGCGCAGTGCGGCGTCCAGTGCCAGGTCCTCGTACGCCGTGACGTTCGCGACCAGCCCCGCGTACAGCGGGTCGAGCTTCGGCACGGCCAGCGGACGGGGTCCGTCGGGGCCGACCTCGGCCTGCACCTCGATCACCGCGTCGTCCGGCAGGAACGGCAGGGTGCCCCGGTTGAGGGTGTTGACCACCTGGTACGGGCTGCCGCCCCCGCCGAGCAGTGCGGCGGCCAGGTCGACGGCGGCCTCCGAGTAGAAGGCGCCGCCGCGCTTGGCGAGCAGGGCGGGCTTCTCGTCCAGGGCGGGGTCCCCGTACATCTCCAGGAGTTCGCGCTCCATGGCGGCGACCTCGGCGGCCCGCGACGGCTTGGTCCGCAGTTCGCGGACGACCTCGTCGTGGGCGTAGAAGTAGCGCAGGTAGTAGGAGGGCACCACGCCGAGCCGGTCGAGCAGGGACCGGGGCAGGCTGAGCGAGGAGGCGATGGTGTCGCCGTGTTCGGCGAGGAGCTTCGGCAGCACGTCCTCGCCCTGCGGCCCGCCGAGGCGGACCCCGGTCTCCCAGGTGAGGTGGTTGAGTCCGACGTGGTCGAGGTGGACCTCGCTCGGGGCGACGCCCAGGTGGTCGGCGAACCTCCGCTGGAAGCCGATCGCCACGTTGCACAGCCCGACGGCCTTGTGGCCGGCGCTGAGCAGGGCCCGGGTGACGATGCCGACCGGGTTGGTGAAGTCGATGATCCAGGCGTTCGGGTTGGTGCGCCGGACGCGTTCGGCGATGTCGAGGACCACCGGCACCGTGCGCAGTGCCTTGGCGAGGCCGCCCGCGCCGGTGGTCTCCTGACCGATGCAGCCGCAGGTCAGCGGCCAGGTCTCGTCGTTGTTGCGGGCGGCCTGGCCGCCGACGCGCAGTTGCAGCAGGACCGCGTCGGCGTCGGCGACGCCCGCGTCCAGGTCGTCGGTGGTGGTGATGGTGCCCGGGTGGCCCAGCTTGGCGAAGATCCGCCGGGCGAGCCCGCCGATCAGTTCGAGCCGGTCGGCCGCCGGGTCGACCAGGACGAGTTCGGAGACGGGGAGGGTGTCCCGCAGCCGCGCGAATCCGTCGATGAGCTCGGGGGTGTAGGTCGACCCTCCGCCGACCACGGTCAGTTTCATCAGTAGTACTAGCCCTTCACTCCAGTGAGCGTGACACCCTCGACGAACGCCTTCTGGGCGAAGAAGAAGACGAGGATGACCGGTGCCATGACCAGCACGGTAGCTGCCATGGTCAGGTTCCAATTGGTGTGGTGCGCGCCCTTGAACGACTCCAGTCCGTAACTGAGCGTCCAGGCGGCGGGGTTGTCGGACGCGTAGATCTGCGGTCCGAAGTAGTCGTTCCAGGCGTAGAAGAACTGGAAGAGGGCGACCGCGGCGATGCCCGGTTTGGCCATCGGCAGGACCACCCGCAGCAGGGTGCGCAGTTCCCCGCAGCCGTCGACCCGGGCCGAGTCCAGGTACTCGTCCGGGATGGTCAGCAGGAACTGCCGCAGCAGGAAGATCGAGAACGCGTCGCCGAAGGCCATCGGGATGATCAGCGGCCAGAGCGTCCCCGACAGGTCCATCTGCTTGGCCCAGAACAGGTACATCGGGATGATGACGACCTGCGGCGGCAGCATCATCATCGAGATGACCAGCATCAGCGAGAGCTTGCGGCCCCGGAACCGGAACTTGGCGAGCGCGTACGCCACCGGGATCGAGGACACCACCGACAGCACGGTCCCCAGGCCCGCGTAGAGCAGGGTGTTGCGCCACCAGGTGAGGAAGCCGGGGGTGTCCCACACGGTGAGGTAGTTGTCGAACTTCCAGTCCCGCGGCCACAGGTCGCGGGTGAGCGCCTGTTGGTCGCTCATCAGCGAGGTCAGCAGCACGAAGGCGAACGGCAGCAGGAAGAACAGGGCCGCCGCCACGCCGAGCGAGTGCACGGCGATCCAGTGCAGCAGGGCCTTGCGGCGGGCGGTGCGCTGGGCGGGCGTGACGGGGGCCGGCGCGGGGCGTACCGCGCGCGCCGGGGTCTTCTCGGTCACCTGGGCCATGGGTCAGTCACCGGTCCCGATGAGGCCGCCGCGGCGTCGCATCAGCAGTGCGGTGAACGCCATGGCGAGGACGAACAGGACGAGCGCCCCGGCACAGGCGGTGCCGTAGTCGAAGCGCTGGAAGCCGACGTTGTAGACGAGTTGGGGCAGGGTCAGCGTCGAGGCTTCCGGATAGCCCGGCTCGAAGGGCTGCCCGGAGCCGCCCATCCGCCCGGAGGCCACCTTGGCGGCGACGATCGGCTGCGTGTAGTACTGCATGGCCGCGATGACCCCGGTCACCACCGCGAACAGGATGATCGGGGAGATGTTCGGCACCGTCACGAACCGGAACCGCTGGAAGCGGGAGGCCCCGTCCAGTTCGGCGGCCTCGTACTGCTCCTTGGGCACGTCCAGCAGGGCGGCCATGAAGATGACCATGAGGTCGCCGATGCCCCACACGGCGAGCACGGTCAGCGCGGGCTTGGACCAGTCGGCGTCGTTGAACCAGCTGGGCGCGGAGATGCCCACCGACTCCAGCACGGAGTTGACGGGGCCGGTCCCCGGGTTGAGCAGGAACACGAAGGCCAGCGTCGCCGCGACCGGCGGCGCGAGGTAGGGCAGGTAGAACAGGGTCCGGAACACCCCGGTACCCGACTTGATCTTGGTGATCAGCAGCCCGATGCCGAGCCCGAAGGCGACCCGGCAGGTGACCATCACCAGCACCAGCCAGAGGGTGTTCTGCATCGCGGGCCAGAACTTCGGGAAGTCGTTGAACAGGTACGACCAGTTGTCGAGCCCGTTCCAGGTGGGCGGTGCGAAGCCGTCGTACTGCATGAACGAGAAGTAGACGGTCGACACGAGCGGGTAGGCGAAGAAGACGGCGAACCCGATCAGCCAGGGCGAGAGGAAGGCGAACGTGCGAAGCGCCGAACGACGGCGCTTCGCCCGCAGCGTGTGCTGGGTGGCCACGGTTACCGCGCGACCTTCGCGAGGTCCGTGTCGATCTGCTCGGCGGTCTCCTCCAGGCCGGCCTGGAGGTCCTTGACCTTGCCGGCCTCGTAGCGGTAGCCGAAGTCCTGGAGCGTGTTCTGGTACCCGATGCCGTCGACCGCGCCGGGCGAGGTGTTCGACTTGGGGTGCTTGGCGATGTCCAGGAAGGTCTTGAACCGCGGGTCGAGCTTCAGGTCGGGCGAGTCGAGCGCCGCCAGCGTCGACGGGACGTTCTTGATCCCGTTCGCGAACTGCACCACCGCGTCGGTGTCGGTGGTCATGTACTTCATCAGCTTCCAGGCGGCGTTCTTCTTCTTGCTCTGCGGGGCGATGCCCATGATCGTCCCGGACAGGTAGCCCTTGCCGTACTCGTCCACCTCGTCGTCCGCGACGGGCAGCGGCGCCACGCCGATCTCGAAGTCGACGTCGGCCGCCTCGGCCATGCCGAGCCGCCACTCGCCGTCCAGCTGCATGGAGACCTGACCCAGGTGGAAGGGGTGCTCCGCGGCCCACTCGTCGCCGAAGGTGGTGCGGTACTTCTCCAGCTTCCCGAAGCCGCCGAGTTTGTCGACCAGCTTCTTCTGGAAGGTGTACATCTCCGCGAACGCCGGGTCCTTGGCGATGTTGGACTTGCCGTCCGCGTCGAAGTACTCGTGGTTCCACTGGGACATGTAGTGCGAGACGACCGTCTCGTAGCCGTGGTAGTTCGGCATGAAGCCCAGGGTCTCGTAGCTGTCGCCCTTGGCCTTGGTGAGCTTCTTGGCGACCTCCAGGAACTCGCTCCAGGTCTTCGGCGGCGCCTTGATCCCGGCCTTCTTGAACTCGTCCTTGTTGTAGTAGAGGCCGTAGGCGTCCGACAGCAGCGGCAGCGCGCACCGCTTGCCCTCGAACTGCGTGTACTCCAACAGCACCTTGGAGAACGTCTTCTCCAGGTCGATGCCGTCCTTCTCGATGAACGGCGCGAGGTCCGTGAAGGCGCCGGAGGAACAGAACTTCCCGACGTTCGCGGTGGTGAACGAGGACACCACGTCCGGGCCCTTCGAACCGCCCGCCCGCAGCGCCTGGTTGAGCTTGTCGTCGTTGATCGCACCGACGACCTTCACCTTGATGTTCGGGTGCGCGTCCTCGAAGCGGGCGATGTTGTCCTCGATCGCCTTCACTTCCGAGGGAGCGGTCCAGCCGTGCCAGAACGTGATCGTCGTGTTCTTGGACGCGTCGTCTTCGGCACCCGTCGACGACTCGCCCGTACAGGCCGTCGCGAACAGGGCTATCGAGGTGGTGGCGGCCAGGGCGGCCGCGGCCTTCCGACGGAATCCGGGCATGACGGTGTCTCCCTTGAGCGGGTCGGGGCAAACGGGTGGTGTGTGCGCCGTACGTGCTGTGCGGGGATGTGCTGGTGGTACCGGACGGGGCTGGGGGTGGGGACGGGGGTAGGGAACGGGGGACTGGGGGTGCGTGGTGATGCGTGGTGCGTGTGGTGCGTGGTGCATCCGGGCTCCCGGAGGGGGCCGGATCCCGTGGGGGGCTTAGGGGGCGCGCGAGGTGTCGAAGACCTCGTCGCGGGTGGCCGCCAGCGCGCTTTCCAGCGCGCCGCGCAGCACGGGGTGTCCGTCGACCGTGCCGACGACCAGCTTCGGCCGGGAGGCGGCCAGGTCGGCCAGTTCGGCCTGGACCAGCGAGCGCAGCGCCTCACCACCGGCGGTGAGCACCGAGCCGCTGAGCACGATGAGTTGGGGGTCCAGCACGGAGACCAGGGAGGCGAGCCCGGTCGCCAGCCCGGTCGCGTAGGTGCGCAGCAGGTCCTGGTACGCGTCGCCGATCCGGCCGTGGTGGCGGGACGTCCCCGGGTCGGCGAGGTGGTCGACCGCCCGTCTGATCAGGGTCGCGGCGGCTTCCGGGTGGGGGCCCTGCGGCACCGGGACGATGCCCAGCCGGCGGGCGAGCCGGGCGACCACCTGGGCCCCCGCCAGCTCCTGGTAGCCCCCGCTGTTGGTCTTCGTGACCTGACGCATCAGCGGGGCGCCCGGCACCGGGAGGAACCCGACCTCGCCCGCGCCGCCGGTCCACCCGCGGTGCAGTCGGCCGCCGATGACCAGGGCCGCGCCGAGCCCGTCCTCGTTCCACAGCAGCACGAAGTCCTCGTGCCCGCGGGCCGCACCGAGCCGCTGTTCGGCGACGGCCGCGAGGTTCACGTCGTTCTCGTAGCCCACGGGCATCGGCAGGGCCGCGGCCAGGTCGTCCAGCAGGGTGGGGGAGTGCCAGCCCGGGAGGTGGGAGGCGTAGCGCAGCCGCCCGGTGTTCGGGTCGAACGCGCCCGGCGTCCCGATCACGAGCCGGTGCACCTCGCCCCGGGTCAACCCGGCGGCGGACGCGGCACCGTCCACCGCCTCGGTCACCAGCTGGACCACCGGTCGGTCGCTGCGGCGGCCGGGGGTGCGCAGGGCGTACTCGCCGACGGTGCGGCCGGTGACGTCGGCGACCGCCGCGCGGATGCCTTCGGGGCGGACGTCCAGCCCGGCCGCGTGCGCCGCCGTCGGGTTCACCGCGTAGAGCTGGGCGTTCGGACCGGGGCGGCCCTCGGTGGTGCCGGTGGCACGGACCAGGCCGGCGGCCTCCAGCCGGGCCAGGAGCTGGGACGCGGTGGGCTTGGACAGCCCGGTGAGCTCGCCGATCCGGGTACGGGACAGGGGCCCCTGCGCCAACAGCAGGTCCAGCGCCGCGCGGTCGTTCATGGTGCGGAGGACGCGGGGGGTGCCGGGGGTGGTCGGCGCGCTCGGGCCGCCGCCCGGGCCGGGGTGCCAGACGGGGCCGCCGTGACCGGTGTGACCGGTGGGGTCGGTCGAGGTCATCGCGGAATCACCTGCCCTTCCCGTCCCCGGAGCACTGTTAGGAAACTTTCCTATCCGTTGCAGGGAAGGTAGGGGCCCATGCGCGCGGTCGTCAATGGAGCGGACGGGCGGCTACCAACTCGTTATCTGTGTCCGCGCACCGGCCCGCCCCGCTTGACCCTCAAGCCGCTCGAAGGGGGAGGCTCAGACGCATGGACGAACAGAGCAACCCGGGCGCGCCCGGTGACCCGGACGCACTGATGGGCATCGGCGCGTTCGGGCGGCGGGTGGGACTCGCCGCCAGCGCGCTGCGCTTCTACGACGACTGCGGCGTACTGCGGCCCGCGCGGGTGGACCCCGTCACCGGATACCGGTACTACTCCCCTGACCAGGAGGAACGCGCGGTGCGGGTGCGCCGGTCGCGGGCGGCCGGGGTGCCGCTGGCCGATGTGCTGGCGGTGCTGGACGGTCCGCCCGAGGACGCCCGCACCGTCCTGGAGGACCACGCCCGACGGGCCGCCGAAGCGGCCGACGCGGCCCGCGCCGCGGTACGGGACCTCCTGGTCGAACTGCCCGGCCCGACCACGACCGCCCGGGTCGGGGGAGCGGAGTTCTCCCGGGCGCTGCGGCAGGTGGTCACGGCGACGGCGAGCGGTGCGGTGCGGGCCGAGCACCCCGTGCTGGGCTGTCTGTCGGTCGAACTGGACCACGGGGAGGTCCGGGTGGTCGCCACCGACCGGTACCGGCTCGCGGCCCGCACGCTACGGGCCGACGCGGGGCGGGGCGGGCCCCGGTCGTTCCTGGTCGAGGCGGAACGGGCGCGGGAACTCGCGGTGTGGGCGCTGCCGCTGTCGGAGGTCACCGTCGAGGCGGGGCCCGAAGGGGTGCGGTTGCTCGGTCCGGAGGGGGAGCGGTCGGTGCGCGTCGCCTCCGGGGAGTTCCCCGACTGGCGGGCGGTGCTGGCCGGTCTCGGGCCGGTGCGGCAGCGGGTGGTCGTCGACCGGGCGGCGCTGCGGGGGCCGCTGGTCGCGGCGGGCGAACGGTACGTGACCCTCACGGCGGGGCCGGACGGGGTCGCCGTCGACGGGGTGCGGGTGCCGCGGGCGCTGTGTGGTGGGGGGCGGGTGCGGATCTCCTTCGATCCCGGGGTGCTGTTGCCCGCGGTGGACGCGGGGGTCGGGCCCGATGCGTTGTTGGAGGTCCGTGAGGTGGACGGGCCCGTCGTGGTTCGTTCTGCGGATCAGGGCAGCTTTACCACGTGCGTGATGCCGGTGCGGGTTCCTGGCCCTTGAACTCCTGCGGGTGCGCTGTCCCGTGCGGGTGCGCTGTGGTTGCTCGCGCAGTTCCCCGCGCCCCCTTCGGGTGCGCTTCCCCGCAGGTCCGCTGTCCAGCGCGGGTGCGTCGTGGGTTTTGCGCAGTTCCCCGCGCCCCTCATCGGGGCTCTCCCCACCGCCGTCCAGCAACGAGGCCCCAACAGGGGCGCGAGGAACTGCGCGAGCAACCCCCGCGCACCCGCAGCCGAACTCCCGGCCGGAGGTCCCGATAGGGGCGCGGGGAACTGCGCGAGCAACCCATGCGGACCCGCAGTCGACCCTCGACCGGAGGACCCCGATCAGGGGCGCGGGGAACTGCGCAAACCCGCAGCGCACCCGCAGGGGGGCCTACTTCGTGAGGTTGGTGGGGGGGATGGGGGACGCGGCCATCGACTGCGGCGACGCGGTGTTCGCGTACGCCGACGGCGGGGACACCCCCGCCGTCGGATCCGCCGCGGACTCGTCCGCCTGCTGGAGCGGCAACCCCCCGACGATCCGGATGCCCGCCGCGTCGAACGCCCGCTTGATCCGCCACCGCAGCTCCCGCTCGATGCCGAGCGACTTGCCGGGCATCGTCTTCGCCGTGACCCGGATCACCATCTGGTCGATCAGCACGCTGTCCAGGCCGAGGACCTCGATGGGACCCCACAGCTGCTCGTTCCACGGCTCGTCCTTGGCCATCCGCTCGGCGACCTCCGTGAGCGTCGCACGGACCCGGTCCAGGTCCTCGCTGGGCCGCACCGTCACGTCGACGCCCGCGGTGGACCAGCCCTGCGAGAGGTTGCCCACGCGCTTCACCTCGCCGTTGCGGACGTACCAGATCTCACCGTTGTCGCCGCGCAGCTTGGTCACCCGCAGCCCCACCTCGATGACCTCGCCGGAGGCCACGCCCGCGTCGATCGAGTCCCCGACGCCGTACTGGTCCTCCAGGATCATGAAGACGCCGGACAGGAAGTCCGTGACCAGGTTGCGCGCGCCGAAACCGATCGCGACGCCTGCGACACCGGCCGAGGCCAGCAGCGGCGCCAGGTTGATCTGGAACGTGGACAGGACCATCAGCGCGGCCGTGCCCAGGATGAGGAAGGACGCGACCGAGCGCAGTACCGAGCCGATCGCCTGCGAGCGCTGGCGGCGGCGCTCCACGTTGACCAGCAGCCCGCCCAGTGCGGTGCCGTCGACGGCCTGCACGGTCCGGTTCATCCGGTCTATCAGCTTGGTGATGGCCCGCCGGATCACCACCCGCAGCACCACGGCGATGACGAGGATCAGCAGCACGCGCAGACCGATGCTCAGCCACGTCGACCAGTTCTGCTCGACCCAGCTCGCGGCGTTCGTCGCCGACTCGTGAGCGTCCTCCAGGGTGACGGGACCCGGGTCGGCGCCGGTGACCGGCAGGACGGACAGGAACACGGCAGGTACCTCCAGGCTCAGCGGCCTGCCCGCTGGGGGACGGCGGGGTGGGGCGACCCGCCGGGATCGGGCAGACACACCACACTAACGGGGCAGTGTCGCCCGAACAGTGCTCCGATCGCCGCGCACCGGGGCGTTCGGAGGGCTCGTCGGGCGGCCGCGGGGACCCGCTCCCACCAGGGCGGGAGCAGGGGTCGGGGACCCCGTACCACGAGGTGGCGGGTGGTGGGTGCCGGCGGTGGTCGGGGCGACGTGAGAATAAACTCCCTCGCCCCGTTACCGGGAGGTGGTGGCGCGTCGACCAGGCAAGAGGAGAGACTGAACCAGATCGTCCCGGCGCGAGCCACGCGCCGCCGGCGTACAAGGAGGCATACGTGCCGCACGTCCTGGTCCTCAACGCGTCGTACGAGCCCCTCGGCGTCGTACCGCTCCGCCGCGCGCTCGTCCTCGTCCTGGAGAACAAGGCAGTCTGCCTGGAGGAATCAGGCGCCTTCATGCACAGCGCGACCGTCACCGTTCCAGCACCGAGTGTAGTGCGGCTCAAGCGTTTCGTCCGGGTCCCCTACAGGGGGCCCGTTCCTCTGACCCGGCGTGCCCTGTTCGCCCGCGACGGTGGGCGCTGCATGTACTGCGGGGGCGTCGCGACCAGCGTCGACCACGTGATCCCGCGCAGCCGGGGCGGTCAGCACGCCTGGGACAACGTCGTCGCCTCCTGCCGCCGCTGCAACCACGTCAAGGCGGACCGCCACCTGGTGGAGATCGGCTGGCGGCTGCGGCACGAGCCGGCGCCGCCGACCGGGCTGGCCTGGCGCATCATCGGCACCGGCCACCGGGACCCGCGCTGGCTGCCCTACCTCCAGCCGTACGGCGCCGATGACGCACTGGCCCGGATCGACGGCGTCTCCGCCTGACGCCGCCCGCCACGGCACCGGCCCCCACCCACCGCTTCACCGCTTCACGGCGTACGCCTCCACCGACCAGAGCGAGTAGCCGAAGCGGGTGGCCCGCCGGTCACCCTGGACCCGGACGTGACGGACGTCACGGGCGTCCATTCGGACCGACTCCCGGCCCCCGCGCCCGTCCGCGACGGTCGCCACGGTGCGCCACGCGCGACCGTCCGAGGACACCTGCACCCGGTACCGCGCGGCGTGCGCCTCCCACCGCAGGACCACCTCGCCCAGCCGCACCGGGCGGTCCAGCTCCACGGACCACCAGGAGCCGTCCTCGACGGGGGAGGACCAGCGGGTGGCGGGGTCGCCGTCGACGGCCGCGGCGGCCGGGAAGTCGGGGGTCTCGTCGGCCGAGGAGCCCGCCCGGGCCCCGCGCGCCAGATCGGGCCCGCCGGTCTCTGGGAAGGCCCGCACCGTCAGCACCCGGGTCTCGCCGCCGAACGTCACCGGGACGTCGTACGTGCCCGACGGGGTGTCCTCGGGCACCGTCAGCGTCAACGGGACGTCCAGCCGGGTGCCGCGCGGCACCAGCACCTGCTTGGGCACGCGCACCCGGATGCCCTCGGGCGCCTTGACGGTCACCTTGCCGCGCACCGCGCCGGGCCGCTGGGCGGTGAGCCGCACGGTGACCTTCTGCGCCCCGCCCCCGATCGCCGTGTCGGCCTCCGTACGGGCCAGTGCGAAGGCGGCGGCGGGCGTGTCCGCGTACCAGGGGACCAGGTGTCGCACCCGGGACGGTTCGGGGCCGCTGATCCGGATCGACCGGGCCGTCAGACCGCTGGTGGACAGTTCGGTCCAGCCGTCCGCCGACAACGCGCCCAGGCGCCGCCAGCCCCCGCCGGGGACCAGGGCCTCCACCGTGCCGACGGTGCCCGGCTCGGTGAGCGCGGTCACCGCCAGGACCGGACGGGACCGCGCGAAGGTCAGCGTCCGACCGTCGCCGGTACCGGTCGGATCGGGTTCCGACGCGGCCCCCGACCAGGTGTCGAAGGCGACCCGGGCCCGTTTCAGGAACGGCTCCAGCACCCCTTCGCCGACCGTCACCCCGGCCGCCTTCAGCTCCCGCAGCCGTAGGTCGAGATCGCGCGCGTGCTCCCAGGCGGCCGGGCCGTCGGTGCGCTCCTGGGCGGCCAGCTGGTCCAGCGCCGCCACCCCGGCGGCCCCGTACCGGGCGAGCTGGTCGGCCCAGGGTTTGGTCTCCCCGTACAGTTCGGTGCCCGCGAGGTCGTCGGGCACCCGGGTGAGCTGGACGAAGGCGTCGCGCAACCGCTGCTCGGCGCCCTCCCGGTCCTTGCCGCCCGGCAGCCGGGACGCCCAGAACGCGTCGACGAGCGGACGCAGGTACGCCGACTCCTCGGCGCCGAGCACCGAGGACGCGTCGTGCGCGGCGAGCGCGGTCACCGCCGCCCGGGTCCGCTCCGCGTTCCCGTTCGCCGTCGCCTCCGCCACGGCGTCGATCGCGGCCCGCCAAGAGTCGCCGGGACGGTAGGCGCGCGGGTTCCAGGCGAAGTCGGCGGCCGTGAACAGCGGGATGCGGGACGCCACCGGCTGCTGCATCGCATTGCCCAGCAGGGCCGCCGAACCGCCCGCCACAGCCGGTTCCCGCCCCAGGTACGGGCCGAGGAAGACCCGGTCCCGGGCGAAGTCGTTGACCGGGTAGTTGTCCATCGTGACCACGGGCCGTCCGAACGCGGACCGGGCCCGGGCGAGTTCCGGGCCGGTGATGGTCCGCGGCACCACCCCGACCCCGGTCCACGCGACCTCGACGGGGGCCCCGACCGACGCGGAGTCGTCGAGCCCGGCCGCCAGCGCCCGCCGGTAGGGCGTCTCGCCGTCCTGGTAGAACTCGGTCGGCATCACCGACAGCGGCGCCGCGTCTGGGTGGCGGGCGGCGAGGTGCGCGGCCACCGCGCTGGCCACCCGGGCGTGCGCCCGGGCCGCGGCCTGCGGGCCCGAACCGAAGACCTCGGCGTCCGCGCGGCAGTGCCACTCGCTGTAGCTGATGTCCTGGAACTGGAGTTGGAAGGCCCTGAAGCCCAGCGCCCACATGGCGTCCAGCTTCCGGGTCAGCGCCCGCACGTCCGCGTCCGACGACAGGCACATGCCCTGTCCCGGGGCGACCGCCCAGCCGAGGGTGACATGGCCGTCGCGGGCCCGCTCGGCGAGTTCCCGGAACTGGGCGCGCTGGGCGGCCGGGTAGGGCTCCCGCCAACGGGCCTGGCGGTACAGGTCGTCGCCGGGCGCGTACAGGTAGCGGTTCTGCTTGGTGCGGCTGAGGAAGTCCAGTTGGTCGAGGCGCTGCTCATGGGTCCACGGGGTGCCGTAGAAACCCTCGGTCATCCCGCGGACCGCCGTCCCCGGCCAGTCCCGGACGGCCGCCCCGGCGATCCGCCGCCCGTCCACGAGTTGACGCAGCGTCTGCACCGCGTGGAACAGTCCGTCGGCGCCGCTGCCCGCGAGCGCGACGGTGTCCCGGCCGTCGGCCCGGCCGACCGCGAGCCGGTAGCCGCCCGCCGGCAGGTCGCCCCGGGCGGGGGCGCCGAGCTTCCGCAGCACGCCGTCCAGCGCGGCCCCTTCGCCGCGCCCGCCGAGCGGACCGCCGCCCCCGGTGTCCGCTCCCGCGCGCACCACCAGCGCGGGGCCGGCGGGCACCCGGTCGCCCTCGGACAGCCGGGTCACGCGCCGTGCGCCCGCCTCCTCGAACAGGGCGGTCAGCGCCTTCACCGCCCGCTCGTCGGTGCCGGTGCCGGTGCCGGTGACGAGGACGACTTCGTCGGTGATCCGGGCGGACGCCTTGCCGGCGCGCAGGTGCTGGGGGCGCGGCCACACCGCGGGCACCGGGCCCTCGCTGACCCGGTCGCCCGGGTCCGGTGCGGACGTCCCGGACACCCCGGGCACGGGCTTGCGTGCGGTGGCCCCGCTGGCGCCCGGCGCGTTGCCGGTCTGTCCCGTCGCCTGCCCGCCGGGGGCGGTGCCGGTGCCGGTGGAGGCGCCCGGCGGCGCGGACTGTTCGGCCGGTCCCGCGGCGGTGGGGCCGCCGATGCCCGTGGGGCCCATCGCGCTGGGCCCGCCACCGAGTGCTCCCGCCATCAGGGCCACGGCGACGGCTCCCGCCTTCGTCCTGCGCTTTACCACGGCACCCGACCTTTCCGCCCGCGCTGGGCCGCCGTTGGCCCAAAACGTTATGGAGCCCACCACCAGGTGGGGGAACGTGTCAACGTCTGTGGCCGAAGTGTCGTAATTGCCCGGACGGAGCAGTTTTCGCGGCGTGCTGACGTGGTGTCGGCCACAGTGGGTCCATGACGATGGTCCTGGGGCCCGCGCACCTGATCGGCCACGTCCACCTGCCGGTGCGCGGTCCCCCCCCCCGTGCGGTTCGCTGCGCGTGCGCTGTCCTGCGGGGTGCGCTGCTTCGGGGTGCGTCCACCTCCACGTGCGCTGTCCCGCCCGGGTGCGCTGCGGTTTCGCGCAGTTCCCCGCGCCCCTGATCAGGTGCGTTTCGCTGCACGTGCGCTGGTTCTGCGGGGTGCGCTGCGGTTTTGCGCAGTTCCCCGCGCCCCTGTCGGGGTGCGTTTGCCCCGGCGTGCGCTGTTCCCCGCGCCCCTGGGGGGCTCCTCGTGGCCGTCGTCCGCAGGCCCGCGGAACGAGCCCCGATAGGGGCGCGGGGAACTGCGCAACACCACCATGCACCCCCGCAGAACCAGCGCACGCGCAGCAGATCGCACCTGATCAGGGGCGCGGGGAACTGCGCAAACCCACAGCGCACCCGAGCCGGACCGCGTACGCGCAGCTGGACGCACCTCGATAGGGGCGCGGGGAACTGCGCGAAACCGCAGCGCACGTGCAGCGGATCGCACCGCGCACCGGGCGGGACGACGCACCAGGATCTGGACTGACCCACCCGGGACCGGGTACGCGCTGGATGACGCCGACCGCCGAAGGAGCCCCACCGTGACCGCCTCCGCCCACCTCCTGCTCGACGCCCTCACCCCGCACCCCCGCAACGGCGCAGCCGAACACCCCCCGGCCGCCCCCGAGGGCGAGTCCCCGCACCCGGCACACGCACCCCTGATCAGCGAACCGCCGATCGCCGCCACCACCCCGCTGACCAGCGAGCCCCCGTACACCGGTGCCCTTCCGCTGACCAGCGAGCCCACGGCCCCCGCGCTGGGGCAGGACCCCTCGGTGGTCTGATGGCCCTCACCCGTCTCGCGGGGCTGCACGGCGTCGCCACCACCTACTCCCCGTCGCCCGGCCGCACCGTCGAAGTGCCGCGAGACGCCGTCCGCGCGGTGCTCACCGCGCTCGGCGTGGACGTGAGCGACCCCGCCAGGACCGCGGACGCCCTCGCCGCCCGGGAGGCGGAACTCCGCACCCGGCTGCTGCCGCCCACCCTCGTGTGGTGGCCCGACCGACCCCCCGCGGAGCTGACCGCCCTGCCGCCCGGCACCGGGGTGCGCCTGACCCCGGAACCCCCCGACCCCACCGACACCTCCCCGCCCCGGGCGGACGTCGAGTGGACCGTCGGCCCCGGCACCGCGCCCGCCCTGCCCGAGGGCTTCCCGCACGGGGTGCACCGACTCGCCGTGGCCACGCCCGACGGGCGCGCCGCCACCGCGCACCTGGTCCTCGCGCCCGCCCGGGCACCCGCCCCCGGCGCCCGGACGTACGGCTTCCTCGTCCAGCTCTACTCGCTGCTGTCCGACCGTTCCTGGGGCATGGGCGACCTCCGTGACCTCGCCGACCTCGCCGACTGGGCGGGTCGTTCGCTCGGTGCCGGCTTCGTCCAGGTGAACCCGTTGCACGCGGCCGTGCCGGGGACGCCCACCGACCCGTCGCCCTACCGGCCCTCGTCGCGCCGCTTCCCCGACCCCGTCCACCTGAGGATCGAGGACGTCGAGGAGTACGCCCGGCTGGACCCCGCCGACCGGGCCCGCGCCGCCGACCTCGCGGAGCGGGCCGCGGCCCTGCGCGCCGGGGTGCTGGACGGGCGCGCGCTCATCGACCGGGACGCCGTCGACGCGCTCAAGCGCCGGGCCCTGGAACTGGTGCGCACGGTGCCGCTGACGCCCGGACGGCGCGCCGCCCACGAGGAGTTCGTGGCCCGGGAGGGCACCGCCCTGGACGCCTACGCCACCTGGTGCGCCCTCGCCGAACGGCACGGACCCGACTGGCGCGGCTGGCCCGACGGACTCGACGACCCGCGGTCACCGGCCACCGCCCGCGCCCGGCGCGACCTGGCGGACCGGGTCGACTTCCACCGCTGGCTCGCCTGGCTCGTCGACCTCCAACTCGGCGCCGCACAGCGGGCCGCGCGGGCCGCGGGCATGCCGATCGGCCTGGTCCACGACCTCGCGGTCGGCGTCCACCCGCACGGCGCCGACACCTGGGCCGGGCGCGGCCACTTCGCCGAGGGCGCGTCGGTCGGGGCGCCCCCGGACGACTTCAACGCCCGGGGCCAGGACTGGGGGCTGCCGCCCTGGCACCCCGACCGGCTCGCGGACGCCGGCTACGCGCCCTACCGGCGGTTGCTGCGCGCCCTGTTCCGCCACGCCGGCGCCCTGCGCATCGACCATGTGATGGGCCTGTTCCGGCTCTGGTGGGTGCCGGCCGGCGGCCCCGCCGCCGAGGGCACGTACGTCCACTACGACGCCGAGGCGATGCTCGCGGTCCTGGTCCTGGAGGCCGACCGGGCGGGCGCCCCGGTCATCGGCGAGGACCTCGGCACCGTGGCGCCCGGCGTCCGCGAGGCCCTGCGGGCGCGGGGCGTGCTCGGCACCTCGGTGCTGTGGTTCGAACGCGAGCGGGCGGGCCGGCCGCTGGCGCCCCACGACTGGCGGGCCGACTGCCTGGCCACGGCCACCACCCACGACCTGCCGTCCACCGCCGCCCGGCTCACCGGTGCCGACGTCGACCTACGGGACTCGCTCGGCCTGCTGACCCGTCCGGCGGCCGACGAACGGGCCGGGGCCCGGCAGGACACCGCCGCCTGGCTGGCCCTGTTCACCCGGCTCGGCCTGCTCCTGCGGGACGGCGCCGAAGCCGCCCCGGCCGAGGAGGAGCAGATCAGGGCGGTGCACCGCTTCCTGGTGCGCACCCCGGCCCGGATGGTCGGCGTCTGGCTGCCGGACGCGGTGGGCGACCTGCGCCCGCAGAACCTCCCCGGCACCCGGGACGAGTACCCCAACTGGCGGCTGCCCCTGGCCGACGCGGCCGGCCGCCCGGTCACCCTGGAACAGCTGATGGCCTCCCGGCGCCTACGCGCCCTGGTCGACGTGCTCACCGCGCCACAGCCGTCCCCGCCGGTGCCCCCGCCGAGTGGCTGACCGGGCGGTACGGCGCGTACGGGACCCCGGGCGCGCGTGGCGGGCGGGCGTTCGCTACGTTGGCACCGTGAAGAAGAACGCCCTGCGCGCCGGCGCCCTGGCCTCCGGCACGACGCTGATGATGCTGCTGATGTCGTCCCCCGCGCTCGCGCTGACCCGCGACGACGGCGACGACCCGGGTTCCGGGCTGAGCGTGGTGGAGACCGTCGGTCTCTTCGTGGTCCTCCCGATCGCCCTGTTCCTGGCGATCACTGCACTGGTGATCGTGGCCGACCGGCCCGCCAAGCAGTCGAAGCAGGGCTGACCCCCGCCTTGTCCGCCACGAGGGCGGCGACCGCGTGACCGCGGTCGCCGCCCTCGTGCTGCTCGTGCAGCCCGCCCGACCGGACGGACTCGTGTCACTGCGTCGTCACTCCGCCCGGGGAGGCTGCTGAGCCGTCCCTTCGGCCTCCGCCAGCAGCACCCGCAACAGCTCGGCCAGTTCCGCCGCCCGCCGCTCGTCCAGCGGGGACAGGACGTCCTTCTGCACGTCGAGCCCGGCGACGACCGCCTGGTCCACCAGGGCCAGCCCCTCGTCCGTCAGGGTGACCCGTAGCCCCCGCCGGTCGTGCGGGTCGGGCGCCCGGCGCAGCAGCCCCGCCCGCTCCAACTTGTCGAGCCGTCCGGTCATGCCCCCGCTGGTCAGCA
The DNA here is from genome assembly GCF_042871255.1 of Streptomyces sp. NPDC005955. Classification (NCBI taxonomy): domain Bacteria; kingdom Bacillati; phylum Actinomycetota; class Actinomycetes; order Kitasatosporales; family Streptomycetaceae; genus Streptomyces; species Streptomyces sp. NPDC005955. The sequence continues at coordinate 396,328 of NZ_JBIAIF010000002.1, read as the reverse complement.
TCAGCGTCGAGGAGAGCTGGCGCGGCGAGAGGGTGTACGGCTCGCCCGCACGGCGCAGGGTGCCCAGGACGTCGAACTCGCCGCGCCCGATGCCGTAACGGGCGTACGCCTTCTCCCCGCGTTCGCCCATGGCGCGGGCCAGCCGGTAGATCCGGCCGAAGACCTCCATCGCCCGGGTGTCCAACTCGGGTCGCACCCGGGCCCATTGATCGATGATCGCGTCCACGGCGTCGGGCGCGGCATCCGGTACGGATGCCGATTCCGGTGTCGCCGAGGGTGCGGCTCCGACGGGGGACGGGCGGCCCGGACCGGGGTCCGTGGGGGGCTGGTTCATGGGGAAATTATCCGCATCACTCGCTTGCTTGTAAACAAGTCGCTCCCGAGTAAGTCACTCTCCAGGGAGATGCTTGACTAAAACAAGCTTAGAGCTAAGCTAATCACTCGTAAGGGAGCTTCGGTCGTGAGGAAGCTCCGGTCGCCGTGACGGATGCGACGGCCCGCACACGCCAGCACACCCGACTGCCGATCCCCGGGGGGACCGCCGTGAACCGCACCGCCACCATCGTCCTGACCGCGCTCGCCCCCGTCTCCTGGGGCTCTACCTACGCCGTGACCACGGAGTTCCTGCCACCCGACCGCCCCCTGTTCACCAGCCTGATGCGGGCCCTGCCCGCCGGGCTCGCCCTCCTCGCGGTGGCCCGGGTGCTCCCCAAGGGCGCCTGGTGGTGGAAGTCCGCGGTGCTCGGCGCGCTGAACATCGGGGCCTTCTTCCCGCTGCTGTTCCTCTCCGCGTACCGGCTGCCCGGCGGGATGGCGGCGGTCGTCGGATCGCTCGGCCCCCTCTTCGTCGCCGGACTCGCCGTGCTCCTGCTCTCCGAACGGCCCAGCCTCCGGACCCTGCTCACCGGGATAGCCGCGGCGCTCGGCGTGACCCTGGTGGTCCTCAAGGCCGCCGGCGCCTTCGACCTGATCGGGGTCGCCGCGGCGGTCGGCTCCAGCCTGTCGATGTCGGCGGGCACCGTACTCACCAAGCGCTGGGGGCGGCCCGAGGGCGTCGGCCCCCTCGCGCTCACCGGCTGGCAACTGACCGCCGGCGGACTGCTGATGGCCCCGATCGCCCTCGCCGTCGAGGGGGCGCCCCCCGCCCTGGACGGCACCGCCGTCGCCGGCTACCTGTACCTCGCCGTCGCCAACACGGCCCTCGCGTACTGGTTGTGGTTCCGGGGCATCGGCCTGCTCTCCGCCACCCAGGTCACCTTCCTCGGCCCGCTGTCCCCGCTGACCGCGGCGGTCATCGGCTGGGCCGCGCTGGGCGAGTCGCTCACCCCGCTCCAGGTCGCCGGCATGCTCCTCGCCCTCACCGCCACGATCGCCGGCCAACTCCTCCCCGCCCGCAAGCCCCTGCCCACCCCCGCACCCGAGGCCCCCGCGCCCGACGTCCCCGCGCGGGTACCGGTCGCCCGCTGAGGGCGGGGCGGCGTACGAACGGCAGGGCACCGGTCACCGGGTCCCGCCGGTGGACCCGTCCACCGGCGGGACCCGGGGCGTCACCTGCGGGGGTGCGGCTACGCGAGGACCGCGGTGGCCTCGACCTCCACCAACAGGTCCGGTTCCCCCAGCGCCGCGACGCCCAGCAGGGTGATCGGTTTGACCGGGTCGATGCCGAGCTTCGCCGCTGCACGGCCCACCCCCTCGCCCAGCAACGGCATCTTCTCGGGACTCCAGTCGACGACGTAGACCGTCAACTTCGCCACGTCGTCGAAGGAACCGCCGACCCCGGCCAGGGCGGTGGCGACGTTGAGGTAGCACTGCTCGACCTGCGCGGCCAAGTCCCCTCCGCCCACGGGGCGGCCGTCGGCGTCGCGGGCGACCTGCCCCGCGAGGAACACCAGCTTCGAGCCGGTGGCGACCGACACCTGCCGATAGACCTCGGGCTTCGGCAACCCCTCGGGATTGACCAGCGTCACGGGCATGAACGGCCCCTTCCTCTTGGCGTCGGGGGCCGCGGGATCAGCGCCCCCATGAAAGCATAGCGATGCTATGTATTGTGGGGTCATGGCGAGGACGAAGGATCCAGCGGTCCGCTCCCTGCTGCTCGACCGGGCCGCGCAGCTGGTGGGGGCGAGGCAGCCGGTCACGCTCCGCACCTTGGTCGCCGGAACGGGCGTGTCCACGATGGCCGTCTACACCTACTTCGGCGGCATGGACGGCGTGTGGAAGGCGCTGCGGCAGGAGGGCTTCGTCCGGCTGGCCGCCAAACTCGCCGCCGTCAAGACGTCCACGGACCCGGTGCGCGACCTCGCCGCCCTGGGCAGCGCCTACGCGTCCAACGCCGTGGAGAACCCCGACCTCTACCGCGTCATGTTCGACGCGGGCTTCGCCCTGGAGGACCCCGGCGCCGCGGACGAGACCCTGCACCGCCTCGTCCGTGCCGTCGAACGGGCCAAGACGGCCGGCCGCTTCCGTGACGACGTCGACCCGCTGGAACTGGCCACGCAGAGCTGGACGATCGGCCACGGACTCGCCTCGCTCGTCGCCACGGGCCCCCTGCCGCACCAGGCACTCGCCCACGGCGTGCCCGTGCTGACCGCACTGTTCACCGGTGCGGGGGACGACCCCGATCGCTGCCGTCGGTCGGTCGAACGCGGCTGGGGACGGGCGGACCCCGCCGGGTCCGCCCCGCGTGACGGGAGGGACGCACCCCGGTGACCCGAGCCGGGACGGCGGAGCGGGACGTCCGCCGTCCCGCGGGCCCGCGGAAGTCCGAGGGGCGGGCGGGCCGTTGACAGGGGGAGGGGCATCGGGAAGGGTCTGGGGGCATGCAGCCACCGCGTGACCTGCGGGTCCGTCTTGTGGAGCGCCGCCACGTCGACCTGGTCCGTGTCGCGAGCGCCATCTGTCGCCGCGTCTGACGCGCCCCGCCACGCCCTGAGGCTTCCGGTTGATCCGGCACGTCCCGAACCGCGCCTCCCCGCACCTCGGCGACCCCGGTCCCGGTTCCCCCACCTCTCGCGGCGCCACGCATCCCGTGGCGCCCGCCCCCCTGCCCTGGAGCACCCCTGTGACCTCCTTCGACCCCCCGCTGTCCCGACGCGCCTTCGGCGGTACGGCCGCCGGGGCCGCCGCGGCCCTCGGACTGTCCGCCACCGACGCCGCCGCCGACGGCGCCGCGACCCCGCCCGCCGAACGCCCGTTCCGCGCCGCCGGCCGGCCCGGCCGCGGTGCCCGCCGCCCCAACGTGCTGTTCATCCTGGGCGACGACCTGGGCTGGGCCGACCTCTCCTCCTACGGCGCGCCGGAGATCCGTACGCCGAACCTGGACCGGCTCGCCCGGCAGGGCGTGCGCTTCACCGACGCGTACAGCGGCTCCGCGACCTGCTCGCCCACCCGCTTCAGCCTCTACACCGGCCGCTACCCGGGCCGTACGAAGGGCGGACTCGCCGAGCCGATCGCGGACCGGTCGGTGGGGCTCGAACCCACGCACCCCACCCTCGCCTCGCTGCTGCGCGACACCGGGTACCGGACCGCGCTGATCGGCAAGTGGCACTGCGGCTACCTCCCCGACTACAGCCCCACCCGCTCCGGTTGGGGCGAGTTCTTCGGCAACTTCGGCGGGGCGCTGGAGTACTACTCCAAGCTCAGCTCCCGCGGTGAGTACGACCTCTACGAGGGCGACGCCGAGTACCGCGACCTGCGCTACTACACCCGCATCCTGACCGAACGGGCCGTCGAGTACGTCAGCCGCGACCACGGGCGCACCCCCTGGCTCCTCAACCTCAACTTCACCACCCCGCACTGGCCGTGGATAGCCGACGGCGACGAGGGGACCAGCGCCGAGATCGTCCGCCGCATCAAGTCCGGCGACGTGCGGGCGCTGCGGCACCAGGACGGGGGCTCGCTCGCGAAGTACCGGCAGATGGTCGAGGACCTCGACCGCTCGGTCGGCAAGGTGCTCACCGCCCTGAAGCGGTCCGGGCAGGAGGACGACACCCTGGTGTTCTTCGCCAGCGACAACGGCGGCGAACGCTTCTCGTACAACTGGCCGCTCAGCGGCAACAAGGGCTCGCTCCAGGAGGGCGGCATCCGGGTGCCGTCGGTCCTGCGCTGGCCCGCGCGGATCGACGGCGGCCAGGTCAGCCGGGTCCCGGTGTACTCGCCCGACTGGACGGCGACCCTCCTGGACGTGGGCGGCGCCCGCCCCCACCCCGCGTACCCCCTGGACGGCGTCAGCCTCGCCGGCTATCTGCTGGACGGCGCCGAGGCGCCCGAGCGTGACCTGTTCTGGCGGGTCCGGGGCGAACGGGCGCTGCGCCGCGGCGACTGGAAGTACTACCGCGGCAAGGACGGCAGGGACCGCCTCCACGACCTGTCGGAGGACGTCCGCGAGCAGGCCGACAAGGCCCCCGTACGCCCCGAACTCCTCGCGGACCTGAAGTCCGCGTGGGAACGGATCGACCGGGGTTTGCTGCCGTACCCCTCCCCGGCTTGAGCGGCCCGGTCGCAGCCGCGCGTTGACGGCTGCGACCAGGCCGACCGGCCTTGGCGACCAGGCCGGTCAGACGGTGCCGAACTCCCCGTCCTTGACGCCGGTGACGAAGGCGGTGAAGGCGTGGGCGGGGAGGTGGAGTATGGGTCCGCTGAGGTTCTTGGAGTCGCGGACGGGGACCGTGTCGGTCGCCGTCGCGTGTGCGGGCGCCCACTCGACGCAGGAACCGCCGTTCTGACCGCTGTAGGAGGACTTGACCCAGTGGAGAGGGGAGGAGTGGGTTGAGGCCGTCACGAGATGCCCTTTCTTAGCCGTTCGATCATGGCGACCGACTCCGCCTGAGAGGCCGCTTCGGTTTGTAGCTGATGGTAGTTCTTCATCAGTGGGAGAACGGAGTTCAGTTCTCGGTCGAGCTGGCCCTGGGTCTGGGACTCGACGTAGGACATGAGGGACCGGTCAGGCAGCGTCAGGAGATGGACCAGCCGGCTGAACGGCTGCCGCTCACCCATACTGAACGGCGATACCTGAAGCGAAGTGTTCGACTGCTTGGCGAACTCGATCAGCCGAGCCAGTTGGGCTTCCATTACGGCGGGTCCGCCGATGGACCGACGAAGGCAACTCTCGTCGAGGACCGCGAAGATGAGGGGGGACGGCGTCCGGTGTAGTGCCGACTGCCGCTCCATCAAGAACTCGACCCGTTCAGTCGCCTGTTCTGGCGTGATGTCTCCTCGCTGAACGGTGCTGTTCTCCAATGCCTGCGCGTACTCCCGCGTCTGGAGCGGCCCAGGAACGAGCATCGATTCAAAGAGCCGGACCTCTGCTGCTCGCCCCTCGTGGCCGACGTACTCGGGGAACCCCTCCAGAAGGCTGCCGTGGTACATCTCGCGGAACGCGCGTTCGAACGTGTCGACTGTTCCTGTCAGGCCCAGGGCCACGTCTGCTCTGCGCGAGAAACGCAAGGTTGGAATCTTGCGACCAGTTTCCACCGCGGAGACGTGCCCGCTGGTGTACTTGACTGCTGCGGCCAGGTCCTGCTGTCTCCAGCCGCGAGCCTCACGTGCACTGCGCAAACGGGCCCCGTACGCCGCTTCCGGTGACGCTTCCGGGTTCAAGTCCTTGCGATTCACCTTCGCCTCCAACTCATCTTGCGTGAATGCCACGTTGATGTAGCCCGGCCTCTGCTTCAGCCTAGGACTCCCAGTAGTTGGAACGCTACCGAGAGGAGTCGCGTCGTGTGCAGTGGTGAACTCCACGTGGGTGACCTCGTGTTCGACACCGTGCGGGGTGTCGTGGGGGTGGTGATGGATGTGACGTGGGGTCCGGTGTATCTCCGTCCGCCGGGTGGGGGCCTGGAGTGGCACGTGCGTCGTGAGGATGTGCGTGTGGCGACGGTGGTGGATCGGTTGCGGCCGGCGTTGGCGGAGTCGAACGTACGGAGCAGTCAGGGTGGTGGGCTGCGGTGAGTCGGAGGTTTCGTCACATCGAGTGGACGTTGCGGCGGTTGGACTTCTGGGGGGCGCGTGCGTATGTGCAGTGCGTGTCGGGGTCGCCGTTGTGTGGTGCGGTTCCGCCGCCGGGGCCGGAGTGTCGGTCGGACGAGGGTTCGTTGCGGTGGGCGGAGTCGCATTTCCGGGAGACGGGTCATCGTCGTTTCGACCGGGCGCTGTTCGAGACGGTGCAGTGGGACCCGCCGCCAGACGTGGACCCGCGGACGCTCCCCGGGGTGGAGACGTAGTGACACGTGACGCGCTGCTCGGCGGGCCGCCCGCCGAGTCCGGTGCGCACTGTTGCCTCTGCGGTTGCTGGACCACGGCTCCCGTGGTGATCGGGTACGGCAGCCAGAGCGGCGCGAACTTCGTCACGCACCGGGTCTGCCCCCGCCACGTGAACACCCCGGGACCGTGCACTGCGAACCACGACGCGGACGGCTGACCCCGCCCCGCCTAGCATGGGGCGATGGACGAGATCGATGGTGTCGAGGTCGTGACCTTCGCGGACGGCGAGGCGTTCGACGGCTGGTTGGGGACGCACCACGCGCGGCACGAGGGCGTGTGGGTCAAGGTCGCCAAGAAGGGCTCCGGGATCGCGTCCGTGACGTCCGACGAACTGGTCGACGTGGGGCTGTGCTGGGGCTGGATCTCCGGTCAGCGCAGGTCGCTCGACGCGTCGTACTACCTACAGAAGTACGTGCCGCGGCGCCCCAAGAGCCTGTGGTCGCAGGTCAACGTCGACAAGGTGACCGCGCTGGCAGCCGCCGGCCGGATGCGTGAGCCGGGTTTGGCGCAGGTGCGCAAGGCGCAGGCGGACGGACGTTGGGCCGCAGCGTACGCACCCCAGTCGACGGCTGAGGTGCCCGAGGAACTGGCGGCGGCCCTGGCGGCGGACCCCCGAGCGGCCGGCGCTTTCGCCGCGCTCGAAAAGACCGCGAAGTACCTGGTGATCCTGCCCCTGCTCCAGGCGCTGACCCCGGAGGCCCGCGAAGCCGCGGCGGAACGCGCCGTGCGGGCGCTGGTCGCGGGCGCTTAGCGGGGAGTTCGGGCGCGGCTCCGCTCCGGTTCCCCGCGCCCCTATCGGGGCCCGTCCAGTCGCCCCCGACGCCGGCAGCCAGCGCACCGCACGGGGACAACGCACCCCCAGCGGAACGCCCCGAAAGGGGCGCGGGGAACGGCGCGGCCAACCACAGCGCACCCGCACGGGACAGCGCACCCCAGCGGAACGCCCCGAAGGGGGCGCGGGGAACTGCGCGAGCAACCCCCACGCACCCGCACGGGACAACGCACCACACGGGCGACCCCGCAGGGGGGCACGGGGGCCCAAACCCCCGTACCCCACAGGAGCGCTGTCAGCCGGCCGCCCCGTCCGCAGCCTGCGCACGCAACGCCCGCTCCACCCCGGAGCGGGCCTCGGACACGAGCCGCGCCAGCCCCGCCCCGGGCCGCGCCGCCGCGACCCACGCGTCCGTCGCCTCGACGGTCCCCGCGGAGACCTGGAGCGCCGGGTACAGACCCACCGCGACCTGCTGGGCCATCTCGTGGGACCGTGCCTCCCACACCCCGGCGATCGCCTCGAAGTACTTCGCCGTGTAGGGCTCCAGCAGCTCCCGCTGGTCCGTCTGCACGAACCCGCCGATCACGGCCTCCTGCACCGCGTTCGGCAGCGCGTCGGACTCCACCACGGAGGCCCACGCCTCGGCCTTCGCCTCGGCGGTCGGCCGGGCGGCCCGCGCGGTCGCCGCATGACGCTCGCCCGCCGCGGTGCGGTCCCGCTCGTACTCGCCGGCGATCTCCGTCTCGTCGAACCGGCCGACCGCCGCGAGCCGCTGCACCAGCGCCCACCGCAGCTCCGTGTCGACGGAGAGGCCCTCGATCGTCTGGGTGCCGTCCAGGAGCCCGTCGAGCAGGTCCAGCTGCTCGGGGGTGCGCGCGGTCGCCGCGAACGCCCGCGCCCACGCCAACTGGTGGTCACTGCCGGCCTCGGCCGCCCGCAGGTGCGCCAGCGTCGCCTCGGTCCACCGGGTGAGCCCGGCCTCCCGCCAGCCGGGCGCCGCGTACAGGTCCAGGGCGAGCTTCGCCTGCCGCTGGAGCGACTGGACGACGCCGATGTCGGACTCCTTGGCGATGCCGGACAGCACCAGCTCCAGGTACTCCCGGGTCGGCAGCTCGGCGTCCCGGGTCATGTCCCAGGCCGAGGCCCAGCACAGGGCGCGCGGCAGCGAGTCGGCGAAGTCGCCCAGGTGCCCGGTGACGTACGCCAGCGACTCCTCGTCCAGGCGGACCTTCGCGTACGACAGGTCGTCGTCGTTGAGGAGGACCACCGCGGGCCGTGCGGTGCCCACGAGCTGCGGTACGGGGGTCAGCTCGCCGTCCACGTCCAGCTCGATCCGCTCGCCGCGCACCAGCTTCCCGGCGGCGTCCGGCGCGTACAGGCCGATGGCGATGCGGTGCGGGCGCAGCGTCGGCTCGCCCTTCGCGCCGGCGGGCAGCGCGGGCGCCTCCTGCCGGACCGCGAAGGAGGTGATGACGCCGTCCGCGTCGGTCTCGATCTCGGGGCGCAGGACGTTGATGCCGGCCGTCTCCAGCCACAGCTTCGACCAGTTCTTCAGGTCCCGTCCGGAGGTCTCCTCCAGCGCGCCCAGCAGGTCGGACAGGCGCGTGTTGCCGAAGGCGTGCTGCTTGAAGTACTGCTGCACGCCCTTGAAGAACTCGTCCTGACCGACGTACGCGACGAGCTGCTTGAGGACGGACGCGCCCTTGGCGTAGGTGATCCCGTCGAAGTTGACGAGGACGTCGTCCAGGTCACGGATCTCGGCCATGATCGGGTGCGTCGACGGCAGCTGGTCCTGGCGGTACGCCCAGGTCTTCATCGAGTTCGCGAACGTGGTCCACGAGTGCGGCCAGCGCGAACCGGGCGCGTCCGCCTGGCAGGCGATGGAGGTGTAGGTGGCGAAGGACTCGTTCAGCCACAGGTCGTTCCACCACTCCATGGTGACCAGGTCGCCGAACCACATGTGCGCCAGCTCGTGGAGGATCGTCTCCGCGCGCACCTCGTACGCCGCGTCCGTCACCTTCGACCGGAACACGTACTGGTCGCGGATGGTCACCGCGCCCGCGTTCTCCATCGCGCCCGCGTTGAACTCCGGCACGAACAGCTGGTCGTACTTGGCGAAGGGGTAGGCGTAGTCGAACTTCTCCTGGAACCAGTCGAAGCCCTGCCGGGTGACCTCGAAGATCGCGTCCGAGTCCAGGAACTCGGCCAGCGACGGACGGCAGTAGATGCCCAGCGGCACGGACTGCCCGTCCTTCTCGTACACGCTGTGCACCGAGTGGTACGGGCCGACGATCAGGGCCGTGATGTACGTGGAGATCCGCGGCGTCGGCTCGAAGGCCCAGACGTCGTCCTTGGGCTCCGGGGTCGGCGAGTTGGAGATCACCGTCCAGCCGGTGGGCGCCTTCACGGTGAACTGGAAGGTGGCCTTGAGGTCCGGCTGCTCGAACGACGCGAACACCCGGCGCGCGTCCGGCACCTCGAACTGCGTGTACAGATAGGCCTGCTGGTCCACCGGGTCGACGAAGCGGTGCAGGCCCTCGCCGGTGTTCGTGTATGCGCAGTCCGCGACCACCCGCAGCTCGTTGCGCCCGGCCAGCAGGCCCGGCAGCGCGATCCGCGAGTCCGCGAAGACGGTCGCCGGGTCGAGGGCGGTGCCGTTCAGGACCACCTCGTGCACCGTGGGGGCGACCAGGTCGATGAAGGTCCCGGCCCCCGCCTCGGAGCTGTCGAAGCGGACGGTGGTCACCGAGCGGTAGGTGCCGCCCTCCTGCGCGCCGCTGAGATCGAGGTCGATCCCGTACGAGTCCACGGTGAGCAGGGAGGCGCGGCGCTGCGCTTCCTCACGGGTCAGATTCGTGCCAGGCACGCGGTCATCTCCTAGGTCGCATGACGATTCGTGACGTTTCCCGTCATCCTTCCACGGCTTTCGGACCACCCGCCCGGGGATATCCGGCTGCCGCCCGGGCCGGCCACGACGTCCGAAATCCGCCGGGAAGGAGCCCGTACCCACGGCACGCTGGGGTCATGACGATCACCGAGCTCCGATACCGACCCGGGCCCATCGACCCGGCCGCCCTGGCCCGACTGCGGACCACCGACGACGCGGGCCGCCCCTGCGTCGGCCACGTCGATCCGGAGGGCGGCGCCCCGCTGCGCTGCTGTCTGCGCCGCAGCCGCGCCGGCGAGTCGATCGCCCTGGTGGCGTACGCGCCGCTGCGCCGCTGGGCCGCCGCGCACGGGGCGTCCCCGGGGGCGTACGACGAGCAGGGTCCCGTCTTCATCCACACCGAGGACTGCGGCGGCCCGGCGGCCGGGGCCGTCGGCTACCCCTTCGCCCGCCCCGGGGTGCTGCGCACCCTGCGCCGCTACGACGCCGGGGGCCGGATCGTCGGCGGGCGGCTCCTGGAGGTCCCGGAGGACGACACCCGGGGTTTCGACGAGGCGCTGGACGAGGCGTTCGCCGATCCGACGGTCGTGCAGGTGCACGTCAGGGCCGTGGAGTACGGCTGCCTGCTCTTCACCGTCGACCGTCCGACCACGTAGGACACGGGTCGGGACGCGGACGCGTAGTCCGGCGCCCCGGACGGCTAGCGGTAGGGCCGTCGCGCGGTCGGGCCCCGGGGTGCTTCGCCCCGGGGCCTTGACACTCACCCTGTGCGGAATGAATATTCATTCCGTGCCTCGTCCTTCCCCTGACCTCGCCTCCCGACTCCTCGAATCCGCCCTCGTCCTCTTCGCCGAACGCACCTACGAGGGCACGCAGATGCCCGCCGTGGCGCAGCACGCGCAGGTCGGCGTCGGCAGCATCTACCGCTACTACCCCAGCAAGGAGGCCCTCGGCAACGCCGTGTTCCGGCACGCCAAGGGGGGCCTGCTCGCCGAGCTGCACGCGGTCACCGCGCAGCGCGCCGCCTCACCCCGGGAGGAGTTCGCGCAGGTCTGGCGGGGCTTCGTCCGCTTCGCCGGGGCCCATCCGGCGGCCTTCGCCTTCCTGGACCACCAGCAGCACGACACCTTCCTCGACGCCGAGAGCCGTGCGGTGGCCGCCGAGATCGACGCCTTCGCCGCGGACTTCATCGAACGGGGCCAGCGCGCGGGCGCGATCCGCGAGGGCGCCGCCCCCGTGCTCGTCGCGCTCGCCCTCGGCGCGTTCGGCGGTCTGCTGAAGAGCATCCGCCCCCTGCCCGTCACCGATCTGCCCCCCGAGGCCCTCGCCGACGCCGAATCCGCCGTCTGGGACCTCCTGCACCGGAAGCCGTGAACCGTGACCGCACTCGCCCCCGCCCTCATCACCGGCTGCTCCTCCGGCATGGGCCGGCAGACCGCCCTCGCCCTGCACCGCAAGGGCCACCCCGTCTACGCCACCGCCCGCCGCCCCGACGACCTCGCCGCACTCGCGGCCGAGGGCATCACCACCCTGGCGCTGGACGTCACCGACGAGCAGTCGATGGCCGCCGCCGTGACCCGGGTGGAGGAGGAGCACGGCGCGGTCGGCGTCCTGGTCAACAACGCCGCCTACGGACTCCACCTCCCCGTCGAGCTCGCCGGACCCGAAGAGGTCCGGGCCCAGTTCGAGACCAACGTCTTCGGAGCGGTCCGCCTCGTGCAACTGGTCCTGCCCGCCATGCGGGCCGCCGGCACCGGGCGGATCGTCAACATCTCCTCCATGGGCGGACGGTTCTCCCCGCCGGGCGGAGGTTTCTACCACGCGACCAAACACGCCGTGGAAGCCCTCAGCGACTCGCTGCGCCTGGAGGTCGCCCCCTTCGGGATCAAGGTCGTCGTCGTCCAGCCGGGCCCCACCCTCACGGACTTCGCCGGCACGGCCGTCACCACCATGCACGGCCCCGCCGACCACGACCCGTACGGGACCTTCCGCGCGGAACTCGCCGACATGTACGCCCACAAGACGTTCACCCGCCGGGGCGGCGCGGTCCCCGTCGAAACGGCGACCAGGACCATCGTCCGCGCCGCCACCACGGCGCGCCCCCGGGCCCGCTACGCGATCGGCACCGTCGCCCGGACAGTGCTGACCGCGCGCCGGCTGCTGCCCGACGCCGCCTTCGACGCGATGCTGCGCCGCAGCTTCCCGCTCCCGGGCGCCACCCGGTAGGGGGTGGCGCCGCCCCCGGTCCGTGCGTTCTCATACGGGGGGAGCGGGCGGGCGCCCTTCCACGGCGCCCGCCCGTTCCCCCTGCATGCCCCGATCCGTCAGTCGCCTTCCAAGCGGAAGTCGAAGACGGAGGAGTCGAAGTGGCTGTAGCCCTCGTAGTCCACGAGGTCGTACAGCTCGCGACGGTGCTGCATCTCGTCGAGCCGGCTGGTCAGCGACCCCTGGTCGAGCAGGGTGTGCAGACCGCGGTCCGCCGCTCCCATGGCCAGCCGCAGCAGCGAGACGGGCCAGATCACGATGTTGACCCCGACGTCCCTGAGCTGGTCGACGGTGAACAGTTCGCTCTTGCCGAACTCGGTCATGTTCGCGAGGATCGGCACGTCGACCGCCGCGCGCACCCGGGCGAACTCCTCCAGGGTGCGCAGCGCCTCCGGGAAGACCGCGTCCGCACCGGCGTCCACCAGCTGACGCGCCCGCTCGACCGTGGCCTCCAGACCCTCGACCGCCCGTACGTCGGTGCGCGCCATGATGAGGAAGTCGGGGTCGCGCCGGGCGTCGACGGCGGCCCTGACCCGTCGCATCGCGCTGGCCGCGTCCACGACCTGCTTGCCGTCGAGGTGACCGCAGCGCTTGGGGTTCACCTGGTCCTCGATGTGCAGGCCCGCGAGGCCGGCGTCTTCGAGTTCCTGGACGGTGCGGGCGACGTTCATCGGTTCCCCGAAGCCGGTGTCGGCGTCGGCGAGCGTGGGCAGGTCGGTGACCCGGGTGATCTGACGGGTGCGGCCGGCGACCTCGGTGAGCGTCGTCAGCCCGATGTCGGGGAGCCCCAGCTCCGCGCTGAGCACCGCCCCCGACACGTAGACGCCGTCGAATCCGCGGCGTTCGATCAGCCGCGCCGACAGGGGGTTGAAGGCGCCGGGCAGCCGGAGCAGTTCACCGGAGGCCAGTCGTGCGCGGAAGGCCCGGCGGACCTCCGCATCGGTTCGCTTCGTGTAGAGCATCGACGGCTCCTCAGAAGATTCCGGGGAGGCCGGCGGGCGGCAACTGCCCCGCCCCGGCGACGAAGGTCAGGTCGCGGACCTCGTCCGCACCCAGTTCCGGCAGCCGCAGCGCCAGGTCGAGGAACCGCTTCACCTCGGCCTCCCCGAGGACGGGCGTCGCCAGGGTGCGGAACTTCTCGACGTAGTCCTCCCGGCCGAAGGGACGGGCACCGGCGGGGTGCGCGTCCGCAACGGCGATCTCGTCCTCGACGGTGCGCCCGTCGACCAGCGTCACGACGATGCGACCGCCGTAGGACTGGCTGTCGCCGCCCGCGTGGTACCGCTCCGTCCACACCGGGTCCTCGACGGTGGTGATCTTCTGCCACAGGGCGACCGTGTCGGGGCGCGCGGCCCGCTCGGGGGCGTACGAGTCCTCGTGGTGCCAGCGCCCGTCCTGCAGGGCGACGGCGAGGATGTAGGGCAGGGAGTGGTCCAGCGTCTCGCGTGAGGCGTACGGGTCGTACTTCTGCGGGTCGTTCGCGCCCGACCCGATGACGTAGTGCGTGTGGTGGGATGTATGCACGACGAGGGATTCGACCTTCGCCGGGTCGGCCACCTCGGGGTGTTCCCGGAGCAGTTTGCGGGCCAGGTCGATCCACGCCTGGGCCTGGTACTCGGCCGAGTGTTCCTTCGTGTAACTGAGCAGGATGGCTTCCTTGGCCTCCCCCGGAGCGGGCAGCGGCACCTCGTAGCGCCCCTCGGGTCCGTCGAGCAGCCAGGCGACGACCCCGTCCTCGCCCTCGTAGATCGGCGCCGGGCTGGTCTCGCCGCGCATCGCCCGGTCCACCGCCTCGACCGCGAGCTTGCCCGCGAAGCCGGGCGCGTACGCCTTCCACGAGGAGATCTCGCCCTTGCGGGACTGCCGGGTCGTGGTGGTGGTGTGCAGGGCCTGGCCGATGGCCTGGTACACCACCTCGGTGGACAGACCGAGCAGGGTGCCGATGCCGGCCGCGGCCGACGGGCCGAGGTGCGCGATGTGGTCGATCTTGTGCCGGTGCAGGCTGATGGCGCGCACCAGGTCGATCTGCAACTCGTAGCCGGTCGCGATGCCGCGGACCAGGGCGTGTCCGTCCATGCCGGTGTGCTGGGCCACCGCGAGGACCGGCGGGACGTTGTCGCCGGGGTGGGAGTAGTCGGCGGCCAAGAAGGTGTCGTGGTAGTCGAGTTCACGGACGGCGACCCCGTTGGCGTACGCCGCCCACTCGGGGCTGGTGCGCACGTCGGGGCCCAGGCCGAAGACCGTGGCGCCCGCGCCGCCGCGGCTCGGTGCGTGCGACAACGCCTGGGCGCGCGCCGAGGAGGGGGCCGAGCGGCCTATCGAGGCGGCGGCCACCGCCGCGTTGTCGATCACGCGGTTGACGATCATCTCGACCACGGGGTCGGTGACTTCGACCGGGTCGGTGGCAACTTCTGCCATCTTCCAGGCCAGTTGCTCCTCGCGCGGAAGGTTCTCCTCGCTGCGGTGGGACCGGAGGGAATGGTTGTTCATCGGGGCTTCTCCGTTGTGCTGGTGGGGTGGTGCTCCTCGAACGCGTCCCGCTCGGCGGGACGCCAGGACTGGCGGAAGTGCTCCACGCCGTTGTGCAGATGGACGTGCGTGGCGTGGCGGGCGAGCGCGGCGTCACCGCGGGAGATGGCCCGCGCGATGAGCGCGTGCTCCGCGGCGGAGGCTTCGAGCCTGGCCTGGGAGTGGCCGGCCATGCGCCGCACCCGGGCGACGTGGGTCCGCAGGTTCTCCATCGCGTCGATGAGGAACGAGTTGTCCGTCGCCTGGTTGACGGCCTCGTCGAAGCTCCGGATGAGCGCGAAGTAGTCGCTCACCTGTTCGTCGGAGACGGCGGGTCCCCGCAGGACGGCGTTCCACCGCGCGAAGCTGTCCTCGAAGGCGGCGAAGACCGCGGATTCGCCGCGGGCGGCGGCGAGTTGGGCGGCCTGGGCCTCCAGGCAGGCGCGCAGCTCGAACAGGCTGCGCACATCGCGGTCATTGACCTGGGTGACCACGACGCCGCGCTTGCCGGACGGCTCGACGAGCCCCTCCGCGACCAGCCTGCTCAGTGCTTCGCGGACCGGTGTGCGGGAGACCCCGAGCCGCTCGGACTGTTCCACTTCTAAGAGGGGAGCGCCGGGGGGCAGGTCGCCGTCGAGGATCTCCGACCGCAGCTGTGCGTACGCACGTCCTGCGGCGGTGGGGGATGAGGTCGGCATGAGCCGGAGTGTATACACGGCTGAGGCGCTTGGTCACGAGCGGGGCGCAAAGTGAAGAGAACTCTTGTGGACACCCCTTGGCGTGTATACATTCCGTCTCTCAAGAGAGCCCACCCTCCCAGTCGAGAGACAAGGTCGTCTCCATGAAGAACACCCGCGTTGCCGTCGCCATCGCCGTGGTCGCCGTCACTTCCCTGAGCGCCTGCAGCGACTCCTCGGGTGACAAGAAGGACGGAGAGGCCCAGGCGATCAACCGCCTGGAGATCATCGCGCCCGCGGCGCCCGGCAGCGGTTGGGACCAGGCGTCCCGCGCGACCCAGGAAGCGCTGAGATCCGCCAAACTCGCGAAGTCGCCGGAAGTGAAGAACGTTCCGGGGGCCTCCGGCACCGTCGCCCTCGCGCAGGTCGCGCCCCAGAAGGGCAAGGAGGACCTCTGGATAGCCTCCGGCCTCGCCATGATGAGCGGCATCATCAGCAACGGCACCAACGTCACCCTCGACAACCTCACCCCGCTCGCCCGCCTCATGGGCGAGTACGAGGTCATCGTCACGCCGAAGGACTCGCCCTACAAGTCCGTGGAGGACCTGTTCAAGGCGATCAAGGACAACCCGAAGTCCGTCTCCATCGCGGGCGGCTCCGCCGGCAGCGCCGACCACATCTACGTCGGTCTGCTCGCCAAGTACTACGGCGTCGACCCCGCCGAGGTGAACTACGTCCCCTACAGCGGCGGCGGCGAGGCGACCACGGCGATCCTCGGCGGCAAGGTCCAGGCCGGCGTCTCGGGCCTGAGCGAGTTCTCCGCCCAGGTGATCGAGGGCAACCTGAAGGGCCTCTACGTCTCCTCGCTGGAGCCCGTCGAGGGGGTCAAGTTCGCCGAGACCGCCCTCGACGTCAGCCCGACCCTCGAATTCCAGAACTGGCGCTCGATGATGGCCCCCGCCGGCCTCGACGACGCGACCAAGGACAAGTACGTCGACGCGCTGAAGACGATGCACGGCTCGGCGAACTGGAAGGCCGCGCTCAAGAAGCACGCCTGGAACGACAACTTCATCGCCGGTGACGAGTTCGCGACCTGGCTCAAGGAAGAGAACACCCGGGTGAAGGAAGTCCTCGACCAGCTCGGCCTGTCCAAGAAGTGACCGCTCCTTACTGGTGGGTGCCCGGCGAACGGCGGGCACCCACCCACCTCGGCGTGAGAAAGGCACACCCATGAGCACCCGCTCGACATCTCCCGAGTCCTCCCCCACTCGGCCCCGCGAACAGCGCAGGGCCGCCTTGGGAGAGTGGGCCATCACCGCAGGACTCCTGACCATCGGGGTGGTCATCCTGCTCGACGGCCTCGGGCAAGCGGCCTCGACGTCCGCATCGGGGGTCGGCGCCGGCTTCACGCCGAAGGTGGTCGGCGTCCTGCTGATCGCCCTCTCGCTGGCGCTCGGCGTTCAGGTGGCCCGGGGTCGGCGCGGTGAGGCCGACTCCGGAGAGGGCGACGTCGACGTCCGCAACACCCGGTGGATACCGCTCGCCGTGTGCGTGGCCGCCGTGCTCATCTTCATCGCCGGGGTCGAACCGCTCGGCTACGTCATCGTCTCCGCGCTGGCGTTCTGGCTCACCGCCTGGGCCATGGGCGCGCGCAGCCACCTCAAGTCGGCGGGCATCGCGGTCGTGCTGTCCCTCGTGGTGTACCTCGTCTTCACCCGGGCCCTCGGCATCTCGCTGGCCCCCGGCGTCCTGGAAGGGGTGCTCTGATGTCGGGTTGGGACGGACTCCTCCACGGGCTCTCGCTCGCGGTCACCCCGGAGAACCTGCTCTTCGCGCTGATCGGCACCATCGTCGGCACGCTCATCGGCGTCCTGCCGGGCATCGGCCCCGCGCTGACCATCGCCCTGCTGCTGCCGATGACCTACGGGCTCGAACCGGCCTCCGCGTTCATCATGTTCGCCGGCATCTACTACGGCGCCATGTACGGCGGATCGACCACGGCGATCCTGCTGAAGACCCCCGGCGAGTCCGGCTCGGTCATCACCGCGATCGACGGCAACAAGATGGCCCGACGGGGGCGCGGCGCCGCCGCCCTCGCCACGGCGGCCATCGGGTCGTTCATCGCCGGCACCATCGCCACGCTGCTGCTGGCCTTCTTCGCGCCGTGGATGGTCAAGGTCGCGGTGCACCTCGGCGCCGAGGACTACTTCGCGCTCATGGTGGTCGCCTTCCTCACCGTCAGCGCGCTCGTGGGCGGTTCGCCACTGCGTGGACTCGTGTCAATGACGCTCGGACTGGGCGTCGGACTCGTCGGACTCGACTTCCAGAGCGGTCAACAGCGCCTGACCTTCGGCGAGGTGTCCCTCCTCGACGGGATCGACACCGTCGTGCTGATCGTCGCGCTCTTCGCCCTGGGCGAGGTCCTCTACGTCGCCGCGCACCAGACGTCGAGCCGCTTCGACGTGATGCGGGTGAACAAGGGCAAGAGCTGGATGACCCGCGACGACTGGCGGCGCGCCTGGCGACCGTGGCTGCGCGGCACCTCCATCGGCTTCCCGCTCGGGGTGATCCCCGCGGGCGGCTCCGAGATCCCGACGTTCCTCTCGTACACCCTCGAACGCAAGCTGTCGAAGCGTCCCAAGGAGTTCGGACAGGGCGCCATCGAGGGCGTCGCCGGACCGGAGGCCGCGAACAACGCCAACGCCGCCGGCACCCTGGTGCCGCTGCTGACCCTCGGCATCCCGACGTCCGCCACGGCCGCCGTCATCCTGGTCGCCTTCCAGCAGTACGGCATCCAGCCCGGTCCGCAGCTGTTGGACACCCAGTCGGCGCTGGTCTGGGGTCTGATCGCCAGCCTGCTGATCGCCAACGTCATCCTGCTCGGTCTGAACCTGCCGCTGATCGGCCTCTGGGTGAAGATCCTGGAGATCCCGAAGCCCTACCTCTTCGCCGGCATCACGGTCTTCGCCCTGCTCGGCACCTACGCCGTGAACGGCAGCGCGTTCGACGTCGGGGTCCTGCTCGTCTTCGGACTCGCCGGTTACCTCATGCGCCGGTTCGGCTTCCCCGTCTCGCCCATGATCGTGGGGGCGATCCTCGGCCCGCTGGCGGAGGTCCAGCTGCGCCGGGCGCTCGACATCGCCGGTGGCGACGTCACCACGCTGGTGTCCACGCCGTTCACGATCGTCGTGTACGCCACGCTGGCCGTGGTCCTGCTCGGAGGGATCCTGCTCCGCAGGCGGCCCGCCCGCTACGAGGCCCCCGTCGACGCCGCCCCCGCACAGACCCCCGCCGGCCCCGCCGTTCCGGTCGCCCCCTTCACCCCCGCGACCCCCGTCCCCCCTGCAACCCCCGCCGCCCCCACCGCCCCCACGACCCCCGTAACTCCTGCTGGCCCTCAGGCCCCTCAGGCCCCCGCCGCGCCCCAGCACCCCGAGGCTCCCCCGTCTCCGGAACCCCCGGAGTCCCCGGGCCGCTGAGCACCGCACACCCCTGCACGCGTCCCCTTCGCACGCGGCGTTGTTCCCGGGCCCGAGCGTGCTGAGCCTGGGGACATGACCACCGACCTGAGTGGACCACCGTCCGCCGCCCGCCCCCTGACTCCGGCCCGGGGGCGGGCCGCCGTCTTCGCCACCGCGGCCGCCACCTTCACCGTCGTCACCACCGAGATGCTGCCCGTCGGCCTGCTGAGCCCCCTCGGCGCGGGGCTCGGCGTCCTGGAGGGCACGGCCGGGCTCGCCGTCACCCTGCCGGGCGTCGTCGCCGCCGTCACCGCCCCGCTGTTCCCGACGCTCGCCGGCCGCCTCGACCGCCGGAGCCTGCTGTGCGGGCTGCTGTTGTTGTTGGCCGCCGCCAACCTCGTCTGTGCGCTGGCCCCCTCCTTCGGGGTGCTGCTGGCCGCCCGGGTCGCCGTCGGCGTCGCCATCGGCGGGGTGTGGACCGTCGCCGCCGGACTCGCCCACCGACTGGTGCCCGCGCCCTCGGTCGCCCGCGCCACCGCCGTCGTCTTCAGCGGCATCGCCGTCGCCTCCGTGCTCGGCATCCCGGCGGGCGCACTGATCGGGGACGCCGCGGGCTGGCGGTGGGGGTTCGCCGCGGTCGGCGCCCTCGCCGTCCTCGTCGCCGTCCTGCACGCCGTCCTGCTCCCGCCGCTGCCCGCCGGGGCGGCCGTCCGACCCCGCGAGATGACCGCCCTGCTGCGGTTGCCGGCCCTGCGCGCCGGGCTGCTGGTGGTCGCCCTCCTGGTGACCGGACACTTCGCCGCCTACACCTACGTGCGGCCGGTACTGGAACGGGTCGACGGGATCGACGCCGGCGCGATCAGCGCCCTGCTGCTCTGCTACGGGGTCGCCGGCGTCATCGGCAACTTCGTCGCCGGAACGGTCGCCGGACGCTCACCGCGACGGTCCCTGCTCGGGATATCGGCCGTGCTGGCCCTGGCGGTACCGCTGTTGGCGGCGGCGGCCGGGAACGCCGTGCTCTCCGTCGCGCTGCTGGTGGCGTGGGGCCTCGCGTACGGAGGGGTCTCGGTATCGGCCCAGAGCTGGCTGGTCGGGGCGCTGGGGGGCGGGGGCGCCCGGGCCCGGGAAGCCGCGTCCGGTCTGTTCGCCGGCGTCTTCAACTCGGCGATCGCGCTGGGCGCCGCGGTGGGCGGCGGGTTCGTCGACACCCTGGGCGAGGCCAGCGTGCTGCTCCTCGCCGGTACGACGGCCGCCGCCGCCCTCGCCCTGCTCGCCCTGCGCCCGACCGGACGGCGCACCACCGGTTAGCGCGACGGCCGTTCACCCGGCGCCGTGCCCGTTCCCGTGGACGTACAGGCATGTTGACGCCGTGCGCGAATTCACTGCATTCAACATGCATGCATCGCACCCCGATTGATGTGCGCGCCAAGTCCGTGCTGCATGAAACTGGTGTCCTTCTGCTCCCTCGTCGGAGCGCCGTGCGGGGTGTTCTGGATATGTCCGGATTGGTTGGTGTGGTGAGATCCGGGCTGTTACTGTCTGACTGTTGATCAGCTACGGAACGCAATGTTCCGGGCTGTGCGTGATCGCGCGCACCCCCGCCCGGCGAGGTGTTGGGCGCCCCTTCGGCATGCGTCGTCGACGGTTGAATTCGATGCCTCGGCATGTCCGGCGGCATTGCTGTGCGCGGAAAACCAGGAGGAATGAGTGTCGTCTCGGAATGACACTGCCCGGGTGCGGACGCGTCGCCGTGGATGCGTCACGGCACTGGCGGTCTTCGCCTCGGTCGCGGGACTTCTGATACCCGCGGTACCCGTCGTGTCCGCGCACGCGACCCCGGGAACCGCAGTGCTCGACGTCTCCGTCCGGGCCGTCGACTCGACCACCGGGGCGCCGCAGTCACGAGCCGCCTTCGGCGTGCACGGCAACGAGGTCGCGTACAAGGTCGCCTACTCCTGCGGCGCCGCCGACTGCCGGGACGCCACCGTCCGGATGGCGCCTTCCCAGCCGGACCCGAACGGGCTGACGACCGAGCCGCTGCTGTCCTACGCGAACTGGACGGCTCCCGCGGGCCTGCCGGACGCGACGATCGGCGGCACGGACGCGACGGGCAAGACGATCGACCTCGGCGACCTCTCCGCCGGCCGGTCGGGCACCTTCCTCGTCGTCTACGCGATCCACCCGAGCGGCACGTACACCACGCCCAGACCGGCCCAGTACTACCCCTCCGGATTCCAGATCGAGATGGCGGCCACCCTGGAGGCCGCCACCGCCCCCGCTCCCGCACGGGCCGAGGCCGCCCCGGTGACCTGGCAGAACTCGGTACCGGAGCCGTCCGTGCAGCAGGCGAACCCCGGATCGGTGCGCGCCGGGACCGAGGTGACCTGGGACCTGCTGATGAACACCGGCGCGTTCGTCCGCGCCAGCGGGTCCGTGGTCACCGGCTCCTCGCAGTGGGCCGCCGCGGGCAGTTACACCGTCGTCGAGGAACTGGACCCGCGGGCGGAGTACGTCTCCAGCACGGGAGGCGGCGCCTACGACGCTGCGAGCCACTCGGTCACCTGGTCGCTCGGCACGAGGGACGCGCCCGCCGCCACCGCTGCCGGCGGCTGGGGCTGGGCCGGCACCAGCGGCTGGAGCAACCGCGGCCCCTACCACCCGCGTGCGGTGACGGTGCACTACCCGCCGGGCCGGTTCACCTCCGACCCGGGCGGCTGCGACTTCGAAGCGACCGTGTCGAGCACCCTGAGGGTGACCGCCACCTACCTCGATCCGGACCGCAGCACGCGAACGGCCGCGCAGACGATGACGCACCCGGTCTCCTGCCATGAACCCTTCGCCCGGGCGGACATGGCGAAGGACAGCACGAACAACGCCTCCAGCGGACCGGTCCGCCTGCTGGACGTGCCCCCGGACGTGACCGGGCTGACCTGCCCGCCCACCGGCCGGGACGACTGGAACCGGGGCTGCGCGCCGGGCGCCGCCCTGGCCCCCTTCGCGGACCACGCGCACCGCTGGACCGTGACGGCCCGCAACCAGGCGAACGTGCCCGGGGTCGCCGTGATCGAGGACGACGCGCTCGGGCAGGCGGACGCCCGGGTCAACCGGATCACCACCTCGCGGACGACGCCCGCCGCCACCGTCGAATGGACCCGCAACGACGGCACCACCGGACGGTCCGCCGGATCGGTGACCGCCCCGGCGGGCACCTGGTTCACCGCGGCGAGGACCACCAGCGGTCCGCTCGCCCCGGCCAACAACCGGCCCGGCGACACCGGGGCCACCCCCTTCCACACGTACTTCCACTACGCCGTGCAGTCGAGCGCCCCGATCGGCGGGCAGCGCACCAACACCGCCACGGCGACGCTGTCGTGGCCCGGCAGCGGCCTCGCCGCCGAACGACTCGGGCCGGTGTCCCGCACGATCCGGTTCCGGGCGACCCCGCCGAAGACCCCGTCCGTCACCGCGGCCTTCCCCTCGGCCGCGCAGGTCGAGGGCGGCGGCAACGCCGTCCCGGGCAAGAACGTGACCTTCGGCGTGCGCGGGGCGACCGCGAACGTCCCGGGCGCGGTGAGCCTCACCCCCCAGTACGTGTTCCTCGCCCCCACCGGCTGGACGATCGACCCCGACTCCCCGTCCTTCCCCGCCGGTTCCGTACCCGGGGGCGTGACCTTCGACCACACGAGCAGGACGGTCGGCGGCGAGCCCCGCGAGGTGGTCGTGGCGAGCTGGCCCGACGACGTGTCGTTCGGGGAGAACACCACCTGGCCCACCCTGAGCGTCATCGCCCGGCCCGGCCCCGCCGTCGCCCCCGGGACCCGCAGCGTCGCGCACGCCTGGGCCGGCGACTCCCGTCACACCTGGACCGGCTCCCGGGCCAGCTACGGCGGTGCGCTCCAGGACGCCCCCGACGTCGACGGCGACGGCAGCACCGACGAGTGGTTCTCCGGCACCGCGCAGACCGTCACGGTCTCCTCGGCCGACGGGCTGGACGCCGTCAAGGAGATCTGCCTGCCCACCCCGGGCGCCCCCGACGGCTGCACCTGGCTGTCCGACCCGGACCACCCGGTGGGCGTCTCGCCGACGGCCACCGACATCCGGTACCGGGTCACCCTGAAGAACACCGGCAACACCACGCTCAGCGACGTCGTCGCGTACGACGTCCTCCCGCACGCGGGGGACCACGGGACCAGCGCCGGCACCGCCTCCGTCCCGCGCGGCAGCACCTTCGGCCAGACCGTCGACAGCGTCTTCGCGGTCTCGCCCCACCTGGAACTGGCGTACTCGGCCACCACCAACCCCCGGCGCGTCGAGGTCCATCCGTCCGCCCCGGGCACCACCGACGACTGGGGCCCCGCACCGGCCGGCAAGAAGGCGATCCGGGCGACCGTGACCGGTGACCTCGCCCCCGGCCGCACCGCACGCTTCGGCTTCGTCGCAGCGGTCGCCCCGGGCACCGGGGCCGACGCCGTCGCCTGCAACTCCGTCGCGCTGGACAGCGCCCAGACGCTGCCCGCCGAGCCGCGCCCGGTGTGCGCGGCCACCCAGGAGGCCGATCTGCGCATCGACCTCCCGGACCGGCTCCCCTGGCAGGTGGACCGCCCGGGAACGCTGCCCTTCACCGTCACCCACGCCGGCGGCTCGCGGGAGACCGCCGCCACCGTCACCGTCACCGTCCCGGCGGGCCTGACCGTCACCGACCCCACGCCCGACGGCTGGCGCTGCACCGCCGAGCCGGGCAGCGCCCCGCTCGCCGGACCCCTGACGCTGACCTGCACCCCCGTCGACGGGGCGGGCGGGTCGAAGCCGCTCGCCCGGGGCGTGAGCGTGCCCCTCGACGTCCCCGTCACCCCGACCGCCGCCGGACGCGTCTGCGTGTCCGCAGCGGTCACCGGCCCGATGCACGACCCGAGTCCCGCCCACAACGACGCGACCGGCTGCGGGTGGATCGGCGCCGCCACCGCCGGACTCTCGGTGACGCAGACCGACGGCCGGTCCGCGGTGACCGCGGGCGACACGTACGCGTACACCCTCAAGGCCGCGAACCTGCTGCCCGCCGAGGACGTCACCGACGCGCAACTGACGGACGCCCTCCCGGACGGCCTGGCGTTCGTCTCCGCGAGCCACGGCGGCACGGTCACCGACCGGGGCCCGGCCGACCCCTACGGCAACCGGCCGGGCGGCACCGTCACCTGGGCGCTCGACGACCTCGGCGCCGCCGGCCCGGCCTCCCCGGACGGCACACCCTCCGCGGGCGGCCCCGCGGCCACCGCGACCGTGCGGGTGAAGGTCCGGGTGCTGCCCGGGGCGACGGGCCCGGTCGTCAACCGCGCACGGGTGAGCGCCCCCGACCCGGCCGACCGCGGTGAGACGCTGCGCGCGGACGCCACCGACAGCAACGGCGTGCGGGCGCTCACCCTGAGCAAGGCGTCGGGCGTGCCGTCCGCCGGAGTGAGCTCCGGCGACACCCTCACGTACACGGTCACCGCCACCCACACCGGCACGGCCGACTACCCCGCCTCCGCGCCCGCCGTGCTCACGGACCACCTCGACGGCGTCCTCGACGACGCCCCGTTCGTGACCGGTTCCGCCTCGGTGACCGTGGGCGACGGCCCGCCCGAGGCGCTGCCCGACCCGACCGGCTCCGTCCTGACCTGGTCGGGCGCCCTGCCGGCCGGGGAAACGGCGACCCTCACCTACCGGGTGCGGGTCGGCGACGACGGCGACCGCACCCTGCGCTCCACCGCGTACGGCGGCCCCGCCGGAACCGTCTGCGACGGGGCGGGGGGCCGCGACGGGAACGGGGTGCCCTGCGCCACCACCAGCGACGGGTTCGCCCCCGTGCTCACCGGGTCGGTCGGCTCCACGGAACAGGACGACGCGGGCCACTGGACCGTCGTCCACACCCTCGACGTCACCAACCCCAACCCGGGCCGGGCCGTCGGCTACGACCTCACGGACGAACTGCGCTTCGGCCCCGGCATCGAGGTGCTGGACGCAGCGGTGACCGGGGTCCCGGACGGGGCCGGTGCGGTCACCGGCTGGGAGGGTTCCGGCACGGTCGCCGCCGATGTGGAGCTCCCCGGCGGGGCCACGCACCGGTGGACCGTCACCGTCACCGCGGACGCCCACGGCACCGCCGGCACCGCCCCCGGGCGCTGCGTCGACGGCGCGGCGGGCGGCTTCGCCAACCGGGCCGTGCTCATCCGCACCGACGGCTCCCGGCGCACCGCCGACTCCTGTGCCGCCCCGGCCGAGCCGACCGTCACCAAGGCCGTCGACGGCGCGCCGCAGCGCAACGAGGACGGCACCTGGGACATCGGCTACCTCGTCACCGTCACCAACGGGTCGCGGACCCCGGCCGGCGGGCTGGTCCACGGCCTCGACGACACCCTCACGTTCCCGCGGGGCGTGCGCGTCCTGGCGGTGTCCGCGGAGGTCGACGGGGCGACGGCGAACCCCGGCTTCAACGGGGGACTGACCGAGGTCGGCGGGGACCGGGCCACCCCGGACACCGCCCTGTTCACCGGCACCGCCCGGGTCCCGGCGGCCACCGCGGAGGGTCCCGGGGTCCGGACCCACCGGGTGACGGTCACCGCCCGCGCGGAAGCGATGTACGTGACCGCCCGGGACGTCGCGTGCGGCCCGGTCGGGGGCGGCGGCTACGGCAACACGGTGACGCTGACCTCGACGGGCACGGTCGTCGGCACGGCCACCGCGTGCGCGGACGTCACCGTGCCGCAGCTCCACTTCACCAAGGCCGCCGACACCAAGGAGGCCGTGCGTCCCGGCGACACGATCACGTACACGGTGACCGCCCGCAACGTCGGGGACGCGGACTTCGTGGCGGGCGACCCGGCGGGCGTCGAGGACGACCTGTCCCACCTGCTCGCGCACGCCCGGTTCAACGGGGACGCGGCGGCCACCGCCGGAGACGTGGTGGTCGGCGGCTCCCGGATGCTCTGGTCCACGCCGATCGCGGCGGGCGGCAGCGAGACGCTGACCTACTCGGTGACGGTCGGTGCGGACACCGCGCCCGGCACCCGGATCGTCAACGGCCTCTCCCAGCTCGGCGTCGACCCCGGGGAGCGGCCCGGCGTCGGCCCGGACGGGAGCGGCGAACGATCCGGCGGCCCGTCCGGCGGCTCGTCCGGTCACCAGTCCGGAGGTCCGTCCGGTGGCTCGTCGGGCGGCGCTTCGGGCGGCCCCGGCGGTGGCGCGGCGGGCGGCTCAGGGGGCGGCCCGGGCGGTGCGTCGGGCGGGAGCGCACCGGGTGGCGGCGCGGGCGGCCGCGGGGAGCCCTGTCCGGTACGGCCCGCCGCGGTCCCCGACGGGAACTGCGTCGTCACCACACCCGTGACGGCACGGGCGGCGCCCCCACCGTCGGCGTCATCGTCGCCGCTCGCCGGCACCGGCACCGACCTCATCGGCCCCGCACTCGCCGCCGGCGCGGCCCTGACCGTCGGCACGGCGCTGCTGGTCGCCGCCAGGCACCGCGCCCGGCGGGCCGGTTCCTGACGAACGACGACGGCCGGGCCCGCTCCTCCCCGGAGCGGACCCGGCCGTCACGGCGACTCGGGGGAGCGGGCTGCGGCTACGCGCCGAGCTCCGCGGCGACCAGCTCCGCGATCTGCACGGCGTTCAGCGCCGCACCCTTGCGGAGGTTGTCCCCGGACACGAAGAACGCGAGCCCGTGCGCGACGGTCTCGTCCGCCCGGACCCGTCCCACGTAGGAGACGTCCTGCCCGGCGGCCTCCAACGGGGTGGGGATGTCCGACAGCGCCACGCCGGGCGCCCCGCCCAGCAGCTCGTACGCCCGCTCGACGCTGATCGGCCGCGCGAACCGTGCGTTGACCTGGAGGGAGTGCCCGGTGAAGACGGGCACCCGGACACAGGTCCCGGAGACCTTCAGCTCCGGGATCTCCAGGATCTTGCGCGACTCGTGGCGCAGCTTCTGCTCCTCGTCGGTCTCGTGCGAACCGTCGTCCACGACGGACCCGGCCAGCGGGACCACGTTGAAGGCGATGGGGCGCTGGTACACACCGGGCTCGGGGAAGTCCACGGCGTCGCCGCCGTGGGTGAGCCGGTCCGCCTCGGCGACGACCTTCTGCGCCTGCCCGTGCAGCTCCGCCACCCCGGCGAGTCCGGACCCGGACACCGCCTGGTACGTGGCGACGACGAGCGCCTCCAGACCGGCCTCCTCGTGCAGCGGGCGCAGCACGGGCATGGCGGCCATGGTGGTGCAGTTCGGGTTGGCGATGATCCCCTTGGGCCGGTCGGCGACGGCGTGCGGGTTGACCTCGGAGACCACGAGCGGGACCTGGGGGTCGCGCCGCCAGGCGGAGGAGTTGTCGATCACGACGGGGCCCTGCGCGGCGACCTTCTCGGCGAGCGCCCGGGAGGTGGCGCCGCCCGCGGAGAACAGCACGATGTCCAGACCGCTGTAGTCGGCGGTGGAGGCGTCCTCGACGGTCACCGGCGTGCCCTGCCAGTCGATGGTGGAACCGGCGGACCGCGCCGAGGCGAACAGGCGCAGCTCACTGACCGGGAAGTTCCGGTCGACGAGCACCTTGCGCATGACCGTGCCCACCTGACCGGTGGCTCCGACGATTCCGACCCTCACGGTGACTCCTTCTGGGTGCTCTGCCCGGACGTGGTGTGCCCGCCCGGGTGTACTTCGGTGTCCGTACCGCGCTGTACGGGGGGTATGGGGTGAATCACCCCCGTACGTACACATCTGCTGACGTACGAGGACGGGCTCACGGTTCCATGATGCGTCTGTCCCCGTCCCGCCTGTCCAATCCTTTGGTCCGCGTTCCGAAAAGTGGGACGGGAGCACGGGCGGAATCCGCGTCGAACGTTTCGTCGGCCTCCGACGTCGTAGGGGGGAACGCGGATCGTCCCCTCCGGGGCGGTCCGGTGCGAGGGGAGGGGAGAGGCGCCCTTGCTGTGGCGACGGGACCGGAACAGGAACAGGGGCACCGCGGTCGGTGCCGTGCAGCAGGTGGACGTGGGTGCGCTCCGTGGGAACGGGAGACCGTCCCGGCCGTCGGTCGGCGCTGCGGCCGCCCGACCGGCGGCCGACGTACTGGCCGCGCCGGCGGTCGGGTCCCCCGCCGACCCGGCCGCGGACCCGCTGGACGCGGCCCTGGAACGTCGGGTGCGCGCGATCCTGGCGCTCGGCGGAGTACCGCAGGCGGACCTGCCGGACGGGGTGCAGCAGGTCCGGCTGCGGCTGCTCGAACGCGCGGCCAAGGGTCAGGAGGCCCCCCGTGACGTCGCCGCGTGGGCGGCCGTCGTCGCGTCGAACCTCGCCGTGGACTGGCACCGGTCGCGGCGCCGCCAAGAACGCGTCGGGGAACGGCTCGCCTCGCTGCGGACCGAGGAGTCCGGCGCCGGTGAGGACGTCCGCGTCCTGTCGGTCGCCGTGGCGCAGGGCCTGGACGGGCTGCCGGCCCCGCAGCGCCAGGTGGTCGTGCTCCGCTTCTACGCCGACCTACAAGTGCGGGAGATCGCCGAACGGCTCGGTGTCCCGGAGGGCACGGTCAAGAGCCGGCTGTACACGGCGGTACGGGCGCTGCGCGCGCTCCTGCACGAGGACGAGGTGGTGTGAGGTGACCGAGCAAGGGCCCCGAGCCCAAGACGACGTACTGCTGTCGGCGATCCTGGACGAGGCGCTGGCCCCGGAGGCCGCCGCCGACCCGGAGACGGCCGCCGCGCACCGAGCCGCCGTGGACGACGTCGCCGAACTCCGCCGCCAACTGCACCTGCTGGGCGCCGCCCTCACCGACGAGCCGGTCGCACCGGTCGCCCCGGTCGAGCCGTCCTGGTCGCGCGACCCGGTGACGGAGGCCCCCGCCCCGACCCCGTCGAGCACCGCCCGCGTTCCCCGCCCGCGGCCCAGGACCCGGGGGCGCACCGGGGGTTCTCCGGGGACCTCGCGTCCACCCGGCCGCTCCCGCGGCCGACGGCTCGCCCGCCGGTTCGCCGTCGGGGCCTCGGCCCTCGCCTTCCTGGCGGCCCTGGTCACCGGGGTGAGCTGGGTGACCGCGAACGGTATCGGCGGCTCCGAGAACGCGGACGCGAAGTCGATCGAGGCGGAGCACCCGACGGTGTCGGCGGGGGAACCCCAGTCGGCGAAGCCGCCGGGCCGTGCGCAGGGGGACCGGGAGTCGATGAGCCCGGAGGGGTACGTCGCCTGCATGCGGCAGATCGCGGAGGGCGAGGTGACCCGCCGGGAGCCGCACCCGGACGACTCCTGGGTGGAGCTCACGGTGAAGGTGACCCGTTGGCACAAGCCGGCCCGCGGTCCGGCCCGGATCACGTTCCGCATGGACGCCGACGCGGACCCGCAGCTCAAGGTCGGCCAACGCACCCTGCTCACCTTCCCCAAGGGGCGGGAGACGCACCCCTACGACTGGGCCACGGGCGCCGACCTGCTCACGCTGCGGACCATGGTGGTGAAGGCCCTGCCCGCCTCCCGGAAGATCGAGTGTGAGGCTCCCGGGCCCCGCTGAGGGGGCCGGGCCGCAACGCCGACGGGGCCGGCACCCCGAAGAGTGCCGGCCCCGCCGTCGTGCGCTGGTGGTGGCTACGGGGTGATCGTCCCGACCCGTACGCCGCCGACGCCCGCGACGGTCCCGCGCTCGTTGAGGAGCTGGACCTCGCCGCGCAGCTGACGGCCCTCGGCCGCCGGCGCCTTCGCGACGACCTCGGCCGGCACCCGCACGGTGTCACCGAGTCCGAGCGGGTACGTCCGCGACTCGTCGACCGTGACCGAGCCGAGCGAGGGCGCCACGAACAGGTCGAGGTAGTCGTACGCGGTGGGGCCTTCCGGCACCGAGTACCCGACGACCTCCACGAAGTACGTCCCGGCGGCCGGGTCGCGCAGCGACACCGCCTCCTCCGAGTTGGCGTCCGCGTCGTCCGCGAGGAGGTTGCCCGCCTCGTCGTACAGGTACAGGTCCAGGTCGGCGCGGGCGACGGACGTGTTGCCGATCGAGGCGTCGAGCCTGGTCGCGCCCTCCGTCACCACGACCTCGTACCGCTGGTTCTGTCCCGTGGCGATGGTCGGCCGCTGCGCCTTGACGGAGCTCAGCGGAGCGCCCTTCAACTTGCCCTGGAGCGCGGCGTACTCGTTGGTGACCTGCCAGGACACCGGGGCCGGGACACCGGCCTTGGCCTCCGGCAGGTTCTGCACGGCCGGGTCGAAGGCGGCGCCGAGCACCGTCACGTCCAGCTCGAACGGGTTGTCCAGCAGCGGCGAGGTGCGCCGCGACTCGACCTCGATCTCCCAGACGCCCGGCGTCGGGTTGGCGTACGAGCGCACGTCCGGACGGCACTTGTTCAGCGGGTGCTCGTAGTTCGCGTAGCAGAAGATGGTGCTGGAGTTCTCCATCTGCACGCCCGTCGGGTGCAGCGTGATGAACCGGGTCTGGCTCTTGTCCTTCAGCCCGCCGATCCGCACTTCGAGGCTGGTGGCGCCCTCGGGCACCGTCAGGAAGTACGACTGGTGGCTGTTGCGGGTGGAGACGCCGGACGCCGAGAACGTCGACGAGGGCTTGCTGATCGGCGTGGCGACCACGACCGTCGACATGACCTGGTGGTCGGTGCCCTCGGTGCGGGGGTCGTTGACCTCCAGGATCGCGCTGTGCACGCCGAGCGAGCGCGGGCGCGCCTGCACCTGCACGGTGACCGGGGTGTTCAGCGGCAGCGTCACGTACCCGTCGGCGGCGTCGCCGAGGAGCCGGAACGTGCCCTCGTGGTTGTTCTCCAGGTCCAGTTCGTGACGGACCGGGCGGTCGGGGCCGGTGGTGCGCGTGACCGTGACGTCGTACGTCTTGCGCTGGCCCTTCTTCAGGCCGCTCTCACGGTCGTAGAGGCCGGTGCCGAAGCCCGGGGTCTTCAGCTGGTGGTCGATGTTGGTGTCGACGGGGGCCTTCACCGTGTACTCGTGCGCCGTGGCGCCGCGTCGCACGGCCTTCCAGGCGTCGACCACGTCGATCAGGCCGGTGCCCTGGGCGTGCGCCTGCTCGCCGCGGACCTCCTCGGTGGTGGAGGTCAGCGCGGTGCGCAGCTTCGCCGGGGTGAGGTCGATGCCGCGCTGCTTCGCCGCGGACAGCAGCAGCGCCGAGGCGCCGGCGGCCTGCGGGGAGGCCATCGAGGTGCCCTGGAGCATCGAGTAGCCGGGCGGCAGCTGGTAGCCGGCCTCGGCGACCGGGCCGCCGGGCGTCCAGGTCTGCGTGGTGTTGATGGCCGCGCCGGGCGCCGAGATGACGGGCGCGAAGCCGCCGTCCTCACGCGGACCGCGCGAGGAGAACGGGATCATCGCGTACGACGTGCGGACCCCGGAGCCGTAGTTGGCGGCCCAGGTCTCCTTGGAGATGGTCGCGCCGACGGACAGCACCTTGTCGGCGAGGCCCGGGTCACCGATGGTGTTCACGCCGGGGCCGTCGTTGCCGGCGGCGATGACGAGCTGCACGCCGTAGGTGTCGATGAGGCGGGTGTACAGCGCGGCGCGCGCGTTGTTGCCGTCGTTCAGCGCCGGCAGACCGCCGATGGACATGTTGACGATGTCCACGCCGCGGTTGGTGACGAGGTCGATCATGCCCTCGGTCAGCGCGATGTTGGTGCAGCCGCCGCCCCAGGAGCAGGCCCGCGAGGAGACCAGCTTGGCGCCGGGCGCCGCGCCGTTCATCTTGCCGCCGAACAGGCTGTTGGCCGCGGCGATGCCGGCGACGTGGGTGCCGTGGTCGCCCTCGATGATGCCGATGTTGACGAAGTCGGCCTTCTTGCCGATCCAGTCGCCGCCGTACGGGTCGGTCGGCACGTCCTTGCGGATCTCGACGACGAACGGCACGCGCTCGGCGATCGGCGTCGCCGGGTCGTCGGTGCCGAAGTACCCGATCTGGAAGCCGTCCTTGTACGGCTTCAGGGCCTCGTCGTCGGTGAAGTCCTTGTTGTCGTTCAGGTCGACGCGGACGGTGCCGGCGGCCGGGTCGTACAGCACGCCCCACACGTCGGTGGTGTCGCCGTCGCGGTTGAGGTCGCCCTGCGCGTCCCCGGTGGCGGTGACGCTCTCGCGGAACGCGTTGACCTGGTAGCTGCCCGCGGGCGCCCGCCAACTCGTGTTCAGGTAGGAGAAGGTGGGGCCGCTGACCGGGTTGGCCATCCGGCGCCAGGTGCCGTCGCTGTCGAGGATGGGGTCGGTGCCGGTGACCCAGTCGGTGATCTTGCGCTCACCGGTGGTGGTCTTCTGGAGCGCCGGGTGGCCGAGGTCCACGCCCGAGTCGATGACGCCGATGGTGATCCCGCGGCCGTCCGCCGTCGGGTTCTGCCGCACGAAGTCGACCGCGCCCGTCTCGAAGGACGGGTTGTACGGGTTCTTGGCGGGGGTGTCGCGGCCCGGGGCGGGGTAGTTGCCGGGGGCCGTGCGCTTGCCGCGGGCTTCGCCGCCGCCGACCGGCGGGTCGTCCAGCTTGATCTCGTGGCGCAGGTCGATGCCCTGCACCGAGGACAGCTTCACCGCCGCCGCGATCGCCGCTTCGGCCCTCGCCGTCGGGACGGTCGCCCGGACGTAGCCGAGCTTGTCGTGCGTCTTGGCGACCGAGCCGCCCTTGACGGCGTCGAGCTGGTCCCTGACCTGCTCGGTGGCGCCGGGCACGGTGGCCACCATCATCGTGACGTTCTTGTCGCCCTTGGCCTGGGCCTCGGCGAGGAGTTCCGCGTCGGCGGAACCGAGCTTGGCGTCCGCCGCCTTGACGGCCGCGTCCGTGGGAGCCGGGTCGCCGCCGGGGGCCGAGAAGGCCGAGGGTATGGGTCCGGCGGCGGAGAGCGCGGCCACGAGGCCCGCGGCCACGGCTATGCGCGCCGCGCGTCTCGCACCTGATGCGGGTGCCGGCTTGGGGGTGGGGGTCATCTCATCCCTGTAGGTGTAGGAGCGGATGGGGTCCGGCCCCGGGCACCGCACTGCGCGGCCGCGCCGGACGGTCGTCCGGGCGGGTCGGGCGGGTACCCGGGATGGAGCGTCTTCGCGGCCGGCCGGTCCGGAGGTGTTCCGGATTCCGGGGCCGGGTGACCGCTCAGCTTTACGTACGGTCCTGTCGTTTGGGGAGGGTTGCCGAAACCGTGTCGTGCTCATGGCGCACTTCCGCCATACGCCATGGTGCGCATAGCGGGTGATAGGCGGATTCGTTCGGGCCGTCCGGCGGGCGGCCCGTACCGTGGGTCGGATGGGAAACGTACTCAGGGTCGCCGCCTACGGCGTCTGCGTCGATGACGACCGCGTCCTCCTCGCCCGCTGGGTCGACCGGGAGGGCGTCCGTCGGTGGACCCTCCCCGGCGGCGGCATGGACCACGGTGAGGATCCGTACGACACGGTGATCCGCGAGGTCGCCGAGGAGACCGGCTACGAGGTCGTCCCGCGCGTCCTGCTCGGCGTCCACTCGCACCGCAACCCCCGTGACCCCCGGCCGCTCGGCCGGTACGCCGACTTCCACGCCCTGCGCCTGCTCTACTGCGTGGAGGTGACCGGGGGTTCGCTGCGCAACGAGACCGACGGCTCCACCGACCTCGCCGCCTGGATCCCGCTGGCCGAGGTGCCCGACCTGGTGCGGGTGGGGTTGGTCGACCACGCGCTCGGACTCTGGCGGGAGCGTCCGCCGGTCGGTCGCTGAACCCGCCGCCCGGAGCGCTGCGCGCCGCGCACCCCACCCCCGACGCACGGGAACCGGGCGGGCGTTCGTACCCTCCTCCCCAACGGGGGATCCGCGGCCCGCCGCCCGAAGTCGGCGAACCTTCCCCGGGTTCGGCCGGTTTACCGGGCGCGAGCCGCTGCGCACCGGACCGTCGACCGACCGGTGCCCCCGCACGGCCCGCGACCGTGACCGAGTGGAGGAGCAGGGGATCCGGTGACGACACCGACACCACGCACCGCGCGCAGCGGACTCGTAGCGCTGACCGCGGCGGTGCTCGTCACCGCCGCGCTGACGGAACCCGCCCGGGCGTCCGGCGCCCCGGACGACCACCGCCGCACCGAACGGGCCATGGCCGAGACCGTCGCGAACGGCGCCCCCGGGGTGACCGCCCAGGTGCGCGACCGCGCCGGCGACTGGCAGGCCGCGGTGGGCGTGGGCGACCTGCGCACCGGCCGTCCGCGCGACGCCGACGACCGCTACCGCATCGGCAGCGTCACCAAGACGTTCGTCGCCACCGTGCTCCTCGCCCTGGAGGCCGAGGGCCGCATCGACCTCGACGACACCGTCGAGCGCTGGCTGCCCGACCTGGTCCGGGGCGGCGGCCACGACGGACGGCAGATCACCGTCCGCCAACTCCTCAACCACACCAGCGGCGTCCGCAACTACACCGCCGACCCGGAGTTCCGCCGCTGGCACTTCCAGGACCCGGGCTTCTCCACGCACCGCTTCGACACCCTCGCCCCCCGCGCCCTGGTGCGCACCGCCCTGAGCGGCCCGGCGGCCTTCGCACCCGGCGCCACCTGGGGCTACTCCAACACCAACTACGTGCTCGCCGGGTTGGTGATCGAAGCGGTCACCGGGCGCCCCTACGGCGAGGCGGTCCGGGACCGGATCATCCGGCCGCTCGGGCTGCGCGCCACCTCCGTCCCCGGCACCGACCCGCACGTGCCCGGTCCGAGCGGACGGGGCTACGGGAGGCTCTCCGACCACCCGGGGGCCACCTCGGTCCATGACGTCACCCTCCTCAATCCGTCGATGGCCTACGCGGCGGGCGAGATGATCTCCTCCTCGGCCGACCTCACCCGCTTCTTCGCCGCCCTGCTGCACGGCGACCTCCTGCCCGCCCGCCAACTCGCCGCGATGACCACCACCGTTCCGACCGGGCTGCCCTCCCGGTCGCGCTACGGGCTCGGCATCGCCAGCGTCCCGACCGGGTGCGGTCTGTGGCTGTGGGGCCACGGGGGCGGCATCCCCGGATCGTCCACCCGCACGCTCAGCACCCGCGACGGCGGGCACGCCCTCGCCTACAACCTCAACGCCGACTGGCTGGGCGGCGGCGCGATCGAGGAGGCGGAGTTCTGCGGTGGCGGTGGCGGTGGCGGTGGCGACCGGAGCCGGAGCCGCGGGCCCGGTCAGCGCGGCAACACGACGACGTAGGTGGCCGGCTCCCGTTCGGCGGAGCTCAACAGCGCCGTGCGCACCACCGTGGCCTGCTGCTCCGCGCTGTCCCGCAGCTTGCGCGGAGTGAGGTGGACGACCGTGATCCCCAGCCGCTCCAAGTGGTCCCGCTTGCGCGCGTACTCGGCCCACTCGGCCTCCTGGGCCGGGTCCCCGTGCCGGGCGCCCGGCCGGGGGGAACGGGTGTCCAACTCCACCGCGACGGCGTGCTCCGGCCAGTACGCGTCCACCCCGCCCAGGTGCGGCCCGCCGGGCAGCCGCAGGTCGACGTTCCACACCGGCTCGGGCAGCCCGTGCGCGCTCACCATCCGGTACAGCCGTTCCTCGGCCACCGACCGCCCCTCGGCGAGCAACGAGTCGACCGCGTCCACCACGTGCGGGCGCCCCAGCAGTCGCGCCTGGTTCAGCTCCCGTACCACGGCGCCCGGTTCGCAGTGCCGGTCGCGCACGGCCTCGGTGAGCAGGGCGCGGATCGTGGGCGCGTCGCCGAGTTGGGTGACCGCGTCGGCCAGCGCCCGGGGCACCGGTGCCACCGGGAGCCCGGTCACGTGGTGCGGCCGCGGCAGCACCACGGCGCGCACCAGCCGCACTTGGGGGGTGGACCGGAGCCGACGGGTGCGGGGGACCAGCACGTCGAGCCGGTCGAGGGCGAGCAGCGAGGGCGCGTGGGCGAAGCCGTACAGCCTCAGGGCCGCCATCCCGGTGAGCATGGCGTCGCGGTACGGGGACTGCTCCTCGTCCTCGTAGGGGAGGCCGTCCGAGAAGGGCAGCCCGTCCCCGTACTCGTGGGCGTGGTGCGGTTCCGGGGCGACCGGTTGGGCGGGGACGGTGCCCCGGGCGGTGGGCCGTCCCGCGTACAGCAGGACGCCGTGCAGGCGCTCCTCGCTGGTGGGCGGCCCTTGGTGCAGCAGGTACACACCGGGCAGGAACGGCTGCCACGATCCGCCCGACCGGCAGCGTGCACTGGTTTCGGCGGCGGACACCCCGTACGCGCGGAGCTGGGCGAGGCTCATCACGCGCAGCCGCGCATCGCGGAAGTCCGGGGTGGAGCGGGGGCGGTTGGTGCCAGCGGAGAGTGGGGCATTGTGGTTCATGTCCCGCAATCTGCCCACCCCGGACGGGGTCGCTAACCTGAGTTACGGATTCATCGACAATCCGGGACAACTTCGCCCGAACGTGTGGTGGTTCGGCGGGCGAAACCTCGATCCCCCTTACGGCGGGCGCGCGTTCACCCGTACGAATTCCGCCCGCCCGGGCGCAGAGAACGGGGCGCGTGCGAACCCTCGCACGCGCCCCGTCCCTCCTGCCTCACACCGGGGCGGCGGTCACCCGGAGGTCACCCGACGGCCACCCGTTCGGTCCGGCCGGTCACCCGGCGGCGAGCCGGTCGCACTCCTGCCCGCGCAGCGTCCGCGCGAGGTCGTCGCGGGACTCGATCACCAAGCGCCGCAGTGCCGGCGCCGCCCCCTCGTGCGCGGCGAGCCACGCGTCCGCCGCGTCCAGCGTCGCCCGGTCCCCCTGGAGGGCCGGGAACAGCCCGCGGACCACGTCCATGCCGATCTGGATGGAGCGCACGGCCCAGATCCGCTCGATCGCCTCGAAGTACCGCGGGGCGTAAGGGGCGATCAGTTCCCGCTGTGAAGGCTGGGTGAATCCGGAGATCGTCGCCTCGACCAGCGCGTTGGACAGCGCGTCCGACTCCATCACGTCCGCCCACGCCCGCGCCTTGACCTCCACCAGCGGCCGGGCGGCCAGGCACCGCACCTGGTGGCGCTTGCCGGACGCCGTGTCGTCCCGGGCCAGCTCCGCCGCGATGACGTCCGCCCCGGCCACCCCGTGCGCGGCCAGCGGCTCCAGGAACGCCCAGCGCAGCTCCTGGTCCACGTCGAGCCCGTCGATCCGTGCACTGCCCTCCCGCAGCCCGGTCAGCAGCCCGAGGTCGGCCTCCCCGGACGCCGTGGCGGCCAGGAACCGGGCCCAGGTGAGCTGGTGCTGACTGCCCGGCTCGGCGATCCGCAGCTCCCGCAGGGCCCCCTCGGCGAGCAGGCGGCCGCCCTCCTCGCGCCACTCGGGCGCCGCGTAGTGGGTGACCGCCGACAGCGCCCAGGCGTGCAGCATCTGGAGCACCCCGATGTCGCTCTCGCGCCCGGCGAACCGCACCACCAGGTCCACGAAGTCCCGGGCCGGCACCAACGCGTCCCGGGTCAGGTTCCACAGCGCCGACCAGCACAGCGCCCGCGCCAGCGGATCGGTCAGCGACCCGAGGCGCTCGCGCAGGGTCACCAGCGAGGTCTCGTCGAACCGGATCTTGCAGTACGTCAGGTCCTCGTCGTTCACGAGCACCAGCTCCGGTGCCCGCTCGCCCGCGAGCGCGGTCACCACGGTCCGCGGCCCGTCCACGTCGACCTCGGCCCGGGCGTAACGGACCAGGTCGCCACTGGCGTCCTCGCGGGCGTAGAGGCCGACGGCGATTCGGTGCGGACGCAGCGTCGGGTACGCCTCCGGGGCCTCCTGGAGGATCGCCAGCTCGGTGATCCGCCCCTGGGCGTCCAGCAGCGTCTGCGGGGTGAGCGTGTTGACCCCGGCGGTCTGGAGCCAGGCGCGCGACCAGGCGGCCAGGTCGCGCCCCGAGGTCTCCTCCAGCACCACCAGCAGGTCCTGGAGCTGGGTGTTGCCGTAGGCGTGGCGCTTGAAGTAGCGCCGCGCGCCCTCCAGGAACGCGTCCTGGCCCGCGTACGCCACCAACTGCTTCAGCACCGCGGCGCCCTTGGCGTAGGTGATGCCGTCGAAGTTCAGCTTGGCGTCCTCCAGGTCACGGATGTCGGCCGTGATCGGGTGCGTGGACGGGAGCTGGTCGGCGCGGTACGCCCACGCCTTGCGGTTGTTGGCGAAGGTGATCCAGCCGTCGGTGAAGCGAGTGGCCCCGACCATCGAGAACGTCCCCATGAAGTCGGCGAACGACTCCTTGAGCCACAGGTCGTCCCACCAGCGCATGGTGACCAGGTCGCCGAACCACATGTGCGCCATCTCGTGCAGGATGACGTTGGCCCGCCGCTCGTACGCGGCCCGCGTCACCTTCCCCCGGAAGATGAACTCCTCCCGGAAGGTCACGCACCCCGGGTTCTCCATCGCCCCGAGGTTGTACTCCGGGACGAACGCCTGGTCGTACTTGCCGAACGGGTACGGGTAGTCGAAGTGGTCGTGGAAGAAGTCGAGCCCCTGCTTGGTCACCAGGAACACGTCATCGGCGTCGAAGTGCTTGGCGAGCCCCTTGCGGCACAGCGCGCCGAGCGGGATCTCCAAGGTCGTCCCGTCCGCGAAGGTGCGGCGGTAGTGGTCGGTGACGTGGTGGTACGGCCCGGCGACGACCGCCGTGATGTACGTGGAGATCGCCTCGGTCCGCGCGAACCGCCAGACCCCGTCGACCAGCTCCCCGACCCCGTTGCTCCACACCGTCCAGCCCTCGGGCGCGGTCACCTCGAAGGTGTACGGGGCCTTCAGGTCGGGCTGCTCGAAGTTGGCGAACACCCGGCGCGCGTCCGCGGGCTCGTACTGGGTGTAGAGGTAGACCTCGCCGTCCTCCGGGTCGACGAAGCGGTGCATGCCCTCACCGGTGCGGCTGTACGCGCACCGGGCGTCGACCACGAGTTCGTTCTCCGCGGCGAGGTCCGCCAGCGCGATCCGGGTCCCGTCGAAGACCGTGTCCGGGTCGAGGTCCTTGCCGTTCAGCGAGAGGGCGGTGACGCCCGGCGCCACCAGGTCGGCGAAGCTGCTCGCCCCCGGCTCGGCGCAGCGGAACCGGATCGTGGTGACCGACCGGAACGTCCGCGGGCCGTCGCCGTCCTCCGCTCCGATCGCGGACCGCAGGTCGAGGGCGACCTCGTAACCGTCGACGGACAGCAGCGCGGCGCGCTCCTGGGCCTCGTCGCGGGACAGATTCTCACCGGGCACGGCGGCACTCCCTTGTGACTCGCGGATCGTCGGATCTTCAGCTGGTCGGATGTTTCGGAAATCGGTACACGGTATTCGCTACCCGGGAAAGGATCCTGCCATGGGCCCCCGGGCGCGCCGCACCGGCCGCCCGTCGGCCGTCCGGGCGGGAATGACCGGGGTGACCTGTGGCGTTCTTCACATGAGTGTGATGGCCACCGGCACGCGCCCGCGGGCGCTGAGGAGAGACGTACCCATGACGCAGAAGACCCCCGTCGACTTCTGGTTCGATCCGATCTGCCCGTGGGCGTGGATGACCTCCCGCTGGATCCTGGAGGTCGAGAAGGTCAGGGACATCGAGGTCCACTGGCACGTGATGAGCCTCGCCGTCCTCAACGAGAACAAGTTGGACGAGGTGCCCGAGAGGTACCGCGAGGGCCTGCAACGGGCGTGGGCGCCGGTCCGCGTGGTGACCGCGGCCCGCCAACTGCACGGGGACGAGGTCGTCGGCCCGCTGTACACCGCACTGGGCACCCGCTTCCACAACCGGGACGAGGGCAACACCCGCGAGGCGATCGCGGGGGCCCTCGCGGACGCGGGTCTGCCGGAGTCGCTCATCGAGTACGCGGACTCCGAGAAGTACGACGTCGAGCTGCGCGCCTCCCACAAGGAGGGCATCGACAAGGTCGGCCAGGACGTGGGCACCCCCGTCATCGCCGTGCCCGGCGCCGACGGCGAGCAGATCGCCTTCTTCGGCCCCGTGGTCACCCCCGCGCCCAAGGGCGAGGAGGCCGCCCGACTGTGGGACGGCACCCTGCTGGTGGCCTCCGTCCCCGGCTTCTACGAGATCAAGCGCACCCGCACCCAGGACCCCGTCTTCGACTGAGCCCCGCCGCTGCACGGCTGCGAACGCCGGAAGGTCCCGCGAGTCACGTCCTCGCGGGACCTTCCGTTTCTGCTCCTGCCCCGTGAACGGTGAGAAGACGATCACGAGCAGGGCCTTGGGGTGCCGCCCCGGGAGCGGCCCTAACCCGGGGGGTGGCACGTACTGCGGTGGTGCGTCGGTACTGCGGTGGTGCGGGGTGGGGCGTCAGGTCAGGGGGCGAGGATCAGGTTGTCCACGCGCTCCTTGGCGGCGGCGTAGCGCTTGGCCACGTCCTGCCAGTTGACGACCTGCCACATGGCGTCGATGAAGTCGACCTTCTGGTTCTTGTACTGGAGGTAGAAGGCGTGCTCCCAGGCGTCGAAGACCAGGATCGGCGTCGAGCCCTGGCCCACGTTGCCCTGGTGGTCGTAGATCTGCTCCACGATCAGCTTGCCGCTGACCGGCTCGTAGGCGAGGACGCCCCAGCCGGAGCCCTGCGTGGTCGCCGACGCCTTGGTGAGCTGCGCCTTGAAGTTGGCGAACGAACCGAAGGACTCGGCGATCGCGTCCGCCAGCCCGCCCACGCCGTCCTTGTCCAGCGGCTCGCCGCCGCCGTCACCGGTCATGTTGTGCCAGTAGATGGAGTGCAGGATGTGGCCGGACAGGTGGAAGGCCAGGTTCTTCTGGAGGCCGTTGATCGACCCCCACTGGTCCTTGTCGCGCGCCGCCTCCAGCTGCTCCAGGGTGTCGTTGGCACCCTTCACGTAGGCGGCGTGGTGCTTGTCGTGGTGCAGCTCGATGATCTCGGGGCTGATCACCGGGGCGAGTGCGGAGTAGTCGTACGGAAGTTCGGGAAGTGTGTAGACGGCCATCGCGGGTCCCCTCTGACCTCTTATTGCAAATCACTTGCAACTGCACGCTACCAGCAGCTTCCCGTAAACGCGTGCGCCCCCCGGGTGCTCCGCGGCGCGCGGGTCACGGCCCCGCTCAGGTGCTCCGACGGGCGCCCATGTGTTCAACGGGGCTCCGGCCGGGGGGTCGGTGACCGGGCGTCCGGAAGCACCGCCTGCGCACCGGACGGAGCCGGACGGAGTCGGACGGAGTCGGGGGTGGATGGAGCCGAACGGAGTCGGGCGGGGTCGGGCGGGGGGAGCGGCCCCACCGGGTGTCCGGGTCGACGGCGTTCAGTCGAGCCAGTGCCGCCAGCGCGGGCGGGGCGGAGCGCAGTGGCCCGACTCCCGGGCCGCCCGGAGGGCGTGATCGACGAGTTCCTCGCGCGTTGGCACCCGACCGTCCGCCTCGGGGAGGCTGCGCCCCGTGCCGTCGGTCAGTCGGGAGTAGCTGACGATGCAGTCGGGGTGCACGGGACGCGTCGCGTGCCAGCCCAGGACCGTCGCGGCCAGGCCGACGCCCACGCCGGCGACGACGAACAGCCGCCGCGGACCGCCGCTTCCGTTGAGGAACACCACCGCATGGTACTGAACGCCAAGTGGCCAGCTCCGCACCGGACTTGACGGTGCCGGGAGCTGGCCGGGGAGCGGGCGGGCGGGTCGACTACCCCCGCCCGGCGCGCCGTCGCTGCCGGGCGTACCCGGCCGCGGCCAGTACCAGCACCATCGCCCCGGTGGAGTACAACTGCACCCGCGTGTCCGGCTGGCGGGCCATCAACAGGAAGATCCCCGCCATCGCGGCCAGCGCCACCCAGGTCAGCACGGGGTACGCCCACATGCGCACGGTGAGCCGCCCGGGCTCCTCCCGTTCGACGCGGCGCCGCAGGACCAACTGCGACACCGCGATGATGATCCACACGACGAGGATCACCGCGCCGATCATGTTGAGCAGCCAGCTGAACACGTCGTCGGGCCGCCAGTAGCTCAGCAGCACGCACAGGAAGCCGAACAGGGACGAGGCCACCACCGCGACCCGCGGCACCCCGCCCGACACCCGCCCCAGCACCTTCG
Organism: Streptomyces sp. NPDC005955; assembly: GCF_042871255.1. Classification (NCBI taxonomy): domain Bacteria; kingdom Bacillati; phylum Actinomycetota; class Actinomycetes; order Kitasatosporales; family Streptomycetaceae; genus Streptomyces; species Streptomyces sp. NPDC005955. The sequence goes on along the minus strand of NZ_JBIAIF010000002.1, from coordinate 354,587 downwards.
GCCCCTGCCCCCGCTCCACCAGGGAGTACGCGATCCGGGACGCCCCGTAGACATTGGCGTTCATCGCCGACAACAGGGCCACCAGGACCACCACGTTCATGATCTCGCCGGCGCCCGGGATGCCCAGGGTGTCGAGGGTGGCCACGTACGGGCCCTTGTCGACGACGTCCGGGTCGTTCCAGGGCACCAGCGTCACGATCACCGCCATCGAGCCGATGTAGAACAGCGCGATCCGCCACATCGCGGTGCGCACCGCGCTCGCCACCCCGCGCACCGGGTCCTCGGACTCGGCCGCGGCGATCGTCACCGTCTCCAGCCCGCCGTACGCGAACACGGAGGCGAGCAGCCCGATGACCAGTCCCTCGCTGCCGTTGGGCAGGAACCCGCCGTCGCCGGTCAGGTGCGCGGTGCCGGGTGCGTCGGTACCGGGCAGCAACCCGGCGATGGCGAGCGCCCCCAGGACCAGGAACAGGGCGATCGCGGCGACCTTCAACGCGGCGAACCAGAACTCGAACTCCCCGAAGTTGCGCACCGCCGCCAGGTTCGAGGCGCAGAACACCGCCATGAACAGGGCGACCCACGCCCACTGCGGGGTGCCCGGCAGCCACTCGGAGACGATCGCCGCCGCCCCGATGGCCTCCAGTCCCACGGCGGTGCACAGCAGCACCCAGAACGCCCAGCCGGCGGTGAACCCGGCCCACGGTCCGATCGCGCGCTCCGCGTGCGCCGAGAACGAGCCCGAGGACGGGTACGCGGCCGACATCTCGCCCAGCATCCGCATCACGAGCATCACCAACAGCCCGGACACGGAGTACGCCACGACGATGGAAGGACCGGCGGCGGCGATGCCGGCCCCCGACCCCACGAAGAGTCCCGCGCCGATCACCCCGCCGAGGGCGATCATCGACAGGTGCCGCTGCTTGAGGCCGTGCCCGAGCGTGCCGCCCGGTGCGGGCCCGGAGCCCGGGTCGGCACCCTTCGTGGGGGAGTCCGCGCGCGCTTCGGCGTCTGGTCGAGCCATGTGGGGGTATTCCATTACATGAGGGGATGTGGGGGGGCGTTCAGTGTGCCGCACGGAGGACTCGTGCCCAAGACGGTCATGGACATGCCTTCCGGTGGGCAGCCGCGCCATCGGCGAGATCGCCTGCCCCGTCCCGGAATTGGTGGTACCCCACAGTCCCCCAGTGATCAGTGTCACCTTGACCGGGTGATTCGCCCAGCTGCTTTGTTGGGAGGTGACCAATCCGTGGTAGCGCCCTTTGTCGGCCGCTGACGGTGAGCGCGCCGGGGCCCCTGGGATAGCGTCGCCGTGTCCCCACAGCACCGTGTCCCAGCACCGCCAGGACCCCGCACCGCCCGTCCCCTGCACCGTCCGACCTCCCCGGGAGCCCCGTTGAGCACCGCAACCGTCACCGTTCGCCCCGGCGAGGTCCTCGCCGACCTGCTGCCCGCCTCCTCGACGGCCCGCGCCCGGGTCCGGGACGTCGCCCTGGTGGTGGGCGGTGCCGCGCTCACCGGCGTCGCCGCGCAGCTGGTCGTCCCGGTGCCCGGTTCCCCCGTCCCGGTCACCGGCCAGACCTTCGCGGCGCTCCTGGTCGGCACCTCCCTCGGCGCCGGCCGCGGCTTCCTCTCGCTCGCCCTGTACGCCCTGGTCGGCATGGCGGGCGTGCCCTGGTTCGCGGAGGGCACCTCCGGCGCGGGCGGCGCCACCTTCGGTTACGTCCTCGGCATGCTGCTCGCCGCGACCGTCGTCGGCGCCCTCGCCCGCCGCGGCGGCGACCGTTCGATGCTGCGCACCGCGGGCACCATGGTGATCGGCTCCGCGATCATCTACGCGGTCGGCGTGCCCTACCTCGCCGCGAGCACCCCGCTGTCGCTGTCCGGTGCGGTCGCCGCGGGACTGACGCCGTTCCTGATCGGCGACGCCCTCAAGGCCGCCCTCGCGATGGGCGCGCTGCCCACCGCCTGGCGCCTCGTCAAGCGCTGAGCCGGACGCCCCCCGGCCCTGGTTCCTCCCCGGGAACCGGGGCCGTCGTGCGTCCCGGGCCCGCCCCTCAGGTCCGGACCAATCCGCCGACCCATGGGCGTACGCTCCGCTCACGGCATGCCACACTCGGACGCATGCGCGTGTACCTCGGCTCGGATCATGCCGGCTACGAACTCAAGAACCACCTCGTCCAGTGGCTCAAGGCCAACGGCCACGAGCCCGTCGACTGTGGACCCCTCGTCTACGACGCCCAGGACGACTACCCGCCGTTCTGTCTGCGGGCCGCCGAGCGGACCGCCGCGGACGCGGGCTCGCTGGGCGTCGTCATCGGCGGCTCCGGCAACGGCGAGCAGATCGCCGCGAACAAGGTCAAGGGCGTCCGCGCCGCGCTGGCCTGGAGCGAGCAGACCGCCGCCCTCGGGCGCGAGCACAACGACGCCAACGTCATCGCGGTCGGTGCGCGGATGCACACCACCGACGAGGCCACGGCGTTCGTCGAGAAGTTCCTGAGCACGCCGTTCTCCGACGAGGCCCGGCACCAGCGCCGCATCGACATGCTCTCGGCCTACGAGACGACCGGCGACCTCCCGCCGATCCCGGCCCACCACCCGCAGCCGTAACCGTCCCGGTGCCCGTGGTGCGAGTCCGCCCCGCGCCACGGGCACGAGCCCCGCACACACTCCAGGAGCGCCGCCCGTGCCGGAAGGGCACACGATCCACCGACTCGCCCTCGACCACCGGGACCGCTTCCTGGACCGCGAGGTCCGCGTCAGCAGTCCGCAGGGCCGGTTCGCGGCGAGCGCGGCCCTCCTCGACGGCCGCCCGCTGACCGCCGCCGAAGCCCACGGCAAGCACCTGTTCCTGGGGTTCCCCGGCGGCGACTGGATCCACGTCCACCTCGGGCTCTTCGGCAAGCTCGACTTCGCCACGGCACCCGTGCCGCCGCCCACGGACACCGTCCGGCTCCGGCTCGCCACGCCCACCGACTGCGCCGACCTGCGCGGCCCCACCACCTGCGCCCTCATCACCGAGGACGACAAGCGGGCCGTCCACGACCGGCTCGGCCCCGACCCGCTGCGCGACGACGACCCGGCCCCGGCCTGGGCCCGGATATCCCGCAGCCGCACCACCGTCGCCGCGCTGCTGATGGACCAGAAGGTCGTGGCGGGCGTCGGCAACGTCTACCGCGCCGAGGTCCTCTTCCGGCACGGCATCGACCCCTACCGCACCGGCCGGGACCTCGACCGGGCCGAGTGGGACGCGATCTGGGCCGACCTCGTCGACCTGATGCGCGAGGGCGTCCGCAACAACCGCATCGACACCGTCCGCCCCGCACACACCCCCGAGGCCATGGGCCGTCCGCCGCGCGTCGACGACCACGGCGGGGAGGTGTACGTGTACCGCCGGGACCGACGGCCCTGTCACCTCTGCGGCGACGAGATCCGTACCGCCGGACTCGCCGCCCGCAACCTCTTCTGGTGCCCCACCTGCCAACCGACCTCCGCGAAGCCCTCGTAGGGGAGCCCTGCGGCAGGGCTCCCTACGCAGGGGCTAGAAGCCGTGGGGCAGCCAGGGGGCCACGTCGGACCCGAAGGCCGTGGCCGTCTCGTCCAGGGCGCCCGGCCGCAGCTCCTCGACCCGGCCCCCCGCGGCGAGCGCCCTGAGGCCGACCCCACCGAGGTAGGCCGCGCCCAGCTCCCGCACCGACAGCCGCAGCTCCGCGGGCTCCTCGGTGCGCCGACAGGTCGCGCCCTTGGCGTCACCCGTCAGCCGCCAGCGCCCCGCGTTCCAGGGGCAGAAGTCGTCCGCCACGTCCAGCACCACGTCCACCGGCGCCCGGTACGTCCGCGCTTCGAGCGCCGCGCCCAGGTCCACCAGCCGCACGTGCAGCGAGTCCCGCGTGGTCACCAGGCACCGGCGCACGTCCGACACCAGGTACTGCCAGGCGTCGTCCACCGGGCGGTTGCGCACCTGGAGGGTCGAGGTCAGGTCGATGTCGAGCAGGAACCGCCACAACTGCGCGTAGGCCGCCGGCTCCACCGCCTCCATGTCCCGCAGCGTCACGACTCCGGCCGGGCCCGAGGCGTTCCACTCCGGCTTGTTGTGGAAGCGCGCGTAACCGACCAACTCGCCGTCGCGTTCGGCGACGACGCACTGCAAGGGGGACGCGCCGTGCCGCTCGCCCTCCGGGTCCAGCAGGGGCAACCGCTCCCAGCCCGGGGCCCGGGCGATCATCCCCGGCCGCTCGGCCACCCGCCGCGCGTACAGCGCCTCGCACGCGTCCTGCACGTCCGCGGGGGCCACGAAGCGCAGCCGCAGCCCCTCCGCGCCCGCCGGTACCGGCAGCGTCACCCGCGGGGTGTCGATCGTCGCGCCCAACTGGTACGTGCCGATGCCGTACCCGAACCGGCCGTAGATCTCCGGCTCGGAGGCCGTCAGCACCGCGAGGGGTTCACCGAGCGCGCGTACGTCGTCCAACTGTCGCCGCATCATGGACGTCAACACGCCGCGCCGCCGGTGGGTGGCGGCGACGCTCACCATGGTGACGCCGGCCGCGGGCACCTGAGCGCCGCCGGGTACGGTCATCCGGAAGCTGAACGCCCCCGCCGTACCGACGCACGCATCGCCGTCCCACACCCCGAGGGAACGTTTCTCCTCGGTGAGTTCCTGCCACAGCGCACGTTCCTCGGGAGCCTCGGCCACGCCGCCAAACGCCCGCTCCAGTGTGGCGTACCACACAGTCCAGTCATCCGGTCGTAGCACCCTCAGCTCTGTCGTCATGTAGACATGACTATCAGGGCGAAGCAGGATGAGCGAACCGATTTCCGTGCGTCTTGCCGGGCCCGCACGGAGGTGGCACGGGCCGGTCGGCGGCCCATGGAACAGGGGGGTTCACCCGTGGATTCGCTGATCCCGACAGAGCGCCGGGAGGGGCCTGTCGTGCGCCCTCACCGGCGCGCTGGATAGGGTCCACCTGCGATGGCACGACGACGAACGGCAGCAGAGAAGTTCCCGGCCCGATTGAAGAAACAACTCCACCGGGCCCGCGTCGGCATGCGCAAGTCGGGCGTCGACTACTTCCGCGGCGACGGCTCCGACTGGATAGCCCTGGTGGGCCTGCTCTGCACCGTCCCCCTGATCGCCCTGGGCACGCTGGCCAACTCCGTGTGGTTCTCCCCGTCCGCCCTCGTGCTGCCGATCGTCGCGGGCGGGCTGCTGCTTCGCCCCGCGAGCCTGCTCGCCTTGTACGCCGCCGCCGCGACCGCGCTCATCGTGGAGTCGGTCCGCCTCGGCCCCTACGCCGAGGGGCCCGCCCGGGTGACGCCCGGGGTGGTCCTCGTGGTCGCCGCGTGCGGGTTCACCGGACTGCTCATCGCCCAGTTCCGCAGCCGCGTCGGCGTGCCCTGGCGGCGCGGCGGCACCATGCTGTTCGACCTGCGCGAACGCATCCGGGTGCAGAGCAAGCTGCCCTCGCTGCCGCGCGGCTGGCACCGCGAGATGGCCCTGCGCCCCGCCGGCGGCCAGTCCTTCTCCGGCGACTTCGTGGTGGCCGCCCGCACCAACGGCGGCCGGACCCTGGAGGTCGTCCTCACCGACGTGTCCGGCAAGGGCATGGACGCGGGCTCCCGCGCCCTGCTGCTCTCCGGCGCCTTCGGCGGCCTCCTCGGTTCCCTGCCGCCCCACGCCTTCCTCCCGGCCGCCAACGGCTACCTGCTGCGCCAGGACTGGGACGAGGGCTTCGCGACCTCCATCCACCTGGTGCTGGACCTGGAGTCCGGCGACTACGAACTCTTCTCGGCCGGTCACCCGCCGGGCCTCCAGCTCAGCGCCGGCTCCGGCCGCTGGGAGGAGAAGGCGCCCGAAGGCCCGCTGCTCGGCGTCTACGACGGCGCCCAGTTCGACCCGCTCAAGGGCTGCCTGCGCCAGGGCGACGTGCTGATGCTCTTCACGGACGGGTTGGTGGAGACCTCGGAACGCGACCTGGACGAGGGCATCGACCGGCTCACCGGCGAGGCCGACCGCTATGTGGCCGGCGGGTTCCAGGGCGCCGCCTGGCACCTCATCGAAGCGGTGGCCAAGGACGTGAACGACGACCGGGCGCTGCTTCTGATCTCCCGCGACACCCAGCCCGCCGGCTGAGGCGGGACCGCGCGTCGCTCCGCCGGACACGGCACGACGAAGGCCGCTGCGGCACCGGTGCCGCAGCGGCCTTCGTCGTACGGGGGACCTGCCGGTCCCGAGGTCCCTAGCGGGGTGCTTCGGCGGGGGCCGGGACCCGTGGGTCGTGCTCGGCGGCCGGTTCCCCCGGGTCGTCGGGCCCGGTGGCCCGTCGGTCGGGCAGCAACCGGGCGAGCAGGTGCGACTGCCCGGCGGCCATCGGACCCAGTACGGCGAGCAGCAGGACGTAACCGGCGATGAAGGGCGACAGGCGTTCGTCCAGCCCGGCGCCCGCGGCCATGGTCGCCAGGATCAGCGCGAACTCCCCGCGCGCCAGCAGCGTCGTGGAGATGTTCGCGGCCGGACCGGGCCCGAACCCGTACAACCGGGCGCCGCCGACACCGGCCAGCACGTTCATTACGAGCGTCAACACGACGGCGGCGAGCACGGGCCACAGGACCACCGGCAGGTCACCGGGGTCGATGGACAGCCCGAACGCGAAGAAGAAGATGGCCCCGAAGGCGTCCCGCAGCGGGTGCACCAGGGCACGGATGCGTTCCCCGGAGGTGGTGCTGCCGAGCATCAGGCCGACCATGAACGCGCCGATGGCGTCGGCGACCCCGAACCACTCGGACACCCCGGCCACCAGGACGGCGGCGCCCAGGAAGGAGATCACGAGCAGTTCGTCGTCCTTGGTGGCGAAGAGCCGGCCGATGATCCGGGTGCCGAACCGGGCGGCGAGTGCGAGCGCCAGCAGGAACCCGAACGCCTTGCCCGCGTCCAGCGCCGCGGACGAGAGGTCGTCGGCGCCGGACAGGATGGGTTGGAGGGCGGCCAGGTAGAGGGCCAGGAAGATGTCCTCGACCACGATGATGCCGAGGATCGGCCGGGTCTCCGGGTTCCCGAGCCGTCCGGTGTCGACCAGCACCTTGGTCACGATCGCCGACGAGGAGATCCCGAGCACGCCGGCCAGGACCAGCGCCTCGGAGGTGCCCCAGCCCAGGGCGAACCCGAAGCCGAGCCCCGCGCCCACGTTCAGTGCGAGGTACAGGCCGCCGGCGAGCGCCATCTTGCGCCCGCCCGCCTTGAGGTCGTCGAGGTGGAACTCCAGGCCCAGGTAGAAGAGCAGCAGGACCAGGCCGAGGGCGGAGAGCATCTCCAGGTCGTGCGGGTCGGCGACGAGCACGATGCCGGGGGTGTGGGGGCCGAGGAGTATCCCGGCCAGGATGAAGAGCGGAATGGTGGGCAGTCCGATACGCCCGCCGAGCCGTGCGAGGACGGCGGCGGCGAGGAACGCGCCGCCCATGGCGATCAGCGTGTCTGCGTGTCCGATGGGCTTCCTCCTCCGTGCAAGGGGCTTTGGGGCCGTTGAGGCCTTCAGGGGGTTTCAGGGGTGTCTTGCGCGCAAAGGGGCCCCAAGGGCCGCATAGACGCGTCAAGAAGGCGTTAATAGTTAGTTTACTGAACGATTGATGTGGAAAGGGTCGCCGCCGGCGGAGATGAGGGTCAGCCCCCATGCCGCAGAGACGGGTGGGCCCTGTGTGATCGGGGTGGGTCGGTCCCCGTGCCGCAGGGGCGGGTCGGCGCCCGCGCGGCTGAGGTGGGGCGGGGTCCGCGCTGCCGGTACGGAGTCGGCGCCGTGCGGCTGGGGCGGGCCGTGTCCGTGCCTGCCGAGACGGCGGTCGTCCTTTGTGGCGCCGATGCCCGGTCAGGCTCCCGTGCGGTCGGGGCGGGCCGGCGTCTGGGCCGCCGGGACGGCGGTCGTCCTCCACGCCGCCGTCGGCGTGGGGCGCCCCCGTGTCGCAGGGGCGGGTCGCCGCCCGTGCCCGTCGCGGCCGGTCGGCCTCCCCGCGGTCGGGACGGGCCGGCGCCCGTGCCCGTGCTCGTCGACACGGCGGTCGGGCCCGTGCGGCCGGGAGGGCTGATCCTGCGTCGCCGGGGCCGGCTGGTCCTCGTGTTGCAAGGGCGCACCGGCGCTCACGGAACCGGCGAGGGCTGCCCGTGCCCGAGGCCGCGGTCAGGGGGTGGGCTCCCGCGACGAGAGCCGGCGCCCGCCCTGACGGCCCCGCCGGGTGGCCCCGGCCCGTGACCTCCCCGGACCCGCGCCGGGGCACCCGCGGACCACCCCAGTGGCTGGGGTGGGGAGAACCCCACCCCAGCTTTGCGGTGGACCTCATGGTGCCCGGACCCTCACGGTCCGTACGTTCGAAGCATCGACCTGCGGCCCCGGAGAACGCCCGCACGCACCGACGAGAGGCACCCCAGTCATGGCCCTGCGCAGCAAGCGGACCACCCCCCACCGAGCCGGTACCCCCTGGGCCGTCGAACTGCACGGAGTGCACCGCCGGTACGGCAGGCGGGCCCACCCGGTCCACGCCCTGCGCGGCATCGACCTCGCCCTGCCGCACGGCAGCTTCACCGCCGTCATGGGCCCCTCCGGCTCCGGGAAGTCCACCTTCCTCCAGTGCGCCGCCGGCCTCGACCGCCCCACCACCGGCACGGTCCGCCTCGCCGGCACGGACATCACCGCGCTCAAGGAGGACAAGCTGACCGAACTGCGCCGCGCCCGGCTCGGCTTCGTCTTCCAGGCGTTCAACCTGCTCCCGTCCCTCACGGTCGAGCAGAACGTCGTCCTCCCGATGCGGCTCGCCGGCCGCCGCCCCGACTCCCGCCGGGCCGCCGAGGTGCTGGCCCGGGTCGGCCTCGGCGACAAGGCTCGCCGCCGCCCCTCGGAACTCTCCGGCGGCCAGCAACAGCGCGTGGCCGTCGCCCGGGCCCTCATCACCGAGCCCGACGTGATCTTCGCGGACGAACCGACCGGCGCCCTGGACACCACCACGGCGACCGAGATACTCACCCTGCTGCGCACCGCGGTGGACCGCCTCGGGGCGACGGTCGTGATGGTCACCCACGACCCGGCCGCCGCCGCCTGGGCGGACCGCGTCCTGTTCCTCGCGGACGGCTCGATCACCGACGAACTCACCGGAGCGTCCACCGAGCAGATCGCCACCCGACTGACCGGGCTGATCGCCCACCACCGCCAGCCCGCCGGAGCCGTGGCCTGATGCGCACCAACGGACTCGCCAGAGCCGCCCTCCGGTTCAAGCCCTCGGCCTTCGCCGGCACCTTCATCGCCCTGTTCATGGCCGCGATGATCGTCAGCGCCTGTGGCATCCTCCTGGAGTCCGGGGTACGGGCCGCCGCCCCGCCCGACCGGTACGCCGCCGCCCCCGTGGTCGCCGCCGCCGACCAGCAGGCCCACCACTACACCGGCAGCGGCGACAGCCGCACCGACATCGGCGGCCCCGTGCCCGACCGGGCCCGGCTCGACGCCTCCCTCGTGGCGAAGGCCGCCGCGGTGCCCGGCGCCCGCACCGCCGTCGCCGACGTGACCTTCCCCGTCCGGACGGACCGGGCCGCCCTCACCGCGCACGGCTGGGGCGCCACCGCCTTCACCGGCGAGGAACCGACGAAGGGCCGCGCCCCCGCCACCGGCGAGGTCGCCCTCACCACCGGCACCCCGGTGCGCACCGCCGACGGCACCCCGCCCGCCGTCGGCGACCGCGTCACGCTGCACACCGCGGACGGCGCCCGCGACTTCCGCGTCGCCGCCCTCGTCAGCGCGCCCGGCGCCGGCCCCACGGCGTGGTTCGCCGACCGGGAGGCCGTGCGGATCTCCGGCCACCCGGACCGGGTCGACGCGATCGCGGTCCTGCCCGAGAAGGGCGTGTCCACCGCCGTCCTGAAGGACCGCGTCACCACGGCCCTCGGCAAGCAGGCCCTGGTCCACACCGGCGAGGACCGCGGTTCCGTCGAGGAGACCCGGGTCGACGACGCCGCGGAACTCCTCCTGGGCCTCGGCGGCTCCTTCGGCGGAGTCGCCACGATGGTCGCCGTCTTCACCGCCGCCGGCACGGTCGCCCTCTCCGTCGGCCAACGCGCCCGCGAGTACGCACTGCTGCGCGCGATCGGCACCACCCCGCGCCAGGTGCGCCGCGCCATCGCCACCGAAACCCTGCTCGTCGCCCCGCTCGCCGGAGTGCTCGGCTGTCTCCCCGGCATCGCCCTGGCCACCTGGTGGTTCGGTCAACTCCGGGACAAGGGCGCGATCCCCGCCTCCGTCGACCTCGCGCTCTCCTGGCTGCCCCCGGCGATCGCCGTCGCGGCCGTGATCCTCACCGGACTCGTCGCCGGCTGGTCGGCGGCCCGCCGCCCCTCCCGGGTCCGCCCCGGCCAGGCGCTCGCGGACGCCGCCGTGGAACGCTCCCGCCCCGGCCCGGTGCGCCTCCTGTTCGGCACTGCCGCACTGATCGGCGGATTCGTGCTCGCCGGCATCTCCCAGTCCGTGTCCGGGGAGGACGCCGCGGACACCGCCCTGGGCGTCGTGATGTGCTTCATGCTCGCCGTGGCGCTGCTCGGCCCGCTGGTCGCCCGCGCCTGCGCCGCCCTCGTCGGGCTGCCGTTGCGCGGCGCCGGCGCCCCGGGCTCCCTGGCCGCCGCGAACTCCCGCTCCAACGCCCGCCGGTTGGCCTCCGCGATCACCCCGATCGTGCTCGCCGTGGCCTTCGCCTCCACGCTGCTGTTCATGCACACCAGCACCGACCGGGCCACCGCCCGCCAACAGAGCGCCGGCGTCACCGCCGACCACGTCGTGCGGCCCGCCTCCGGCGGCCTCGCCCCGGACGCGGTGGCCGAGGCCGCCGACCGACCGGGAGTGACCGCCGCCGTCGGCCTGCTGAAGACCTCGGTCCTGGTCCCGACGGGCTCCGGCGAGTCCGCCACGCTGCGCACCGCCTCCGCCCAGGCCGTCGACGGCACCTCCCCAGCCCTCGCGGCCGTGCAGGACCTGGAGCTGCGCACCGGCGAGTTGGCCCTGGGTCCCGGCCGGGTGGCCCTCGACGCGGGCCTCGCGGACGCGGCCGGCGTCGGCATCGGCGATCGGCTCTCCCTGCGCCTGCCGGACGGCACCAAGACCACCTCCGAGGTCGTCGCCACCTACGGCCACGGACTCGGCCTCGCGGAGGTCACCCTGGTCCGCGCCGACGTCGCACGGCACGTCAGCGATCCGTTCGCCACCGAACTGTGGGTCGAGGGCGGCTCCCCGCAGCAGCTCGCCGCCCTCGGTACGGTCCTCGACGGCGGGGACTACACCTCGGCCCGCTCGGTGGAGCGCGAACTGAACGCCTGGGCCAACCACACCATGGCCGCGGTCCTCGGTGGTTTCGCGGCCGTCGCCGCCGCCAACACCCTGGTCATGACGGTGCTCGACCGCCGCCGCGAACTGGGCACCCTGCGCCTCATCGGCTCCACCCGCCGCCAGGTGCTGCGCATGATCCGCTGGGAGGCGCTGCTCGTCGCCGTCGCGGGGGTCACCCTCGGCAGCGCCATCGCCCTGGCCACCCTGGTCCCCATGGTCCGCGGCATCACCGGCGAGGGCGTGTACATACCCCCGGCGGTGTACGGCTCGCTGGTGGGTGCGGCCGTCGTCCTCGGTCTGGCGGCGACGGGCCTGCCGGCCCGGGCGGTGCTCCGCTCCGTGGGCCGGGCGTAGCCGCGCCGGCGGTGTCTCGGTCACACTCGACCGGTGACCGAGACACCCCGGTGCCACCACCACGCCCCGCACCCCACGCCCACCGCGGGCCTCACCCTCGCGGAGGTCGAGTCGCTGGCCCGCACCGCCCACGAGGGCCAGCGGGACAAAGCGGGTCGGCCCTACGCGGAGCACCTGCGGGCGGTCGCCGAGGGCGTACGGGCCCGGGGCGGCACCCCGGACCAGATCGCGGCGGCCTGGCTGCACGACGCCGTCGAGGACGGCGTCATGAGCGAGCGGTGGCTCGCGGGGGCGGCGCTCACCCCCCGCACCAAGGCGATCGTCCTCGCCGTCACCAAACGGTCCGGCGAATCCCCGCAGACGTACGCCCGGCGCATCCTTCGGACGCCGGGCGCGCGCCTGGTGAAGGAGGCCGACCTGGCGCACAACGCCGACCCCGCGCGGCTCGCCGTCCTGGACGGCCCCACCCGGGACCGACTGACCCGCAAGTACGCCGCGATGCGAGCCCTCCTGAACCTCCCGGACCCGCCGGACCTGCCGCACCACTGACGGTCAACGGGCGTCGCGGGCCCGACCGCGTGCGACGTCCGTGGCGTCGCGCCGCATCGCCCACCGCAAGCGGGGCTCCAGCGCGAACCGCAGCGCACCCCGCACCGGCGGCGTGCACATCAGGGTGATGGCGACCCCCGCGACCAGCGTCACGAAGACCTGCCCGTACGGCTCGTGCAGCCAGGCCGCGTCGTACCAGCCCCAGAAGCGGGAGCCCTTGGCGAGGAACCCGTGCAGCAGGTAGCCGCAGAGCGTGCCCGCGCCGAGCACCGTGAACCAGGTGTGACGGCGCGGCACCCAGGCCAGGAAGCAGGCGGTGAGCGCCAGCGAGCAGCCGAACAGCGCGAAGGTCATCACGGGACCGGTCCACCACGGCGCGCCCATCTCCTGGGCGCTGTTGCTGTGGTAGAGCCAACCGGTCTCCATCCGGGGCGCCGCCCACCAGGCGACGAGCAGCGCCGCGGCGACCAGCGGCACCGACAGCAGCCGCACCTCGCGGCGCCGGACCAACTGGAAGTGCTCGGGCCGCGCGTACAGGCCGATCACGAAGAAGGGCAGGAACTGGAGCACCCGTTGCAGGTCGAAGTCGTCGCCGATGCTGGGGGAGGCCGAAGCGAGCGCGGCGATGCCGAGGGCGACGGGGACCGGCCAGCGCACGACCTTCCACAGCGGGGTGGAGATCCGCCAGGCGAACAGGGCGATCAGGAACCAGGTCAGGTACCAGGGGTCGAGCAGGCTGAGCCGGTGCCCGGGGTCGTCGTCCGCCCACCGCTTGAAGAAGGTGTAGGCCACCTCGAAGACGATGTACGGCGCGACCACCGTGGTCAGCAGCTTCCTGACCCGGGCGGGGCTCATGTCGAACCCCCGGGAGAAGTAGCCCGAGATGAGGATGAAGGCGGGCATGTGGAAGGTGTACACGAAGAGGTAGAGCGCCGTCGCCGTGCGGCTCTGGTCGGTCAACGGTTCCCAGGCGTGGCCCATCGCGACCAGCACGATGGCGAGGTACTTGGCGTTGTCGAAGAAGGGGTCGCGCTGCTTGGCTGGGCCGCCCGGGTTCGGGGGGGTCGGTGCCGCCGCCGGGGGGTCGGAGCGCCGCGTGCGGGGGGTGGGCACTCCGTCCGCGGGTTCGACGGGCCCGGGCGGTTCGCTGAGCGGCGGCAACGGCGCCGGATGACGGGCGGACGGCCGCAGTGAGTTGGTCACAGGCCCTCCCACCAGGAACTGGGGGAGACGATCCGCGACCTCACCGCACGTGCGTGGGGCAGGGCAGTGGGAAACATTTGAGGAACCCTAGCGTCGGACGCGGCAGGTGGTGAAACGCCTCCTGACGTTTCTCGCGATCCATCTTGAGTAAATCGGCCCATGGGCGGCGGGTACCCCGTATTCGGAGAAGTGCACCAGCGCATCGGCATTCGTTCCGGGAAGCCCTCGAAGTCGACCTTCGGACGCCCAAGTTGACCACTATGTAACTTTTAATCCCTCTTAAAGGGTGCATAACACTCACGGGTGATGCTGGTGAAATGTCCCCCAATGGCCCATCGGTCACCTCACCTGGGGGAGTGCCCGCACCGTTCGGATCTCCCGTGCGGATACCCGGAGGCGGCTGGCTGCGCCGTGACGGGGTCGACCATTCGAAATTCCTGCGAACAAGCTGTGTGGGCATGGAAACCATTGGATCGAATTCGCCCTCGCGCAGCTCCGCGGAATTCACCCGGAGGTGATCGCGGGGCCCGCCCGGGCTCCGGCGTCCGCCGCGGTCGACGCCGATTCCGTGCACGTTCCCTTCGCTTCCGTGCACGACGATCCGTCACGGGCCGCATGGTCCGGGTCCGTTGGTGGCACGATGGTTCTGGTGGGACGTGCGAGGGCGCACCCCCACCCGAAGTGGAACCGACCGAGGGTGTGTGATCAGCGTGGCCATCTCGCTATCAGTGGTACTGCTGTTGGCGATCATCCTCGTCGTGCTGATACGAGGCGGATCGCTCAAGGCGGGACCCGCCGTCGTCGCCGTGCTCTTCGGCTTCTTCCTCGCCTCCACGGGCATGGCCGACGACATCGAACGCTTCCTCGACGCGGTCGGGGACTCGATCAGCTCGATCGACATCTGAACCCGACGCACCCACCCGGCCCGGGGGAGCGCCGCCGGTCACGGAGCGTACGCGGGGCGCGCCCGAGCGGCGACTACGCCCCGTGCGTGCACCGTAGCGACCCGCACCCGCACCCGTCCGTGTGTCCGTAGGGTCCGTACCCGCCTCGTGTCGCGCCACCGTGACGGCACGCGGTCGTCCCCGGCGCGCGCTCACGGGGGCAACGCAAAAGGGCCGGCCCGGAACAGGATCACCCTGGGGATCACCTGTCCGAACCGACCCCGGACACTGCGCTGGAGCGGGCGACGGGAATCGAACCCGCGTAGCTAGTTTGGAAGACTAGGGCTCTACCATTGAGCTACGCCCGCACGGTCGCGCCGCAGGTCATCGACCGCGGCACGGCAGCATCCTAGCGGGTCCCGGGCCCTCGTCGCACACCGGTTTCCCACGGCACGCCACCACGGAAAATGCGGAACCCGTGCTGGCTGTGGGCATGTACCCTACGTGTCGCACCGACGGGGTGTGGCGCAGCTTGGTAGCGCGTCCGCTTTGGGAGCGGAAGGCCGTGGGTTCAAATCCCGCCACCCCGACCATCATCAAGATCGCCTTTGGGGCGCGTATCCGCTGCGGCTACTATGCAGACTGCGCGCCCGTGTGTCCGCACGTTCAGTACGCAGCTCTGTCCCACTCACGAGACAGCTCTGTACACGCACACGTACGTCTCTCAGGGCCGCGACTCTGCCGAGGCTCCCCGTTCCGCCGGAGCGGCCCGGTACACACCCAAGAAGTCAGCCACAAGGAGACCGAACCGTGAAGAGCGCCGTGGAGACCCTGAACCCGACCCGGGTTCGGCTCACTGTCGAGGTGCCCTTCGAGGAGCTCAAGCCCAGCCTCGACGCGGCGTACAAGAAGATCAACCAGCAGGTCACGGTGAAGGGCTTCCGTAAGGGCAAGATCCCGGCCCGGGTCATCGACCAGCGCTTCGGCCGCGGTGCGGTGCTGGAGGAGGCCGTCAACGACGCGCTCCCGAAGTTCTACACCGAGGCGGTCAACGAGGCCGAGCTCAACGTCCTCGGCCAGCCCGAGGTCGACATCACGGAGCTGAAGGACGGCGAGACGCTGAACTTCACCGCCGAGGTCGACGTCCGCCCGGCGATCGAGATCCCCGACTACTCGGGCATCGAGGTCGAGGTCGACGCCATCGAGGTCACCGACGAGGACGTCGACAAGGCCGTGGAGGAGCTGCGCGGCCGGTTCGGCTCCACCGCCCCGGTCGAGCGCGCGGCCGAGGACGGCGACGTCCTCACCCTCGACCTGGAGGCCAAGGTCGACGGCGAGGTCCTGGAGGACGGCGTCGCCCAGGGCGTCTCGTACACCATCGGCTCCGGTGAGCTGCTGGACGGCATCGACGAGGCCGTCAAGGGCCTGGAGGCCGGTGGCGAGGCCACCTTCACCTCCCAGCTGAAGGGCGGCTCGGGCGAGGGCAAGGACGCCGAGGTGACCGTCAAGGTCAGCCAGGTCTCCGCCCGCGAGCTCCCCGAGCTGGACGATGACTTCGCGCAGCTCGCCTCCGAGTTCGACACGCTCGACGAGCTGCGTGCGGACAGCCGCAAGCGCCTCGCGAACATGAAGCAGTACGACCAGGCGACCCAGGCCCAGGAGCGCGTGCTGGAGAAGCTGCTCGAACTGGTCGAGGTGCCCGTCCCCGAGAAGCTGCTCGAGGACGAGGTCAACACCCGCAAGCACAACCTGGAGCACCACCAGCTCGGCCAGATGGGCCTGACCCTCGACAAGTACCTGGAGATCCAGGGCAAGACGGTCGAGGAGTTCGAGGACGAGACCAAGACCGCCGCGGTCAAGGGCATCAAGACCCAGTTCGTCCTGGACGAGCTGGTCAGCAAGGAGAAGCTCAACGTCAACCAGGAGGAGCTCACCGAGCACCTCATGCGGCGGGCCGCTTCCTCCGGCATGTCCCCCGACCAGTTCGCGCAGGCCGTCGTCGAGGGCGGCCAGGTCCCGATGCTGGTCGGCGAGGTCGCCCGCGGCAAGGCCCTCGCGGTCGTCGTCGAGGCCGCCACGGTGAAGGACACCAACGGCGAGGTCGTCGACCTCGACGACGAAGACGACGCCGACGCCGAGACCACTGAGGTCACCGAGGCCGCCGATGAGGCTGCCGAGGTCGCCGAGGCGAAGAAGGACGCCCCCGCGGAGTCCTGACCCGCCCGGTACCAGCGGGTACCCGGTACAGCGGTGGTCCGAAGGGGCCCGGAAGCGTGACAGCGCTTCCGGGCCCCTTCGCCATCCGCCCCGGACCCCTACGGACCACCCGCTCCGGACCCCGGCGACCGACCCCCGAGGGCCGCGGCGCACGGGCCGCCCGAAGGGCCCGCGACCGGGCCCGCGACGGGCTCCAGCACCCCGCGGGCCCGGCGCCCACGACCTGCGCTGACAGCGAACAGTTCCCCGTGCGGGATGGCCCCCGGCCCCCAGAGCGTTAGGGTCCATGAAGACGAGGGCAGGGGAGTCCCCGGACCCGCCGCCACGCGGCGCAGCGCGGGGTCCCGTGCCCCAGCAGAAGACGTGAGACGGCCCGGCGCCGTCGCAAGACGAGCAGGTGGATACGTGACGAATCTGATGCCCTCCGCCGCCGGCGAGCCTTCCTTCGGTGGTGGCCTCGGCGACCAGGTCTACAACCGGCTGCTCAACGAGCGGATCATCTTCCTCGGCCAGGCGGTTGACGACGACATCGCGAACAAGATCACCGCACAACTGCTGCTCCTTGCCTCCGACCCGGACAAGGACATCTACCTCTACATCAACAGCCCGGGTGGCTCGATCACCGCGGGCATGGCGATCTACGACACCATGCAGTACATCAAGAACGACGTGGTGACCATCGCCATGGGCATGGCGGCCTCGATGGGACAGTTCCTGCTCAGCGCGGGCACCCCGGGCAAGCGCTTCGCCCTTCCGAACGCCGAGATCCTCATCCACCAGCCCTCCGCCGGTCTCGCGGGATCTGCGTCGGACATCAAGATCCACGCGGAGCGGCTGCTGCACACCAAGAAGCGGATGGCCGAGCTGACCTCGTTCCACACCGGCCAGAGCGTTGAGCAGATCACCCGTGACTCGGACCGCGACCGTTGGTTCGACCCGATCGAGGCCAAGGAGTACGGCCTGATCGACGACATCATGCCCACCGCAGCCGGTATGCCGGGCGGCGGAGGCACCGGGGCGGTCTGAACCGGCAAGCCCGGCACCGTACGGCCTCCGCGGCCCCATGCGCCCGCTCGTGAACGCGAGCGGCGGGGAGCCCGGTGGCCCACGGGGAGAGTCCGGGCCCCGTCACCGTCCCGCAGCGCCCCCAGCCGACCGCCTCAGCGCCCCCAGCGCCCTTCAGGAGAGTACGATGAACGACTTCCCCGGCCGCGGCATCTACGCCCGCACCGAGGCCCAGTACACCGGCCCCCGCGCCGAGTCCCGTTACGTCATCCCGCGCTTCGTCGAGCGCACCTCGCAGGGCGTGCGCGAGTACGACCCGTACGCGAAGCTCTTCGAGGAGCGGGTGATCTTCCTCGGCGTCCAGATCGACGACGCCTCCGCCAACGACGTCATGGCGCAGCTGCTGTGCCTGGAGTCGATGGACCCCGACCGTGACATCTCCGTGTACATCAACAGCCCCGGCGGCTCGTTCACGGCGCTCACGGCCATCTACGACACCATGCAGTTCGTGAAGCCGGACATCCAGACGGTGTGCATGGGTCAGGCGGCCTCCGCCGCGGCGATCCTGCTCGCCGCCGGCACCCCCGGCAAGCGCATGGCCCTGCCGAACGCGCGGGTGCTGATCCACCAGCCGTACAGTGAGACCGGCCGTGGCCAGGTGTCCGACCTGGAGATCGCCGCGAACGAGATCCTGCGGATGCGGGCGCAGCTGGAGGACATGCTCGCCAAGCACTCCACCACGCCGATCGAGAAGATCCGCGAGGACATCGAGCGCGACAAGATCCTCACGGCCGAGGACGCCCTGGCCTACGGACTGGTCGACCAGATCATCTCGACGCGGAAGATGAACAACGCGAAGGTCGTCTGACCCGGCACGGCATGATTTGCTGCCCCTTGGTGTGGTCCGGGTCCGTGTCGGGCCACACGAGTTGACGTGAGTCGACGTGAACCACGCCAAGGGGGGCCCGAACGGGGGGCCCGGCAGGGTACCGTCGAATATGAGGCACCAGGAGCCGCTTACGCTAGCGGTTCCCAGGCGAAGGGGAAGCACCTCGTGGCACGCATCGGTGACGGCGGCGATCTGCTCAAGTGCTCGTTCTGTGGCAAGAGCCAGAAGCAGGTCAAGAAGCTCATCGCAGGTCCCGGTGTGTACATCTGCGACGAGTGCATCGACCTCTGTAACGAGATCATCGAGGAGGAACTCGCGGAGACGAGCGAGGTGCGTTGGGAGGAACTGCCCAAGCCCCGCGAGATCTACGAGTTCCTGGAGGGTTACGTCGTCGGCCAGGAGGCCGCGAAGAAGGCCCTGTCGGTGGCGGTCTACAACCACTACAAACGCGTCCAGGCGGGAGAGAGCGCGGGCTCCCAAGGGCGTGACGACATCATCGAGTTGGGCAAGTCCAACATCCTGCTGCTCGGCCCCACGGGATCCGGCAAGACGCTGCTCGCGCAGACGCTCGCCCGGATGCTCAACGTCCCGTTCGCCATCGCGGACGCCACGGCGCTCACCGAGGCGGGTTACGTCGGCGAGGACGTCGAGAACATCCTGCTGAAGCTGATCCAGGCCGCTGACTACGACGTCAAGAAGGCCGAGACCGGCATCATCTACATCGACGAGATCGACAAGGTCGCCCGCAAGAGCGAGAACCCCTCGATCACGCGTGACGTCTCCGGCGAGGGCGTCCAGCAGGCCCTGTTGAAGATCCTGGAGGGCACCACCGCCTCCGTTCCCCCGCAGGGCGGACGCAAGCACCCGCACCAGGAGTTCATCCAGATCGACACGACGAACGTGCTGTTCATCGTGGGCGGGGCCTTCGCGGGCCTGGAGAAGATCATCGAGTCGCGGGCGGGCGCCAAGGGCATCGGCTTCGGTGCGACCATCCGGTCCAAGCGGGAGCTGGAGTCCAAGGACCAGTTCGAGGACGTCATGCCCGAGGACCTGGTGAAGTTCGGGATGATCCCCGAGTTCATCGGCCGGCTCCCGGTCATCACCTCGGTCCACAACCTCGACCGCGAGGCCCTGCTCCAGATCCTGGTGGAGCCGCGCAACGCGCTCGTCAAGCAGTACCAGCGGCTGTTCGAACTGGACGGCGTGGAGCTCGACTTCGAGCGCGGCGCCCTGGAGGCCATCGCCGACCAGGCCATCCTCCGCCAGACCGGTGCCCGCGGGCTGCGCGCCATCATGGAGGAAGTCCTGATGCCGGTGATGTACGAGGTGCCGTCGCGCAAGGACGTCGCCCGGGTGGTCATCACCGCCGAGGTCGTCCACTCCAACGTCAACCCGACCCTGATCCCCCGGGACGCCCGGGGCCGGGGTCCCGGGGAGCAGAAGACGGCGTGACACCGCGCACCACGGTCATGCGCGAGGCCCCGGACGATCCGTCGTCCGGGGCCTCGCGCATGCAGGGGGCGGGCGTCACAGCTTGACGCGCACGTCCTTGCGGAGGTCGGCCGTCACCTGCGCCGACACGTTCAACGAGACGCCGGTGCCGCTCTCGGCGGGGATCACCAGGGCCATGGTGCTGTAGTCGGCCCACATGCACATGTACTGGGTGTCGATCTTCCCGGTCTTGTCCTTGGCCTCGGCCTGCTGGCACTTGAAGACCGCCCCGTCGCTGCCGTCCGGCGTGACCGTCTTGACCTCGCCGATCACCTTCAGTTCCTCGGACTTCTCCTTGGTCATGCTGGCGAAGGCGGCGTCGAGGGCGGCCTCGGGGTCCTTCAGCTTGCCGAACACGCCGACGAAGGTGACGGCCTTGGAGGCGGTGATCTGGTCGGGGGTCGGCTGGCTGCCGGGGGTGAGGTCGATCGTGGAATATATGCCGGTCACGGCCTTGGCCTCGGTGACCCCGGTCTTGGCCAGTTCCTTGGCGGTGTCCGAGCCGGCCGCGTCCTCGGCGGGCTTGTCCGGGGTGAGCCGCTTGTACTCGTCCTTCAGCACCCGCTCCGGCGTGGTCAGCTTGTGCGGTCCGTCGTCCGCGAGCCCCGAGTCACCGTCGGAGTTCGCCAGCAGCAGGAACGCGCCGAGACCGACCGCGGCCACCACCGCGACCGCCACGCCGATGATCAGGCCCGTCTTCTTCTTGCCGCCGGCGGGCTGCGGGGGCTGCGGGAAGCCGTACCCCGGCTGTCCGGGCTGCCCCGGCTGCCCCGGCTGACCGGGCTGCCCCGGGTATCCGTAGCCGGGCTGCGGGGGCTGCTGCTGGGGGTAGCCGTACCCCGGCTGCGGGGGCTGCTGCGGGTATCCGTAGCCCGGCTGGGGAGCCTGCTGGGGGCTGCCGTAGCCGGGCTGCGGGGGCTGCGGCGGCTGGCCGTAGGGCCCCGGCTGACCGTACGGGTTCGGCTGCTGCGGCTGGTGCGGCTGCTGGCCGTCGTACGGTCCCGGCTGGTTGTGGCTCATGCGAAGGTTCCTCCCCGATGCTTACGTGCTCCCGACATCCTGACCCAACGCCCAGGGGGAAGGCAGCGGCGGGGGCCGCACCGTTACCAAACGCACGGTTTCTGTACGGGACCGTGACGCCCCTAAACTGGGCCCGTGACCGAGAACTCGCAGCAGCACTCAAGCCCCTCCACGGAACTGCCGACCCAGTACGCGCCGGCCGAGGTAGAGGGGAAGCTGTACGAGCGCTGGGTAGAGCGCGGTTACTTCGAGGCGGACGCGAAGAGCGACAAGCCCCCGTTCACCGTCGTCATCCCGCCGCCGAACGTCACCGGGGTCCTGCACCTCGGGCACGCCTTCGAGCACACGCTGATCGACGCCCTGACCCGCCGCAAGCGCATGCAGGGCCACGAGACGCTGTGGCAGCCCGGCATGGACCACGCCGGCATCGCCACCCAGAACGTGGTGGAGCGCGAGCTGGGCAAGGAGGGCAAGTCCCGCCACGACCTGGGCCGTGAGGCGTTCGTCGAGCGGGTGTGGCAGTGGAAGGACGAGTCCGGCGGGCAGATCTCCGGGCAGATGCGCCGCCTCGGCGACGGCGTCGACTGGTCCCGTGAGCGCTTCACCATGGACGAGGGCCTGTCCCGCTCCGTCCAGACGATCTTCAAGCGGCTCTTCGACGACGAGCTGATCTACCGCGCCGAGCGCATCATCAACTGGTGCCCGCGCTGTCTGACCGCGATCTCCGACATCGAGGTCGAGTACCAGGACGACGAGGGCGAACTCGTCTCCATCCGCTACGGCGAGGGCGAGGACTCCCTCGTCGTCGCGACCACCCGCGCCGAGACCATGCTCGGTGACACCGCAGTTGCCGTGCACCCCGAGGACGAGCGGTACCGGCACCTCGTCGGGCGGACCATCGCCCTGCCGCTCACCGACCGCCGCATCCCGGTCGTCGCGGACGCGCACGTCGACCCGGAGTTCGGCACCGGCGCCGTCAAGGTGACCCCCGCCCACGACCCCAACGACTTCGAGATCGGTCAGCGCCACGACCTGCCCTCGGTCACGGTGATGGACGCCCACGCGGTCATCACCACCCCCGGCCCGTTCCAGGGCCTGGACCGGCTGGAGGCCCGTAGCGCCATCGTCGCCGCACTGCGCGCCGACGGCCGGATCGTGGCCGAGAAGCGCCCCTACACCCACTCGGTGGGCCACTGTTCGCGCTGCAAGACCACCATCGAGCCCCGGCTCTCCCTCCAGTGGTGGGTCAAGGTCGCCCCGCTGGCGAAGGCCGCCGGGGACGCCGTGCGCGACGGTCGGGTGGCCATCCACCCGCAGGAGATGGAGAAGCGGTACTTCGACTGGGTGGACAACCTCCACGACTGGTGCATCTCGCGCCAGCTCTGGTGGGGCCACCGCATCCCCGTCTGGTACGGCCCGAACGGCGAGGTCGTCTGCGTCGGCCCCGACGAGCAGCCGCCGACCGGTGAGGGCTGGCACCAGGACACCGACGTCCTCGACACCTGGTTCTCCTCCGGCCTGTGGCCGTTCTCCACGCTCGGTTGGCCCGAGCGGACCGACAGCCTCGCGAAGTTCTACCCGAACTCCGTGCTGGTCACCGGCTACGACATCCTCTTCTTCTGGGTCGCCCGGATGATGATGTTCGGCCTGTACGCGATGGACGGCACCCCGCCGTTCCGCACGATCGTCCTGCACGGCATGGTCCGCGACCAGTTCGGCAAGAAGATGTCGAAGTCCTTCGGCAACGCGGTCAACCCGCTGGACTGGATGGACGAGTACGGCTCCGACGCCCTGCGCTTCACGCTCGCGCGCGGCGCCAACCCGGGCGTCGACGTGCCGATCGGCGAGGACTGGGTGCAGGGCTCCCGCAACTTCGCCAACAAGATCTGGAACGCCACCCGGTTCGCCCTGATGAACGGCGCCACCGTCGAGGGCCCGTTGCCGCCGGCCGAGGAACTGTCGGCCGCCGACCGCTGGATCCTGTCCCGGCTGAACGCCACGGTCGCCGAGGTCGACGCGTTCTACGACGACTACCAGTTCGCCAAGCTCTCCGACGCGCTGTTCCACTTCGCGTGGGACGAGGTCTTCGACTGGTACGTGGAACTGTCCAAGACCACCTTCATGGGCGGCGGCGAGGCGGCGAAGGTCTCCGGCCGGGTCCTCGGCGAGGTCCTGGACGTCACCCTGCGGCTGCTGCACCCGATCGTGCCGTTCGTGACCGAGACCCTGTGGACCACCCTCACCGGCGGCGAGTCCCTGGTGATCGCCGACTGGCCGAAGGACAGCGGCTTCCGGGACCCCGCGGCCGAGCGGGAGATCGACACCGTCCAGCAGCTGATCACCGAGGTCCGCCGGTTCCGTGCCGACCAGGGCCTCCAGCCCGGTCAGCGGGTCCCCGCGCGGCTCACCCTGGAGGGCACGCCGCTCGCCCCGCACGAGGCGGCGATCCGGCAGCTGCTGCGGCTCCAGCCCGAGGGCGAGGGCTTCGCCGCCACGGCGACCCTGCCGGTGTCCGGGGTCGAGGTCGCCCTCGACCTGTCCGGGACCATCGACGTGGCCGCCGAGCGCAAGCGGCTCGCCAAGGACCTGGCCGCCGCCGAGAAGGAGAAGGCGCAGGCCACCGCCAAGCTCGGCAACGAGGCGTTCCTCGCCAAGGCGCCCGACCAGGTGGTCGACAAGATCCGTGGTCGACTCGCCAAGGCGGACGAGGACATCACCCGCATCCAGGCCCAGCTGGAGCGGCTGCCGGCCGCCTGACCGGCGGGCACGCCCCCGCCCGGAGCCCGGCCCGGTCCTCGTGACCGGTGCCGGGCTCCGGCGCGTCGGCGCCCCGCCCGGGCGGGGGGTGAGCCGCTGTCGGCGGCGCTCCGTAGACTGGCCCCGTGAGCGAGTTCCCCCCGGACGACCCGGACCGAGACCCCCTGGACGCACTGGACCAGTTCGACGAGATCGTCGAGGCCGAGACCGGCCGCGACCCCGATCTCGCCGTGATCGAGGCGGGGAGCCGCACCCTGCGCACCCAGGGCGGTGACCCCGCCGCGGACCTCCCCCGCCGCCCCGAGGACCCGGAGGTGGACCGGGCGCTGCGCGAGGTGGAGACGGAGCTGTCGTCCCGCTGGGGCGAGACCAAGCTGGAGCCGTCCGTCACCCGGATCGCCGCGCTGATGGACGTCCTGGGGGAGCCGCAGCGCTCGTACCCCTCGATCCACATCACGGGCACCAACGGCAAGACGTCCACCGCCCGCATGATCGAGGCCCTGCTCGGCGCCTTCGAGCTGCGCACCGGCCGGTACAGCTCGCCCCACGTCCAGTCGATCACCGAGCGGATCAGCCTGGACGGCGCCCCGATCCCCGCCGAGCGGTTCGTGGAGACGTACCGGGACGTCCAGCCGTACGTCGAGATGGTCGACGCCCAGCAGGACTTCCGGCTCTCCTTCTTCGAGGTGCTGACCGGCATGGCGTACGCGGCCTTCGCGGACGCCCCGGTCGACGTCGCCGTGGTCGAGGTCGGCATGGGCGGCACCTGGGACGCCACCAACGTCATCGACGCCGCGGTCGCCGTCGTCACCCCCATCGACCTGGACCACACGGACCGCCTCGGGGGCACCCCCGGCGCGATCGCGGCCGAGAAGTCCGGGGTCATCAAGCAGGACGCGACGGTGATCCTGGCCCAGCAGCCCGTGGACGCCGCCCAGGTCCTGCTGAAGAAGGCCGTCGAGGTGAACGCCACCGTGGCCCGCGAGGGCCTGGAGTTCGGCGTGCTGGCCCGACAGGTCGCCGTCGGCGGACAGCTCCTCACCCTGCGCGGCCTCGGCGGCGAGTACGAGGAGGTGTTCCTCCCGCTGCACGGCGTGTACCAGGCGCACAACGCGGCCGTGGCGCTCGCCGCGGTCGAGGCGTTCTTCGGGGTCGGCTCCCAGCACGCCAACCGGCTCGACGTGGACACCGTCCGCAAGGCGTTCGCGGCCGTCACCTCACCGGGCCGGCTGGAGGTCGTCCGTCGTTCGCCGACGGTGGTCCTGGACGCCGCGCACAACCCGGCCGGCGCCCGCGCCGTGGCCGAATCGCTGGGCGAGGCGTTCGGTTTCAGCCGCCTCGTCGGCGTCGTCGGCACCAGCGCGGACAAGGACGTGCGGGGGCTGCTCGAAGCGTTCGAGCCGGTCTTCACGGAGATCGTCGTCACCCAGCACTCCACCCACCGCGCGATGGACGCCGACGAACTCGCCGCGATCGCCGTGGAGGTGTTCGGGGACGACCGGGTCCAGGTGGAACCCCGGATCGACGACGCGATCGAGGCGGCGATCACGCTCGCCGAGGAGGACGGCGAGTTCTCCGGCGGGGGAGTGCTCATCACCGGTTCCGTCTTCACCGTCGGCGACGCCCGACTGCTCCTCGGGAGGGGCTGACCATGCGCATGCTCTGCTCGACCACCCTGCTCGCCGAGTTCTTCGTGATCGGTTTCGCCGGGTTGGTCGCCATGAAGGACCCCGATCTGACCGCGGCCACGGTGTGGACCGTGTGCGGGGTGCTGATGGCGGTGAGCCTGCTGCTGTGCGGGATCGTGGGCAAGCCGCTGGGCGTCCGGCTCGGCTGGGGCCTCCAGATCGCGCTGGTCGTCAGTGGTGTCTACGTCCCCATGATGTTCGTCCTCGGGCTCTGCTTCGGCGGCCTGTGGTGGGCGTCCCTGCACTTCGGACGGAAGGTGGACGAGGCCAAGGCGCACTGGGCCGCACTGAGCGAGGACGGGACGGTCACCCCAGGGCCTGACGCTGCGTGACGAACGGGGGTGCGGTGCCTGTAACCTCTGAACCCCGCACACCCGGTGACCGAAGGAGCCGCACCCCATGACCCAGCGCAGCCTCGTCCTGCTCAAGCCCGACGCCGTGAAGCGCGGTCTGGTGGGCGAGATCGTCGGTCGCATCGAACGCAAGGCCGACTGGCGGATCACCGCGCTGGAGCTGCGGACGCTCGACCAGGCCACCCTGGAGCAGCACTACGCCGAGCACGTCGGCAAGGTCTTCTACGAGCCGCTGATCGCCTTCATGTCCTCCGGCTCGGTGGTCGCGCTGGTCGTCGAGGGCGAGCGGGTCATCGAGGGCATCCGTACGCTGGCCGGCCCCACCGACCCGATCGCGGCGGCCCCCGGTTCCATCCGCGGCGACTTCGGCACCGTCACCCGGGAGAACCTGATCCACGCCTCGGACTCCGAGGAGTCCGCCGAGCGGGAGCTGAAGATCTTCTTCCCCGGCCTCGTCTGACCGCGGACCGCCTGCTCGGGCGGTCGGCCCGCGTACCCGGCCGGCCCGCCTGCGCGTGCGGCCGGCCGCACGCGCACGTCGGCCGCCACGCGCACGTCGGCCCGGCGGCGGAGGACCCCGGGGCGGCGCCCTTGACGGAGCATCAGCGCACCCCGCGCGGGGGCGGCACCCGGGAAACCTCGCCGCCGCCGGGCAGGTGCGCGCCGATCGGGGGAACGCAGGGCCCCATCCGCACGTCCCCCATAGCGGGGCAGCACTTCATCTGCTGACAATGGCGAAGACCCTCGCGCCGTGTCCGTGCAGGCGAGACTACGATGGAAGCCTTCACGCCACACAGCACCCACATGCCGACCTGAAGAGCACTCATCCGCTCGTCCGGGAAGGCCAGACGCATCCTCTTGGGGAACAACATGTCGTTCATCGGCCGTGACATGGCTGTCGACCTCGGGACCGCCAACACGCTGGTGTACGTCAGGGGCCGGGGGATCGTTCTCAACGAGCCGTCCGTCGTCGCGATCAACACCAACACCGGTGGCATCCTCGCGGTCGGCGCCGAAGCGAAGAAGATGATCGGGCGCACTCCGGGCAACATCGTGGCCGTGCGCCCCCTGAAGGACGGCGTGATCGCCGACTTCGAGATCACCGAACGGATGCTCCGCTACTTCATCCTCAAGATCCACAAGCGGCGGTACCTCGCGCGCCCCCGCGTCGTGGTCTGCGTGCCCTCGGGCATCACCGGGGTCGAACGCCGTGCGGTCATCGAGGCGTCGTCCCAGGCGGGCGCCCGTCAGGTGCACATCATCGAGGAGCCCATGGCCGCGGCCATCGGCTCCGGCCTCCCCGTCCACGAGGCCACCGGCAACATGGTCGTGGACATCGGCGGCGGCACCACGGAGGTCGCCGTGATCTCCCTCGGCGGCATCGTCACGGCCCAGTCGATCCGGGTCGCCGGCGACGAGCTGGACAACGCGATCATCCAGCACATCAAGAAGGAGTACAGCCTCCTGCTGGGCGAGCGCACCGCCGAACAGATCAAGATCACGATCGGTTCCGCGTACGACCTCGACCAGGACGAGCACACCGAGATCCGCGGCCGCGACCTGGTCTCCGGACTGCCGAAGACCGTGGTCATCTCGGCCGCCGAGGTCCGCAAGGCCATCGAGGAACCCGTGAACGCGATCGTGGACGCGGTGAAGACCACCCTCGACAAGTGCCCGCCGGAACTCTCCGGCGACGTCATGGACCGCGGCATCGTCCTCACCGGCGGCGGCGCCCTGCTGCGCGGCCTCGACGAGCGGCTGCGCCGCGAGACCGGCATGCCGATCCACATCGCCGAGGACCCGCTGGACTCCGTCGCGCTCGGCTCCGGCAAGTGCGTCGAGGAGTTCGAGGCGCTCCAGCAGGTGCTGGACGCCCAGCCCCGCAGATGACCCCGACCCTCCTGCCGCCCGGCGCGCGCCGGGCGGCAGGAGGGCGCCGGGCGCGTCGCACCACCGTGCGGGACCGGCCGGACGGACCGTCACCCGCCCTTCACCGGCCGTCCGGACCGGGGCTTGCGGCGGGACGGTCGCCGGTCGAGGGACCGTCACGGGTACAGAGACAAGAGCACACATTCCGACGAGGAAGGCACGGCCGCCGCACGTGAGGGACACACGAGAGAGCCGGCTGCTCCTGGTGCTGCTGATCGCCATCGCGTTCGCGCTGATCACCGTGGACATCAGGGGCGGCGAGGACTCACCGGTGGACGGCGCCCGCCGGGCCGCCGCAACGGTCCTGGGACCCGTCGAGAACGGGGTGTCCTCCGCGGTCGACCCCATCGGCAACGCGATCGCCGCGGTCCGCGACTCCGGCGAACGCCACAGCCGCATCACCACCCTGGAGCGCGAGAACGCCGCCCTGAAGACCCGTCTCGGCAGCGACGACCGCAACCGCAGCCGGGTCCGCCAACTCGACTCCCTGCTCAAGAAGGCCGGAGCCGGGCAGTACGGCGTCAAGGCCGCCGAGGTCATCGGGATAGGAGCCGCACAGGGCTTCTCCTGGACCGTCACCATCGACGCGGGCGCCCGTGACGGCATCGAGCGCGACATGACCGTCCTCAACGGGGACGGACTCGTCGGCCGGGTCACCACCGTCGGCCCCGGCACCGCCACGGTCCTGCTCGCCAACGACCCCGACTTCACCGTCGGCACCCGGATGGAGAAGACCGACGAACTCGGCTTCACCTCCGGCGGCGGCGACGGCCCGCTCCGGGTCGACCTGCTCAACGGCAAGTCCAAGGTCAAGAAGGGCGACCGGCTCGTCACCTTCGGCTCCGCCGCCGACAAGCCCTTCGTCCCCGGCGTCCCCGTCGGCCAGGTCGTCCGCGTCGACCCGTCCGGCGGCGACCTCACCCGCACCGTCTACGTGAAGCCCTACGTCGGGTTCACCAAGCTCGACATCGTCGGCGTCGTCGTCGAGGCCCCCCGCAAGGACCCGCGCGACACCGTCCTGCCGCCCGCCCCGAAGCCCACCCCCACGCCGACCGTGACCGTCACCGTCACCCCGTCCGCGCAGGTACCCGGCCAGGCCGGACAGACCCCAGTGCCGTAGGAGCCCGACCATGCGCTTCAACCGGATGCTGCTTTCGGCCCCCCTCGTGGTGGCCGCCCTGGTCATCCAGGTGAGCGTCCTCGCCCGACTGCAACTGCCCGGCGCCGTACCCGACCTGCTGCTGCTCACCGTGCTCGGCCTCGCCCTGGTCTACGGGCACGTCGGCGGCGCCCTGGTCGGCTTCGGCGCCGGACTCCTCGCCGACCTCGCGCCGCCCGCCGACCACGCCGTGGGCCGGTACGCACTGGTGCTGTGCGTCATCGGCTACCTCGCCGGGCTCGCCAAGCCGGAGAACGGGCGCCTCCAGTCCGCCGCCGGCCCGATGCTGGTCGTCGTGGGCTCCGCCATCGGCTCCACCCTGCTCTACGCCGGTGTCGGCGCCCTCGTCGGCGACACCGCAGCCCGCCACGTGGGCCTGGGCAGCCTGCTGTTCACCGCGGCGCTCTACGACCTGTTGCTCGCGCCGTTCACCGTGCCGTTCATCATGGCGCTCGCCAGACGCGCCGACAACGATCCGCTCGCCGAGACCAACGCCGCCGCCAAGAGCGACGTCTCGGCCGGCTGGCTGGCCTCCGGCACCGGCCTGCGGATCGGCAGCCAGCGCGGCGGGCTGCGCGCCAAGGCGGCGCGGGCCCGGGTGGCGCGCGCGGGACGCATCAAGGTCAAGGGGGCCAAGCGACTGTGACCAACATTCCGGAGACCGGCCGCACGCCCCGGGTCCAGATCCGGCTCGTCGTCATCCAGGTGCTGGTCGTCTCCCTGCTGCTCACCCTCGGCGGGCGGCTCTGGTACCTCCAGGTCCGCAACGGCGAGGAGTACGCCAAGGAGGCGTCCGGCAACGGCGTCCAGCGCGTCGTCCAGCCCGCGGTGCGCGGCTCCATCCTGGACGCCCGCGGCGTACCGATCGCCGACAACGAGACCCGGCTCGTGGTCTCCGCCTCCCGCACCGACCTGATGAAGATGAAGGACGACGGCAAGGGCGTGCTCACCAAGCTCGCCGGGGTCCTCGGTGTCCCCGCGAAGGAGGTCACCGACAAGGTCCGCCTCTGCGACTCCGAGACGCCCCAGCCCTGCTGGAACGGCTCCCCCTACCAGCCGATCCCCATCACCGACGAGGCCACCCCGAAGCAGGCCCTCCAGATCCGCGAGCGCGCCGAGGACTTCCCCGGCATCACCGCCGAACCCACCGCCGTGCGCCGCTACGCCTCGCCCGGCAACGCCAACACCGCCCAGGTCCTCGGTTACCTCTCGCCGGTCACCGACGGCGAGATCGAGAAGGCCAAGGACAGCGACTCGCCGTACCTCCGCTCCGACCAGGTGGGCCGCAGCGGTCTCGAACGGCAGTACGACAAGGAGTTGCGGGGCAAGGCCGGCGTCACCCGCTACGAGGTCGACAACCTCGGCCGCGTGATGGGCCTCGCCAAGAGCGACGAGGCCGAACCCGGCGCCAACGTCGTCACCAGCATCGACGCCCGGGTCCAGGGCGTCGCCGAGTACGAGCTGAACAAGGCGCTCAAGGAAGCCCGCAAGGTCTACGACGACAACACCCGGATGAACTACAAGGCCGACTCCGGGGCCATCGTCGTCATGGAGTCCAAGACCGGCCGCGTCGTCGCCATGGCCTCCAACCCGACCTACGACCCCAACGCCTGGGTCGGCGGCATCTCCGGCAAGGACTACGCCCGACTCACCGGCAAGTCCTCCAACTACCCCCTGCTCAACCGCGCCATCCAGGGCCAGGCCGCCCCCGGCTCCATCTTCAAGGTGGTCCCCGTCGCCGCCGCCGTCAACGCCGGCTACGGCTTCAACGACCGCTACGAGTGCTCCAGCTCGTACGCCATCGGCGGCCAGGTCTTCAACAACTTCGAGTCCAAGGGGTACGGATCGATCGACCTCGGCCAGGCCCTGGAGGTCTCCTGCGACACCGTCTTCTACCGCCTCGCCCACGAGGAGTGGAAGCGGGACGGCGGCACCAAGCCGAAGAAGAAGGCCAACGACTGGTTCTACAAGACCGCCCACCAGTTCGGCCTCGGCAAGGAGACCGGCATCGACCTCCCCAACGAGGTCACCGGCCGCATCCCCGACCGCCAGTGGAAGCGCGACTTCTGGAAGGCCAACAAGGACGCCTGGTGCAAGGCCGGCAAGAAGGGCGGCGACTTCGTGGAGCAGCTCTCCTACGAGAACTGCCTCGAAGGCAACCTCATGCGTGCCGGTGACTCCGTCAACTACAGCATCGGCCAGGGCGACACCCTCGTCACGCCGATACAGATGGCCACCATCTACGGCGCCCTCGCCAACGGCGGCACCATGTACGACCCCAGCGTCGGCAAGGCGATCATCAGCCCCGACGGCAAGAAGGCCACGGAGATCAAGCCCAAGGCGCACGGCAAGCTCCCGCTGTCCCGCAAGACCCTCGGCAAGATAGACGAAGCCCTCGAAGGCGTCGCCACCCGTGGCACCGCCGCCTGGCGCTTCACCGGCTGGCCCCAGGACAAGATCCCGATGCACGCCAAGACCGGCACCGCCGAGGTCCACGGCAAGCAGACGACCTCCTGGTTCGCCACCTACACCGACGACTACACCATCGTCATGACCATCGCCCAGGGCGGCACCGGCTCCGGCGCCTCCGCGCCCGCCGTGCGCAACGTGTACAACGCCCTCTACGGCGTCAGCCCCGACGGCAAGATCGACCGCAAGAAGGCCCTCCTGCCCCAACCGCAGAAGACCCTCCCGAAGATCCAGCGCGACGGCTCCATCGACGCCCCCAGGATCAAGCCCTACAAGCCGCAGCCCGAGCCGTCCCCCACCTCGCAGGGACTGGCCGGACCCCCCGCGCCGGGTACCGGGAGGCGTGACTGATGAGCGGCTCCCACGGCTTCTCCGTCTCCGGGTACGGCCCCGAGCGGTCCTGGCTCACCCGGGTCACCGCCCGCGACGGCCTGTTGCGCCGCCTCGACTGGCCGATACTGCTGTCCGCCGCCGCCCTCTCCCTCATCGGCGCCGTCCTCGTCTACTCCTCCACCCGCAACCGCACCGAGCTCAACCAGGGCGACCCCTACTACTTCCTCTTCCGCCACCTGCTCAACACCGGCATCGGCATCACCCTGATGATCGGCACGATCTGGCTCGGCCACCGCACCCTGCGCACCGCCGTACCGGTCCTCTACGGCATCTCGGTCTTCCTCGTGCTGCTGGTCCTCACCCCGCTCGGCGCCACCATCAACGGCGCCCACGCCTGGATCGTCATCGGCGGCGGCTTCTCGCTCCAGCCCTCCGAATTCGTGAAGATCACGATCATCCTGGGCATGGCGATGCTGCTCGCCGCCCGGGTCGACGCCGGCGACCGGCTCCACCCCGGCCACCGCACCGTCGTCCAGGCGCTCGGCCTCGCCGTCATCCCCATCGCCGTCGTGATGCTCATGCCCGACCTGGGGTCGGTCATGGTGATGGCGATGATCGTGCTGGGCGTCCTGCTCGCCTCCGGCGCCTCCAACCGCTGGGTCTTCGGCATCCTCGGCGCCGGCGCCCTCGGAGCCGTCGCCGTCTGGCAGCTGAACGTCCTCGACGAGTACCAGATCAACCGCTTCGCGGCCTTCGCCAACCCGGAACTCGACCCCGCCGGCGTCGGCTACAACACCAACCAGGCCCGCATCGCCATCGGCTCCGGCGGTCTCACCGGCATGGGCCTGTTCAAGGGCTCCCAGACCACCGGCCAGTTCGTCCCCGAACAGCAGACCGACTTCGTCTTCACCGTCGCCGGCGAGGAACTCGGCTTCATCGGCGCCGGACTGATCATCGTCCTGCTCGGCGTGCTGCTCTGGCGCGCCTGCCGCATCGCCCGCGAGACGACCGAGCTGTACGGCACCATCGTCGCCGCCGGGATCATCGCCTGGTTCGCCTTCCAGTCCTTCGAGAACATCGGCATGACCCTCGGCATCATGCCCGTCGCCGGCCTCCCCCTGCCCTTCGTCTCCTACGGGGGGTCCTCGATGTTCGCCGTGTGGGTCGCCGTGGGACTCCTCCAGTCGATCCGGGTCCAGCGACCCCTGTCCGCCTGACCGCACCGGGGTCGGCGCCACCACCCGGGCACCGACCCCGACCCGGCCACGGATTTCCCGCCGTTCCCGCCCCTTTCCGGCCGCTCGGGGGCCCCGAGGTCTGCCGGACGGGGCGAAATCCGTCTAGATTCGGTGCATGGCGGATATACAGCGCGAGATCGAGCGTAAGTACGAAGCCACCGACCCGAACCAGAGCGACCGGGCGCTACCGGACCTGACCGCCGTCGGCGGGGTCTCGGCCGTCGTCCACCAGGGCGTCACCGAGCTGGACGCCGTCTACTACGACACCGTCGACCACCGTCTCGCCGCCGCGTCGATCACCCTGCGCCGACGCACCGGCGGCGCTGACGCCGGCTGGCACCTGAAGCTCCCCGTCGCCCAGGACGTGCGCGACGAGATCCGCGCCCCCCTGTCGGCCGCCCCGCCCCGCACCCTCACCGGACTCGTCCGCTCCCGGGTGCGCAGCGCCCCCCTCGTCCCGGTGATCCGACTGCGCTCCACCCGCGACGTCCACCACCTCGTCGACGCCGACGGCACCCTGCTGGCCGAACTCAGCGTGGACGTGGTCCGCGCGCAGCGGCTCAGCGGCGGCGACGCCACCACCGGCTGGACCGAGGTCGAGGTCGAACTCGGCCCGGACCAACGGCCCGCCTTCCTCGACAAGATCGAGAAGAAACTCCGCAAGGCCGGACTGCGCCGCTCCGCCTCCGCCTCCAAACTGTCCCGCGCCCTCACCGAGACCACCCCCGACCGACACACGCCGGTGGTACCCGACCGACACACGCCGGTCGCGTCCGACCGACACACCCCGGTCGTCCCGGAACGGCACACGCCGGCCATCCCCGAACGGCACACGCCGGTCGTCCCGGAACGGCACACCCCGGTGGCGTCCGACCGGCACACGCCGGCCACCGCCCCCCGCTCCCCGTACGAGGGCACCGCCGCGGCCCCCGTCCTCGCCTACCTCACCGCCCAGCGGGACGCCATCGTCTCCCTCGACCCCGCCGTCCGCCGCAACGAGTACGACTCCGTCCACCGCCTGCGCGTCGCCACCCGCCGCGCCCGCAGCACCTTCCGGTCCTACTCCAAGGTCCTCGACCGCGCCGTCACCGACCCCATCGGCGCGGAACTCAAGTGGCTCGCCGGAGAACTCGGCATCGACCGGGACGCCGAGGTCCTCACCGAACGGCTCACCGGCCACTTCGTCGAACTGCCCCGCAACCTCGTGATCGGCCCCGTCCGCACCCGACTGCGCACCTGGGCGCACGCCCGGCGCGGCGGCTCCCGCCGCCGACTGATCACCGTCCTCAACGGCAAGCGCTACCTCGCCCTCCTCGACGCCCTGGACGCGCTGCTCGCCGACCCGCCCCTGCTCCCCGCCGCCGCCCGGGACGCCACCACCGTGATCCACCGGGCTGCCCGCAAGGACTTCGGGAAGCTCGCCGCCCTGGTCGAAGAGGCCCTCGAACGTCCCAGCGGCCCCGAACGCGACCTCGCGATGCACGAGGCCCGCAAGAAGGCCAAACGGCTCCGCTACGCCGCCGAGGCCGCCCTGGACACCTTGGGCAAGCCCGCCAAGCAGGCCATCCGCGGCAGCAAGGCCCTCCAGGACCTGCTGGGCGAGCACCAGGACAGCGTGATGACCCGCACCACCCTGCGGGACCTCGCGACCCAGGCCCACGCCGCCCGCGAGAACGCGTTCACCTACGGACTGATCCACGGCCACGAGGAACGCCGGGCCGACGGCTACGAGGCCGAACTGCCCGCCGCGTGGGAGGCCGCCGAACGAGCCACCCGGGGGCTTCGCGGGACGCGCTAGGCTTGAGGGTCACCCCGCTCTTCCCGCGGGGCGTCCCCCGCCAGCTCACGAGAGACGCCACGATGCCTGTCGAGTCGGTCTTCCCCCGCCTGGAAGCGCTTCTCCCGCACGTCCAGAAGCCCATCCAGTACGTCGGAGGGGAACTCAACTCCACCGTCAAGCCGTGGGACGCCTGCGATGTCCGCTGGGCCCTCATGTACCCGGACGCCTACGAGGTCGGTCTGCCCAACCAGGGCGTCATGATCCTCTACGAGGTGCTGAACGAGCGCGAGGGCGTCCTCGCCGAACGCACCTACAGCGTCTGGCCCGACCTGGAGGAGCTGATGCGGGAGCACGACGTCCCGCAGTTCACGGTGGACGCGCACCGCCCGGTGAAGGCGTTCGACGTGTTCGGGCTGAGCTTCTCCACGGAGCTGGGCTACACCAACATGCTGACCGCCCTGGACCTCGCGGGCATCCCGCTGGAGGCCAAGGACCGCGGACTCGACGACCCGGTCGTCGTCGCCGGCGGCCACGCGGCGTTCAACCCCGAGCCGATCGCCGACTTCATCGACTGCGCGGTGATCGGCGACGGCGAGCAGGCCGTGCTCCAGATCACCGACATCGTCCGCGCCTGGAAGACCGAGGGCCGGCCCGGCGGTCGCGACGAGCTGCTGTTCCGGCTCGCCCGCACCGGCGGCGTGTACGTACCCCGCTTCTACGACGTCGAGTACCTGCCCGACGGGCGCATCGGCCGGGTCGTGCCCAACCGCTCCGGGGTGCCGTGGCGGGTGTCCAAGCACACCGTCATGGACCTGGACGAGTGGCCCTACCCCAAGCAGCCCCTGGTACCGCTCGCCGAGACCGTCCACGAGCGGATGTCCGTGGAGATCTTCCGCGGCTGCACCCGCGGCTGTCGCTTCTGCCAGGCCGGCATGATCACCCGCCCGGTCCGCGAGCGCAGCATCACCGGCATCGGGGAGATGGTCGAGAAGGGGCTCAAGGCGACCGGCTTCGAGGAGGTCGGCCTGCTGTCGCTGTCCAGCGCCGACCACTCCGAGATCGGGGACATCGCCAAGGGCCTCGCCGACCGGTACACGGAGGACAAGATCGGCCTGTCCCTCCCGTCGACCCGGGTGGACGCCTTCAACGTGGACCTGGCGAACGAACTGACCCGCAACGGGCGCCGCTCCGGTCTCACCTTCGCCCCCGAGGGCGGCTCCGAGCGGATGCGCAAGGTCATCAACAAGATGGTCTCGGAGGAGGACCTGATCCGCACGGTCGCCACCGCCTACGGCAACGGCTGGCGCCAGGTGAAGCTGTACTTCATGTGCGGTCTGCCCACCGAGACCGACGAGGACGTCCTCCAGATCGCCGACATGGCGATGAACGTGATCCAGAAGGGCCGCGAGGTCTCCGGCGCCAACGACATCCGCTGCACGGTGTCCATCGGCGGTTTCGTGCCCAAGCCGCACACCCCGTTCCAGTGGGCCCCGCAGCTCTCCGCCGAGGAGACGGACGCCCGGCTCCAGAAGCTCCGGGACAAGATCCGCGGCGACAAGAAGTACGGCCGCTCCATCGGCTTCCGCTACCACGACGGCAAGCCCGGCATCGTCGAGGGCCTGCTGTCCCGCGGCGACCGCCGCCTCGGCACGGTGATCCGCGCCGTCTACGAGGACGGCGGCCGGTTCGACGGCTGGCGCGAGCACTTCTCGTACGACCGCTGGATGGCCTGCGCCGAGAAGGAACTGCCCGCCTTCGACATCGACGTCGACTGGTACACCACCCGGGAGCGCACCTACGAGGAGGTCCTGCCCTGGGACCACCTCGACTCGGGCCTCGACAAGGACTGGCTCTGGGAGGACTGGCAGGACTCCCTCGACGAGACCGAGGTCGAGGACTGCCGCTGGACCCCCTGCTTCGACTGCGGGGTGTGTCCTCAGATGGACACCAGCATCCAGATCGGCCCGACCGGCAAGAAGCTGCTGCCGCTGTCGGTGGTCAACAAGTAGGCAGCGCGGAGGCGATGCGGCCCGTCAACACCATCGGTGGGGGCGGGCCGTTGGCGTTTTCGCCCAGCAGAGGCCCGACGGCGGACTTCCGCCGGGGCAGTCCGTCCGGTTTCCCGTTACGGAAACCAGAACCCCTTGATTCCCTCAGTGATCGTCGCGAACATGGTGCCGACACCCGACGACTGGGGAGGCACGTGAAGGTGCGACCACTGGTGAGTGAATGTGAAGACGGTGAGTGCCCCACCATCTACGCCACCGACCGAGGCACGCTCGCCGTTCAGGGAAGACTCGTCGCTGATCACGGGCTCGAAATCCCTGCTCAAGAAGCCTTGGTGGAGATTCCCGTCGAGCTCATTCGAAGGGCTGTTCGTGACAATCTCATCTAAGACGTTGGGCGATTGGCTTGAGGACTTCGATCGCGAAGCGTTCCGGTTGGAGACCTTGGACGACTACAGCAAGTCGGGGGGCGTGGACGCCTACCGTGCCTTCCTCGCGGGTGAACCGCAGCCGGAGGAGCACAAGACCGCCGCATGGTTGACGACGGTCGGAAGCGCGGTCCAGTCGGGGAAGCGAATCTACCGCGTCCACATCCTGGCCCGTCCGCTGACGGATTATCTGCGATTCGAGCTCTCGTGGGGCTACCGTCGCAACATGACAGCCGGTGAGGAGTTCTTCATTCTGGACACGACTCACCGAGAGAACCCCATTCCGGATGCTCCCGACTTCTGGCTCTTCGATGAGAGTGCGATCGGCGCCATGACGTACGACGGTGCGGGAAAGTATCTGGGAACCGATTTCCTCGAACAGGGGGAACTGGCGAGGTTCTTGGCGTACCGGGATACGGCCATGAGTCAGGCAGTGCCATTCGCCGAATGGTGGGCCGAGTACGGCGAGTGAGGAAGTCCAACCTCGGGTCAGCGCTGCGGGCGTTGCGGGAGACCTCCGGACTGGAGGCCAAGACCGTCGCCCGCGGCGCTGCCATGTCCCGTTCCAAACTGTCCAAGATCGAGAACGGGAACACGGCTCCGAGCATCACCGACGTCGACTGCATCCTCAGCGCCATAGGTGTCTCGGGCGAGGTGAAGAATGAGTACATGGCCGCCGCCAGAGAGGCCGCAACCGAGGTCACCGCATGGCGGCTCGTTCGACGTCTGGGCTACAGCCGTAAACAGCAGCAGGTGCAGGCCATCGAAGCGCAGACGACCCTTCTGCGCTTGTTCCAGCCCTCGCTCGTACCCGGCCTGCTCCAGACGCCCGAATACGTGCAGGCGGTCTTCGCCAGGAAGCGACTGACGGAATCGCAGTTGGCGCGAACGGTCGGTGCGCGGCTGGCGCGCCAGAGCGTCCTGTACTCGGCAGGAAAGACTTTTCGATTTGTCATCACGGAACCCGTGCTTCGGTGGCGTATCGTTCCGCCCCTGGTGATGGTGGGACAGCTGGATCGACTGATTTCGGTATCTCGGCTGCCTAACGTGGACATCAGGATCGTGGCGCTATCGGCCCCTCAGGTCGACTTCCCTGGCCACTCGTTCTCCATCAAGGACGACCGTACGGTGACCGTTGAGCTGGTCCACGCGGAAACGGTGATGACTGATCCCCGAGACATCGAAGCGTACGTGTCGAAGTTCGAACGGTTCAGCGAGCGTGCGGTCTCTGAAGGCGAGATGCGGGACCTGATCGCGGGGATCAGGAGCGAGTTCTTGCGCGAACAGGAAACCGGCTAGAGAGCGGCCCCACCTTCGGACACCATTGCCTTCCGGAACACGCGGAAAGTGGTGAAGGGGTACGCAATGGCGACCAGGACCGATGAGTACGAGCACGTGACGCACGCGCCCCGGGGCCAGATGTGTTCCGTGTGCCACGGCGAGGGGAAGCCCCTCGAACCCGTCCGGCACGGAACCGTCGAGCGGGCATCGGGCGGCCCGCCCGTCGTGGTCCACCGGCACGCACGCGAGCGCCTCCGCCGGGGAACGGCCGTGGCGTGATGGACGTGCAGACGTGGAAAGACGCACGCACGCGGGCCATGGACGCCACCGAGGAGGTACGGGCGGCGCTGTCCGCGCTCGGTCTGCCCGAGTCCGCATGGAGCGGCGTGCGTCCCACGGTCACGTACGCCGGCCGTCCTTACGTCCATCTCGGGATGCTGCCGGCCGACGTGGTGGAGCGGATGGCGCGGGCCATGGGGGGCACGGAGACTTCCGCCCGAGAGGGGGCGGGAGGCGGTCCTCACCGGGCCGTCGGTGAACCAGGAAGGGCACGAGGATGACCGACCTGTACGTGCTCCCCATCGAGGGGGCCGAGTTCTCGAAGGCGTGCGGCGGCAGCACGCATCCGGACGGCGAGGCGTGCGTGACCCTCGCGAAGATCGGCCCGGACGCATGGGCCGTGGGCGACAGCAAGCGTCCGGATGCCGAGCCGCTGCGCTTCACCACGGCGGAGTTGGAAGCAGCGGGCATCGATCCCGCCCGTTTCGACCTCTCCGCCTGATCCACGTCACGTCCGAACCGACGGCCTCGCCCTGACGACCGCGGCGGGGCCGTCGTCGTCCCACGGGCCACGGACCACGGACCACGGAACGGAGCAGCGGTGCACCACCACGGTTACGCATGGCTCGGGGAGAAGAAGGCGTTCGACAAGGAGAGCGTCCGCCGGCCGCCCGGCCGCGCCCCCAGCGCGACGTGCGAGAAGGAGGTGGTCGACCGTTACCGGGAAGCCGTGGCCGTGTTCCCGACTTCCGACGTGCCGCCGCTCCAGACGGCGCACTGGCTGATGAAACCGCCCTCCGTGATCCGGGGGACCTGGCAGGAAGCGCAGGGCGCCGGCGCGTGGCTGGGCCGGCAACTCGCGGAGTTCGCGCCCCGTTTCGCCTCTGAGGAGGAGCGGTCGGAGGTCAGGCTGGCGCTCCTGGTGGAAGTCACCGTCGAGCGGCTGACCTGGGGAGGGGACGTCTCCCTCGGCCACTACCTGAAGGGCACGGCGTTCCACTCGGTCGCGCTGGTCACGTGTTCCCCGAACCGTGCCGCTCCCGATCTGCCCTGCCCGGCTCGGCGGGCCCGCGCATGAAGCACGCGGTCCCCGGCTGGTGCCGGGGACCGCGTGAACGTCCGGAGCGCGGCGCGCCCCCCGTCCGCTACCGGCCGAGGTACGCGTCGTACACGGTCACGCTCGCCTTGCCGCCCTGTCGGTCGGTGACCTGACCGCGCAGGGTCACCGACTTCCCCCGCGCCGGGTTCTTGACCTCGATCTTCCCCCGGGTCACGGGCACGTCCTTCCAGGTGGCGCCGGAGTCGTAGGAGACGGAGACGGTGAGCGACTTCGCTCCCGCGCCGGCCGCCGGCCCCTGGACGGTCACCGGGAAGGTCGCCGTACGACCCGCGGGAACGGTGCCGTCGAGGGCGACCCGGGCACCGAACCGGACCGTGGACAGTAGGGTCCTGGTGTACTCGCCCGCCGCCGGCCGCGCACTGCGGAAGGTCCAGGAACCGTCGATGCGGGTCCCGACCGCGGACACGGACGGACCGCGCCGCACCGAGGTGGTCAGGGTGTACTCGGCGTCGTCCGCACCGACCTCGAACCCGCTCATGCCGTCCAGCTGACCCGCGCTCTGCGCGACCTCGGTGCTGCCCCGGTGGAGCACGCTCCGCGCGGAGGCGTACGCGGACCAGCCGGTGTTGCCCCTGCCGTCGGAGAACAGCGGCACCGTGGCGAAGAGGACGTCCTCGTCACGGAAGACACCGGCCCGCTCGTCCATCAGCGGGGAGTGGACGGCGGTGCCGAGGGTCATCCGGTGGTTCCCGCCCGGACGGCGGTGCCGCACCGGGGAGGTGTGGTCGGTCTCCTCACGCCCGTCGGCGCCGAGCTGTGCCACCCGCACCGACCAGCGGTTGGCCTTCCCGGCGGTGGCCCCGTAGTGGGTCCGGGTACCGGGCAGGTCGAACGGGACCTCGGAGGTGAAGTGGATGTCGTCCACGCCGCTGACCAGCGTGGACACCGCCTTCTTGCCCGGAACCGAGGAGCCCGCGGTCGCGGAGACCTTCGCGAGGTCGGCGGCCGTGAACGTCGTGTCGTGGCCGGTGGAGAGCCGTTCGACCGGCCCGCCGGCAGCGCCGTTGTACTGGGCCGACGTGCCGCCCTCCCACTGGGCGGCGAAGGACTCGGTGAGCGTGACGCCGGTGGGCTGCCGGGGGCCGAGCTGTGCGGTGCGCAGGCCGTCGAAGGAGTCGAAGAACCGGAAGGTCGAGTAGAACCCCGGGCCGGCCGCGACCGACAGGGTCCTACGGGCGTCGGTCATCGGGGCCGGGGCGTCCGGGATGCTCATCCGGACGGGCCGCGCGAGCCGCGCGTCGACCTCGACGGTGGTGTCCTCCGTCAGCTCCAGCTTGGGGTGGGTCAGCCAGTCCGACGCGGACGCGGTGGAACGGTCCGCGTCCAGGACGTAACTGCCCTTCGGGAGCCGGAACGTCGCGGTGGCCTTGCCCTCGGCGTAGGTGCCGGAGAACTCGGCCGCGCCGGAGAGTTGGACGAGGCGGCTGAAGAACTCGCTGCTGGGATTGCCGTCCGGCCCGGTGTGACGGAGGGTCAGGTCGTACGACTCGACCTCGCGGTCCACGGCGGCGGTGGTGCGCACGGTCTGTCCGCCACCGGTCGCGACGACGGTCGCGGTGTAGGCGCCGTCCACGGAGCCGCCGATCCGGGTGTTCGCCGTCACCGGCACGGCGGCGGTGCCGCCGGCGGGCACGGTGACCCGGTCGGCGCCGAGCGTGAAGAACCCGGCCGGGGCGGGCCGGCCCTGCGGGTCGAGGCCGCGGGCCGTCAGCTCCAGTACGACCTCCCGGTCCCCGAGGTTGCGGTAGGTGATCTCCTTGGTGACGGGCTGGTCGTCGGTGTGCGGCCACTGCTGCCGGCCGAAGGCGACGGTGGACGTGTCGCTGACCACGGACTGCTTCAGGGCCGCGCCGACGGCGATCCGCCCCGTGCCCTGCTGGAACACGCCGTGGCCGCCGTCCTCGGTGGAGGCGGTGAGCACGGACTTGATGCGTGCGCCCGACCAGTCGGGGTTGCGCTGCTTGAGCAGGGCGGCGGCGCCCGCAGCGTGCGGCGCGGCCATCGAGGTGCCGGAGATCGAGAGGTAACCGGGCGGGTTCTCCCCGTACCGCCGTGCGAGGGTGCTGCCGGCGGCGGAAGCGGCGGTGGTGTCGACGCCGGGCCCGGTGACGTCCGGCTTGACCGCGCCGTCGCCGAGCCTCGGCCCGACCGCGGAGAAGCGGGCCGTCCGGTCGGAGTCGTCCACGGCACCGACGGTGAGGGCGGCGTCCGCGCTGCCCGGCGACTCGATCGAGCCGGCGCCCGGTCCGCTGTTGCCGGCGGCGACGGCGAACAGGACGCCCTTCTCCCGGGAGAGCTTGTTGACGTGGGCCTCCAACGGGTCCAGGTCGGGGGTGTCGAGGCCGCCGAGGCTCAGGTTGATGACGTCCGCACCCTGCGCCACGGCCCAGTCCATGCCGGCGAGGATCTGGGAGTCGGTGCCGCGGGCGAAGTCGTTGAGCACCTTGGCACTGAGCACCTTGGCGCCCGGCGCGACCCCCCGGTGCGTACCGCCCGAGCGGGCGCCGGTGCCCGCCGCGGTCGACGCGACGTGGGTGCCGTGCCCGTTGCGGTCCGTGGTGTCGGGCGCGTCCGAGAAGTTGTGCGCCCCGACGACCTTGCCCGTCAGGTCCGCGTGGGTCTCGTCCACGCCGGTGTCGAGGACGGCGATGGTGACGCCCGTCCCGTCGTACCCGGCCCGCCACGCCTCGGGCGCGCCGATCCGTGCCGTGCTCCTGTCGAGGGAGGCGGTGCGCACCGCGTCCAACCAGACGCGGTCGACGCCCGCAACGGCCCGGGTCGTACGGGCGTCCCCCGCGGTCGTGCGGGTGAGGGCGGTCCACAGTGCGCCCGGGTCCCGCTCCGGAACGGTCACGGCGTCCGCGTTGAGCGAGGGCAGGGTCCGCTGCACCTCGGCGTCGCCGCGCACCCCGGTACGGGCGGTGGGGCCCGAGGCGCCCTCGTACGCGACGATGACCTTGAGGCCCTTGCCGTGGGCCAGCAGGCTCCCCGGGGTGCTGAGCCCCGTGACGTCGAAGAGGCGGCGGTCGAGGGTGCCCCGGGCGACGAGTCGTTCGGCGTCGGCCGGGACGACGTAGGTGCGGCCCTTCTCGGTCCAGCTCCGTACGGGGACCTCGCCCCGGCCCTCGGCCCGGTCGACCGTGACGACCCCGCCCCGGGCGTCCACGCCGACTCGGTCCCCCGTGATCAGGGTGACCCAGCGGAGCCCGGCGGCGCGGGCCGTACCGACAGGTGGTGCGCCGGGTCCGGCGAACGAGGGGGTGGCGGTCAGCCCGGCTATGAGCGCCGCCGCCGTGAGGGTCGCGGCGGCGGTCGCCGCGCCGCGGCCCCGACGTCTGGTGGAGGGCAAGGTGACTCCCTGCTGTTCGGCGGGGCCGTCGAGGAGACGTCGGGGGGCGGCCGCCCCGTTTCCCGCTCCCGGTGCGTGAGAGTGCGGCGCTGCACGTGCGCGTTGCCACCGGTTCCGGCGATGGCCGGATTTCGCTCCTCGCCCTGCGTGGGCGCGGCCGGGCCCACGTGAGGGCAAGGGGGCCGGTCGTCCCGGAGCGGACCGCGTGCCGGGTTGACGCGTGGATCAAACTGCTACTAGCGTTGTTGCAGTTTGGTTGACGTTGACGGGCCGGCGGTCGTGAAGGGGTCTCGGTGGGCATCAGCAGTAGGAGCGCGGTCGCGATCCACGCACTCACCATGCTGGGGCGCTGGGACCGCTCGCTGACCTCCGCGGAGATCGCGGAGAGTCTGGCCAGCAATCCGGTTCTGGTGCGGCGGATCCTCGGCGGTCTGCGGGACGCCGGTCTGGTCTGGTCCGCCGAGGGGCGCAACGGCGGTTGGTCGCTCGCCCGGCCCGCCCGTGAGATCACGCTCCACGACGCGTACGCCGCCGTGGAGGCGGGCCCGATCCTCTCGCGGTACCCGCATCCGCCGAGCGCCGAGTGCGAGGTGGGGCGGAACATGCAGAAGCTGCTCGAGGTGGAGTTCCAGGACGCGGAGCGGGCCATGAAGGAACGGCTCGGGCGGACGACGATCGCCCACCTCGTCCGGCAGGTGCTGGCGAGCGAACGCGAAGTCGCGCAACGCGCCGGCGACTGACCGACGGCGGAGGCGGTGTCCTCCGCCCTTTCTTTTGCCCTAACTGTAACTATCATGGTGGCGGAAAGCCGCCCGGAGGGCCTCGTATGACTTCCACGTCCACAACGACCGAGCGGACCGGCTCGGGACTGGGCTTACTGGCCGTGCTGATGCCGGCGATCCTCGTCACGGTCGCGGCCAGCGACATGGTCAATCTGATGCTTCCGACGATCGGGGCCGAGTTCGGGGCGTCCGAGGCGGAACTCGCCTGGGTCGTCACCGGATTCCTGCTGATGTTCTCGGTCGGGATCCCCCTGTACGGCCGCATCTCGGACCGGGTGAGCCTGCGCCGGCTCTTCGCCTTCGCGCTCCTCACCTACGCCGTCGGCAGCCTGATCTGCGCGCTCTCCCCGAGTCTGGCCGTACTCGTGGCCGGGCGGATCGTGACGGGCATGGGCGCGGCCGCGATCCCGGTGCTCTCGATCATCGCCGTGACGACCCTGCTGCCGCCCAAGCGGCGCGGCGTCGGGATCGGCGTCGTGTCCGCCGGTGCCGGCGTCGGCACCGCCGTGGGTCCGGCGCTGGGCGGCGGCATCGGGGAAGCGCTCAGCTGGCCCGCACTGTTCTGGATCATGCTGGTGGTCTCGCTGCTGCTGCTCGTCCCGGCCCTGCGCGTGCTCCCGGACGCGACCCCGCGGAGCACGGGCCGGCTCGACCTCCCCGGTGGCCTGCTCCTCGGCCTCGGAGCCGGTCTGGTCCTGTTCGGCATGACCCGGGCGCAGGTCTCCGGCTTCACCGAACCCCTCTCCTGGGGCAGCCTCGCGGTCGCGGTCGCGGCGCTCGTGC
Source organism: Streptomyces sp. NPDC005955 (assembly GCF_042871255.1). Classification (NCBI taxonomy): domain Bacteria; kingdom Bacillati; phylum Actinomycetota; class Actinomycetes; order Kitasatosporales; family Streptomycetaceae; genus Streptomyces; species Streptomyces sp. NPDC005955. Next base: position 309,899 of record NZ_JBIAIF010000002.1, on the reverse strand, counting down.
TCTTCGGGGTGCGCACCGTCCGCGTCGACCAGCCGTTCGTTCCGCCGTCGCTGTTCACGAACCGCGTCTACCGGACCGGCGTCCTCGTCGCGTTCCTGGCCATGGCCGTCAACCTCGGCGGTCTGGTGTTCGTCCCGCTGCTGCTGGTGGAGGTCAACGAACTCACCCCGGGGGAGGGCGCCCTGGTCATGATCCCGGCCGGAGTCGTGACCGCGCTCCTCGCCCCGTGGATCGGGCGCCTCGCCGGCCGCGTCGACACCCGGCTCCTGGTGCTCTGCGGGCTCGGCCTCATCGGACTGTCCTCGCTGTTCCTCTCGACCTTCGCCGGCGGCTCCTCGGTGGTCTTCGCCGGTGTCGGGATCCTCGGGCTGAGCATCGGCTTCATGCTGGTGATGACCACCGTCATCGGCGCTGCGGCGCGCGAGCTGCCCCCCGAGCGCACCGGTGTCGGCCTCGGGGTCCTCCAGGGGGCCCAGTTCCTCGGGGCCGGTACGGGCCCCGCCGTGTTCGGCGTGCTGGTGTCCGCGCGGCAGCAGGGCGGCGGTGACGCCGTCAACCCCCTCCACCCCGGTGCGGACGGCTCGGCCTACTCCGACGTCTTCCTGGCCATGGCCGCGGTCGTCGTCCTCGCGCTCGTCGTCGCGTCACGGATGCGTCCCACGGCCGGCCCCGAGGCCCCCGCCGTGGCCCGGGCCGATGCCGATGCCGGACCGAAGGCCGAGGCGGCCCCCGCGGCCCCGGGCCCGGGCGGTGCGACCTCCGCCCCGCGGTGACGAGGACGGCTCCCCGGTGACGGACCCGCCCGGTGGCCGGGTAACACCTTGGCCACGGAGTCGGCCGCCGGCGAAACGGTCCGGGTGCGCCACGTGTCTGTGGACACATGGACCTGATCGAGCAGGAGCGCACGCCGGGGCCCGAACGGCCCGAACGGCGACCGGACGGCCACGGCGAGGACCCCGGGTGCCTCGCCGTGGCCGTCCGGCTGCCGGTGCGCCTCCTGGTGCTCGCCCTGGTGGTGCCCGCGCGGCTGCTGTGGGACGCGCTGCTCCTGGCCGGCGCGTTCCTGTGGCGGTACGCCCTGCGCCCCCTGGGCCGTGCGCTGGGGTGGCTCGGCCGGACCCTGGTCGTCGTACCGGTGCAGTGGTTGGCCGAGTGGGTCCTCGTCCCGCTGTGCCGCGCCCTGCTGTGGCTGCTCTCTGCGCTCTGGCGGGGGACCGGCTGGCTGCTGCGCACCCTGGTCGTGACGCCCCTGACCTGGCTGTACCGGGCGGTGTTCACCCCGCTGGGGCACGGGGCGCAGTGGCTCTGGGCGCGCGCTCTGGCCCCGCTGGGGCGCGGTGTCGGCGCCGGCCTGGCGTGGCTGCTGCGGGTGTGCGTCCTCGTCCCGCTGTCCTGGCTGTGGACCTGGGTCCTGGTCCCGGTGGGCAGGGGGCTGGGGTACGCCCTCTACTGGACGCTGCGCCTGCTGGTCCACTACCCGGCCGTGGGGCTGTGGCGCTGGCTGTTGGTGCCGCTCGGGCGGGCCCTGGCCGTGGTCGGGCGGGAAGTGGTGGACGCCCTGGGGCACGCCTGGCGGATCGCCGGCCGGATCTCCCGGGCGGTCGGCCGGTTCCTCGGTGCGGCGTTCGCACTCCTGTTCAAGGCGCCCGCGACGTGGGTCTACCGCACCGTGTGCACCCCGGTCGGGCACCTGGTCCGGGACGTGCTGTGGCGGCCGGCCGCGCGGGTCGCCCGGGAGGTCGGCCACGGCGCGCGCCAGGCCCTCGCCTCCGTACGGGAGGGCGCCCGCCAGGCCCGGGCGGACGTCCGGCGGATGCTGTTCGGCTCACGACCCGAGCGGACGGCCGTGCCGCGCACGTCGGCGGGGCCCCCGCACACGGCACCTCCACGGGCCCCGCACCAGCAGGCTTCCGGGTCACCTGAACCCGGAGACGATCCGCGACGTACCCTAGGCAAGAGTAAGACCGCACTCACGAAGGACTGACGACACTGGGCAAGCGACAGCCCGAAGGCCCCCCGCCCGCGCCCGCGGTGCAGCGCATCAGATTGCGTTACACCAAGCGCGGCCGCCTCCGGTTCACCAGCCACCGTGATTTCCAGCGCGCGTTCGAGCGGGCGTTGCGCCGTGCCGAGGTGCCCATGGCGTACTCGGCCGGGTTCACCCCCCACCCGAAGGTGTCGTACGCCAATGCCGCACCCACCGGCACGGGCAGTGAGGCGGAGTACCTGGAGATCGCCCTCACCGAGGCGCGTGATCCCGGGACCCTGCGGGCCCTGCTCGACGCATCGCTCCCGACCGGGCTCGACATCGTCGACGCGGTGGAGGTCCGCACCTCGGGCCTCGCGGACCGGCTGACCGGTTCCGTGTGGGAGTTGCGGCTCGACGGAGTGGCGCCCGACGCCGCCCGCCGCGCCGTCGACGCCTTCACGGCCGCCGAGGTGGTGGAGGTGCAGCGCCGGACGAAGAACGGGATGCGCACCTTCGACGCCCGGGCCGCCGTCGCCCACCTGGAGCTCGCCGGGAACCCGGCCGCACCGGGGGACACGGACGGCACAGCGGTCCCACCCGGGACGGACGCGCCCCGGCCTGATGGGCCGGGCGTCCGGCCCTGTGCGATACTGCGCCTGGTTGTTCGGCACGTGACGCCTGCCGTACGACCCGACGACGTCCTGTCCGGTCTCCGAGCTGTGGCCGACCTGGCGCCGCCGGTCCCCGTAGCGGTGACCAGGCTGGCGCAGGGGCTTTTCGATGAGGAGACCGGCACGGTTTCCGACCCGCTCGCGCCCGACCGCGAGGCGGTCGAGGCCGCCCCGGCTTCTGTTCCCGGGGTCGCCACGCCCGCCGCCGCGACGGCAGCGGCGCCGGAAGGGCCCGCGTAAGGACGGACGTCGTAGCGTCGCCCTCGTATCCGGGAGCCACCTGGGTCGGGCAGCGCACCGACCACAAGACTTTCGCCAGGCCGTACGCGACAAGGCGTACGGAACCGGCGAGACAGGACACAGAAAGCTCCCGTGCGGCGCCCACGCCCCGGACGGCGGCCCCGCACACCAGTGCGTGAGCCGCGGACGTCACCGGAACAGGCGCGGCGCCCGGGAGCCGACGGGAGAACCGCCCGCATGCTCGAACCGATCGAATCCACCGAGGGTTCCCACACCGAACCCACCACGCGCACGTCCGCCGGCGCCGAGGGCCCCGGCGACACCCTGCCGCCGCGCCGCAGGCGCCGCGCGGCCTCGCGTCCCGCCGGGTCCCCGGCCGGCGCGTCCGCCGAGGCGTCGTCCACCGAGGACCCGACGCCCGCCGCCGCGGCCCCCGCCGCGGACAGCAGCACCGAGGACGCCGCCGAGGCGCCCGCCCCCCGTACGCGCCGCAGGGCCGTCCGACGGGCCTCCGCGCCCGTCGGTACCCCCGCGACACAGCCCGCGGCACCGGCCGACACCCCCGCCGAGGAGCCCGTGGCCGAGGCGGCACCGGCCGAGGAGCCCGTCGTCGAGCCCGTGCCGGAGCCCCGTGCGCGGCGTCGCGCCGTGCGCCGCGCTTCGGCGCCCGCCGGCACCCCGCAGGCGTCCGACGGGACCGCGGCGGACGCCGAGGTCCCGGAGCCGGACGACTCCGCCGACGAGGAACAGCCCGCACCGGCCGTTTCCGCCGCACCCGCGCGCACCCGTCGCCGGGCGACCCGCGCCGTGGCCTCCGCCACGACGTCCGAGCACCCGCCGGCCGAGGCCGCCGCCGAGCAGCAGCCCGCACCGGTCGCCGAAGCGGCGCCGGCCGAGTCGGCTCCGGTGGAGGAGGCGGCCCCCAAGCGGGCGCGCCGTCGCGCCACCCGGGCCACCGCCTCCGCCCAGGCACCGACCACCGCGGACGCACCGGCCGAGACCCCCGCCGAGGCGGCACCCGTCGAGGAAGCCCCCGCGGAGGAGGCAGCGCCCAAGCGTGGGCGTCGCCGTGCCACCCGGGCCGCGGCCGAGGCGCCGGCCGTCGAGACCCCGGTCGCCGAAGCGCCGCCGGCCGAGTCGGCTCCGGTGGAGGAGGCAGCGCCCAAGCGCTCCCGTCGCCGTGCCACCCGGGCCGCCGTCGGCTTCTCCGAGCCCGCCCAGCACAACACCCGCGGGGGCAGGGACGAGCGGCCCGCGCGGCCGGCCGTCGCCGTCTTCCAGGCACCCGTCTTCGCCGAGCCGATGTTCCAGACGCCCGAGCGCGCCGCTGCCGAGGCCGCGCAGGCCCGCAACGTCGTCGAGGAGCCCGAGGAGCCCGAGGAGATCGAGGAGCCCGAGGAGACGACCCCCGCCCCGAGCGCCGAGCGCACCGAGCGGTCGGAGGCGGACGCCGCCGACACCGCGGGGTCCCGCCGTCGCCGTCGCCGCCGGGTGGCCGTCCCCGCCGCCGCCCCGCAGTCCCAGGAGCCCGCAGCCGTCGCCGCGCCGTCCGAGACCGTCGCGGCCGAGGCGCCCGTCGACGGGGTCGAGGTCGACGCCGAGGAGATCGAGGCCGACGAGGTCGAGGAGACCGAGGAGACGGGTTCCCGTCGCCGTCGCCGTCGCGGTGGCCGCCGTCGTCGCCGTGGCGAGCACGCCGAGGGCGACGACAACGGCTCCGACGAGTCCGAGGACGACGCCGACGAGACCGACCGGGCCGAGGACGGCGCCGCCGAGTCCGACCGTGCCGAGGGCGCGGGCCGGCACTCCGACGAGGCAGACGCCGACGCGGACGACGACGATGACGCCGACGGCGGTGGCTCCAGCAGCAGCCGTCGCCGCCGTCGCCGCCGGCGCCGCGCCGGGGACAACGCCGACACCGGGTCCGACGACCCGGAGCGCACGGTCGTCAAGGTCCGCGAGCCCCGCAAGAAGGAGGAGCGGCCCGCGTCCGACGAGGTGCAGTCCATCAAGGGCTCCACCCGTCTGGAGGCGAAGAAGCAGCGCCGTCGCGAGGGCCGCGAGCAGGGCCGCCGTCGTGTCCCGATCATCACGGAGGCCGAGTTCCTGGCCCGCCGGGAAGCCGTCGAGCGGGTCATGGTGGTCCGCCAGTACGGCGAGCGCACCCAGATCGGCGTGCTGGAGGACAACGTCCTCGTCGAGCACTACGTGAACAAGGAGCAGTCGACGTCGTACGTCGGCAACGTCTACCTGGGCAAGGTGCAGAACGTCCTGCCGTCGATGGAGGCCGCCTTCATCGACATCGGCAAGGGCCGCAACGCCGTCCTGTACGCGGGCGAGGTCAACTTCGAGGCCCTCGGCATGTCCGGTCCGCGCCGGATCGAGAGCGCCCTCAAGTCCGGACAGTCCGTGCTCGTCCAGGTCACCAAGGACCCGATCGGCCACAAGGGCGCCCGGCTCACCAGCCAGGTCTCCCTCCCGGGCCGCTACCTCGTGTACGTGCCCGAGGGCTCGATGACGGGGATCAGCCGCAAGCTCCCGGACACCGAGCGCGCCCGGCTGAAGACGATCCTGAAGAAGATCGTCCCCGAGGACGCGGGCGTCATCGTGCGCACCGCCGCCGAGGGCGCCAGCGAGGACGAGCTGCGCCGCGACGTGGAACGCCTCCAGGCGCAGTGGGAGGACATCAAGAAGAAGGCGAAGACGGGCAACGCCCCGACGCTGCTCTACGGCGAGCCGGACATGACGGTCCGGGTCGTCCGCGACATCTTCAACGAGGACTTCTCCAAGGTCATCGTCAGCGGTGACGACGCCTGGGCGACCATCCACGGCTACGTGTCGCACGTGGCGCCCGACCTGGCCGACCGGCTCCAGCGGTGGACCTCCGAGGTGGACGTCTTCGCGACGTACCGGATCGACGAGCAGCTGATCAAGGCGCTGGACCGCAAGGTCTACCTGCCGTCGGGCGGTTCGCTGGTCATCGACAAGACCGAGGCCATGGTCGTGGTCGACGTCAACACCGGCAAGTTCACCGGTCAGGGCGGCAACCTCGAAGAGACCGTGACGAGGAACAACCTCGAAGCGGCCGAGGAGATCGTGCGTCAGCTCCGGCTGCGCGACCTCGGCGGCATCGTCGTCATCGACTTCATCGACATGGTCCTGGAGTCCAACCGGGACCTGGTGCTGCGACGGCTGCTCGAATGCCTGGGGCGCGACCGCACCAAGCACCAGGTCGCCGAGGTCACCTCGCTGGGCCTGGTGCAGATGACCCGCAAGCGGGTGGGCCAGGGCCTGCTGGAGTCCTTCTCCGAGACCTGCGTCCACTGCAACGGCCGCGGTGTGATCGTCCACATGGAGCAGCCGACGTCCATCGGCGGTGGCGGCAAGCGCAAGAAGCGCCGCGGCGGTGGCGCCGACGGCCACGACGAGCACGTGCACGAGCTCGCCGAGGCCCCGGCCGCCGAGCCGGAGCAGGAGACGGCGGCGGAGGTCGCCGCCGAGGTCGCCGAGCCCGTCGCGCTGGGCGCACCGGACTTCGCGCCCGACGAGGAGCTGTACAGCAGTGTCGCCGAGGCGGAGGCCGCGGCGGGCCGGGGTCGTTCCCGGCGTCGGGGCGGCCGTCGTGCGTCCGCTCCGGCCGGTGCGCCCAGGGGCGCCGACGAGGCCCCCGCCGAGCGCCCGGCCCCCGCCGAGGCCGCCCCCGTGGCCGAGGCCCCGGTGGCGCAGGCCCCGGAGCCGGCCGCGGTGACCGAGCCGGTCGCCGAGGTGGCTCGGGAGAAGGCCCCCGAGGCCGCTGTGCAGGGCCGTACGCGGCGCCGGGCCACCCGTAAGGCCAGCGCCCCCGCGGGCTCCCCGCAGGGCGACGGCGCGGCGGCCGAGGCCGCCGAGGTCACCGTCCCGGTGGTCGAGCCGGTGACGGAGCCGGTGGCCCCGGAGCCGGTCGAGGCCCCGGAACCGGTCGCCGACGCGGCTCCCGCCCGTCCGCGGCGCCGGGCCGTGCGCAAGGCCACCGCGCCCACCGCGTCCGAGGAAGCGGCCGTCGTGGTCGTGCCCGCGGCGGAGGCTCCCGCGCCCGTCGAGGTCGTGGAGGCCAACGAGGCGGCCGGCCGGGACGAGGAGGCCCTGGCCGAGGAGGCGACCGCCGACGAGGCCGCGCCGCCCGCGAAGAAGACGGCGCGCAAGACGGCCGCCAAGAAGGCCACCGCGAAGAAGGCACCGGCCAAGAAGACGGCCGCCAAGAAGACCGTCGCCAAGAAGACGACGACGGCCAAGAAGGCGACCGCGAAGAAGACCGTCGCCAAGAAGGCGACCAAGAAGACCGCCGCGGCGGAGCAGCAGACGGCGCCGACCGTCACCGCCTCCACGGAGGACTGACGGCCGCCCGACCGTCGACCGAAGGCCGCCCGGAGGACCACTGAAGGGTGACCGACGGTCACGGTCGGCACACGGTCGAGCACCTCGCCGGCGGCCCGGGACTTCGGTTCCGGGCCGCCGGCGCGTCCGTTCCCGGGTGTCCCGGGCACGGGTCGGGGCCCGGTTTGACCGGCCGCGGAGGGCCCCGTAACCTAGAGCGTCGGCGTTCCTGCGCCATCCCTTTGAGCACCTCCCTCCACCTCGGACCGTCAGGGCCGGGCCGGAGAGGCCGCTCGCCCTCGTGGATCCACGGCCCCCGGGCCCGTGTGAGCGGCTGGCTTCAGAGGTTCCGTTGCGAGCTACAGAGAGTGAGACCCGCGTGTACGCCATCGTGCGCAGCGGTGGTCGCCAGCACAAGGTTGCTGTCGGCGACACCGTAGAGGTTGACAAGATTTCCACTGCCAAGGTGGGCGACACGGTCGAGCTCTCGACCCTGCTCGTCGTTGACGGCGAGGCCGTCACCAGCGACCCGTGGGTGCTTGCCGGCATCAAGGTCACGGCCGAGGTCGTGGACCACCACAAGGGCGCGAAGATCGACATCCTTCGCTACAAGAACAAGACCGGCTACCGCCGTCGTCAGGGCCACCGCCAGCAGTACACGGCGATCAAGGTCACGGCGATCCCCACGGCTGCGAAGTAAGGGACTGAGGAGAGATGGCACACAAGAAGGGCGCATCGTCCACCCGGAACGGTCGCGACTCGAATGCCCAGCGGCTCGGCGTGAAGCGCTTCGGCGGTCAGGTCGTCAACGCGGGTGAGATCCTGGTCCGCCAGCGCGGCACCCACTTCCACCCCGGCTCCGGCGTCGGCCGCGGCGGCGACGACACGCTGTTCGCGCTCCTGCCCGGTGCCGTGGAGTTCGGCACGTTCCGCGGCCGCAAGGTCGTGAACATCGTTCCGGTCGGCTGACCGGACTGCTGTAGAGCGATTCTCATCGCGGAGGCGGGCCACGCCTTCCCCCTACGAATCAGTACGGGGGAAGCTGGTCCGCCTTTCGCGTGTTGTTCCTGTCGTGCGGCGCTGATCGCGCCGCGGAAACACGACACCCGTACGTAACTGGAGGCACTGACATGACCACCTTCGTGGACCGCGTCGAACTGCACGTCGCCGCGGGTAACGGAGGCCACGGCTGTGCCTCCGTTCACCGGGAGAAGTTCAAGCCGCTGGGCGGCCCCGACGGGGGCAACGGCGGCCGGGGCGGTGACGTGACGCTGGTGGTCGACCAGTCCGTCACCACCCTGCTCGACTACCACCACAGCCCGCACCGCAAGGCCACCAACGGCAAGCCCGGCGAGGGCGGCAACCGCTCCGGCAAGGACGGCCAGGACCTGGTCCTCGCGGTGCCGGACGGCACCGTCGTGCTGGACCGCGCGGGCAACGTCCTGGCGGACCTGGTCGGCGAGGGCACCACCTACGTCGCCGCGCAGGGCGGCCGGGGCGGGCTCGGGAACGCCGCGCTGTCGTCGGCCCGCCGCAAGGCGCCGGGCTTCGCGCTGCTGGGCGAGCCCGGTTACGCCCAGGACATCGTGCTGGAGCTCAAGACGGTCGCCGACGTGGCGCTCGTCGGCTTCCCCAGTGCGGGCAAGTCCTCGCTGATCTCCGTGCTGTCGGCCGCCAAGCCGAAGATCGCCGACTACCCGTTCACCACCCTGGTGCCCAACCTGGGCGTGGTGACGGCCGGCTCGACCGTCTACACCATCGCGGACGTGCCGGGCCTGATCCCGGGCGCCAGCCAGGGCAAGGGCCTCGGCCTGGAGTTCCTGCGGCACGTGGAGCGGTGCAGCGTCCTGGTCCACGTGCTGGACACGGCGACCCTGGAGTCGGACCGCGACCCGGTCTCCGACCTCGACGTCATCGAGGAGGAGCTGAAGCAGTACGGCGGCCTCGGCGACCGTCCCCGGATGGTCGTGCTCAACAAGATCGACGTGCCGGACGGCCTCGACCTCGCCGACCTGGTCCGCCCGGACCTCGAAGCGCGGGGCTACCAGGTCTTCGAGGTGTCGGCGGTGGCGCACAAGGGCCTCAAGGAGCTGTCCTTCGCGCTCGCCGAGCTGGTGGCCAAGGCCCGGGCCGCGAAGCCCAAGGAGGAGGCCACCCGGATCGTCATCCGGCCCAAGGCGGTCGACGACACGGGCTTCACCGTCACGGCGGAGGAGGAGGGCCTGTACCGGGTGCGCGGCGAGAAGCCGGAGCGCTGGGTGCGGCAGACCGACTTCACCAACGACGAGGCCGTGGGGTACCTCGCGGACCGGCTGAACCGGCTGGGTGTCGAGGACGCCCTGATGAAGGCGGGCGCCCGCACCGGCGACGGCGTGGCGATCGGTCCGGAGGACAACGCCGTCGTCTTCGACTGGGAGCCGACGATGATGACCGGCGCCGAGATGCTGGGCCGCCGGGGCGAGGACCACCGCTTCGACGCCCCCCGGCCGGCCACCCAGCGCCGTCGGGACCGGGACGCGGAGCGCGACGACGTGCAGCAGGCCTACGACGAGTTCAAGCCCTTCTAGGGCCTCCCGCGCTCGCCGGCTCAGGCTGACGGCGCCTCAAGTTCACGGACGGAAGAGGCCGTTCCGTGGGGGTCACCGATCGTGGCCGACCCCCACCGGACGGTCTTTTCTGCGTGTCCGGACAACCATCGGCGCGGTCCGGCTGTCCTACCCGTCAGAGAGCAACCCGTACGTCATGCCATCATTTGGGGGGCAGTCACCCGATCAGTGGGTATGCAATGCAACTCGTGACATGACCGACATGGGTTGCGTCCCGGATGTGCCGTACGCATCGGGGGGAGGTGTGGCACCGCCGTGCCGCACGGGAAAGGGATGACCACGAAGTGAAGATTGTTTTTCTGGTGCGCGACCTCTGCCACATGGGGGGTGTGGTGACCGCCACCCAGAACATGGCGAGCGCCCTCGTCCGGCACCACGAGGTGGAGATCGTCGCCCTGCGCAAGGTGCGCGACGCGTCGTACTTCCCGCTGGACGAGCGGGTGGAGGTACGCGCGCTGACCGATCTTCGGGAGCACTCGCACCGCTACGACGGTGACGACCCGCTGGCGCACGAGTTCCCGATCCGCTACCCGTACGCGGCCAACGAGAAGACGCCGGTGGTGAGCAGGCTCGCCGAGAAGCGGCTGCTGGAGTTCTTCGCCGAGACCGACGCGGACGCCGTCATCAGCTCCAACCCGCGCATCACCACGATGCTCGCCGAGGCCCCCGGGTCCTTTCTGCGGATCGCGCAGGAGCACTCGATGCCGAGGATCTACGCGGAGAACGTCCGCAAGCCGCTCTTCGAGGCGTACCGCAAGCTCGACGCCGTCACGGTGCTGTCGCCGGAGGAGAAGGCGGGCCTCAGCAAGGTCGTGCCCCACGTCCGGGACCGGATCAGCGTGCTGCCGAACTGCGTGCCCGACCCGGGCGGCCCGCTGTCGGACGGTGCCAGCAAGGTCGTCGTCACGGCCGGGGTCCTCAAGAAGCACAAGAACTTCCACGGGCTGGTCGACGCCTTCGAGACCGTCGTCGAGCGGCACCCCGACTGGCGGCTGCGGATCTACGGCGACGGCTCCGACCGGGGCGCCCTCCAGCGCCGCATCCACGACAAGAACCTGTACAACCACGTCCAGCTGATGGGACCCGCGTTCCCGGTCACCGCCGAGTTCGGCAAGGGCGCGATCTTCGTCCTGCCCTCGCTGCGGGAGCCGTTCGGCCTCGTCACCGTCGAGGCGATGACCCGGGGGCTGCCGGTCGTCAGCATGGACTGCGACCACGGCCCGCGGAACATCCTCACGCCCGGCACGGACGGCATCCTCGTCCCCAACGGCGACAACGCCGCGATGGCGGAGGCCATCATCGAGCTCATCGAGGACGACGACCGCCGCACGGCCATGGGCCGGGCCGCGGTGCGCGGCGCCGAACGGTTCTCCGAGGAGGCCAGCGCCGAGCGGTTCGGCGCGATCCTGGAGCACGCGGCCCTGCGCCGCAGGCTGCCCGGCACCGCCGACGCCGAGGTCCTCTCCGGCGGCGACGTCCGCGTCACCCTCGCCGGCGCCGGTGCGGACGTCCTCACCGAGGGACTGGAGCTGGTCTGCCGTGACGTGCGCGGCCGGCAGGAGCCCGTCCGGCTGCCCGTCGTCGCCGGCGCCGCGTTGATCCCGCGCCGGGGCACCCTCGGCGAGGGCCACTGGGAACTGGGCGTCGCCAGCGCCAAGGGCCCCGAGAAGCGGCTGTCGGTCGAGCACGTCGACGTCACCCGGCTGGTCTCCCGGCGCGACACCCGTGCGACCCCGGGCGGCGGCGGGCTGGACGTCCTGCTGCCGCACAAGGACGAGCTGGGCCGGCTGAAGGTGCGCAGCCAGGTGCGCGAGCGCCACGCCGAGGTGCTCAGCGTGACCGCGGACGAACACGCCGTCGTCGTGGAGGCCGAGTTCTGGGGCGAGCGGACCCTCGGTGCCGCAGCCGTCCTCGAAGGCGTGAACCGCGCGGACGCCGAGCGCGTCCTCACGGTGCCGCTGACGGTGGACGAGGACGGCATCCGCTTCCGGTGCGCGCTGCCGTTGGACACCCTGGTCGCGGCCCACGAGGGCGACGAGGAGATCTGGGACTTCCGGCTCAGGACCGGGGACGGCGGCGCGGCCCGCCTCGCGATGCTCGTCACGGACGTCCTGGAGCCGTACCGGGTGTTCAAGTACCCGCGGCCGGTACGGGCGAACCCGCGCGCCCGGGCGGCGGTCGAGCCCCGGCGGCGGCCCCTGCTCGGCGCCCTGCGCAAGCACCCCGAGCCCGAGTCGGCGCGCACGGAGGTCCGCCCGTACTTCACCGTCACCGCGCAGTTCGCGGTGAAGACGGTGACCGTCTGACGGACACCAGCCACGGACACGGGGCCGGCCCGGAGGGATCTCCCTCCGGGCCGGCCCCGTCTGCACGTCCGGCACCGCCCGACGGTCGCCGGCCCGGGGCGGGTGGCCCCGGGCCGGCGGCGCGTCACCGCTGGCGGGACTGCTCCAGCATCCGGTCCACGACCCGCTTCGAGGCGGAGCCGTCGTCCAGGTCGCAGAACAGGTCGTGGAAGCGGTCGAACCGCTCCTGGTAGTCGACCTTGACCTCCTCGATCCGACGGATCGACTCGATCAGCTCCTCCGAGGTGCGCAGCAGCGGACCGGGCGAGTCCTCCTCGAAGTCGAAGTAGAACCCGCGCAGCGTGTCCCGGTAGTGCTCCAGGTCGTACGTGAAGAACAGCATCGGGCGCTTGAGGTGCGCGTAGTCGAACATCACGGACGAGTAGTCGGTGATCATGATGTCGGCGGCCAGGTACAGCTCCGCGATGTCCGGGTACTCCGAGACGTCGTAGACGAAGCCGTCGCCCGCACCCGGCACCGCGTCCACGATGTTGGAGTGGCGGCGGATCAACAGCACGTGGTCGTGACCGAGCCGGGCCCGTGCGTCGTCCAGGTCGATCTTCAGTCTGAACTTGTACTGGCCGGCGCTGTGCGACTGGTCGTCGCGCCAGGTCGGGGCGTACAGCACGACCTTCTTGTCGGCGGGCAGGCCCAGCCGCTCCTTGACCGAGTCGGCGATCTTGTCCCGGTCGGGGGAGTACAGGTAGTCGTTGCGCGGGTAACCCGCCTCCAGGACCTCCCCGTTGTAGGAGAACGCCCGCTTGAGGATCGGGGTGCTGAACCGGTTCGACGAGACCAGCAGGCTCCAGTTGTTGGCCTCCAGGGCCAGCCGGTTCTGGTACTCGCGGTCGAAGTGCAGCGTCTCGATGTCGTGGCCGATCTTCTTCAGCATGGTGCCGTGCCAGGTCTGCACGATCACCTGGCCGGGCCGCCGCTCCACCCACTCGGGCAGGTGCCCGTTGGTGACGATGTAGCGGGAGGTGGCCAGCGCCTCGAACCACTCGCGGCCCCACATGCGGACCCGGTCGGCGGTCGGCGGCAGCACGACCTGCCCGTCCCGCACGGCCCACAGGTACTTCAGGTCGCTGCCCCGCGACAGCAGTTCCTCGTGCATCGCCCGGGGGCTGTCCGAGTACTGCTTGCCGTTGTAGCTGAGGAAGAACACCTGCTCGCGCAGCGGCTGCTCACGACCCGGCTCGTACACCTCGCGGCGCATCTGGAGCTGACGGTAGGGGCCCAGCTCCATGTCGCTCAGCTCGGAACGGCAGTTGAGCTGCGGGTAGGTGCCCCACAGGCTCTCGAACCAGTAACGCCGCCCGCTGATCACGGTCTTGAGCGGGAAGTACTTCGCCGCGTGCCGCTCGATGACGAACGCCGACTTCGGCACCTCGCTCTGGTCGGGCAGCCGCAGGAAGACGTTCCACCGCCCGGCCTTCAGCGGCACGTTGCCCGCGCCGCCCAGCGACGACGGGTCGAAGGCCACCGCGAAGCGCCCGTCGGGCTGCCACTGGACGGGCACCGTCCGCTCGTCGAACCGCCCGCGCGACTTGACCAACAGCTCCGCGCCGACCAGTCGTGCACTCGTGTAACCCTCCATGACGATCTTGCCGTCACGCTCGGCGACCCGGGTGAGCACCGCCCGGCGGATCCGACCGATGATCTTGAGGTAGCCGTTGTTGCCGGACACCACGGCGATCTCGTGGTGCGCGACCGCGGGGCCCATCGAGTCGGGCATGTCGCTGCGCAGGTCCGTCAGGCCGTCCCGCATGACGGTGCTGTAGCGGTGTTCGGTGCCGTCCGGGTCGGTGGCCACCAGGACGGTGCTCCACTGGCGACGGTTCGGCTGGGCCTTGGAGTCCAGGGTCTCGTTCGGGATCAGCGCCGCCTCGGAGAGCGGCACCCTCGCGGTGAAGACCCGACCGGCGGAGGTGACCTGCACCTCGGCCGGGTAGTCCTGGACCTCGCCGCTCTTCGGGTTGCTCAGCCGCAGCACCAGGTTGGCCGCCGACGGGGCGCCCGCCCGCAGCTCGCCGTCGATCTCCAGGGTCTCGCCGACCAGCCGGCGGTCCGTGATGAGCGCCTTGACCTTCTCCAGCCGCAGCTTCAGCGCACTGCGCTCCACCACGGGCAGCAGCCGGTGGTCGCCGTCCAGCCACTGGTACGTGGGGAAGTTCGCGGCCGAGCCGCCGCGCGCCCACACCCCGCTGCGCCGCACCAGACCGGAGGCGTACACGTTGATGCCGACGTGCCAGATGCCCTCCTGCCACTTGCCGCCCTTGCGCAGCTTGCTCGGGTCGAGGCTCAGCTCCCAGCCCGCCCAGTCGTAGTTGTAGCGCTTCTGACCGGAGCCGGTGGTGGCCTCCGGACGGTGCACGTTCTTGGCGGGCGCGAAGATCCGTCGTCCCGAGCCGTTGTGCTTGAGCTGCACGACCTTCAGGCTGCCGCGCTTGGAGTCGATGTCGATCTTGTCGATCCAGGCGTCACCGGACAGCACCAGCTTGCCGTCGTGCCACTCCACCGACCGCAGCGGAGCCTTCAGACCGAGGGCCTTGTCGATGCGCAGGGCGGCCTTCGGCAGCTCCACCCCGGCGTCCTCCAGCGGGGCGAACTTGGCGTACTTGCGGAACGTGCCGCTGACCTCGATGGGCTCCTTGCGGCGCTGCGAGGCGAGCAGGGCCAGCAGTTCGGCCATCTGGTGCTTGCGGACCAGCAGCCACTGCACGCGCAGCAGCGTCGGCAGCCCCATGACCGTCTGCGGGTCGATCGTGTCGAGGTAGCGGTTGGTCGCCTCCAGGAACGCCTCGTGGAACTCCGGCGGGGCGTCCGGCAGCACCCGCAGGAAGATCCGCAGGTCGTCGCGGAGCACCCGGTCGTCGTACTGCTTCTTGTAGACGGCGAACTCGGGGCCCGACTGCTTCGCCAGGAACTGGCTCACCGAGGTGACCGCGGTGACCCGGTCCCGGATCGCCTGCGGCTCCTTGCGGCGCTGGGTGATCGACGGCGCGGACTCGCCCTCGCGCAGCCGCCAGAAGTACGTGGGCTCGCCGATGACGTCGACGGCCTCGGCCCGGTAGTGGGCCGGCAGCACGACCGGGATGTCCTCGTGCAGGATGCCCTCGGGGAAGGTGAAGCCGTGCTTCTCCCAGAAGGTCCGGCGGAACACCTTGTTGCAGGCGATCCGGTCCGCGACCAGCCGGGGCATCTGCGAGATGTGGGTGCGCTGCTGGGCCTCGCCGGAGAGCATCTTCAGCAACGGCACCTGCCAGGACTTCTCGCCCCGCAGGTGGAAGACGTTGCCGGTGCAGAAGTCGGAGCCGCTCTCGTCGAGGCTGGTGATCATCAGCCGGTACGCGTCCGGCGGGATCACGTCGTCGCTGTCGACGAAGGTCAGGAACTCCGAGGCGGGCGACATCCGGGATATGCCGGTGTTGCGGGCGGCCCCGAGACCCCCGTTCTCCTTGCGGATGAGCGTGAAGCGCGGGTCACGGGCCGCGTACTCGGCGGCGATGGCCGCCGAGCCGTCCGGCGAACCGTCGTCCACCATGAGGACTTCGAGCTCGCGCAGGGTCTGTGCCTCCAGCGAGTCAAGGCACGCCGGAAGGTACTCCTCCACGTTGTAGATGGGTACGACGACACTGAGCCGGGGGGCCATGTGACGTGGTTTTCCTTTCGGTCAGGCCCGCTCGACCAGTTCGAGCACCTGGGCGGGATGCGGAGCGTGGGAACGCTCCGCGAACGGAACGGGAGGGATCGGGGTCTGCTCGCCGAGGAACACCCGGCGCACGACCCGCTCGGCGGCGCGTCCGTCGTCGAACTCGCAGAACCTGCGGCGGAACGCGGCCCGCAGTTCGGCCGCCTCGGCGCCGTGCCACGCGTCGGAGCGCAGCAGGTCGACCAGTGCGTCCTCGGAGCGGGCGACGGGGCCCGGCGGTTCCTCGGTCACGTCGAAGTACGTCCCGCGCACCGCGCGGTAGACGTCCCAGTCGTCGGCGAAGACGACGATCGGACGGTCCAGGACGGCGTAGTCGAACATCGCCGAGGAGTAGTCGGTGATCAGGGCGTCCGCCGCCAGGTAGAGGTCCTCGACGGGGTGGCGCCCCGACACGTCGACGATGCGTCCGCTGCGCCGCAGGTCGGCGAGCTGCGGTGACGACGAGTAGAAGTAGTGGCCGCGCACCAGCAGCGTCACGTCCGGGCCGAGCTCGTCGGCGAGCCGGGCGAGGTCGAGCCGGGAACGGAACTCGCCCTGGTACTCGCGGTGCGTCGGCATGTACAGGAAGGCCGTCGTGGTGGCCGCGAGACCGAGCGCGGTCCGGGCCCGGGCCACGTCCTCGGCGGTGCCGTTCACCAGCACGTCGTTACGCGGGTAGCCGGTCTCCAGGGAAACGTATCTGCACGGGTAGACCCGCTCCCACACGGTCGTGGAGAACCGGTTCGAGCTGAGGCTGTAGTCCCAGCGGTCACAGCGCTCCAGCAGCTTCTTGAAGTCCATGCCGTGGGAGGAGGCGGGGTACTTCCGCTGGTCGAGGCCCATGGTCTTGAGCGGGGTGCCGTGATGGGTCTGGACGTGGATCTGACCGTCCCGCTTGACCAGGGCGTCGGTGAAGTTGACGTTGTTCACCAGGTACTTGGCCCGGGCCAGCGCCGACCAGTACGCACGGGAGCCGACCCGGACGACCTCCACCCCGGCCGGCACCGAGGCCACGGCGTCCGCGCGGACCGCCCACACCCGGCGCACCTGCGGGGCGAGCCGGGCGAGTTCCTCGGCGACGGCGGCCGGGTTGCAGGACACCGACCGGCCCCAGTACGCGGAGAACAGCGCCAGGTTCTCGTCCAGCGGGGCCCGCAACTGCGACTGGTAGTACAGGCCCATCGCGCTGCGCTTGGACCGGTTGACCGCGGCGCGCGCCCGGCTCCGGACGACCCGCTGGGTCCGGGCGGCCGTGGTGGCGCCGGCCAGCGCGGAGTACGCGTCGCGCTCCAGCATCGCGTACTTGTAGCCGCGGCTCCCGGCGGGACGCCGGAAGCCGGTGGGCACGCGTGCGGCGTAGGCGGCGGCGGCCCGGTGGAAGAACTCCGCGCGCGCGTTCCGCGGCAGCCGGCCCGGCTTGTCGAGGACGTTCAGGAAGTGGTCGACCATCCTCCGGAACAGCCGGGGCCGCAACCCGTCCGGCTCCGGCCGGGCGTCGAGGAAGGCGAAGACGCGGTCGTACTGCTCGAACACGTCGAAGTGCTTGCGGCTGACCGTGCCGGTGATGCTCCCGCCCTCGCGGCGCTGCCGGTAGCGGACGCACACCCGGTCCAGGACGGCTATGCGCTCGGCGGCGATCAACGAGCAGAACGCCCAGGGGACGTCCTCGTAGTACCCGCGGGGGAAGGTGAGGCCGAGCCGTTCCACGAAGTCCCTGCGGTACGCCTTGTTCCACACGACCTGGAGCAGGTCGAGCAGCTCCGGGCGGTCCTGGAGCGGGCCCGCCCCGGTGCCCTCGGCGCGCAGCACGCCGGCCCGCTGGTTGGGGCGGGTCTCTCCGTTCCAGTACGTGCGCACGTAGTCATAGACCAGGACGTCGGGCTCGTCGGTTGCGTCGAGCCGGTGCGCGATCGCGGACAGGGACCCCGGGTCGAGGGTGTCGTCACTGTCGAGGAACAGGATGTAGTCGCCGCGCGCCTCGGCCAGCCCGGCGTTGCGGGCCCGCCCCAGACCGACGTTCTCCGTGAGGTGGATCACTCGTATTCGGTCGTCGCGCGAAGCGTGGTCGTCGAGGATCGCCCCGGAGGCGTCAGGGGAGCAGTCGTCGACCGCCACGATCTCGAAGTCCCTGTAGTCCTGCCTGACGATCGAGTCGAGACATTCGGCCAAGTAGCCTTGAACCTTGTGCACGGGAACGACGAGCGTGAATCTGGGCATCCTTCAACCTGTTCCGAGAACTGTCCGCGGGAGCGTCGGGCCGCGCTGGGTTTCACCGGGACCAGTCGCCGAGACCGCGCCGACCAATCGTAAGGGATTCGACCGATGTTTCCCTGGTGTCCGTAGCGCACCGTCCCCTCCCCGTGATGGCCGAAAGTGCATCCGAGGTGGATGGTATCGGTCGTTTCCCGTCACCTCCCGATCACGGAGAGATCCCTCACAGAAGCCATCAGATCCACTGCTTCACCGGAAAACCGGGAGAGGCTGCGGTATGTCCGATTCGATTTTCGGGCGTCGCCGGGTGATTCTGCCCGCAACGGCGTCGACGAAGGGAAGTCCATGAGCTGGCTGGTGACGGGCGGAGCCGGGTACATCGGAGCGCATGTCGTGCGCGCCCTGATCGAGGGCGGCCAGTCGGTCGTCGTCTACGACGACCTGTCCACGGGCAGCCGCGACCGGGTGCCGGACGGGGTGCCGCTGGTGATCGGCAGCGTCCTCGACCGCGCGGCCCTCGACGCGGCGCTGCGTGCGCACGCGATCACGGGTGTGGTGCACATCGCGGGCAAGAAGCAGGTCGGCGAGTCCGTCGAGGAGCCCGCCTACTACTACCGGGAGAACGTCACCGGGCTCCAGACCCTCCTCGACGCGCTGGGCGACGCCGGGATCGACCGTCTCGTCTTCTCCTCGTCGGCCGCGGTCTACGGCATGCCGGACGTGACGCTCGTCACCGAGGAGACGCCCTGCAAGCCGCTGAGCCCCTACGGGGAGACCAAGCTCGTCGGCGAATGGCTGATCAACGCCTCTGCCCGGGCCTACGGGCTGCGCGCGGCGTCGCTGCGCTACTTCAACGTCGCCGGTGCGGCCTCACCCGAACTGGCCGACGCGGGGGTCTTCAACCTGATCCCGATGGTCTTCGAACGTCTGGAGGCCGACGAGCCGCCGCGGATCTTCGGCGACGACTACGCCACCGCCGACGGAACCTGCGTCCGCGACTACGTCCACGTGCAGGACATCGCCTCCGCGCACCTGGCGGCGGCCCTCCGGTTGACGGACGCCGAGCCCGGCACCTCGCTCACCCTGAACATCGGTCGGGGCGAGGGGAGTTCCGTGCGGGAGATGGTGGAGCACATCCTCAAGGTCACCGGGCGCGAGGAGCTGCTGCCCGTGGTGACCGCGCGTCGCCCCGGTGACCCGGCGCGGGTCGTCGCCTCGGCGGACCGCATCCGCGAGGAGTTGGGGTGGTCCGCTCGGCACGGGGTGGACGAGATGATCGCTTCCGCGTGGGGTGGGTGGCGGCACCGGCACCCTTAGCGGGTGGCTTTCGGGGTCCGGGGTGCTCGCCGTCCGGGTTCGTCGTTCGGCCGGCGGTCGTGGGGGGCCGGTCGCGCAGTTCCCCGCGCCCCTACGGGCCCGGTCCCACTGACGGGGCGCCCCGGTTGCCCGGGGCGCCCCTGGTGTCACTGGTCGGCGGGGGCTGTCTGTAGGGCGTCTTCGGCGGCTTCCTGGACGGGGGCCAGGGCCTGGCTGGGAATGGTCCCGACGAGCCGGGCCCGGTGGGCGGCCCGTTCGGTCAGCCCCTGCACCGCCGCGGCGAACCGGGCGAGCGAAGGCTGCCCGGCCGGACCCAGCAGCCGCGTCCGCAGCCCGGCGCGCGCGCCGACCAGCAGGTCGGCCCCGGGGCGGCGCACCGAGTCGAGCAGCCGGGCGACCCCGCTGCCGTCCGGGGTGAGGATCGTGGCCGCGCCGACGGTCGGGAAGGTCTCCAGGAACACGTCCTCGGACAGCCCGCTCGTATTGGCGACCGCATACGGCTTCCCACTGGCCAGGTAGTCGCTGACCACGCTCGACACATCGCTGATCAGCAGGTCCGCCTGGTCGAAGCAGCTGTACAGCGCCGGGCGGGAACCCGTCACGATCTGGTGCTCGACCGGCGGCAGCGAGGCCCAGTACCGCTCCTCCCACCGGGCCGTGGCCGCGGCGACCTCCGCCGCCCGGCCCGGCGCGGGGGTGGTCTGGAGCAGCATGCGCTCCATGTCGTCGGCCGCCCGGCGGAACTTCGTGCTGACCATGAGGTCCAGCTCCGCCGTCGCCTGCTCCAGCTCCGCCGCCGCCGCGGGCTCCGGCGGCACCGGCGGCTGCCCGGCCACCGCGGCGCGGATCATCTCCTGGATGCGGGCGTTGGCCGCACCCGCCCGGGCGTCGACCGAACCCGTCATCGGGTGCGGCTTGTACAGCAGCCGGACTCCGGGGTCGGCGAGGAGTTCCCGGACGAGGTTCTCGCCCGCCTCGATCACCGAGGTGTTGCCGGGGTTGCCGTCCCAGCCCTCCCAGGTCGGTGCGTACAGCACGGTCAGCGGGCCGCCCGCCGAGTGGCCCGCGTAGGGCCGGATGGCGTCGAGCTGGGGGCGTCCCACCTCCACGATGTCCTTGTCCTCGACGCCCACCTCGGCCTGCGCGTACCGGTCCCGGGCCGCGGGGCCGGCCACCCACACCTCGTCGTACGCCTTCGAGTACGGGTTGACCGAGGACAGCTTGTCGCTCTCGCCGTGGTTCACGAAGGCGTGCTTGATCGTCGGTATGCGCAGCACCTGCGAGGTCTTGCCCGAGTTCGCCGGGTGCAGCATGACCGGCAGCGTGGAGTGTTCCAGCCGCATCAGATCGGCGACCTTGGGCACGCAGACGATCGGCAGGTCGGTCGCACCGATCTTCTGCACCATGAACCGCTCGCGCAGCACGATCAGCGGGCGCCCGTCGAGCCGGGCGAGGGTGTCCAGCCACATGTTGGCCTGGTACGCCGAGGAGGTGCCGCCGGAGAAGTACAGGGCCACGGTGGGCCGGTACTCGGCGAGCCAGCCGTCGAACCAGTCGAGCACCTCTTCGGACGCCGCGGGGCGTCGGGCGGGCAGCAGCCGGGTGAGCAGTTCGACGAGTCCGACCACCCCGGCCAGGACGGCCAGGCCGACCCCGATGGCGGCGGGGGTCGGTGAGTCCACCAGCGCCGTCGCCATCAACCCCGCGGTCGCCGGGAACCCGAACAGCCGCAGTCGGCTGCCCGCCCGGCGGGACAGCAGCGCGGGTGCCGCCTTGGTCAGCCGCAGCCCGGAGGTGTCGATGTTGCGGGTGAGCACCGGCAGCGTGCGCGAGCGACGGACCAGGAGCGCCGTGGCGTGGCAGGCGAAGTGCAGGGCGTAGAAGGTCAACAGCCCGAGGACGAGCGGCAGGTACGCCATGCGCTGGTCCTGGCTCTGTTGGTGGGCCAGCAGGCCGGCCACCAACAACAGGTCGCGCAGGACGACCCGGACCGTGACGTCGGCCCGGGTACGGGCCAGCGCGGAGGCCATCGGGCGCTGCCAGCGGTGCAGTGCGGCTTCGGCCGCGAGTCCGGTGGCGGTCGCTGCTATCAGCAGCGCGACCTCGGGGAGCAGGGCCCCGATGACCTGACCCGCGAAGGACGCCACCAGGATGGCGGGGAGGACGAGCCTCCCCGCCCGAACGAGAGACGAGGGGACGGAACGCAAGATGTGGGCTCTCCTAGCAGCACGATCCAGATCCATGCACGAGTGGAGTGACGATACGTGCATAGCAGGCGGGCTTGCTGGTTAACGTCGAAAGCTGCTGACCGGTAGCGGGCCTCCTGCCCGCTTTCACACTACGGAATCGTTTCTTCAGGAACTGAGTCGATGGTGAGACCTTCGTGATGCTTCTGTGAAGAGGGGAGCGTGATTTCAGCCATCGGACAGGTCCGTCCGACCGTTGCCGGTCTCACGTAGATTGCGGAGCGGCGCCCGGCTCCGGGACGGAACCGGGCGCATCGGGTGACAATCGGGCGACTGAGGGGAAGCGCGTGTCAGGCGTGAGGCAGCGGGTCACGGAAGCACACCGGATCGTCGTCAAGGTCGGTTCGTCCTCGCTGACCACGGCCGCGGGCGGGCTGGACGCCGATCGCGTGGACGCCCTCGTCGACGTGCTCGCCAAGGTGCGCGACGGCGGGGCGAAGGAGATCGTCCTGGTGTCCTCCGGCGCCATCGCCGCCGGACTCGCCCCGCTCGGACTGCACAGACGCCCCAAGGACCTGGCCCGGCAACAGGCCGCGGCCAGCGTCGGCCAGGGGCTCCTCGTCGCCCGCTACACGGCCTCCTTCGCCCGCTACGGCGTCCGCGTCGGACAGGTCCTGCTCACCACCGTCGACACCAGCCGGCGCGCCCACCACCGCAACGCCTCGCGCACCCTCGACATGCTCCTCGCCATGGGCGCGCTGCCCGTGGTCAACGAGAACGACACCGTTGCCACGGACGAGATCCGGTTCGGCGACAACGACCGGCTGGCCGCCCTCGTCGCCCATCTGGTCCGGGCCGACCTGCTCGTCCTCCTCTCCGACGTCGACGGCCTCTACGACGGCGACCCCAGCCGTCCGGGCACCTCCCGCGTCGCCGAGGTGCGCGGGCCCGCCGACACCGAGGGCATCGAGTTCGGCAGCGCCGGGCGCGCCGGGGTCGGCACCGGCGGCATGGTCACCAAGGTCGAGGCCGCGCGCATCGCCGCCGCCGCCGGCATCCCGGTGGTCCTCACCTCCGCGGTGCACGCCGCGGACGCCCTCGCCGGACGGGACACCGGCACCCACTTCCACCCCACCGGCCGCCGCTCGGCCGACCGGCTGCTGTGGCTCCAGCACGCGTCCACCCCCCGGGGCGCCCTCACGCTGGACGACGGGGCGGTCCGGGCCGTGGTCGAAGGCCGGAAATCACTGCTGCCGGCCGGGATCGCCGCCGTCGAGGGCGAGTTCACCGCGGGCGACCCCATCGAACTGCGCGACGCCCGGGGCCGGGCCGTCGCCCGCGGCCTGGTCAACTTCGACGCCAAGGAGATCCCGCTGCTCCTCGGCCGCTCCACCCACGACCTGGCCCGCGAACTGGGTCCCGCGTACGAACGCGAGGTCGTCCACCGCGACGACCTGGTGCTGCTCGGCCCCTGAGGCGAGGTCCGTCCGAACGATCGGAATCCACCAGGTGGACGTTCCGTAAAAGTGCCCCATCCGGGTCGATGGGGTGTCAACTTTGTTGCAGGGGACCGTTGCAGGGACCAGTCGGATGACACTTGCGTGTAGGAGGCCGTCGTGAGACGAGTGCGCCAGGGGGCGGCAGCGCGTGCCGGCCTCGGCTCCCCCGCCCTGAAGGCCGTGGGGGAGGACCGCACCCTGACGGGTCCCGTCGGGGACGGCGTCGAGGAGAGGGGCCACGCCCCCCGGCTGTGGCACGTGACGCTGAGCGTCTCCGGGGCCGAGGCCCCGTTGGGCGAGGTCAGACGCGGACTCGAACAGCTCGCCCACGACCACCCCTTCCTGCTGACCAGCCGGTACGCGGGCGATCACGCCGAGATCCGGTACTGGGAGGAGGCCCGCGACCTGCACGACGCGGCGGCCGTCGCGCTGCGGCTCTGGGGCGAGCACCGGCGCACCGCACAGCTGCCGGCGTGGGAGATCGTCGGCCTGGAGGTGATCGACCGCGAGACCTACCACCTGCGCGTCGCGGAGGGCTCCGGACCGGCCCCGGCCACCCCCGTGGGGGTGCACCCGTACTGACGTGCCCGCCGCGCCCCGAGACGGCCGTCTCGGGGTGTGGGACACGGCCGGACGGCCGACGGACGGCGCATTACGCTGCGGGCATGACGTCGCTCCCGCCGCTCTCCGCGCCCTCGCCCTACGACAACATGTCCGAGGTCGCACGCGCCGCCTACCGCGCCAAGGCCGCCGCCGCGGACCTCGCGCCGCTGCCCCGGGCCACCAAGGACGACGCCCTGCTGGCGATCGCCGACGCGCTGGAGGTCCGCTCCCGCGAGATCGTCGAGGCCAACGCCCTGGACGTCGCCAAGGCGCGCGCGGCGGGCACCAGCGAGTCGATCGTCGACCGGCTCACGCTCACCCCGGAGCGGGTCCGGGCCATCGCCTCCGACGTCCGAGACGTCGTCGCCCTGCCCGACCCCGTCGGCGAGGTGGTCCGCGGCTCCACCCTGCCCAACGGCATCGACCTGCGTCAGGTCCGGGTCCCGCTCGGCGTCGTCGGGATCATCTACGAGGCCCGCCCCAACGTCACCGTCGACGCCGCGGCCCTCTGCCTCAAGTCCGGCAACGCCGTCCTGCTGCGCGGCTCGTCCTCCGCGTACGAGTCGAACACCGCCCTGGTCCGGGTGCTGCGCGACGCGATCGGGGGCGCCGGGCTGCCCGCCGACGCGATCCAGCTGGTCCCCGGGGAGAGCCGGGAATCCGTCCGCGAGCTGATGCGCGCCCGCGGTCTGGTCGACGTCCTCATCCCGCGCGGCGGCGCCTCGCTGATCCGCACGGTCGTCGAGGAGTCCACCGTCCCGGTCATCGAGACCGGCACCGGCAACTGCCACGTCTACGTCGACGCCCAGGCCGACCTCGACATGGCGGTCGAGATCCTCGTCAACTCCAAGGCGCAGCGCCCCAGCGTGTGCAACGCGGCCGAGACCCTGCTCGTCCACCAGGACATCGCGGAGGCGTTCCTGCCGCGCGCCCTCGACGCCCTCGCCGAGGCCGGGGTTACCGTGCACGCCGACCCGCGGGTGGCGGCCCACGCCGCCGGCAGCAAGGCCACCGTCGTGGCGGCCACCGCCGAGGACTGGGACACCGAGTACCTCTCGTACGACATCGCCGCCGCGGTGGTGGACTCCCTCGACAAGGCCGTCGAGCACATCCGGCTCTGGTCGTCCGGACACACCGAGGCCATCGTCACCACCTCGCAAGCGGCGGCCCGCCGGTTCACCCAGCTGGTCGATTCCACGACCGTCGCCGTCAACGCCTCCACCCGGTTCACGGACGGCGGACAGTTCGGCTTCGGCGCCGAGATCGGCATCTCCACCCAGAAGCTGCACGCCCGCGGCCCGATGGGCCTGCCGGAACTCACCAGCACCAAGTACATCGTCACCGGCGACGGTCACGTCCGCGGCTGACGCGGCCGCCCGCCCGTCCCCCGGACGGCCGCCCCGCGCGGCCCCCGGGGTGGCGGGTATCCACCGGTACGGTCTGCCCAAAACGTCCCCCCGGGTCTACGCTGGAGGCGTGCCGGAGGACGTGGGGGGCACGCCGCTCCCGGGCGGCGACGAGCCCGACGACCGCGACCACGGAGGTGCGGACGAGGAGTTCGCCTCCGTGGTGTTCGACGAGGACTTCATCCGGGCCGCTCCGGTCCGCGAACCGAGCGCCGTGGAACGGCTGCTCACGGCGGCCGAGGCCCGTGCCGAGGCGGAGGGCCGCCCCGCCGGGACCCGGGGCGGGCGCCCCGACAACGACGCTGACGACCCCGACGCCCGTGACCTCGACGCCTTCGGCGAGGGCCGCAGCTACGACCCCGACGACCGTTACGCCCGGGACATCCTGGAGGAGTCCTACGGGCGCAGCGACACCTTCATGGGCCACGCCCGCTGGCACCGGCCCATCGCCTGGCTGCTCGCCCTCGCCATGGGCGTGGGCATGGTGGCCCTGGCCTTCGCCGCCGTCTACCGCGGCGCCGCGTCGAACCGTCAGGACCCGGCCCCGCGGCCCAGCTCCACGGAGTTGGGGCAGGGGCCGTCCACACCCCCCTCGGCCCCGCCCGCGACACCCCCCGACGGCTTCCGGTCGCCGGCCTCGGCGGTGCCCCGCACCCCCTGACACCGTAGGGTTCCGGCCGCCTGTGGCCTCCGGGGAACTTGTCGCACGGCAGCGCGTTTACGGGACCGTGCTCAGACCTACCCTGAAGGTATGGGCGGGCCAGGAAACCCACCGCAGGGGACACCCGAGGGCGCCCCCGGCGGCGATGACGAGTACCGATCCGTCGTCTTCGACGAGTCGTTCATCCGTGCTGCCCGGCTCCAGGAGTTCTCGGCCGAGGAGCGCATCACCGACCACACCCCCGCCGTCCGCCGGGCGCCGCCGCTGCACCGGCGCGGCTCCTCCTGGCAGGCCCTGGTGCTGGTCGTGGTGATCGCCGCGGCCTTCGCCACCGCCGTCTACCTGGGGGTGCGCCAGCCCCACGGCGGTCCGGCCGCGCAGCGCACCGGGTCGCTGCGGATGACGGTGCTCCCGCTGGCGCCCGTCGCCGCCGTCCCGGGCGGCCAGCCCGCCGACCTGTACGGGCACAGCCCGGCCGCGCAGTTCGGGATCGGGGCCGAGGGCATCACCCTTCCGGCCGCACGGCGCACCGCGAACTTCTCCAGTGGTCAGGTCATGACCGCCCTGACCACCGTCAAGGACTACCTCGTGGAGTCCTCCCTCGACCCCGACGTCCTCACCGGCGGGGCCGTGCGGCCGGTGCGCGTCCTGGTCGACCCCGACCAGTTGGCGCAGTTCGACCGGAGCTTCGCCCGGCCGCTGGCCGACGGACTGCACGCGGCCACCGGCTGGCTCGTCCGCTTCGACCCCGCCCGCACGGTGCTGGCGGAACCCCGGGTCCGGGTGCAGGGCACCCTGCGGGCCGTCGAGGTCGACTCGGACACCGTGGAGGTCGTCAGCGACCACACCTTCGTGTACGCGGTCCGGCCCGCCCGGGGGGGGCCGGCCGAGTCCTCGCTCTTCACCGTCCGTCGGCAGTTGTCGTTCCACTTCGACCGGGACGACCTACGGCGTCACCAGGCGGAGTTGGTGACCTCCGCCACGCAGGCCGGGCCGCTGGCCTGCGGCACGGGCTGGGCGGACCAGCTACAGCCGCTGCTCGCGGGCGAGAGCGTCGACCCGGCGCCGCCGCGCGGCACCGACCCGTACGCGACGGGCAGTGTCACCAACCTCTGCGGCACCCTGGCCGCGGGGGCGCAACCGAAGCTCCCCCGCGCCGGCTGAGCCGTCAGCCGCTGGTGCCGGTCCGGCCGCTGGAGCCCGCCTCCCCGTCGTCGTCCTGGGCGGCGGAGGCGGAAGTGTCCTTGCCGGCGCCGAAGCCGCCGAACTTGCTGCGGACCCGACCCCCGAGGTCACCGGCGCCGCCCGCGAGGTCGGTGACCAGCTTCATCAGCGGGTCCTTCGAGTCGCGGACGTCACTCGCGTACGCGGAGGCGGACTGCCGTATGGACTCCGTGACCGAGGTGTCCTTGTCCTCGTCGCGGCGCGGGTAGTGGCCGTCCATGAGGCGCTGGTAGTCCCGGGACTCGGCCCACTTCTTCAGCTCGGCGGCCCGGACGGTGGTGAAGGGGTGGCTGCGGGGCAGCACGTTGATGATCTTGAGGACGGAGTCCCGCAGGTCGCCGCCTGCCTCGTACTCCTCGGCCTGCGCCAGGAACGCGTCCACGTTCATCTGGTGGAGGTGGTTGCCGCCCGCGATCTTCATCAGGCCCCGCATCGACGCCTGGAGGTCCTGGCCGACCAGCAGCCCGGCGCGGTCCGCCGACAGCTCGGACTTGCGGAACCACTCCCGCAGCGCCGTCACGATCGCCATGATCGCGACGTTGCCCAGGGGGATCCACGCCACCCGCAGCGCCAGGTTCGTCAGGAACAGCAGGACCGTGCGGTACACCGCGTGCCCGGACAGGGCGTGGCCGACCTCGTGGCCGACGACCGCCCGCATCTCCTCCTCGTCCAACAGCTCCACCAGGCCGGTGGTCACGACGATGATCGGCTCGTCCAGGCCGATGCACATCGCGTTCGGCTGGGGGTTCTGACTGACGTACATCGAGGGGACCTTCTCCAGGTCCAGGAGGTAACAGGCGTCCCGCAGCATGTCGTTGAGGTGGGAGAACTGGGCGTCGGAGACCCGGACCGAGTCCGACAGGAACAGCAGCCGCAGGCTCCGCTCGGGCAGCAGCGAGCTCAGGGCCTTGAACACCGTGTCGAAGCCGCTGAGCTTGCGCAGCGCCACCAGGGCCGAACGGTCGGCCGGGTGTTCGTAGGCCCGGGAGGAGATGCCCGGGAACCGCCGGCGCGTGCGCCCGGGGAGATTCCCCTCCGGCGTACGGCCGTTCGGCTGCTGTCCGGTGCCGTTGCTGTTGTCGTCCGTCATGACGCCCCCATGTCTGCGTGGTCATCGAGGGAACGCGCGACCGTCCGCCCGGGTTCCCGGCCGTCCTGCTGCCCTCCGCGCGTCCCCGCGGGCCCGGCCCACCCTAGGGGTGCGGGTGCTGACGGGTCACCGGGTGCGTGGCGGTGACCTCCGGTGGCGGTCCGCCGGGGCGACGCGGACCGGCGTAAGCACGGCCCTCCCGCGACGACGCTTTACGCCACGCTTACGATGGCTTCGGAGGCACCCCGTCTCCAGCCCGTTCCCCCTCCGGATAGGTCCTCCGAAGATGAGTCTGCACAGCACCGCGGCCCCGCTGGTCACCCTGGCTTCGGGCGGCGAGCACCACGGCCCCTACGCGAGCATCAACCCGTTCGTCGTGGGTGGCGGAGCGCTCTTCGTCCTGCTCCTGCTGCTCTGGATCACGACCCGTTTCAACCGGGACCGCTGACCCGCGCGCGCTCGCCCCGACCGCCGGCCCGCTGATCCACCGCACGGCCGGACGCCACCGCACGGCCGGACGTCGCCGCTCGACCGGTCCGGCCGTCCGGACCTTCCGTACGGGCCGGTAGGGTCTGCACGCATGGGAGAGCAGGACATGCCTACCGGCCGGACGAACAGCGGCAAGCGCCGTCTCGGCGTGATGGGCGGAACGTTTGATCCGATCCACCACGGGCACCTCGTGGCGGCCAGTGAGGTCGCCGCGCAGTTCCACCTGGACGAGGTCGTGTTCGTGCCGACCGGGGAGCCCTGGCAGAAGAGCGACACCCGGGTGTCGCCGGCCGAGGACCGCTATCTGATGACGGTTATCGCCACCGCCGAGAACCCGCAGTTCTCGGTGAGCCGCATCGACATCGACCGCGGCGGCCCCACGTACACCACGGACACCCTGCGTGACCTGCGGGCCCTCAACCCCGACGCGGACCTCTTCTTCATCACCGGAGCCGACGCGCTCGCCCAGATCCTCACCTGGCGGTACACGGAAGAGCTGTTCTCCCTGGCACACTTCATCGGGGTCACCCGTCCCGGACACACCCTCACCGACCCCGGACTCCCCGAGGGCGGCGTCTCCTTCGTGGAGGTCCCCGCCCTCGCCATCTCGTCCACCGACTGCCGTGCGAGGGTCTCGGCGGGCGCCCCCGTCTGGTACCTGGTGCCCGACGGCGTGGTGCGCTACATCGACAAGCGCGACCTGTACCGCGGCGACTGAGCCGGGAGGCACAGCTGTGAACGGCCGAGACGATCGCTACGGCGGACCCGAGCACTCCGAGGGCGGCGACGGCTTCGCCAGCTACGAACTCGCCGGCTACGACGAGTACGGCCGCCCCGTCTACCAACAGAGGTCCCAGGACCCCGCCCCGTCCCGACAGGGCTACGGCGACGGTTACGGCGTCCCGCCCGAGGCCCCGTACGGCACCCCGCAGCCGTACGGGGCCTCGGACGGTTCCACCGGGTACGGCACCGAACAGGCCCCGCACTTCGAGGGCGTCGCGGGCGACGGCTACGGCACCCCTCAGGACTACGGCACCCCGCAGGGCTACGGCACCGCCGCCGCGTACGACCCGGCGCAGGGGTACGCCACCCCCCAGGGCCAGGTCGACCCCGGTGCCCAGGGCTACGGGTACGACCCGTACGCCGTCCAGCAGCCCCCGTACGACGGGTACGGCACGAGCGCCCAGGGGTACGACCAGTCCGGCGTGGACCAGGCCGGCTACGGCACCGTCACCTCGTACGCCCCGCACGACCCGTACGCCTCCCCCGACCCATACGGTCAGCCGCAGGCGGACCCGGGGACGGCCCTGACCGCCGAGCAGACCGCGTACGTCCCGCCGCAGGCCGCGGCGCCCGACCAGGGGTACGCCGCCGAGGCCGTGGCCCCCGTACCCGCCCAGACGGCCCGTGACACCGGTGACGGACGCGACGACGGCGACGAGCGGGACGGTCAGGGCGGCTCCGCCGGGACCGAAGGGCAACGGGACTACCGCACCGAGCAGTTCGCCTTCGTCGAGGAACCGGACGGTGACCCCGAGGACGTCATCGACTGGCTCACGTTCACCGAGAACCGCACCGAGCGCCGGGAGGAGGCCAAGCGCCGGGCCCGGGGGCGGGTCGTCGCCCTGGGCGTGGTCCTCGCGCTGGTCGTCGTCGGCACCCTCGGCTACCTGGGCTTCGCCGGCAAGCTGCCCGGACTCTCCGGTGACGACGACCCGTCCGCCACCGGCCCGGCCGGCGGGCCGCAGAAGCGCGACGTGGTCCTCGTCCACCTGCACCACACCAAGAAGGGCGGCACCTCCACCGCGCTGCTGGTGGACAACACCACCACCAAGCAGGGCAGCACCATCCTGCTGCCCAACACGCTGTCCGTCAGCGCCGACGACGGCACCTCCACCACCCTCGCCAAGTCCGTCGACGACGACGGCTCCACCGGCACCCGCGAATCCGTGGACACCCTCCTGGGCACCAGCATCGAGGGCACCTGGCGCATCGACACGCCCTACCTGAGCAACCTGGTGGAACTCGTCGGCAACATCGACATCGACACGGACGCCGACGTCCCCGCGGAGAAGGCCAAGAAGGGCCAGACCCCGTTCGTCAGGAAGGGCGAACAGCAGACCCTCAGCGGCGCCATGGCCGTCGCCTACGCCACCCACCGCGCTCCCGGGGAAGCGCAGGACGCCCAGCTCGCCCGCTTCGGGCAGGTCATGCAGGGCGTCCTGCGCAAGATCTCCTCGGACACCAAGGCCGCCACGGTCACCGTGGAGTCCCTCGCCCAGATCCTCGACCCGTCGCTGACCGCGCCGGACCTCGGCGCCTTCCTCGCCAAGCTCTCCGACCGGGCCAAGGGCGGCGACTACAAGACCGCCCTGCTCCCCGTCGAGTCCGGGGGCGCGCTGGCCGCCGAGGCCACCACCGCGGTGGTCAAGCCCCTGCTCGGCGGCACCGTGAAGGCCCCCGCCGAGGGCGATGCGGTACGGGTCGGGGTCCGGAACGCCAGCGGCACCGGGGACGCCGGCGAGTCCGCCCGGGTCGCCCTCGTCAACGGCGGCTACACCGTCGTCGACGGCGGCAAGGGCGGGAGCACCGCACCGACCACCCGGGTCGTCTACGGGGACGCCGCCCGCGAGCAGGAGGCCGGCGAGGTCGCCAAGACGCTCGGTCTGCCCGCATCGGCCGTCAAGAAGGGCACCGTCGAGGGCAACGCCGTGATCGAGGTCGTCCTCGGACAGGACTACGAGCCGCAGGCCCCGCAGGGCTGACGCACCGCCGCGCCGGGTCCGGACCCGGCGCGGCGGGCCCGACGGACCGGGTCCGTCAAGCCCCGGTGACGGACGGTAATCGTTTGATTAACGGTCCGCCGTCCGTGAGACGCTTGAGGGGTACCGACCATCGAACGAAAGCCGCGCAGTGACCGCAACTGACCGTGCCCTTGAGCTGATCTCCGCCGCCGCCCAGGCAGCGGCCGACAAGCTCGCCCACGACATCATCGCCTACGACGTCAGCGACGTCCTGGCGATCACGGACGCCTTCCTGCTCGCCTCCGCGCCGAACGACCGCCAGGTCAAGTCGATCGTCGACGCGA
Organism: Streptomyces sp. NPDC005955; assembly: GCF_042871255.1. Lineage (NCBI taxonomy): Bacteria > Bacillati > Actinomycetota > Actinomycetes > Kitasatosporales > Streptomycetaceae > Streptomyces > Streptomyces sp. NPDC005955. Next base: position 278,250 of record NZ_JBIAIF010000002.1, on the reverse strand, counting down.
TCGAGGAGCGGCTCGCCAAGGAGCTGGGCGCCAAGCCCGTCCGCCGCGAGGGCGACCGCGAGGCCCGCTGGGTCCTCCTCGACTACGTGGACATCGTCGTCCACGTGCAGCACAGCGAGGACCGCGTCTTCTACGCCCTGGAACGGCTGTGGAAGGACTGCCCCGAGATCGAACTCCCCGCCGACGCGCAGGCGACCAAGGGCAAGGCCGCCGAGCACGCGCAGCGCCAGCAGGCCGCCGACGAGGCGAGCGAGCTGCGCGAGCTGGGTGGGGAACTGCGATGAGCGCCTCCAGCCGGACGGACCTCAAGCCCTTCTCCGAGTCCGGGAGCACCCGCCGGATCATCCTGTGGAGGCACGGCCAGACCGCGTGGAACCTGGAGCGCCGCTTCCAGGGCACCACGGACATCGGGCTGACCGAGACGGGCGTGCTCCAGGCGCGCCGCGCCGCCCGGCTGCTGGCCTCGCTCGACCCCGACGCGATCATCGCCTCGGACCTGAAGCGCGCCGCCACCACGGCCACCGAGCTGGCGAACCTCACCGGTCTGACGGTCACGCACGACGAGAACCTGCGCGAGACCTACGCGGGCGTCTGGCAGGGGCTCACGCACGACGAGATCATCGAGCGCCACGGCGACGAGTACGCGGCGTGGAAGCGCGGCGAGCCCGTCCGCAGGGGCGGCGGGGAACTGGAGAGCGAGGTCGCCGACCGGGCCGCGCCCGTCGTCCTCGACCACGCCGAGAAGCTCCCCGAGGGCGGCACCCTGGTCGTCGTCAGCCACGGCGGCACCATCCGCACCACCATCGGGCGCCTCCTCGGCCTCGACGCCCACCACTGGGAGAGCCTCGGCGGCCTGTCCAACTGCTGCTGGTCGGTGCTCGGCCGCGGTGCGCGGGGCTGGCGCCTGCTGGAGCACAACGCGGGCACCCTGCCCGAGCCGGTGCTGGGCGACGACGACTGACCGCTCGGGCGACCGGCTGCGGATTTCACTTTCCGGCCGCCCGCAGGCTAAAGTTCTTCTTGTTCAGCCCGCCGGGCGGGAAGAACGCGCGGGGCTATAGCTCAGTTGGTAGAGCGCCTGCATGGCATGCAGGAGGTCAGGAGTTCAATTCTCCTTAGCTCCACAGGAACGGGATCGGCCCCTCCGCGGAAACGCGGAGGGGCCGATCCCGTTTGTCGTCGCCGGGGCCGGGCACGGACCGGGGGGCGGCGCGAACCCCGTTGGGGCGACGGACGGTTCGCGGCGTCCGTACCGTGGGCGCGCTCGCCTGCACGTCCGTGCGCCGCCCGGGGCGCGCGGCGCGGCGCGCCGTGTCCGGACCGGTACGCATGCGTCGCTGACCACGGCGGCCCGTCCGTGGCAGAATCAAGCGGCCGGATGGGGACGCGGCCCGACGGGAGGGAGAAGCGATGCCTTCGAGCATCCGCGAGGGGGACGACCGCCCTCTCGCCCTGGGGATGCCACCCGGGCGCGGAGCGCTTCCGGAACCCTCGACCGGGACCCGTCCCGACGGCCCGCCCCCCGGTGTCGCCCCCCTCGCCCGGACGTCCGGCGAACACCTCGGGAGCTCCTTCGTGCGCGCGGCCCGCAGCCGCGCCCGGAGCTGATCGATGGGCGCACACAGGCGCAAGTGTGATTGGTGCGGCGGTGGCACGCCGATCGTCCGTGACATGGAGCCGGTCAACCCCGACTACCAGTACTGGTGCGAGGAGTGCGCGCGGGCGCTGATCATCAAGGGCGACCCGATCGAGACGTACCGGGAACTGGAGGGCGAGCCGATCTACGGCCGTCTGCTGGACGAGCACTGCACCCTGAAGCGCTTCTACTCCTTCGCCACGGCCTGAGCCGGCCCGCTCGGCTCCGACCGTCCCTTGCCTGATCAGGGCGGTCGGAAACCGATTTGGTGAACCGGCTCGGGGGGCGTTAATGTTGGCGTCGCCGCCGGGGAGAACCCGGAGCGCACAGCACGGGGCTATAGCTCAGTTGGTAGAGCGCCTGCATGGCATGCAGGAGGTCAGGAGTTCAATTCTCCTTAGCTCCACAGGAAGTTGAAGCGGAAGGTCCCGCCCGTCACGAACGGGCGGGACCTTCCGCTTTCCCGTGTCCGACGTGCTCGACGTGCCCGAGACGCCCGACGCACTCGTCACCCGGCCGGGGCCGCGCCCGCGAAGGCCCGCGCCGGCCGCAACCGCTCAGCCCGGTCCGCAACCACTCAGTCCGGTCCGCCGCCGAGGGCGTGCCGGCCCCGACCGGGCGGCCGGGCCGGGAGCACCGGCAGCACCGACCGGCCCGCGGCGCCCGTCGGGCCCGCCGGGTCCTCCTCCAGGCGCAGCGCCAACGCCGGACACCGGCGCACCGCCCGCACCGCCCGGGACTGCGCGTGGCGCGGCACCGACACCTCGGCCGTCGACGGGTAGCCGTCGGGTCCCAGCCGGATCAGCTCGGGCACGATGTCGGCGCACAGCCCGTGCCCCTGGCAGAGCGTCCAGTCGACGGCGAGGCGCTGTCCGCTGGGGCCCGCGTCGCCGCCGCTCCCCGACGCCCCCTCGCGGACCGCCTGGAGCGGCAGCACCGCCCGGACCGGACGGCCGCAGCCGCCGCCCAGCACGTGCGCGGCGAGATCGTCCGTGAACGCGGTGAGGGCGGACTCGATGAACGCGGCCGAGCCGTCCGGGTGCTGGCACGCACCCCGTCGTTTCACGGCCCGGGTGACCTGCCGCAACGCCTCCAGGGCCGTCGGCCCGCCGCCCTGGAGCACGTCCTCCAGACCCCGTGCCGCGGCCGGCAGCCCCCGGTGACAGGGACCGCACTGCCCGGCGCTCTCGCCCGCCAGCCAGCGGGCCACCAGCAGGGCCTCGCCGAGCGGACAGGTGTCCCGGCCGAGGGGGAGCACGGCCCCGGCCCCGAGCGCCCCGCCCACCGCGTCGAGGGCGGCCCGGGCGACCACCGCCTCGTGCGCGGTGGGGGCGTCCAACCACCGGCCGTGGTAACCACCGGTCAACACGCCCTGGAGCAGCGGCGGCGCACCGGCCAGCTGGAGCACGTAGCTCAGCGGCACGCCCGAGGGAACCTCCAGCACCAGCGGCCGGGCGACCGCGCCGGACAGGGTGAGCAGGACCGTTCCCGGCTCGTCGGGCAGTCCCGTGGCGCGGTACCGGTCGGCGCCCGTGCGGGCCGCCACCGCGAGCTGCGCGAACGTTTCCGCATTGGACAGCAGGGTCGGTGCCCCGCCCACCCCGGCTTCCGAGGCGCGCACCTTGCGCCCCGGGGGCTTCGGCGGGCCGCCGTCCGCCGAGCGGATCAGTGCGGACGACTCGCCGGTCACCATGCGCACCGGGTTGCGCTGCACCCGGGCCCGCAGCGGTGCGCCCCTGCGCTGGGACAGCCCGCGTTCGGCGAGGGCATGCTCCATGGACCGCTGGGTGGACTCCCTGGTCACCCCGACCACGAGGGCGCGCGCCCCGAGGGCCTCCGCCGCGAGCAGGGCGCCGTCCAGGACGAGGTGCGGGGCCCGGTTGAGCAGGACGGTGTCCTTGCGGCAGGCGGGCTCGTCCTCGCTGCCGTTGACGACCACCACGGGGCGCACGCCCCGGCGGATCGCCGAGTCGGCGACCGCGCGCAGTTTCCGCGCGAAGGGGAACCCGGCGCCGCCGCGCCCCCGCAGGGCGATCCGCTCGGCGAGCGCGGCGAGTCGTTCACCGCCGATCGGGGCGAGCGGGCCGTGCACCTTGAGGTGCGTCCCGAGGTCGAGCCGTTCCACGAGGTCGAACCCCGAGGTGAGGTGGGGCAGCCCCACGACCCGTACCTCGGGCACGTCGGGCAGGCCCGCGCCGCCCGTCACTGCTGCCCCCCGGCGGGTCCTGCGGGTCCTGCGGGGGCGGTGGGCGCGGGGGGCGCGGCGGGGGAGCCCCAGGGCTCGCCGGAGCGCGGGGCGGCCTGGAAGGGGCCGGGAGGCGCTTCGGTCACGGGGCGTGTGGGGTGCGCGGGGTGGAGGGGGCGTACGGGGTCGCCCGGTGTGCCCGACGTCTGCGCACCGCGCGGGGCCGTGACGTCCAGCGGGGCCGTGACGTCCACCGGAGGCGTGACGTCGAGCGGTTCGCGGGCCGGCCGCGGGGCTTCGGCGGGCGGCGCGGGCGAGGGGACCGGCCACCGCGCCGGTCCGTCCGGCTGCGGCGACACCGCACGGTAGGCGGCGGCCATGCCGAGGCCGGAGCCGGCGGTGGCGTGGACCCCGCCGCCGATCGAGGGGGCGGTCAGCGGCAGCGGGGGAACTCCGTGGCGGTCGAGCGCCGGGCCGGGCCCCGGAAGGTCCCCGGTCCGCCCCGTGCCGTACGGGTCCCGTACGCCGGTGAACGCCCGGGCGGCCGGACCGCCGCCGGGCAGCGGCGATCCGTCGCGGTCGTGGCGGGGCGGGCGTTCGGGCGCGTCCGGGCGGGGGCCGAGAGCGGCGAGGACCCGGTCGGTGACGTTCCGCTTCACCGCGCCGGGCGCCGCACGCAGCCCGATCGCCGTGATCACGGCCAGCAGGCTCGTGCCGTACAGGAACGTCACCCAGCCCGCCGCGGGGCGCCCGGCGAAGAGTCCGTGGAGCAGGGCGGCGCACCAGGCCGGGTACGCCAGCGCGTGCACCGCGCGCCAGCGGGCGGCCACCGGGGCCGGCGAGGCGAAGGTGCTGCGCAGGGCGCCCGTGAGCGCCGTGGCGATCATCAGCAGGGCGGCCAGGGAGCCGAGTCCGATCAGTCCGGCCGTGCCGCCCGCTCCGAGGCTGAAGGGGACCAGGGCGGCCAGGAGCGTCGTGTGGTCGAGGGCGACCTTGACGGTGGCGTGCAGCAGCAGGAACGCGACGGACGCGACCGCCGTCGTCCGGTGGACGGCCTGCGCGAGCAGTCGTTGACGGGGGTTCAGGAAGACGCGGTCGGAGGCGACCAGTCCCCAGATCACCGAGCAGGTGAGCGCGACCAGGGAGAGCACGCCCGCGGCGAAGTCGACGAACCCGCGGAACTCCTCGCCCCCGACGACGACGGGGAGAGGGGCCAGCAACAGCAGGCCCGCCGTCGCACCTCCCCTCGTCCAGGAGTGCGGAGGGCCGACGGGCGCCTTCCTCCTGCTGGTCGCCCTTCTCCTGCGGCCTCCCCCACGGGGGCCGCGAGCCGGGCGGGCGCTGAGGGGACGGAGAGGACTGCGGGGGCGAGGGTTCGGAGGGTTCATGGGGCGACTCCCAGGGGCGCGGCAAAGTGGTCCCGCTGCGGCACTCTAGGTCGGCTCCGACACGAGGCGTACGGGGTTCGAGTTATTGCCCTGTGACCGAAGGGGAGTTTGATCCGGCGGTTGTCCCGGTAGGTGGAGATACGCGGAGTAACCGTTGGCCAAAGCTCTGGGTGTGGATGGGCTCACGGAACCTTCACGTCCCTCTCACGCGCATCCGCCTGGCCGGTGGCCCCTCGTCCCCTTCGGCCCGGATTCCGGCCGAACGTGCCCTCACGGGCCGGTGCGGCGCCCGTCCGATTCCTGCGGTCCGTCCCCGACGGCTCCCTGAGACGCTTCCCATGCCCGGATGAGCCGTCTCCCACGCCCGTGCGCAACGGCTCCCGCGGGGCGGCTCGCGGATCGCCCCCCGCTCCACCCGGCGCCGCGCCCCGGGAGTGACCTCACCGGCCCGGTGCCGTGGGCGCCCCCACGGGGCCTGCGGTACCCTGACGCCATGCGTGCCGTACGCCTTCTGCTTAGCGGGCCGCGCTGATCAGTCCCGACGGACGACGGATCCGGTCGGCATCAGCGCGGCGCCCCCTCCTGTGCGAGGGGTTTTTTCGTTTCCGGGCCGCACTGTGAACGGGCCGCACCGTGAACGGGCCGCCGACCGCAGGCAGATGACGATCGATGGAGCTTTAGGGATCATGAGCGAGACGAATTCTTCCCCCGCCACCGCGGAAAGCGCCGTGGAGGCAGCCGCTCCGCACCGCTACACGGCGGCCCTGGCCGCCGACATCGAGGCACGCTGGCAGGACACCTGGGAGGCCGAGGGCACCTACGAGGCGCCCAACCCGAGCGGTGACCTGGCCGGGGACCCCGACCTGGTCGCGCGCCCCAAGAAGTTCATCATGGACATGTTCCCGTACCCCTCGGGTGCGGGACTGCACGTGGGACACCCCCTGGGATACATCGCCACCGATGTGTACGCCCGCTACCAGCGCATGACCGGCCACAACGTCCTGCACACGCTGGGCTTCGACGCCTTCGGCCTGCCCGCCGAGCAGCACGCGGTCGCCACCGGCACCCACCCCCGGGTGTCCACCGAGGCGGCCATGGACAACATGAAGCGCCAGCTGCGCCGCCTGGGACTGGGCCACGACCAGCGCCGCTCGATCGCCACGATCGACCCCGCGTACTACAAGTGGACCCAGTGGATCTTCCTCCAGATCTTCAACTCCTGGTACGACGAGGAGGCCGGCAAGGCCCGCCCCGTGGACCAGCTGATCGCCCAGTTCGAGAGCGGTGAGCGGGCCGTACCCGGTGACGGCCGCGCCTGGCACGAGCTGGACGCCAAGGAACGCGCCGACGTCCTGAGCGGCTACCGCCTGGCGTACGCCTCCGACGCGCCCGTCAACTGGGCCCCCGGCCTGGGCACCGTGCTGGCCAACGAGGAGGTCACCGCCGACGGGCGCTCCGAGCGCGGCAACTACCCGGTCTTCAAGGCCAAGCTGCGCCAGTGGAACATGCGCATCACCGCCTACGCCGACCGCCTGCTGAGCGATCTGGACGGGCTGGACTGGCCCGAGGCGATCAAGCTCCAGCAGCGCAACTGGATCGGCCGCTCCGAGGGCGCCCGCGTCGACTTCCCCGTCGCCGTGGACGGCTCCGCGCCCGCTGCCGTCACGGGCGCCGTCGCGGGCGGCACCGGCTCCGCCCCCGGCGCCGACGTCATCACCGTCTTCACCACCCGTCAGGACACCCTGTTCGGGGCCACGTACATGGTGCTGGCGCCCGAGCACGACCTGGTCGACTGGATCGTCCCGGCCGCCTGGCCCGAGGGCACCCACGACATCTGGACGGGTGGTCACGCCACGCCCGGCGAGGCCGTCGCCGCCTACCGCAAGCAGGCCGCCGCCAAGTCCGACGTCGAGCGCCAGGCCGAGGCCAAGGACAAGACCGGCGTCTTCACCGGCGCGTACGCCACCAACCCGGTCAGCGGCGAGCAGGTCCCCGTCTTCATCGCCGACTACGTGCTCATGGGCTACGGCACCGGCGCCATCATGGCCGTGCCCGCCCACGACACCCGGGACTTCGCCTTCGCGCGCGCCTTCGAGCTGCCGATCCGCTGCGTGGTCGAGCCCGACGACGGCCGCGGCACCGACCCCGCCACCTGGGACGACGCCTTCGCCTCCTACGACGCGAAGCTGGTGAACTCCACCGGCGCGGACATCAGCCTGGACGGTCTGGGCGTCACCGAGGCCAAGGCCCGCATCACCGAGTGGCTGGAGCGCGAGGGCATCGGCGAGGGCACCGTCAACTTCCGGCTGCGCGACTGGCTGTTCAGCCGCCAGCGCTACTGGGGCGAGCCCTTCCCGATCGTCTACGACGAGGACGGCGTCGCTCATGCGCTGCCCGAGTCGATGCTGCCGCTGGAACTGCCGGAGGTCGACGACTACACGCCGCGCACCTTCGACCCGGACGACGCGGACACCCGGCCCGAGACCCCGCTGTCCCGCAACGCGGACTGGGTCAACGTCACCCTGGACCTCGGCGACGGCCCGCGCGCGTACCGCCGCGAGACCAACACCATGCCCAACTGGGCGGGTTCCTGCTGGTACGAGCTGCGCTACCTGGACCCGAACGACGACCGGCAGCTGGTCGCCCCCGACATCGAGCGCTACTGGATGTCCCCGCGCGAGGGCATGCCCACCGGTGGCGTCGACCTGTACGTCGGCGGCGCCGAACACGCGGTGCTGCACCTGCTGTACGCCCGCTTCTGGTCGAAGGTCCTGTTCGACCTCGGGCACGTCTCCGCGCCCGAGCCGTTCCACAAGCTGTTCAACCAGGGCATGATCCAGGCGTACGTGTACCGGGACGCCCGGGGCATCGCGGTGCCGGCCGCCGAGGTCGAGGAGCGCGACGGCGTCTTCTTCCACCAGGGAGAGGAGGTCAGCCGGCTGCTGGGCAAGATGGGCAAGTCCCTGAAGAACGCGGTCACCCCGGACGAGATCAGTGCCGAGTACGGTGCCGACACCCTGCGCCTGTACGAGATGGCCATGGGCCCCCTGGACGTGTCCCGTCCCTGGGACACCCGTGCGGTCGTCGGCCAGTACCGGCTGCTCCAGCGGCTGTGGCGGAACGTCGTGGACGAGGCGACGGGCGAGGTCACCGTCACGGACGGGGCGCCCGCCGAGGACACCCTGCGCGCCCTGCACAAGACCGTCGACGGGGTCCGCCAGGACCTGGAGGGCCTGCGCTTCAACACCGCCATCGCCAAGATCACCGAGCTGAACAACCACCTGACCAGGGCGTCCGGCCCGGTTGCCCGCCCGGTGGCCGAATCCCTGGTGCTCATGGTGGCCCCGCTGGCCCCGCACGTCGCCGAGGAACTGTGGCGCAAGCTCGGCCACACCGACTCGGTCGTCCACCGGGACTTCCCGGTCGCCGACCCCGCCTACCTGGTGGACGAGACCGTCACCTGCGTGGTCCAGGTCAAGGGGAAGGTCAAGGCCCGTCTCGAGGTGCCCCCGTCGATCTCCGACGAGGAGTTGGAGCGCGTCGCGCTCGCCGACGACAAGGTGCGGGCCGCGCTGGGCGGCGCCGACATCCGCAAGGTCGTCGTGCGCGCGCCGAAGCTGGTCAACATCGTGCCGGCGTGATCCGGTGCGGGCGGTCGTCGCACGGCCGCCCGACCCGCCCGTGTGAACGGTCCGTCTCCGGGGACACTCTCCTCGGGGGCGGACCGCTCCGTACGGGACCCGTGGGGCTCCTCGTGCGTACGGGGCGTCACCTAAGGGAATCCCCCGGGGTGGCGCCGGGGAGAAGAGGGAACCCCCGGGCGGCGTTTAGCGTTTACCGTGGAGAGTCGTACAGGACCGCGAGAGGACCGTCATGGAAGCCCTGATCGCCATCGTGGTGCTGCTCTGCGTGCTCTTGGTGGCGGTGGGCGCCTATGCGGTGGTCAAGGTGGTCGGTGCCGCCAAGCGCGGAGTGGACCGTACGATCAACCAGGCGCGGCGCACGGTGGAGGACACCACGCTCAAGGCCAAGTCCTACACGCAGATCGGTCCGGCCGCCGAGTTGGCGCAGCTGCGGCTCAAGTTGCGGACGTCCATGCGCGCCACGCAGGACGCGCTGCAGGCGGGCGTCGGCGAGGACGAGTCGCTCAAGGAGTCGCTCGCCCTCTTCGACCGTCTCAGCACGCACGGTCACGAGCTGGACCACGAGCTGAAGCGGCTGGAGAGCGAGCCCGACCGGTCCAAGCTGGTCGCGGTGCTGCCGGAGATGCGCGAGCGCACCGACCAGATCGTGAACTCCGCCGACTCCCTGCGCTGGGCCGCCCGCGACCGGGCCCACCGCTTCGCCCACGACGACCTCGACTCCCTGAGCCTCCAGATCGACATGGAGGCCGGCGCCCTGCGGCACTGGACGACCGAGCCGTCCCCGGGGGCGTCCGCCGCCCCGCAGCAACCGACCGCGACCCCCGACCCGGTCCGCCCCGCCGCACAGGAGCGGTCCGCCGGACCGGAGCGCCCCGCCGGGCAGGAGCGGTCCCGGCCGTCCCTCGCGCCGAGCACCCCGCCGCCCCCGTACACGTGGGAGAAGAAGCCGCGGCCGGAAAGCACCACCTGACCCACCGCCCACCGCACCCCCCGGGCGGCGGGCCCGGCCCGGACTGCCGCCCCCACGCCCCGACAGGTAACCTCCAGCCCATGTCCCGCCATGTCGCCATCGTCACCGATTCCACGGCCTACCTGCCGAAGCGGGCGATGCGTCAGCACGACATCACCGCGGTGCCCCTGACCGTGGTCCTCGGGGACCGCGCCTTGGAGGAGGGCACCGAGATCTCGGCCCGCTCCGTGGCCGAGGCCCTCCAGAAGCGCCGGCCCGTGACCACCTCCCGGCCGAGCCCGGAGGAGTTCGCCGCCACCTACCGCGAGGTCGCCGCCGCCGGAGCCTCGGGCATCGTGTCCCTGCACCTCTCCTCGGAGCTGTCCGGCACGTACGACGCCGCCGTGCTCGCCGCCCGGTCCGCGCCCGTGCCCGTCCGGGTCGTCGACACCGGAATGATCGCCATGGCGCTGGGCTTCTGCGCCCTGGCCGCCGCCGAGGCCGCCGCGGCGGGCGCCTCCGTCGACGAGGCGGTGGCCGCCGCCGAGAAGCGCGCCGAGGGGACCTCCGCCTACTTCTACGTGGACACCCTCGACTACCTGCGCCGCGGGGGGCGGATCGGTGCGGCACAGGCCCTCTTCGGCTCCGCGCTCGCCGTGAAGCCGCTGCTCCAGTTGGAGGGCGGGCGGATCGAGCCGTTGGAGAAGGTCCGTACGGCGGCCAAGGCGATCGCCCGGCTGGAGGAGTTGGCGGTGGAACGCGCGGCCGCCGTCGGGCCGGCCGACATCGCCGTGCACCACCTCGCCGCGGAGGAGAAGGCCACGGCGCTGGCCGAGCGGCTGCGCGGGCGCGTCCCCGCACTGGGCGAGATGCACGTCAGCGAGGTCGGGGCGGTGATCGGGGCGCACACCGGGCCCGGGCTGCTGGCGGTCGTGGTCTCGGCGGTCTGTGGGAACGACCGCCCCGCCTAACGGGGCGGTCGGACCGGTCGTTCCCACAGACCGGCCAGGTGCGCGTGCAGCACGTCCTGGGCCTCTTGACGGGTCAGGTGGCCGATGAGCACGTGCGCGGTGAGGCCGTCCGCGAGGGCCAGCAGGGTGCGGGCGTCGAGCCGCGGATCGGGGCGCACGTCGTTCCCGTCCGTGTCGCTGTCGGGTGCGCCGGTGGCGTCCTCGCCGGCTTCCGCGATGAGTCGGGTGAACGCCTCCTGCAAGGCGGCGTAGTTCGCCTTCAGGGTGCTGGCGAGCGCCTCGTTGACGGCCGCCTGTGCGACGAAGGCGAGCCAGACCCGGGCCTCGGCGCGGTGCTCCTCCCGGAGCAGGGACACTTCGGTCGCCGCATGGCCCAGGGCGGTGCCGGCCGACTGGGCGGGGCCCCTGACCAGCCGGGCCCGCACCCGTTCGTTGACCTGCTCGCCGATGTGCCCGAGGGCGAACACGAGCATCTCCTCCTTGGTGCGGAAGCACCGCTGGACGGCGCCCATCGACACCTGTGCGCGACGGGCGACGTCGCGCAGGGTCACGCCCTCCAGCCCCCGTTCGTCGGCGAGCCGGCAGACGGCCTCCGCGATGAGGCGGCGTCGTCCCGCGTGGTCCACCTGCCTGGGCATGTCTCGTCTCCTCGCGTGCTGCGGCCGGGACCGTTCACTTTATTCGATGCGAGCGCATCGCTTTCGCGGGTACGGTACCGATGCAAGTGCATCGGTACCTGGACGAGGAGGGGGACGTCATGCAGGACGCCCTGTGGAAACGGTCGGCGACCGCGCAGGCGGAGGCCGTGCGCGGCGGGGAGGTCTCGGCGGTCGAGCTGATCGACAGCCACCTGGACCGCATCGCCGAGGTCAACCCGCAGGTGAACGCGGTCACGCAACTCCTGGCGGAGCGCGCCCGCGAGGCCGCGGCGCGGACGGACCGGCGGCGGGCCGCCGGCGAAACGCTGGGCCCGCTCGCGGGCGTGCCGTTCACGGTGAAGGAGACCACCGCGGTCGAAGGCGTGCCGACCACCTTCGGGACGCCGCGCTTCAGGGACCTGGTGGCGTCGGCCGATGCGCTCCCGGTGGCCCGGCTGCGCGCGGCGGGGGCCGTCCCGATCGGGCACGCCAACGTGCCCACCCTGATCCTGGCGGGGATGCACACGCGCAGCGAACTGTTCGGCGACACGGTCAACCCCTGGGACGCCGGTCGGACCCCGGGCGGCTCCAGCGGGGGTGACGCGGTCGCCGTCGCCACCGGCATGGCGGCGCTGGGGCTCGGCAACGACTCCGGCGGGTCGGTACGCGTTCCGGCCCAGTTCTGCGGCGTGGCCGGGCTGAAGCCGTCCACCGGCCGGTTCCCCGCCGACCAGCGCGTCCTCGGCCCGGACGACCCCGGGCCGGCTTCCCAGCTGCTGGTCACCGACGGCCCGTTGGCCCGTAGCGTGAGCGATCTCCGGCTCGCCTACGAGGTGTTGGCCGGGGCCGATCCCCGTGACCCGCGGGCCGTGCCGGTACCCGCCTACGGCGAACCGCTTCCCGGGCCGGTGCGGGTCGCGGTCGTGACGGACCCCGGCGGGCACGGCGTCCACCCCACGGTCGGCCGGGCCGTCGCGACCGCGGCCGACGCCCTCCGCGACGCCGGCTACGACGTGCACGAGGTGGCGGACGTGCCCCGGCTGGACGAGGCCCTGGAGGCGTACGGCCGGATCGCGATGACCGAGTTCGCCCCGACCTGGCCGGTGGTGCGCCGACTGCTCGGCGAGGGCGGCGACCGCTACCTCGGGATGGCGATGGAGCAGACGCCGCCGGCGAGTGCGGACGAGTTGGTGGGGCTGCTGGGCACCTGGACGAACATCCGCCGCTCCTGGGCCGCGTTCCTCGACGCGTACCCGCTGTTGCTCGGGCCGGTCTTCACCGAACCACCGGTCGAGCCGGGGCTGGAGTCGCGCGACCGGGCGGGCCGGGACCGGGTCGCGTCGGGGATGCGCCTGTGCACCGTGACCAGTTTCGTGGGCGTGCCCGGGGTGGCCGTACCGACCGGGACGGCCGACGGGCTCCCCTCCGGAGTGCAGGTCGTCGGGCGCGCGTTCCGGGAGGACCTGTGCCTGGACGCGGCGCAGGCGATCGAGGACCGACTCGGCGTCCTCGCACCGGTCGATCCGCGCGGGGGTGCTGCACCCTCGAACGTCAATCGGTAGTCGCTGGAATCCCTCGTCAGGGTGAGCGAGTTATCCACAACTACCGGCTGTTCCACGGATTTTGACCATGATCATCCCGGATCGGGCGGGACACCTACCGTCGAGCACATGGCCCTTCGATCTCCCTCCCGCTCCCTCGCCCACCCCCTCGCCCGACCCGCCACCCACGACGGCCCGTCGGGCGCCCCCGCCCCACCGGTGCCGGGGGAGCGGGCCGCCGGACGCGGTCAGCGCGTCGCGCTGTTCGTACGGGAACGCCTCCCCGTCTGGCTCCGGGCCCGGTGCGCCGTGCACGGGCGGGCGCTCGTCGCGCTGACGGTCGTGCTGCTGCTCGCGGTGGGCCTGGCCGTGCACCACTACCGGACCGGACGTCCGGAGCCCGTGCGCATCCCCCGGGCGGTCGGTCCGGCACCACCGGAGCGGCCCGCCCCGGTCCCGGTTCCGACGCCCGCCGGAACCGGGACAGGAACGGGGGCAGGGGCCGTTGCCGGGGAGGCCGGTCGGGTGGGCGGGGGCGGCCGGCAGGTGGTGGTCGACGTCGGGGGAAAGGTGCGGCGGCCCGGGCTGCTGCGGCTGCCCCTCGGCGCCCGGGTCGCGGACGCACTGCGCGCCGCGGGCGGGGTGCGGCCGGGCACCGACACGACCGGCCTCAACCAGGCGCGGTTACTCGTGGACGGGGAACAGGTCGTCGTGGGCGCCCGCTCCCCGGCCCCGGGCGCCGCCGCCACGCACGGCAGCAGTGCCCCCACGGATGCCCCGCTCGGAGCCGGCCCGGCCGGTTCCCTGCGTCCGGCCGCCCCGCCCGGAGCCGGTGGCCCGGCCGCCGGACCCGTCTCGCTGAGTTCGGCGACCGCCGCGCAACTCGACGCCCTGCCCGGCGTCGGCCCCGTGCTGGCCCAACGCATCATCGACCACCGGGCGGCACACGGTGGATTCCGGAACGTGGAGCAGCTCCGTGAGGTGACCGGAATCGGCGACCGCCGTTTCGCGAACCTGAAGGACCTGGTCCAGCCGTGAACGCCCCCGCACCCGGCCCTGCACCCCCGCCGACCGGGGCGACGGGAGCCGGGGCCGGCACGGACCTGCGCCTGGTGCCCGTCGCCCTCACGGTCTGGGGGACGACCGCACTGGCGCTGGGCGTCCCCCCGGGTGGGTCCGTGGCCGTGGCGGCGGGCGCGGTGCTCGGCGCGGCAGGCCTCCTGCTGACCGCCCGACGACGGGCGGCCACCGGAAGCGCCGGCCGGGACCGGGTCGGCGCGACGGTCACCGGGGCGGCACTGCTGCTGTGCGTGGCGGCGGCGGCCGGGACGGCGACCCTGCACGCGGCCGACCTGCGGCGCGGCCCGGTACCGGAACTCGCGGACCGGCACGCGGCGGCGACCTTGGAGGTGGAGGTGACAGCGGACCCCCGACGGGCCCGGCCACGGGCGTCGAGCGGCGGTGCGCCACCCCCACTGGTGCTGATGGACGCGCGGGTCGTCCGGGTGGACCGGTGGGACGGGACGGCGACCAGCACCCGCACCCCGGTCCTGGTGACGGTCGACGCGGACCGGGCGCCGCAGCGCTGGTTGTCGGTGCTGCCCTCCACCCGGCTCAGGGTCGAGGGACGGCTGTCGCCGCCGTACGGCGGCCGGGTCGACATCGCGGCCGTCGTACGGGTGGACGGGCGCCGCGGTCCGGTCACGGTGGCGGGCCCGTCAGCGGTGCAGCAGTTCGCCGGGGACCTGCGCGGTGGCTTGCGGGCGGCGACCTCCCGGCTGCGCCCCGACGCACGGGCGCTGCTGCCCGGACTGGTCGTGGGCGACACCTCGCGGGTCGGACCCGATCTGCGGGAGGCGTTCGAGGCGACCGATCTGACGCACCTCCTGGCGGTCAGCGGGGGGAACTTCGTGATCCTGCTGGCGCTGCTGATCGGCCCGCCGGGCACCGCGCAGTCGGCGGAGCGCCGCGGCTTGGCGCCGAGGCTCGGGATCCCGTTGCGGGCGACGGCGTTCCTGGCCGCCGGGCTGAGCCTCGGGTTCGTGGTGGTGTGCGGGCCGGAGCCCAGCGTCGTGCGGGCCGCGGCGTGCGGGGGCATCGCCCTGTTGGCGATGGTGACCGGGCGCCGCAGGTCCCTGCTCCCGGCGCTGGCCGCGGCGGTGCTCCTGCTGGTGCTGTACGACCCGTGGTTGTCCCGTAGCCCCGGGTTCCTGCTGTCCGTCCTGGCGACGGGGGCGCTGCTGACCCTGGCGCCCGGTTGGAGCGCCGCGCTGCGCCGCCGAGGGGTGCCGGGCCGCCCGGCCGAAGCGCTCGCCGCATCGGCCGCCGCCCAGGTGGTGTGCGCGCCGGTGGTGGTGGTGCTCGCGGAGCGGGTCAGCGTGGTCGCGGTGCCGTGCAACCTGTTGGCCGAGTTCGCGGTGGCGCCCGCCACGGTGCTGGGGCTCGGCGCCTTGGTCGCGGCACCGGTGGCGATGCCGCTCGCCCGGGCGTCGGCCTGGTGCGCGGGCTGGCCGGTGGAGTGGATCGCCCGGATCGCCCGGGCCGGGGCGGCGCTGCCCGGGGGGTCGGTCGACTGGCCGGGCGGTTGGCGCGGTGCGCTGCTCCTCGTGGCGGTCACGCTCGGTGCCCTGGGGGTCGGACGGTGGTTGCTGCGGCACCGGTGGCTGGCGCTGCTGTGCACGGTGGCGTTGGTCCTGGCGGTGGTGCGCCCGGTGCCGCTCACCCGGTGGGTCACCGGCTGGCCGCCGCCCGGCTGGCGGCTCGTCATGTGCGACGTGGGTCAGGGGGACGCGCTGGTGCTGGCGGCGGGCACCGCCACGGGGGTGGTCGTGGACACCGGGCCGGACCCCGAGCGGATCGACGCGTGTCTGCGTTCCCTCGGGATCACCCGCGTTCCGCTCGTGCTGCTGACGCACTTCCACGCCGATCACGTGGGCGGTCTCACGGGGGTGTTGCGGGGCCGGGCGGTGGGGGCGATCGAGACGACGGGGCTGGCGGAGCCGGTGGCGCAGGCCGCCATGGTCCGGCGGGTCGCAGCGGGCGGTGGGGTGCCCCTGCGGAGTCCCGTCGCGGGTGAGCGGCGGCGCACCGGGTCCGTCGAGTGGGAGGTGTTGTGGCCCCAGGGTCCGGGTCCCGGGGACAGCGCCGAGCCGGGTCCGTTCGGGCCGTCGGTGGCCGGGGGCCCGGGGGTCCCGTTCGGCCCCAATGACGCGAGCGTGACGGTGCTGGTGCGCAGCGGGGGCCTGCGGATGCTGTTGCTGGGGGATCTGGAACCGCCGGGTCAACGGGCCTTGGCGAGCGGCCCGTTGGGTGCCCGGACGGCCGGGGTGGACGTGCTGAAGGTGGCTCACCACGGGTCGGCGTTCCAGGACCCCGAACTGCTCGGTCGCACCGGTGCGCGGCTGGCGCTGATCTCCTGCGGTGCGGACAACCCGTACGGACACCCCTCGGCTCGTACGGTCGCGGCGCTGCGGGCGACCGGGGCGAGGGTCTTGCGCACCGACCGCGACGGTTCCGTGGCGGTGGTCGGTACGGAGGACGGTTCGGCCGGAGTGGTCACAGCGGGTTGACCGTTGCGAGCGTTGCGTATGGGAACGCTGGGTGGACGGGGGGTCGCGTCAGGGTGAGGTGGTGAGTGCGTTGGTGGCCAGGGAGGTTGAGTGGGCGACGGGGGAGCGGCGGGCCGGGCGATGTGCGGTGCGTTTGCTTCGCAAGCAGTGAAGGTGGTCGAATGCTGTGCCGATTGAACGTCGAACGATGTTGCGCGACCGTGGGGGGTATCGGGAATGCTGGGCCGTTGGCTGGGGAACCGCAGGAACGCACGACGGGGCGGTCCCCTCTCGGCGATGACGGTGCCCCCGTCCGCCGGAGCGCTCAGCTGCCGGGTGCTCGACGTGGTGAACGAGCCCGTGGGAAGGGCCGAGTTGACGGTCACCGACCCCGCCGGGCGCGTGGTGGTGAGCGGCGGCACCGATCCGTACGGACAGTTCGTGGCGACGGTGCCGGCGGGCGAGTACCGGATGGCCGTGGCCGCGGAGGGCTACACGCCGTACCGGGGGAGCGCGACGGTGGGCGAGGGGGCGCACGCATCGGTCGGTGACGTGCTGCTCCAGCCCGCACCGCCCCAGCCCCTGCCCGTGGCCGGTGACTGGACGGTCGAACCCGCGCACTCCTCCATCGGGTTCACCGCACGGCACATCGGAATGGCCCGGATCCACGGGCGGTTCAACACCTTCGCGGGCGCGCTGCGGATCGGCGAACGGATGGAGGAGTCCGCGCTGCACGTGGTGATCGACGCCGCGTCCATCGACACCAACGTCCGGATGCGCGACGACCACTTGCGGTCGGCGGACTTCCTCGACGTCGAACGCTTCCCGACCCTGGAGTTCTACAGCGACCGCTTCGCGCACCGGGGCGGCAACCGCTGGAACGTCACGGGAGCGCTGTCGTTGCACGGCGTGACGCGGACGGTGACGCTCGACACGGAGTACCTGGGCCTCGGCAACGGCATGGAGGGCGAGCCGCGGGCCGCTTGCCGGGCGGTCACCGAACTGCACCGCGACGACTTCACGATCACCTGGCAGACAATGCTCGCCCGCGGGATCGCCGTGGTCGGACCCAGCATCGAGATCACGCTCGACATCCAGATCGTCCCCAAGGGCTGACCACCCGACCCCGCCCCGCGGGACGCCGACGATCCCGTCCGCGACCGTGCCGGACAATGACGGGGTGAGCGATGTGAGACACGTACTGGTGCTGCCCGACCGGGACGCCGCCGAGGAAGCCGCCGAGGCGCTGCGCGACCGGTTCGGGGTGCTGGAGGAACCGCAACTCGTGAGGGACGCGCTGGCCGGCGAGGACGACGCCGAGGACGCGCAGTGGCTGGTGGTGGTGGAGGACCCGCAGGGCCGCCTCGACCCGCGGGGGCTGGATGACTTCGCCGCCGAGTGGGAGGGCTGGCGGGAGGAGCCCTAGCCGGCGCGGGCGGTGTCCACCGGGTGCGTGCGGTTCGTGCACCGGAACCGACCTTTAGGACGAAAACTGACCTAGATGGGCTCTAGCGTGATCAACACGTTGTGGCGCTCGCACCCCAGGAGGCAGTCAGATGTCCGTCAAGCCGGTTCCCCAGGGCTACACCACCGTGACGCCGTGGATCATCTCCCGCGACACACGGCAACTCATCGACTTCATGACGCGGGCCTTCCACGCGGAGGAGCTCTCCTGCCTCACCGACGAGGACGGGCCCGTCCAGCACGCCGAGGTGCGGATCGGTGACGCGGTGGTCATGATGTTCGACGCGCGGCCGGAGTGGCCGCCGACCCCCGGCTTCCTCCGTCTCTACGTCGAGGACGCGGACGCGGTGCACCGGCGCGCGGTCGAGGCCGGCGGGACCTCGGTCACCGAGGTCACCCACCTGTTCTTCGGCGACCGGGTCGGTCGGGTGCGCGATCCGCTGGGCAACCTGTACTGGATCCAGACCCGGGTGGAGGAGCCGAGCCCGCAGGAGATCGAACGCCGCCTCGGTGACCCGGAGTTCACCCGGGCCATGGAGTACGTCCAGAGCGCCGACTTCTTCCCCGGCACCCGCCCCGCTCCGGCCCTGTGACCTGGGTCGGCGTCGCCCCGGCGAGGCCGACCGCGCCCGCCCGGGTCAGGACAGGGAGGTCGGCCGGCGCGGCGGGGGCACCGCGCCGAGCAGTTCCCACAGGGGTGTCGACCCGCCGGCCCAGCGGGCGAGGAGGGAACGGTCGACGAGGTGGAGCCGCTGGGAACGGGCGAAGTCGACGGCGTTGCCGGTGAAGCGACCGTTGGTGACGAGGACAACGACGTCGCCGTGGTGCACGGGGCGGCCGGTGCCGTTGAGCACGTGCAGGTCGGGGGTGCCGACCGCGGCCCCGGACAGGCCCGCCCGCCGGTGCTTGCACTGGATGACCCACCGCCGGCCGTACGGGTCGGTCGCCTTCACGTCGGCGCCGTTGTCGCCGGCGCCCCCCACCTGGACGGCGTCCGCGCAGCCGTCCCGGTGCATCAGGTCCCGCACCGCGTACTCGAACTGTCGATGGTGCAGGGCGTCGATCTGCGGCAGGGCGTAGCGCAGTCCGTGCCGGCGCACCCGTTCCCACCGGGCCCGCTCCCGTCGCCGCACGATCCAGAACGCCGCCGCCCCGCCGCCGACGACCAGCAGCGACACGAGGACGAGCGGGTGCGCGGCCAGCCACCGCAGCGCCCCCGTCACCATCACCCACACCACCACGAGGGCGAACAGGGCCACGACCAGGCGTTCGCCGCTGGTTCCCCGGCGCCGTCGGGCGGGCCGACGTCCCGACCGTCCGGCGGTTCGACGGACCGGCCGCCGCACGGGCCCTCGGCGAGGTCGGCGCGGGCTCACCGCTCACCGGCCCCTCGCTCGTCGTTCCCCACCACGGACACCACCCGTCCTCCCCCTCGGCAGCCCCGATCCCGGCCGCACCGTGCTCCCCTGTGTAGCCAGCACGCGACCGCGTCGTGACCGGGTCGCCCGGAGTTGGCGGCAAACCGACTGCCCTGGCCGGAACGGGCCGCCAGGGCACCCACATCGGTACCGGCCCCGAGCACCGGCCCCGAGCACCCGAGCGGAGCCCGCGCACCGAGCACCCGCGCGGAGCACCGGCCGGGCGACCGGACCGCCGGACCGCCGGACCGCCGGACCGCCGGACCGCCGGACCGCCGGACCGCCGGGAGTGTCAGCGGGACGTGGGATGCTGGAGCGTGATGGCCAAGAAGACCGCAACCGACGACCTGCTCGCCCCCCTCACGCTCGCCGTGGGGCAGGAGGAACTGCTGCTCGACCGCGCCGTGCAGCAGGTCGTGGCCGCCGCGCGGGCCGCCGACGCCGACACGGACGTCCGCGACCTCACCCCCGACCAACTCCAGCCCGGCACCCTCGCCGAGCTGACCAGCCCGTCGCTGTTCGCCGAGCGCAAG
Source organism: Streptomyces sp. NPDC005955 (assembly GCF_042871255.1). Lineage (NCBI taxonomy): Bacteria > Bacillati > Actinomycetota > Actinomycetes > Kitasatosporales > Streptomycetaceae > Streptomyces > Streptomyces sp. NPDC005955. Next base: position 258,335 of record NZ_JBIAIF010000002.1, on the reverse strand, counting down.
GTCGTCGTCGTACGCAACGCGCAGGACCTGTCCGCGGACACCGTCAAGGACGTGAAGGCGTACCTCGGCGCGCCCGCCGAGGAGATCACGCTCGTGCTGCTGCACGCGGGCGGCGCCAAGGGCAAGGGGCTGCTGGACGCGGCGCGCAAGGCGGGCGCGCGCGAGGTGGCCTGCCCGAAGATGACGAAGCCCGCCGACCGGCTGTCCTTCGTGCGCGGGGAGTTCCGGACGCTCGGCCGGGCCGCGACCCCCGAGGCGTGCCAAGCACTGGTGGACTCGATCGGCAGCGACCTGCGGGAGCTGGCCTCGGCGGTGGCCCAACTGGTCGCGGACGTCGAGGGCACCATCGACGAGGCGGTCGTCGGCCGCTACTACACCGGCCGCGCCGAGGCGTCGAGCTTCACGGTCGCCGACCGGGCGGTCGAGGGGCGGGCCGCCGAGGCGTTGGAGGCGTTGCGCTGGTCGCTGTCGACCGGTGTCGCCCCGGTGCTGATCACCAGCGCGCTCGCGCAGGGGGTCCGGGCCATCGGCAAGCTGTCCTCCGCGCGCGGGGGGCGCCCCGCCGACCTCGCCCGGGAGCTGGGCATGCCCCCCTGGAAGATCGACCGGGTCCGTCAGCAGATGCGCGGCTGGACCCCGGACGGGGTGGCCGTGGCACTGCGCGCCGTGGCGGAGGCCGATGCGGGGGTCAAGGGCGGTGGCGACGACCCCGAGTACGCCCTGGAGAAGGCCGTCGTGACGATCGCCCGCGCGGCCCGCTCCCGACGCGGCTGACCCCGTCAGGTCCCACACCCTGCGGCCGCGGCGCGGGAAGACGTCGACGAGCGGGAACGCCGAGGACCCCGTACCGGCCGCCTGGGGAAGGCGGGGTACGGGGTCCTCGGATCAAGACGGGTGAGCCGGCACCCGCGTGGCGAACGCAGGCCGCGTGCCGGCCCGGATTGCCGGACGGGAGCGGAAGAGAGGGCCCGCTGGGTCCCCTCCGGCGGTCAAGTCGGTGTGGCGGCGGAACCGGTGCGCGGGCGCGAACGCCTCACGTGCTGGTCCTGACCACGGTGCGTGGACGTGGGGTCAGACCCCACGCGTCACGGTTCAGCCCTTGAGGGCGGCGACCTGGGAAGCCAGGGACGACTTCTTGTTGGCGGCCTGGTTCTTGTGGATGACGCCCTTCGAGACGGCCTTGTCCAGCTTGCGCGCAGCGTCGCGCTGCGCGGCGGTGGCCTTCTCGACGTCGCCGGCGGCGACGGCCTCACGGGTACGGCGGACCGCGGTCTTCAGGGAGGACTTGACGGCCTTGTTGCGCAGCCGAGCCTTCTCGTTGGTCTTGATCCGCTTGATCTGGGACTTGATGTTCGCCACGAATGAGCCTTCACAGGTTCAAGGCGCGCGTTGGGTCGAAGCCCGTACGCGCCGGTGATTTCGTTCTGGGGTGGCGCCACGGACCGGGACCGGGAGGACCGGCCGGAACGGGGTGCCGAGTGGATCACCGGGATCCGGTGCTCCGTGCCGTGTCTCCAGCTGAGAGGGCAGGAGGCACAACGGCCCAGGTTACCAGTCGGCCTCCCGGCGGCCCAAACCGGCCGCAGTGCCCCGCCCGTGGGACGATGGAGGCTAGGTGACGATCCGAGCCGAGGCGTGAGAAGCCTCAAGAGACAGGACCCTGCGTGCCCGCGACCACTCAGCATGTACCAGAGCCCAGCCGTACCGCCCCGGCTCTGATCCGGAATTTCTGCATCATCGCGCACATCGACCACGGCAAGTCCACGCTGGCTGACCGTATGCTCCAGCTCACCGGAGTCGTCGACCAGCGGCAGATGCGCGCCCAGTACCTCGACCGCATGGACATCGAGCGGGAGCGCGGCATCACGATCAAGTCCCAGGCGGTTCGACTGCCCTGGGCGCCGACCGAGGGGCCCGACCAGGGCACCACCCACATCCTCAACATGATCGACACCCCGGGTCACGTGGACTTCACGTACGAGGTGTCACGATCGCTCGCCGCCTGTGAGGGCACCGTCCTCCTGGTGGACGCCGCCCAGGGCATCGAGGCGCAGACCCTCGCCAACCTGTACCTGGCGATGGAGAACGACCTCACCATCATCCCGGTGCTCAACAAGATCGACCTGCCCGCGGCGCAGCCGGAGAAGTTCGCCGAGGAACTGGCGAACCTGGTCGGCTGCGAGCCCGACGACGTCCTGCGGGTCTCCGCCAAGACGGGGGTCGGGGTCGACGCGCTGCTCAACCGGGTGGTCGCCGAGGTCACGCACCCCGTGGGGGTGGCCGACGCGCCGGCCCGCGCCATGATCTTCGACTCGGTCTACGACTCGTACCGGGGCGTCGTCACCTATGTCAGGGTGATCGACGGTCAGCTCAGCAAGCGCGAGCGGATCAAGATGATGTCGACCGGCGCGACCCACGAACTGCTGGAGATCGGCGTCAGCTCGCCCGAGATGCTGCCCTCCGACGGGCTCGGCGTGGGTGAGGTCGGCTATCTGATCACCGGCGTGAAGGACGTCCGGCAGTCCAAGGTCGGTGACACCATCACCAGCCAGCACAAGGGCGCCGTGGAAGCGCTCGGCGGCTACAAGGACCCGAAGCCGATGGTCTTCTCGGGGCTGTACCCGCTGGACGGCTCCGACTACCCGGACCTGCGTGAGGCGCTCGACAAGCTCCAGCTCAACGACGCCGCGCTCGTCTACGAGCCGGAGACCTCCGCCGCGCTCGGCTTCGGCTTCCGCGTCGGCTTCCTCGGGCTGCTGCACCTGGACGTGGTCCGGGAGCGGTTGGAGCGCGAGTTCGGCCTCGATCTGATCGCGACCGCGCCCAACGTGGTCTACCGGGTGATCATGGAGGACCGCACCGAGCACATCGTCACCAACCCGAGCGAGTTCCCCGAGGGCAAGATCGACCAGGTGTACGAGCCGGTCGTGCGGGCCACGATCCTCGCACCCAGCGAGTTCATCGGTTCGATCATGGAGCTGTGCCAGGCCAGGCGCGGCGTCATGCTCGGCATGGACTACCTCTCCGAGGACCGGGTCGAGATCCGCTACACCCTGCCGCTCGCGGAGATCGTCTTCGACTTCTTCGACCAGCTGAAGTCGAAGACCCGCGGCTACGCCTCCCTCGACTACGAGCCCACCGGCGAGCAGAGCGCCCAGCTCGTCAAGGTCGACATCCTGTTGCACGGCGACAAGGTGGACGCCTTCTCGGCGGTCACCCACAAGGACCAGGCGTACGCGTACGGGGTCCGGCTCGTGGCGAAGCTCAGGGAGCTCATCCCGCGGCAGAGCTTCGAGGTGCCCGTCCAGGCCGCGATCGGGGCGCGGGTCATCGCCCGCGAAACGATCCGCGCCATCCGCAAGGACGTCCTCGCCAAGTGTTACGGCGGCGACATCTCCCGCAAGCGCAAGCTGCTGGAGAAGCAGAAGGAGGGCAAGAAGCGGATGAAGATGGTCGGCTCCGTGGAGGTTCCGCAGGAGGCGTTCATCGCCGTGCTGTCCAGCGACGACAGCGGCAAGAGCAAGAAGTAGCGAGCCGGCGGTTCGTTCGACGACGGGCCCGTGGACACGACACCGTGTCCACGGGCCCGTCGTCGTGCGTGGCCCCGTTGGCGCGTGGGGTCCGGTCGGCGGGTGGGACTCGATGGGCGGGATGTCTGCCCGTCACCCGCTTTGCCGTGTCCATACCGATCGACAACTGTGACCAGTGAGGGCATCCGACCCCTTACGCACGGGATCGGTGCGCTCTAACCTGATCACTGCCCGGTAGTTACTAGTGAGTTAAGTACCAGTGAGTTAAGTAGGAAGCCGCCACCCCCCAGTAGCCGTACGTACACAGCCGCAGCGAGCCGCCCGCAGTCGGAGGCACTACGCATTGCCGCGGGCCCGGAGGACGTCGTGAGCGACACACAGAGCCTGATCGAGAACCGGCCGCCCTCGGTGGCCCATCTGTTCCTGGAGCGCGTCGAACGCACACCCGACGCCGAGGCGTACCGGTACCCCGTGCCGGCGGCCTCCGGCACGGGACCCGACGCATGGCGGTCCCTGAGCTGGGGGGAGGCCGCCCGACGGGTGTACGCCATCGCGGCGGGACTGGTCGACCTGGGCGTGGAGCCCGAGGAACGCGTGGCGCTGATGGCGGCGACGCGGGTGGAGTGGATCCTCACCGACCTCGCGATCCTGTGTGCGGGCGCCGCCAACACCACCGTCTACCCGCAGACCAACGCACCGGAATCCGCGTACATCATCGCGGACTCCGGCAGTCGGGTCCTCGTCGCTGAGGACGCGGAGCAACTCGCCAAGGCCCGTGAGTGCCGCGCGCAGTTGCCGGAGTTGGCCCACGTCGTCCTCATCGACGCCGAGGGCCACGAGCCCGACCCCACCGACCCCGAGGGCTGGGTGCTGACCCTCGCCGAGTTGGAGGCCCGGGGCGCCGCCCTGCTGGAGCGGCAGCCGGACCTGGTCCGGGAGCGGATCGCGGCGATCACCGCCGACCGGCTGGCCACCCTGATCTACACCTCCGGCACCACCGGCCGGCCCAAGGGCGTGCGGCTCCCGCACGACAACTGGTCGTACATGGCCAAGGCCATCGCGGCGACCGGGCTGATCAGCGGCGAGGACGTCCAGTACCTGTGGCTGCCGCTCGCCCACGTCTTCGGCAAGGTGCTCATCTCCGGGCAGATAGAGGTCGGCCACGTCACCGCCGTCGACGGACGCGTCGACAAGATCATCGAGAATCTGCCGGTCGTCCAGCCGACGTACATGGCGGCCGTGCCCCGGATCTTCGAGAAGGTCTACAACGGGGTCGCGGCGAAGGCCCGGGCGGGCGGCGCCGCCAAGTACCGGATCTTCCAGTGGGCCGCCGGGATCTCCCGCGAGTACGCGAAGACCAGCCAGGAGAGCTTCCGCCGCACCGGCCGCGCCGACGTCCCCTTCGGCCTGCGCTCCCAGCACAAGATCGCCGACGCCCTGGTCTTCGGCAAGCTGCGCGAGGCGTTCGGCGGGCGGCTGCGGGCCTGCGTCTCCGGCTCCGCGGCGCTGTCCCCGGAGATCGGCTACTTCTTCTCCGGCGCCGGGGTGCACATCCTGGAGGGCTACGGCCTGACCGAGACGTCGGCGGCGTCCTTCGTCAACCCGGGCGGGGCCTACCGCACCGGGACGGTCGGCAAGCCGCTGTCGGGCACCGAGGTGCGGATCGCCGAGGACGGCGAGGTGCTGGTGCGCGGACCGGGCGTCATGGAGGGCTACCACGGGTTGCCCGAACGGACCGCCGAGGTCCTGGAGAGCGACGGCTGGCTGCACACCGGCGACATCGGCGAACTGTCCGAGGACGGCTACCTGCGGATCACCGACCGCAAGAAGGACCTGATCAAGACCTCGGGCGGCAAGTACGTGGCCCCGGCGGAGGTCGAAGGGCAGTTCAAGGCGATCTGTCCGTACGTCTCCGCCATCGTCGTGCACGGCGCCGCCCGCAACTTCTGCACCGCGCTCATCGCCCTGGACGAGGCGGCGATCCTCGGCTGGGCCGGCGACAACGGCCTCGCCGGCAAGACGTACGCGCAGGTGCTCGCCGCACCCGAGACGGTCACCCTCGTCGACGGCTACGTGACGGAGCTGAACCAGGGGCTCCAGCGCTGGCAGACCATCAAGAGGTTCCGCATCCTGCCGCGTGACCTCGACGTCGAACACGGTGACCTGACCCCGAGCCTGAAGCTCAAGCGCCCGGCCGTGGAGCGCGAGTTCGGGCATCTGCTCGACGAGATGTACACGGGCGCGAAGGAGTCCTGAGCCCGGGCGCGTGCGCCGGTCGCCGACGGCGGATCGGCGACCGCCGCACGCGCGCTGCCCGCCCCCGCCCCGCCCGCGCTCCTCGTTCCCGCCCTGTGCACTCCCGGCTCACCCGCACGGGCGACCCTGTGGGCCCGCGGTTCACAGGGCGACCCGGCCGCGCCGCATCTCCCGGAGCATCCGCCCCAGATCGTTGATGTCGGCGCGGAGGTCGGTGGCGGCGTGGTCCCGGCACGGCGGTGCCTGCGCCATCCGGCGCTCGATCGCCGTGAGCCGGTCGACCAGCGCGTCGAACTGCCGCTCCTCCCGGGCGAGCATCCGCTCCAGCAGCCGGTTCTTGCGGTGCAGGTCCAGGAAGACGGTCACCTTGGCGCGCAGCACCCAGGGGTCGAAGGGCTTGGTGAGGTAGTCCGCCGCCCCGGTGGCGTAACCGCGGAACGCGAAGCCCGCATCGGGTTCCAGGCCGGTCAGGAAGATGATCGGCACGTCCTTCGCCGGGTCGAGCCGTCTGATCTGGGCGGCCGTCTCGAAGCCGTCCATCCCCGGCATGTGGACGTCCAGGAGCACCACCGCGAATCTCCGGCGCAGCAGCGCCTTCAACGCCTCCTCGCCCGAACGGGCGCGCACCAGCGGTGCGTTGAGGGAGCCGAGTACGGCCTCCAGGGCCGTCAGGTTGTCTTCCATGTCATCGACCAGCAGGATGCCCGCCCGGTCGTCGTCCACTGCCCCACCGCTCATCGTGACCGTGCCTCGTCGTCCGTCGTCCGTGGTTCCCCGACCCGCCGTTCCGGAACCGGGCCGGGGGCGGGCCGCTGTCGTCGTGGTCCGTGCCCGTTGCGCTCGCCGCCGGCATGTGCGCGTATCCGGGTACGCCGTTCGTCGTAGGGCGACGTCCCCGGTGCGCGTGAGAACCCTCATCCCGAAGGGTGCGGGCCACTCCGCCGTTCGGGATGACCCACTTCGGTCACTCGGTGCGTACGGGCGCGGTCAGTCTGTCACTCTGTCTCTGTCGCCCGAGGCGCATTCGCCCGAAGTTCCCAGCAGTCGAGGAGTGGAGTCCGTTCCGATGCGACGGGAGAACCGGGAGAACACAGTTCGTGCCGGAGCGCGACGAGCGCGGGGGCGCGCCGGCGCACGCGTGGCGCGCACCTCCTTGCCCGGCAACTCGCTGGCCCCCTCGGCCGCTCGGGTCTTCGCCCGACGCGTCCTCGGGGAGTGGGCCCGCGAGGGCGCGCAGGGCGCGCGGCCGGCCGCGGCCCGCATATCCGACCGTCTGGTGCAGGATGCGTCCCTGCTGGTCAGCGAGCTGGTGACCAATGCGGTGGTGCATGCGGGCACGGATGTGGGGCTGCTCTGCCGGTGGGAGGAACAGCACCCTTTGGAGGACGACGCAGAGGTCGGGGCGGAGGCCCACGGTGAGGTGGCCGTCATCGAGTTCGCCCACCTCACCAACCCCACGGACCCCGTAGACACCATCCGCCCCACCATCGACCGCGCAGAGCAGCCGTCCGAGCCGCACCACCCGGCGTACGCCCTGGAGTGCGCCCCGGACGACGTCGACCCGGCGCTCCACGCGGAAACGGAACCCGTGCCCGGACCCGCCCCCGGTCCCGCCACGGACTCCGGTGCCCTCGTCATCGAGGTCTCCGACCAGCACCCCGCCCGCCCCATCAACGGCGCCCCCGCCGCCCGCAGCAGCGACGCGCCCGAGTACGGCCGGGGGCTGCAACTCGTCGCCCGGCTCGCCACCGCCTGGGGCGTCACCTACCGGCCCGGCACCAAGACGGTGTGGGCCCGGATCCCCGTACACCCGCGGGGGACCGGCGTCCCGGGTGCGGTGCCGGACGCGTGGGGGTGTCCGGACGAGGTGGTCATGCCCGGCTACGAGGCGGTCGCCGGCTACGGGGTGATGGCCGGCGCGGCACCCGACGGCACCCGCCCCACCGGACCCGGCTGGCCCGCGCCCGGCGGGGCGGACGCCCCAGGTCCGGCGGGCCCCCTGCCCTCCGGGCCGGCGCCCGGCCTTCCGGCGCGCGCCCCCGGCGCGGACCCCGCCGGCTCCTGGACCCCCGGCGGCGACTCGGACTGGGTGGGCCGGGGCGCCCTCTCCTTCCTGGCCGAGGCGTCCGAACTGCTCGCCGGGCAACTGGACGAGGACCTGGTGGCGACGCTCGCGGGCCAACTGCTGGTGCCCCGGCTCGCCGACTGGTGCGCGGTCTGGCTCGGCGACGAGGCCGACGGCTCCGGACCCGGCACCGGTACCCCACCAGGCGGCGGCCCCCGGCTGGCCCGGGTGTGGCACGGCAGCGAGGAGCGGATCGAGGAGCTGCGCCGCGTCCTGGAGAAGGAACCGCCGCTGCCCACCGAGGACCCGGCGCGCTCCGGGGCGGTCCCCGTGAGCTGGCCCGGCGCCTCGTTCGGGGCGGACGAACCCTCGGGGGCCTGTGTGGCGTTCGGGCTGGTCGCGGGCGGTAGACCGCTGGGCACCCTGCTGATCGGGCGCTCCGGACTGCTGAGGTTCCCCGATGAGGTGACCGGGCTCGTCGAGGACTTCTGCCGCCGGGTCGCGCTGGCGATCGGCGCGGCCCGCCAGTACGCCCGGCAGGCCACCATCAGCCGGGTCCTCCAGCGCGGACTGCTGCCCAGCTCGGTCGCGGAGATCCCCGGGATGCGCAGTGCCCTGGTCTACGAACCCCGGGAGCGCGGCGGGCCCGGCGGCGACTTCTACGACGTGTTCCCGGCCGGGCGGGGCCGCTGGTGCTTCGCGCTGGGCGACGTCCAGGGCAAGGGCCCCGAGGCGGCGGTCGTGGTCGGACTCGCCCGGCCCTGGCTGCGTCTGCTGGCCCGCGAGGGCTACGCGGTGGGCGAGGTGCTGGACCGGCTCAACCAGCTGCTCCTGGACGATGCGACGGAAGCCGCCGAGGCCGGGGCGCGGGCGCTCGCCGGGGCGGAGGGCGGCCCGCTGTCGGCGGAGGGCTTCATGCCCCGGTTCCTCTCCACGCTGTACGGGGAACTGGTGCCGACGGCGGACGGGGTCCGGTGCACCCTCGCGTCCGCCGGCCACCCGCTGCCGCTGGTGCTGCGCCCCGACGGGGAGGTGTGCGTCGTCGCCGGGTCCCAGATGCTGCTGGGCGTGGTCGAGGACGTCACGTACCGCGCCGAGTCCTTCGACCTGGCACCGGGGGACACCCTGCTGTGCGTGACCGACGGGGTCACCGAGCGCCGGGCGGGGCGGCGCCAGTTCGACGACGGCGAGGGGCTCGCGGTGGCCCTCTCCGGGTGCGCGGGGCTCTCCGCCGGCGCGCTGGCGGAGCGGCTGCGGCAACAGGTGCACGCCTTCGGTGACGCGCCCCCGGAGGACGACCTCGCGATCCTCGTGCTCCAGGCCGTCTGAGGGCCCGGCGGGGGAACGCGCGGCGACGGGGGACAATGGGAGCATGCCTTCCGTACTTCCCGAGGGCGAGGCCGTGCCCGAAAGCGGGGCGCTGCCCGCCGACGCGCTCGCCGGGGCGGCCGACCGCCCCCTCGGGTTCTATCTCCACGTCCCCTACTGCGCCACCCGCTGCGGGTACTGCGACTTCAACACCTACACCGCCACCGAGCTCCGCGGCAGCGGCGGGGTGCTCGCGTCCCGCGACAACTACGCGGCCACCCTCGTCGACGAGGTCCGGCTCGCCCGCAAGGTGCTCGGGGACGACCCGCGCCAGGTGCGGACCGTCTTCGTCGGCGGCGGCACGCCCACCCTGCTCGCCGCGGACGACCTGGTGCGGATGCTCGGTGCGGTCCGGGACGAGTTCGGGTTCGCGCCCGACGCGGAGATCACCACCGAGGCCAACCCCGACTCGGTCGACCCGGCGTACCTGGCCGCGCTGCGCGAGGGCGGCTTCACCCGGATCTCGTTCGGCATGCAGAGCGCCCGCCCGCACGTGCTGAGGATCCTCGACCGCACGCACACCCCGGGGCGCCCCGAGCGCTGTGTCGCCGAGGCACGGGCCGCCGGCTTCGAGCACGTCAACCTGGACCTGATCTACGGGACCCCGGGGGAGTCCGACGACGACTGGCGGGCCTCCCTGGACGCCGCGATCGGCGCGGAACCCGACCACGTGTCGGCGTACGCGCTGATCGTGGAGGAGGGCACCCGGCTGGCCCGGCAGATCCGGCGCGGCGAGGTCCCGATGACCGACGACGACGTGCACGCCGACCGCTACCTGATCGCCGAGGAGCGGCTCGCCGCCGCCGGCTACGCCTGGTACGAGGTGTCCAACTGGGCCAGGTCGGCGGCCGGGCGCTGCCTCCACAACGAGCTGTACTGGCGGGGCGCCGACTGGTGGGGCGCGGGCCCCGGCGCGCACAGCCACGTCGGCGGGGTGCGCTGGTGGAACGTCAAGCACCCGGGCGCCTACGCGGCGGCGCTCGCCGAGGGCCGGTCACCCGGCGCCGGCCGGGAGGTCCTGGCGGCGGAGGACCGTCGGGTGGAGCGCGTCCTGCTGGAACTGCGCCTGCGCGACGGCTGCCCGCTGGACCTGCTGAGGCCGCAGGGGCTGGCGGCGGCCCGCCGCGCCCTCGCCGACGGACTCCTCGAAGCCGCCCCCTTCGACCGGGGCCTGGCCGTGTTGACCCTGCGCGGCCGGCTGCTCGCCGACGGGGTGGTCCGGGACCTCGTGGACTGACCGTTCCACCCCGCCCGGCTCAGGGCCCGCCCAGTTCCAGGACGAACCGGGCGGCCGACGTCGTGGTGGAGTCGAAGGTCCGGCAGGCGATCACGGCGTGGTCGACCGAGGTCGTCGCCCGGACCAGGTGGAGTTCCGGTGGCCGGCCGGCGGACGTGCGCAGTTCGGCCTCGGCCCAGGTGGTGGTGGCGTTCGTGTCGGTGGTGCGGGTCCGTTCCCCGCTCAGCACCCGGGTGTCCCCGTCCGCGGAGGTGGTGCGCAGCACCGGGACCTCGTCGAGGTCCGCGGTCAGCGTCCCGTCGGAGCCCAGGCTCCACCGGGCGCGGGCGATCCGGTCGGCCGTGTCCCGGGCCCAGTCGGCGCGCGTGTCCCCCAACGGCTCCACCTCGCTCACCCGCACCGTCCGGAAGGTCCGAGCGGCGGTGGGCGTGGGGGTGCCCGTGGACCCCGCGGCTCCGAAGGACGGCAGGCCCGTGGGCCGGGGCGGTGCGGCCGGGGCGGAGCGACTGGGACAGGGCGGGGGGAGGTCCCCGGGCCCGGCCGAGGGGGTGGCCGTGACCTCCGGCGGGCGCGATGCGGTCCCGGACTCCCCGGGGGCGGCCAGCAGACCGACGAGCAGCGCCGCCGCCGGGAGCAGGGCCGCCGTGGCGTGCGCCCCGAGCGGACGGACCCCGTGCTCCGGTCCGCGCCACCCCCACAGCCGCGGCCACCGGCGGGCGAGCAGGGGCCATCCGACGAGGGCGGCCAGCACCGACCACCACAGGGGGCCGCCGGCGAGTTGTTCGTGGGCGAGCGCGAGGGCGGCCCGCACGGCGGCGCCCCAGGTGTCCCACTCGTCGCCGAGCAGCCGGTAGGCCAGGGCGCCGCCGAGCAGGTCGAGCAGGGCCTCGGCGAGCAGCGCGGTCGGCCACAGCAGGAGCAACAGCAACTGGCCGCTTCGCCGTTCGGCCCGCGCGGCGAACCAGCGCCGCATCCGGACCGGCGGGTGGTACAGCCGGGCCGTCCGGCCCCGGGCGTGCCGTTCCACCTGGTCGAACACCCGGAGCAGGGCGGGCCACCCGCCGCCCCGCCCCGCGTACCGGTCGGCGGCCAGCTCGGACGACCACAGCGCGCCGACCACGACCAGCAGCAGCTTGGGCACGGCCAGCACGACCAGGACGACCTGGGCGAGCATCAGGGGAGCGGTCGCGTTCCCGGAGAGGAACAGCAGCGCCACCGGCAGCGCGCCGAACCCGGCCAGCAGGTAGGGCCAGCTGCGCACCAGGGCGGTGAACGGACTGCCGAGCCCGGAGACGTGCTGTTCGCCGGAGCGGAGGTGCCCCAGTTCGTGCAGCAGGACGGCCTCGGCCGCCTCCCGGTCCGCGTCCCACAGCAGGACCAGCGGGCGGAAGACGCCGACCCGGGTGGTCCGCCAGCGGTCCGGGTAGACCCGGGCGAGGGGCCGCGGCTGGTTGCTGACCCGCAGCACGGTGCCGGGTGCGCGTGCGGTGAGGAAGCGCTGCACCTGTGCGTAGACAGCCGCGGTGGCGGGCGGCACCAGCGGATCGTCCGGCGCCATCAGCCCGTACTGCCGCTCGACGACCCGCCGCCTCAGCTGCGGCAGGGCCAGGGCGAGGGCGCCGGCGAACAGGAACACCAGGGGCAGCGACTGGACCAGCGTCAGGGCCGAGACGACCAGGAGCCCGTCTCCGAGGCCGTCCCGCCACTGGGCGAACGGGCCCTGGGCCTGCCGGGCGGCGGCGACGGCCCCGGGCGACTGCACGGCGAGCAGCAGCAGGATCAGCCACAGCCAGGGCGGCGGCCCGAACCGGGCCCGTACCGAACGGGTCGGGTGCGCGGCGGTCATGTGTCCCCGGCCCGGTCCGGGCGGTCGTCGGCCCGTCTGTCGGCCCGTCTGCCGGGGCGGCGGCGCAGCGCTCCGGCGAACCGGCGCAGCGGGCCGCGGCGCTCGGGGGCGGGCGACGGAGCCTCCGTCGCCACCAGGGCGTCGAGGAAGGCGCCCACGTCCTGCGGCCGTCCGGTGGTCAGCAGCCGGGAGACCAAGGCGGCGGTCAGCTCCTCGGCCGTCGCGTCGTCGACCCGGCGCGCCCGCAGCCGCTCGTACATGCGCAGGGCCGCCGCCACGGCCTCGGCGTTCGGGGCGGCTGTGGTTGTGGCTGTGGTTGTGGCTGTGGTTGCGGTGGCGGCTTCGCCCTCGCCTGCTTCGCCCCCTTCGGAACCGTGCGGGCCGTCCGCGGTCCGCGGGCACCGTCCGGAGCGTTCCCGCAGGGCGACGGCGAGGGTGGTCACGGCGACGCCGTTGCTGAAGTACTGACTGCCCAGGGCCGTCTTCAGGGCGTCCGCCGCGTACGCCAGTGCGTCCAGCAACTGCGGCAGCACGGTGGCGAGGCCACCGTCGAGTGCGCCCGGCGCGTGCGCCCCGGTGCGGAACAGGTCCCGGCGGGTCCGGCCGCCGGCGGCGTAGGCCCGGGTGGTCTGGGCGGCCAGCACGCTCTCCTCGGGGGCCGCCCACTGCGCGACGCGCTCGCCCCAGCGGTCGAGCGCGTCGACGCCCACCGCGGGTGCGTCCTGCCCCGGCGGATCGGGCGGTGCGGTGTCCGGCATCAGGAGCTCCCGGTGAACGCGAAGCGGAAGGTGAGGTTGCCGCTCTGCGTGCTGCCCCGCGCGGTCAGGGACAGGCCGCCGGTGTCGAGCCGTCCGCTGAGCGTGGTGCCCGCGCCGAGGGCGTGCGGATGGCCGCCCGGCAGCTGTCCGAGTTCGGGGCGGCAGGCGGCGAGCGGGGTGGGCCAGTTCACCAGGTTCAGCGCCACGGCCTCCTGCGTGTGGGGGTCGGTCAGCCGCCCGCTCAGCCGCCCGGCCGACCAATCCAGGTCCCAGTACGTGAGCAGCAGGTTCGGGTCCCGGGGGTTCCCGGTGAGGTCCTGGCCCGAGGTGGTGCTGACCGCGGCCGACCACATCGACACCGCCCCCGTCTCGGAAGGCTGCCCGACCGCGAGGACCAGCGAGAACGGGTTGTCCTCGGTGAAGCCTCCCCCGGTCCGGGGCCGGCTCAGGCTGAGGGTGCCGGGGAGGGAGTACGTCCGGCTGTCCGCCAACCGGCGCGCCCCGCCCGCGCCGCAGTGGTCGTGGACGTCGACCGACACCTTCGCCGTCCCGCGGTACTCCCGGCCCCAGAGCGCGGCGGCCCCCGTCGGTCCGCTCGGCGTCGATGCGGTGACGGGGGGCGGTGACGGGGGCGCGACGGTGTCCCCGGCCGGGGCGGTCGAGCTCGCCGGGGTCGTGGGGGTGGCGGTGGTCGGTGGGGGAGCGGCGGTCGGGGCGGTCGCCCGGGGTGCGGTGGGCGGCGGTCCGGTGGAGGACGCCACCTCCCCGGAGCCCGTGGAGCCGCCGTCCGACGGGCCCCCGTCCGAGGAACAGCCGGCCAGGAGCGCCGCCGCCAGCAGGGCGGCGCACACCCCGGCCGGCCGTCGTACGCGTCCGGTCCGGGCAGCCGTGCGGACCCTTCCCCCTGGACGTGTCATGACGTCCCCCTCCCCCTCCGGGGCGCGCAGGGGCTCCCCGGGCAGGCGATGGTATAGGTCCCGCGTTGCGCCAACTAGCCTTTTTTGTAGGCTTGTTGTCTATTTTTTGCCTGGATGGGGCACGTGTTTGCGGTGCAGTCGGACGGTCAGCTGAACCCGACGGTCACATGGTCGATGAGGTGCTCGACCGGCCCGAGCAGCTCCGGTTCCAGGTCCTTGTAGCTGTGCACCCGGGACAGGATGTGTTGCCAGGCGGCGCCTGTGTGGGGAGGCCAGCCCAGGGCGGTGCACACCCCCGTCTTCCAGTCCTGTCCCCGCGGCACCCGCGGCCAGGCGGCGATGCCGAGCGCGGCGGGCCGCACCGCCTGCCAGACGTCGACGAACGGGTGGCCGACGACCAGGGTGTGCGGGTCCGTGATCGAGGCCGCGATCCGGGACTCCTTGCTGCCGGGCACCAGGTGGTCCACCAGGACGCCGAGCCGGGCGTCGGGGCCCGGGGCGAACTCCGCGACGATCGCCGGCAGGTCGTCCACGCCTTCCAGGTACTCCACGACCACGCCCTCCACCCGCAGGTCGTCGCCCCACACCTTCTCGACGAGTTCGGCGTCGTGACGGCCCTCGACGTAGATGCGCCCGGCGCGTGCGACCCGCGCCCGCGCCCCCGGTACGGCCACCGAGCCGGAGGCGGTGCGCTGGGGACGGTCGGGGGCCGGGCGTCCGGGGCGGACCAGGGTGACCGGCTTGCCGTCGATCAGGAACCCGCGCGGTTCCATCGGGAAGACCCGGTGCTTGCCGAACCGGTCCTCCAGGGTGACGGTGCCCGCCTCCACCCGGACCACCGCGCCGCAGAACCCCGTCGCGACCTCCTCCACCACGAGGTCCGCCTCCGCGGGGACCTCGGGTGCGGCGCTCTGTTTCTTCCAGGGCGGAGTCAGATCCGCTGAGTACTGACGCATCCCGCGACGATAGAACGCCCGGCGACGGCCCCGCCCCGGGCCGCCTCAGCCCGCCGCCGTGCGCAGCACGTCCCGCTGGGCCGTGACGAACGCCGCCCCCACCACGGCCCCGTGCCCCGGCACGTACCGCCCGGTCGGCCCGCCGAGCGCCAGCACCCGGTCCAATGCGCCCGGCCACGCCGCCGGGTGGGCGTCGGGCCCCGCCTGCGGCTCCCCGGACTCCTCGACGAGATCGCCGCAGAACACCACCGGCGGTTCCCCGGCGACGACCACGACCAGGTCCTGCCCGGTGTGCCCGGGTCCCACGTCCGCGAGGACGACCGACACGCCCCCCAGGTCCAGGGCCAGCGTCCCCGACACCTCCACCCCGGGCGCGCGCAGCGCCCCGGCCGCCGCCGCGGCCGCACCGGGGTCGACCCCGTACCGCACCGCGTCGTCCCGCAGTTCCTCCCGCCCCGCGACCAGCAGCGCACCGACGCCGGCCGCCCCGTACACCGTCGCCCCGGGGAACGCCGGCGCGCCGAGGACGTGGTCGAAGTGCGGATGGGTCAGCGCGAGGTGCGTGACGCGCCCGCCGCCGAGCAGCCGCTCGGCCTGCTCCCGCAGCTCGGCGCCCTCCCGCAGGGTGGAGCCCGCGTCCACCAGCAGGGCCGCCCGTTCGCCCGCGACCAGCCCGACCGTGCAGTCCCAGCCGGGCAGCCGCCGCCGTCCCGTCCGGGGCCCGATCCGCTCCCAGCCCTCCGCCGCCCAGGGGATGTCCCGTGTCGTCCGCATACCGTGACGCTAGGTCATGGCCGGCGGGCGCGCGGCTCCGCCCCGGACCCGGCGGGCGGCCGGCCGGGACGCGTGGCCGGACGACGCGGCGCAGTGGCTCGTGACACGGCCTTGCTACGTGCGTACCCACCGGCCGTACACTTGGCTGGGAACGCTGGCACTCGACTGTCATGAGTGCCAGGAACCGTTCCGCGGAGCCGGGTCGGACCCGCGCCGGCGCAGAGGGAACCAGAGGAACGGGAGGTGCGCGGTGCTCAGTGAACGCAGGCTGGAAGTGTTGCGCGCCATCGTCCAGGACTACGTCGGCACGGAGGAGCCGGTCGGCTCCAAGGCGCTGACCGAACGGCACCGTCTGGGTGTCTCCCCGGCCACGGTCCGTAACGACATGGCGGCACTGGAGGAGGAGGGGTTCATCGCCCAGCCGCACACCAGTGCGGGGCGCATCCCCACCGACAAGGGGTACCGCCTGTTCGTGGACAAGTTGGCCGGGGTCAAGCCGATGACGGCCCCTGAACGCCGGGCCATCCACCACTTCCTCGACGGGGCGGTGGACCTCGACGACGTCGTGGGCCGCACGGTCCGGCTGCTGGCGCAGCTGACCCGGCAGGTCGCCGTGGTGCAGTACCCGTCCCTGACCCGTTCGACGGTGCGGCACGTGGAACTGCTGTCGCTGGCCCCGGCCCGGGTGATGCTCGTCCTGATCACCGACACCGGTCGGGTGGAGCAGCGGATGGTGGACTGCCCGGCTCCGTTCGGCGAGACCTCGCTCGCGGATCTGCGGGCGCGGCTCAACAGCCGGGTCGCGGGTCGTCGGTTCGCCGACGTGCCGCAACTGGTGCAGGACCTGCCCGAGGTGTTCGACACCGAGGACCGGGGCAGTGTCTCGACCATCCTCTCCACTCTGCTGGAGACGCTGGTCGAGGAGACCGAGGAGCGGTTGATGATCGGCGGTACCGCCAACCTCACCCGCTTCGGACATGACTTCCCCCTCATGATCCGGCCCGTCCTGGAGGCGTTGGAGGAGCAGGTCGTCCTCCTCAAGCTCCTCGGCGAGGCGGAGTATTCGGGCATGACCGTAAGGATCGGTCACGAGAACGCCCATGAGGGGCTCAACTCCACGTCCGTCGTGTCGGTGGGCTACGGTTCGGGCGGCGAGGCAGTCGCCAAGCTCGGCGTGGTCGGCCCGACCCGCATGGACTACCCGGGAACGATGGGAGCAGTACGCGCAGTGGCACGTTACGTCGGACAGATCCTGGCGGAGTCGTAAGTGGCCACGGACTACTACGCCGTACTAGGCGTACGCCGCGACGCGTCCCAGGACGAGATCAAGAAGGCGTTCCGGAGGCTCGCGCGCGAGCTGCATCCGGACGTCAACCCCGATCCGAAGACCCAGGAGCGGTTCAAGGAGATCAACGCCGCCTACGAGGTGTTGTCGGACCCGCAGAAGAAGCAGGTCTACGACCTCGGCGGCGATCCGCTGTCCCAGGCGGGCGGTGGACCCGGCGGCTTCGGCGCCGGTGGCTTCGGAAACTTCTCCGACATCATGGACGCCTTCTTCGGAACGGCGTCCCAGCGCGGTCCCCGATCCCGCACCCGGCGCGGTCAGGACGCGATGATCCGGCTGGAGGTGGAGCTGGACGAGGCGGCCTTCGGGACCACCAAGGACATCCAGGTCGACACCGCCGTCGTCTGCAACACCTGCAACGGCGAGGGCGCGGCGCCCGGCACCAGTGCCCAGACCTGTGACATGTGTCGCGGTCGGGGCGAGGTGTCGCAGATGACCCGGTCGTTCCTCGGCCAGGTCATGACCTCGCGTCCGTGTCCCCAGTGCCAGGGCTTCGGCACGGTCGTGCCCACCCCGTGCCCGGAGTGCGCGGGCGACGGCCGGGTCCGTTCCCGTCGCACCCTGACGGTGAAGATCCCGGCCGGTGTCGACAACGGCACCCGCATCCAGCTCGCGGGCGAGGGCGAGGTCGGCCCCGGCGGCGGCCCCGCCGGTGACCTGTACGTCGAGATCCACGAGCTGCCGCACGCGGTCTTCCAGCGGCGCGGCGACGATCTGCACTGCACGGTGACGCTGCCGATGACGGCGGCCTCGCTGGGCACCAAGGTGCCGTTGGAGACCCTGGACGGCATGGAGGAGATCGACATCCGGCCCGGTACCCAGTCCGGCCAGTCGATCCCCTTGCACGGTCGGGGCGTGACGCATCTGCGGGGCGGCGGTCGGGGCGACCTGATCGTCCACGTCGAGGTGCAGACCCCGTCCAAGCTCGACGCCGAGCAGGAGCGGTTGTTGCGGGAGCTGGCGAAGCTGCGCGGTGAGGAGCGCCCCATCGGTCAGTTCCAGCCAGGTCAGCAGGGGCTGTTCTCCCGGTTGAAGGACGCGTTCAACGGTCGCTGACGCGGTGCGTCCCGGCGACCGCATCGCCACCCTCCGTAGTGGGTCACCCCCGTCCCGGTTCTCGTCCGGGCGGGGGTCGCCCATGCAACGGTGCGCCAACGCTAGGGGTGTTGGGGAATTGGCGAACAATCGCCGCTCCCGAGCTGGTGCAACCCTCAAGCACCGCTCTGACCAGCACAGGTGTGCTCCCGTCGATGATCCACCCGTATCCACACACGGCCGGAATATGCCAGATGTACGGCTGGATTCGGACTTGTGTGGAGGACGTGACAACATGCCGTCATGTCCTCCGCACTGACCGATCTCCTTCCGTGCCCGATCGTGCAGGCCCCGATGGCGGGCGGGGTGTCCCGGCCGCAGCTGGCCGCAGCCGTGTCCGAAGCGGGCGGACTGGGGTTCCTCGCCGCCGGTTACAAGACGGCCGACGGCATGTACCAGGAGATCAAGCAGGTGCGGAGCCTGACGTCCCTCCCCTTCGGCGTGAACGTCTTCATGCCCCAACCCGAGTACGCGGACCCGGCGGTCGTCGACGTCTACGGCCATCAGCTCGCCGGTGAGTCCGGCTGGTACGACACCGAGCTCGGGGACCCCGACAGCGGCCGGGACGACGGCTACGACGCCAAGCTCGCGATCCTCCTCGACGACCCCGTACCCGTGGTCTCCTTCCACTTCGGCTGTCCGACCCGCGAGGTCATCGCCGCCCTCCGCAAGGCGGGCACCCTCACCCTCGTCACCGCGACCACCGTCGAGGAGGCGCGGACCGTCGCCTGGTCCGGCGCCGACGGGGTGATCGCCCAGGGCATCGAGGCGGGCGGCCACCAGGGCACCCACCGGGACAGCCTCGACAACGACGGCACCGGACTCGGACTGCTCGCCCTCGTCACCCAGGTCCGGGAGAACGTGGAGATCCCCGTCATCGCCGCCGGGGGGCTGATGCGCGGCGCCCAGATCGCCGCCGTGCTCGCCGCCGGGGCCGATGCCGCGCAACTCGGCACGGCCTTCCTGCCCACCCCCGAGTCCGGCGCCCACCTGATGCACAAACAGGCGCTCACCAACCCCCTGTTCACCCGCACCGAGATCACCCGCGCGTTCACCGGGCGCCCCGCGCGCGGCCTGGTCAACCGCTTCCTGCGCGAGCACGGCCGCTACGCCCCCGCCGCGTACCCCCAGGTCCACCACCTCACCGGCCCGCTGCGCAAGGCCGCCGCCAAGGCCGCCGACCCGCAGGGCATGGCCCTGTGGGCGGGCCAGGGCCACCGGCTCGCCCGGGAGATGCCCGCGGGGGACCTGGTCGAGGTGCTGTGGGCGGAAGCCGCGGACGCCGTCGACACCCTGGCCGTCGGGAGGGCCTCGTGACCGCACCCGTTTTCGTCGTCCCCCGTCTCGACGACCTCGACGCCCCCGGCGGGCGTTTCGTCCTCGACGGCCCCGAAGGACGGCACGCCGTGTCCGTGAAGCGGCTGCGGGCCGGTGAGGACGTCGTCCTCACCGACGGGCGGGGACGTTGGGCGGACTGCGTCGTCACCGGCTCCGAGGGCAAGGACCGACTGCTCGTGCACGTCACCGCGTCCCACGAGGAACCGCCCCCGGCGCCGCGGCTCACCGTCGTCCAGGCCCTGCCCAAGGGGGACCGGGGCGAACTCGCGGTGGAGACCATGACGGAGACCGGCGTCGACGCGATCGTCCCGTGGGCCGCCGCCCGCTGCGTCACCCAGTGGCGCGGCGACCGGGGCGCGCGGGCCCTCGCCAAGTGGCGGGCCACCGCCCGGGAGTCGGGCAAGCAGTCCCGGCGGGTGCGTTTCGCCGAGGTGGCGGACGTCATGACCACGAAGCAGGTCGCTGCGCTGCTGGCCGCTGCTGACTTCGCGGGCGTCCTGCACGAGGACCAGCACCACGGCAGTGCGCCCTTCGCCGGCGCTGAACTCCCCGGCGCCGGGGAGATCGTCCTCGTCGTCGGTCCCGAAGGTGGTGTCTCTCCCGAGGAGTTGGCGGCTTTTGCCGGGGCGGGCGCGGGTACGTATCGGCTGGGGCCGAGCGTGTTGCGGACTTCCACTGCTGGCACGGTGGGGGCTGCGTTGGTGCTGGGGCGCACGGGGCGCTGGTCCTGAGGGGCGCGCCCCTCAGCCCGTACGTCCCGCTGCGCGTGCGCTGTTCTGCGCGGTGCGCTGGCGTTTCGCGCAGTTCCTCGCGCCCCTGATCTGCGTGCGTTCCGCTGCGCGTGCGTTGTTCTGTGCGGTGCGCTGGGGGTTTTGCGCAGTTCCTCGCGCCCCTGAGCTGGGTGCGTCCCGCTGCGCGTGCGTTTTTTGCGGGGTGCGCTGGGGTTTCGCGCAGTTCCCCGCGCCCCTGATTCCCGTGCGTTCTGGCGTGGGTGCGTTGTTCTGTGCGGTGCGTTGGGGGGTTGCGCAGTTCCCCGCGCCCCTGGGCTGGGTGCGTTCCGTTGCGCGTGCGTTGTTTTGCGGGGTGCGTAGTTCCTTGCGTTCCTGAGGTGGGTGCGCTCCTGTGGAGGGCAGCGGGAGGGTGTGGAAGCGCGACGCGCCGGCCGTGCCTTTGAATGTGATCGAAACCGGTGACCTGGGAACCCACCGCTGCCTAGGGTGATCGGGTGACTCAGTCTGCGTACTTCCGGTACCCGCATGTCCACGGCGAGTTGATCGCCTTCACGGCAGAGGACGACGTCTGGATCGCACCACTCGACGGTGGGCGTGCCTGGCGGGTAAGCGCCGACAACGTGCCCGTGAACCATCCGCGGATCTCCCCGGACGGCACCACGGTCGCCTGGACCTCCACCCGTGACGGCGCCCCCGAAGTCCATCTGGCGCCCGTCGACGGCGGCCCGTCCCGCCGACTCACCCACTGGGGCGGCTCCCGCACCACCGTCCGCGGCTGGACCGACGACGGTCGGGTCCTCGTCCTCGGCGCCCACGACCAGGCGAGCTTCCGCCGCAGTTGGGCCCGCGCCGTCCCGCTCGACGGCGGCCCCGCCGAGACCCTGCCGCACGGCCCCGTCGGCGACGTCGTGACCGGACCCGGTGGTCGGACGGTGCTCCTCTCCGCGGGGAAGAACCGCGAAGCCGCCTGGTGGAAGCGGTACCGGGGCGGCACCGCGGGCAAGTTGTGGATCGACCCCAGCGGCGACGGCACGTTCGTCCGCCTCCACGCCGACCTCGACGGCAACATCGAGTACCCCGTCCGCGTGGGGGAGCGGATCGCGTTCCTCTCCGACCACGAGGGCGTCGGCGCCGTGTACTCTTCCCTCGCCGACGGCACCGACCTGCGCCGCCACACCCCCCTCGACGGCTTCTACGCCCGGCACGCCGCCGGCGACGGCACCCGCCTCGTCTACGCCAGCGCCGGTGAACTCCTGCTCCTGGAAGACCTGTCGGGCGCCGCGCCCCGCCGTCTCGACGTCCGCCTCGGCGGCCAGCGCACCGACCTCCAGCCGCACCCCGTCAGCGCCGAACGCTGGTTCGGCGCCGCCTCCCCCGACCACACCGGACGCGGCAGCGCGGTGTCGGTGCGCGGCTCGGTCCACTGGGTGACCCACCGCGAGGGACCGGCCCGCGCCCTCGCCGCCGAGCCGGGCGTGCGGGCCAGGATGCCGCGCACCTTCCGGGCGGACGGCGAGGAACACGTCGTCTGGGTCACCGACGCGCCGGGCGAGGACGCACTGGAGTTCGCCCCCGCCACCGGCGCCCTGCTGCCCGACGGCCCGGCCCACCCCGACCCCTCCGACCCGGCTCGCTCAGACCCGGCTCGCTCAGACCCGGCGGACTCCGGACCCGCCGACGGCACCACCGCCCCTGCCACCACCGGCACCGCGCGTCCGCCCCGTCGCATCGGCGCCGGTGAACTCGGCCGGGTCATGGCGCTCGCCGTCGCCCCCGACGGCTCCCGCGCCGCGGTCGCCGCGCACGACGGCCGCGTCCTGCTGGTGGAGCGGACCAGCGGCGAGGTCCGCGAGATCGACCGCGGCGAGCACGGCGACGCCTCCGGCCTCGCCTTCTCCCCCGACTCGGCCTGGCTGGTCTGGTCGCACGCCGGCCCCGGCCCGCTGCGGCAGTTGAAACTCGCCCACACCGCCGACGGGACCGTCACCGAGGCCACCCCGCTGCGGTTCCGTGACTACGCGCCCGCGTTCACCGCCGACGGCAAGCACCTCGCGTTCCTCTCCGCCCGGGCCTTCGACCCCGTCTACGACGAGCACGTCTTCGACCTCGTCTTCGTCGACGGCTCCCGCCCGCACCTGATCACCCTCGCCGCCACCACCCCGTCCCCGTTCGGACCGCAGCGCCACGGCCGCCCCTTCGAGACGCCCGACAAGGACGAGACCCCGGACAGCGAAGGCGCCCCCACCACCCGCATCGACCTCGAAGGGCTCGCCGACCGCATCGTCCCCTTCCCCGTGGAGTCCGGCCGCTACTCCACCCTCCGCGCGGCGAAGGACGGCGTCCTGTGGCTGCGCCACCCCGTGGTGGGCGTCCTCGGCACGGCCCGCGCCACCCCGGACGACCCGCACCCCAAGGCCGACCTGGAGCGCTACGACCTGGTCCAACGCCGGATGGAACACCTCGCGTCCGACGCCGACCACTTCGCCGTCACCGGCGACGGCAAACGCGTCCTGCTGTGGACGGACGGCAAGCTGAAGGTCGTCCCCAGCGACCGGCGCGCCCCCTCCGACGAGGACGGCGACGCCCACCTCACCGTGGACCTCTCCCGGGTGCGCCACCAGATCGACCCGGCCGCCGAATGGCGCCAGATGTACGCGGAGACCGGCCGGTTGATGCGCGACCACTTCTGGCGGGCCGACCTCGGCGGCGTCGACTGGGACGCCGTCCTCGACCGCTACCGGCCCGTCCTCGACCGGGTCGCCACCCACGACGACCTGGTCGACCTGCTGTGGGAGGTGCACGGCGAACTCGGCACCTCCCACGCCTACGTCATGCCGGGCGGCGGCTGGGGCCACGGCGACGCCCAGGGCCTGCTCGGCGCCGACCTCTCCCGGCACCCCGACGGACGGTGGCGCATCGACCGGGTGCTGCCCTCCGAGACCTCCGACCCGCGGGCCCGCTCCCCGCTCGCCGCACCCGGGGTGGCCGTCCGCAGCGGAGACGCCGTCCTCGCCGTCGGCGGACACCCGGTGGACCCGGTCACCGGCCCCGCCCCGCTGCTCGCCGGCACCGCGGGCAAACCCGTGGAACTCACCGTGCTCCCCGCCGCGGGCGGCGCCCCGCGGCACGTCGTGGTTGTCCCGCTGGACGACGAGGGGCCGCTGCGCTACCACGCCTGGGTCGCCGACCGCCGCGCCCACGTCCTGGAACGGTCCGGCGGGCGCCTCGGCTACCTCCACGTCCCGGACATGATGGCCCCGGGCTGGGCCCAGATCCACCGGGACCTGCGGCTGGAGGTCATCCGCGAGGGCCTGATCGTGGACGTCCGCGAGAACCGGGGCGGCCACACCTCGCAACTCGTCGTGGAGAAGCTGGCCCGGCGGATCATCGGCTGGGACCTGCCCCGCGGTCAGCGCCCGGTGAGCTACCCGCAGGACGCCCCGCGCGGCCCGGTGGTCGCCGTTGCCGACGAGTTCTCCGGCTCCGACGGCGACATCGTGAACGCCGCGATCAAGGCCCTCGGCATCGGCCCGGTCGTCGGCACCCGCACCTGGGGCGGCGTCGTCGGCATCGACAGCCGCTACCGGCTCGTCGACGGCACCCTCGTCACCCAACCCAAGTACGCCTTCTGGCTGGAGGGCCAGGGCTGGGAGGTCGAGAACCACGGCGTCGACCCGGACGTCGAGGTCGTCCAGGCCCCGCAGGACCACGCGGCAGGCCGCGACCGGCAGTTGGACGAGGCCGTCCGGATCGCCCTCGACGCCCTCGCCCGGCACCCCGCGAAGACGCCGCCGCCCCTCCCGTAGCGGTCCGGCGCCCTGGCGGCGGGCCGGCCACCGATAGCATGCCCCCGTACCCGGCACCGCCGGGGCGCACGCCCGACCCCGACCCGTGAGGAGACGTGAGCGACGTGACCGACGTGGCTGGACAGCCGCAGGACGACTGCCTGTTCTGCAAGATCGTGGCCGGCGAAGTGCCCGCGACGATCGTCCGGGAGACCGAGACCACGGTCGCCTTCCAGGACATCAACCCCCAGGCACCGACCCACGTCCTGGTCATCCCGCGGGTCCACTACCCGGACGCGGCCTCGCTCGCCGCGGCCGCGCCCGAGGTCGCCGCGGACGTGCTGCGGGAGGCCGGACAGGTCGCCGCCGCGCACGACACGCAGAGCTACCGCATCGTCTTCAACACCGGCTCCGGCGCCGGGCAGACCGTCTTCCACGCCCATGCGCACGTCCTGGCGGGCCGCGGCCTCCAGTGGCCCCCCGGCTGAACCGTGTCCGCCCGTGAACTCGTCGTCCTCGGCACGGCCAGCCAAGTACCCACGCGACACCGCAACCACAACGGCTACCTGCTGCGCTGGGACGGCGAGGGCATCCTGTTCGACCCGGGCGAGGGCACCCAGCGGCAGATGCTGCGGGCCGGGGTCGCCGCGCACGACATCAACCGGATCTGCGTCACGCACTTCCACGGCGACCACTCGCTCGGCCTCGCCGGGGTGATCCAACGCATCAACCTCGACCGGGTCCCGCACCCCGTCACCTGCCACTACCCGGCCTCGGGGCAACGCTTCTTCGACCGGCTGCGCTACGCCACCGCCTACCGCGAGACCGTGCAGCTGACCGAGGCGCCCGCCGCCGCCGACGGCGTGCTCGCGGACCCCGGCCCGTACCGTCTGGAGACCGCGAGGCTCTCCCACCCCGTCGAGTCCTTCGGCTACCGCCTCGTCGAACCGGACGGCCGTCGGATGCTGCCCGCGCTCCTCGCCGAGCGCGGGATCGGCGGCCCGGACGTGGGCCGACTGCAACGGGACGGCGAACTGCGGGGCGTCCACCTGGACGAGGTCAGCGAGGTGCGGCGCGGCCAACGGTTCGCGTTCGTCATGGACACCCGGCTGTGCGACGGGGTGCACGCCCTGGCCGAGGGGTGCGACCTGCTCGTCATCGAGTCGACGTTCCTCACGAGCGAGGAGTCCCTGGCGGTGGAGCACGGCCACCTGACCGCGGCGCAGGCCGCCCGGGTCGCCGCCGCGGCAGGGGTGCGGCACCTGGTCCTCACCCACTTCAGCCAGCGCTACGCCGACCCCGCCGCGTTCGAGGCGGAGGCCCGCGCCGCCGGGTTCACCGGGGAGCTGACCGTCGCCGCGGACCTGACCAGGGTGGCGCTGCCGAAGCGGTAGGCGACGCCCGGCCCCCGGGCCCGTCTCACATGCTGAGCCGCCCGACCCCCGGGTACTGGTCAAGACGTTTACCTGCACGTCACACTTACCTTGCCCCGAGCACGGCAACGGCGCCGAGCGCTCATGGACGCACCGGACCGGGCGAGCCGCAATCCCCACCGATCCGGTGACAGCCGCGCAAGGAAGGCCCCTCTGTGACGACGCGATCCGACATGCAGAACGTACTCGGCGACATCCTCACCGAGATCGAACAGCGCAACCCCGCCCAGCCCGAGTTCCACCAGGCCGCCCACGAGGTCCTGGAGACCCTGGCGCCGGTCCTCGCGGTGCGCCCCGAGTACGCCGAGGCGGGCATCGTGGAGCGGCTGTGCGAGCCGGAGCGGCAGATCATGTTCCGGGTGCCGTGGCAGGACGACCGCGGGCGGGTCCGGGTCAACCGCGGCTTCCGCGTCGAGTTCAACAGCGCGCTGGGCCCCTACAAGGGCGGGCTGCGCTTCCACTCCTCGGTCAACCTGGGAGTCGTCAAGTTCCTGGGCTTCGAGCAGGTCTTCAAGAACGCGCTGACCGGCCTCGGCATCGGCGGCGGCAAGGGCGGCAGCGACTTCGACCCGCACGGGCGCAGCGACGCCGAGGTCATGCGCTTCTGCCAGTCCTTCATGACGGAGCTGTACCGGCACATCGGCGAACACACCGACGTGCCGGCGGGTGACATCGGCGTCGGCGGCCGCGAGATCGGGTACCTCTTCGGCCAGTACCGCCGCATCACCAACCGCTGGGAGGCCGGCGTCCTCACCGGCAAGGGCCGCGGCTGGGGCGGCTCGCTGATCCGCCCGGAGGCCACCGGGTACGGCAACGTGCTGTTCGCCGGGGCGATGCTGCGCGAACGCGGTGAGGACCTGGAGGGCCAGACCGCGGTGGTCTCGGGCTCCGGCAACGTCGCGATCTACACCATCGAGAAGCTGCACGCCCTCGGGGCGAACCCGGTGACCTGCTCGGACTCCTCCGGGTACGTCGTCGACGACAAGGGCATCGACCTGGAACTGCTGAAGCAGATCAAGGAGGTCGAGCGGGGCCGCGTCGACGCGTACGCCGCGCGCCGGGGCGCCTCGGCCCGTTTCGTGCCCGGTGGACGCGTCTGGGACGTGCCCGCCGACGTCGCGCTGCCCTCGGCCACCCAGAACGAGTTGGACGACGCCGCGGCGGCCGTACTGGTCCGCAACGGCGTGAAGGCGGTCTCCGAGGGCGCGAACATGCCGACGACGCCCGCGGCCGTCCACCTGTTCCAGCAGGCGGGCGTCGCCTTCGGCCCCGGCAAGGCGGCCAATGCGGGCGGCGTCGCGGTCAGTGCGCTGGAGATGGCGCAGAACCACGCCCGTACGTCCTGGTCGGCGCGGCGGGTCGAGGATGAGTTGACGCACATCATGAACGACATCCACGCCACCTGCCACGAGACCGCCGAGCGGTACGGCGCCCCCGGCGACTACGTGACGGGCGCGAACATCGCGGGCTTCGAGCGGGTCGCCGACGCGATGCTGGCACAGGGCGTCATCTGACGCCGGCCCGGCTGACCCGCCCCGACTGACCGGCTCCTGGTTGACGGCCCCGGTTGACCGGCTCCCGGCTCGGGTCCCGCCGGGGGCCGGTCAGCCGGGGGCGTCCGTTCCCGCCGGCCCCCGGTCCGGCTTGCGGGTCGCGCCCTGCACCGTGCGGGCGTGCCCGTAGCCGGCGGGCGCGGAGGCGGGCCCGGCGGCCGGCGGAGCGGGCAGGGCGGGGGAGCGGTAGAGGTAGCCCGTGCCGCGGACCGAGACGAGGGAATCGCCCCCCACCGGTGTCGCGTCGAGCTTGCCGCGCAACCGGGAGACGGTGAACTTGACCCGGTCGCGGGCGCCCGGGTCCGCGGTGCCCCAGCCCACTTCGAGCAGCGTCGCGAAGCGCTGCACGGTCCCCGCGTGGCGCACCAGCCGGTCGAGCACCCGGAACTCGCTCCCGGACAGGGCCAGGGGGGAGCCCGCGGTCCACGCCTGGAGCCGCGGCGAGTCCAGCCGGAGCAGCCCGTCGTCGAACACGTCCCCCTGCCGGCGCTCCGTCGCCCGGTAGCGGTACAGCACCCGTCTGATGCGGGCGCCGATCTCCCTGCCGTGACACGGCTTGACGATGTAGTCGTCCGCGCCGTTCTCCAGGCCGACCACCACGTCGACGGGGTCGCTGCGGGCCGTCAGATGGATGACCGGGACGTCACTGACCGCACGCAGCCGGCGCAGTACTTCGAACCCGTCCAGGTCCGGCAGCATGACGTCGAGCAGGACCAGGTCGGGGCTCTGCAAGTAGGCGCTGCGCAGCCCGGCGCGGCCGGTGCCCTCGGCCAGGACCTCGTACCCCTGGCGCTTCAGCGAGATGCGCAGCGCCTCGCGGACCGCGTCGTCGTCCTCGATCAGCAGCACGCGGGACGGGCGGGACGGCCCCGCCCCGGACCGGGCGGGCGGCTCGGTGCGCGGACGGGGCGGCTCGGCGGAGACGGGCCGGGGCGTCGTCACGAGTTCGGAGGCCGGCACCTGTTGGTCCATCAGGTACTGGGCCGTCACGGAGTGGCACGCGGAGCAGAACCGGAACGGCGTCCCGCTGACGACCAGCGTGTGCTCGGCCGGTCGCGGGCAGCGCCGGCCGGCCAACTCCGCCGTACAGGGCCCGCCGTCCCGGAGCCGGAGGGCGGCCTCGCGGGCGCGGGCCCGCCGTCCCGCCGAGCGGCAGGTGCTGGAGCAGTACTGGCGGGGGCGCCCCGAGGTACGCGCAGGGGGCAGGACGCCACCACAGGTGCGGCACGAACCCACTGGTGCGGACACGGCTGATGACCCCTCTCACCCGGCACGAAACACGTTTCGTGCTCCCGGTCGGAAACGGTGCACGGACACTCCTTGGCCTTTGCCGCCGGATGCGGTTACCTGGAAGGGCCGTACGGAGAACAAGTACAGGGTCCGACCGCTGATCGACGGCCGGACCCCGGTGCCGCGGTCGTTCGAGCTTGCCGGCGTTGACGACCACGTCATCCACCGCGGTGAGTGCCCTCGCCGCAACGGCGAGGGCCTGCCCGTCGGTGAGGGTTCGCGACCGCACCCACCCGCACGGCACGGTACGCGCCCCCTTCCGCCGCGCAGGCCGTGGAGCACCCACGAACGGCCACCACCTCCGGGACGACGGGGACCGGATCGAGCCGAGACCGTCGTCCGGCGCGGCCCCCTGCGTGTCGCCCCCGCACCGACCGTGCGCATCGAGATCCCCCTTTCGACGGCGCTCGCGGACCTTCACGGGCCGTCGCGACACGCATGCGGCGGTCGGGCCGTGAAAGCAGGTATCGGACGCGTCGTGATCGGCGTGACGGGGTGGTTGCCTTCCACGGTCCCGTGCGGGACGACGGGCCGGCAAGCACACGCAATCAAGGTAGTCACGGGAGCGGGGGCGCCCGTCACGGTCCGTAGACGCTCCCGCCGGCCTCCCCGGGGGTATTAATTAAGTGACCGGTCAATATAAGATTCGATCCATGCGAACCGTGAACCCGGCCCAGCGCGCCGCCAAGCGCAAGGCGCTGCTCGACGCCGCGGCCGTCTGCTTCGCCGAACGCGGATACGAGGCGACCCGCACCGCCGACATCTGCGCGGCCGTCGGCATGAGCTCCGGCAACCTCTTCCACTACTTCCGGTCCAAACACGAGGTCCTGCTCGCCCTGGTGGAGCGCGACGGCGCGGAAACCGCCGCCTCGGTCGCCGAACTGGCCCTGGCGGACGACCCGTTCGCCGCGCTGCTCGCCTTCCTGGAGGAGGTGTGCGCCCTGGCCGCCGACCCCGTCTTCGCGGGCCTGGCCCTGGAGGTCGCTGCCCAGGCCCACCGGGACGAGGACGTGGCCACCCGCTTCAAGGCCAACGACCGCTCCTTCCGCGACGGCCTCGCCGCCCTGGTCCGCGCCGCCGACGAAGCCGGACAGCTCCGCACCCCCCTGACCGCGGACGCGGCGGCCACCTGGCTCGCCGCCCTGGTCGACGGGGTGTTCGCCCGGGTCGCCGCCGACCCGCAGTTCCAGCCGCGCGCACAGGCACCGGTCCTGCGTCGCATGGTCACCGCACTGCTCCGCGAGGAGCACCCGGAGGGGGAAGCACCATGACGGACGTCCACGACGGCACGAGCGTCACCGGAGCGCGACACCCGCGCACGCACGCGAGCCCGGGCGCGGGATCAGAGGCGGACGCGGGCGCCGGCGCGGGAACGACGGCCGTGCGCCTCCTCAATGTGGACGCCCTGCGGGGCTTCGCCCTCTTCGGCATCCTCATCGTCAACATCTGGGCGTTCGCCGACCCGTACTACGCCGACACCACCAGCAATCCGACCTACGACTCGGGACTCGACCACGCCGTCCGGTTCACGATGTCCCTGCTCTTCGAGACCAAGTTCTACTTGCTGTTCTCCTTCCTCTTCGGCTACAGCTTCACGCTCCAGATGGGCGCCGCCGAACGGGCGGGCGCCTCGTTCCGCCCCCG
This sequence comes from Streptomyces sp. NPDC005955, assembly GCF_042871255.1. Taxonomy (NCBI): domain Bacteria; kingdom Bacillati; phylum Actinomycetota; class Actinomycetes; order Kitasatosporales; family Streptomycetaceae; genus Streptomyces; species Streptomyces sp. NPDC005955. The sequence goes on along the minus strand of NZ_JBIAIF010000002.1, from coordinate 228,414 downwards.
CATGCTGCGCCGCCAGGCCGGCCTGCTCGTGCTCGGCCTGCTGCACGGCGCCCTGCTCTACTACGCCGAGATCCTCGCCCTGTACTCGCTGCTCGGACTGATCCTGCTGGCCTGCCGCTCCACCGCACCGGCCCGGGCGGTCAAGGTGGCGCTCGCCCTGCTCGTCACGATCAGCGTCGGCTGGCTGCTCCTCGGTCTCGCCGTCCTCGCGGACGGCGGCTCGGACGCCCCGGCCGACTCCGAAGCCGCCGACAAACTCGCCGCGTTCGGCGGGGACGCCGCGGCGACCGCGGGCTTCCACTCGGGCCACCTCGCGGAAACCTTCGTGATCCTCGTCCTGGTCCAGGGCGCCAACGCGCTCGCCATGTTCTTCCTGGGGTACGCGGCGGGCCGCCGCCAGCTCTTCGCCCGGCCTGAGCAGTACCGCACGCTGCTCCGCCGCACCCTGCTGATCGGCGGCCCCATCGGCCTCGCCGGTGCCGTCTTCTACGCGACCAGCGCCGTCTACGCCCAGGGTTCCGCCGGGGAGATCCTCGCCTTCGGCGTGGGCCAACTGACCGCCCCGCTGCTCACCGCCTCGTACGTGGTCCTCGGGCTCGCCCTGTTCCGCACCCGACCGGGCGGTGCGGTTCAGCGGGCGCTCGCCCCGCTCGGCAAGACCGCCCTGACGAACTACCTCCTCCAATCCGCCACCCTGGGCGTCCTGTTCACCGGCTACGGCTTCGGACTGGTCGACCGCCTCAGCCCGTTGACGGTCGTCGCCGTCGTCCCGCTCATCTACATGGCCCAACTCCTGCTGAGTCACTGGTGGTTGCGCACCCACCGCTACGGACCCGCCGAATGGGCCCTGCGGGCGGTCACGGTGTGGCGGATACCGACGTGGACCGCGAAGCGCTGAGCGAGGTCCCTCCGCCACGCCGAGGGGCCGGCCGGACGGACGACTGCTCCACCCGGCTGCGTCGGGCCGCGTCCCGGCGCGGCGAGGGGCCCGTGGGCGCCCGCGGGTCTATCTCTTGACGGAGAACGCACCGACGCACCGGGAGTAGCCCATGGGCCTCATCCACATCGAGCTGTTCACGACCCTGGACCTCGTCGGGCAGGCGCCCGGCGGCCCCGACGAGGACCCGGAGGGGTTCCCGTTCGGCGGCTGGCAGGCGCCCCTGATCGACGAGGTCGCCGGGGCACAGATCAGCGCCGCGTACGAAGGCACCGACGCACTGCTGCTCGGCCGGCGGACGTACGACATCTTCGCCGCCTACTGGCCGCACCAGGACGGCGACGAGTTCGCCGCCCTGTTCAACGCCGTCCCGAAGTACGTGGCCTCCCGCGGCCGGCCCGACCTCCCGTGGGCCGGGTCCGAGCTGCTCGGCCCGGACCTGGCCCGCGCGGTGCGCGAGGTCCGCGACCGCCACGAGAACGTGAAGGTGGTCGGCAGCCTGGACCTCGTGCAGACCCTGCTGCGTGAAAAGCTCTTCGACCGTCTCGACCTGTGGCTGCACCCGATCGTGCTCGGGGTGGGCAAGAAGGTGTTCGCCGACGGCGCGGTGCCCACCAACGTCACCCTGCTCGCCCCTCCGGCCGCCACCCCGAAGGGCACCGTGCACCTGCGCTACGGGCTCGCCGACGGCACGCCCGCCACGGGGGACATGAGCGCACCCGACCGGGTCAGCGGATCATGAACTCCCGGACGGCCTCCGCGCCGGCCCTGGTGTCGTAGTAGTCCGCGGCCCGCACCGACAGCATGCAGGGACCGTCCCAGGTCGGTTGCCAGGTGATCGTCCCGGTCTGGCCGTAGATCCGCTGCCACGAGGAGTATCCGCAGGCCCCGGAGAACTCCCAGATGTATCCGCCCAGTTTGCGGTCCTTGTCGGCAGGGGCGGGCTTGACCTTGACGACGAAGCTGCCGGTGCGGGGGCTGCCCTCACGGTCCACGGTCAGCTGCGGGCGGCTCGGTTCCGTCCCGTACACGGGGGCCACCCGGTTGACGGTGACGGTCCGGGAGGGCGCACCTTCCCGGCCCTGACCGTCCAGCGCCACCACGTAGTACTGGGTCCGTCCCGCCTTCGCGGCGGTGTGCCGCCCGCGCCGCTCGTACGTCTCGATGTCCGCGGCGGCCGTCCAACCGTCCGTGGTGCCCTGCCGCTGGTAGAGGCGGTAGCCGCCGACGCCCGACCCGTCGGTTCCCACCACGAGTGCGAACGCGACGACGCTGGCCGCGTCCTCGGGCGTGCCGGTCAGCTCCTCGGGGACCGGCACGTCGGCCGGGGCGACCCGCACGGCCGTCGTGCTCGCCGCCGACGAGACGTTCCCCGCCGCGTCCACGGCGAGCACCCGGTACTGCGTCGGCTGCCCGAGCACCGCGCCGCCGTCGTGGAACGAGGTGCCGGTGACGACCGTCGGGCCGTCCGGGTCCGGTGCCCCGACCGGCGAGGCGTGGACCTGGTAGCGCACGGTGTCGCGGGACGCGGACGCCTTCCAGGACACCCGGTTGCCCGCCGTGCTCCCGGTGCCCGTCAGCCCGGTGACGGGGGCGGGCGCGACCTCGTCCACGGTGACGACCTTCTGATCGGCGGTACCGGCCGACTGGTTGCCCGCCTTGTCGTGGGCGCGGACCTCGTAGTAGTACGTGGTGCCGGCCCTGGGCAGCGTGTCGGTGTACGCGGTGGCGCTCGTGGTGGTGAGCGGCCGGGCGGGGAACGGGTCGCCGGCGGCCCGCCGGAACACCCGGTAGCCGGCGAGGTCCAGCTCCTTGTTCTTCGCCCAGCTGACGCGCGCCTTGCTGCGGGTCCGGTCGTAGCCCACCGCGGGGCCCGTGGGCACCAGCGGCTTGACGCGGTCCACGCTCGCCGAAGTGCGGGGCGTGTAGGCGAACTTGACGTTCGCGGTCCCCGTCCAGTTGACGAAGTCCACCCGCAGGGTGTGCCGGCCCTTCGGCACGCTGACGTTCACCGTCTTCTTCACGGTCCGGGACACGTCCCGCCAGAGGTCGACCTTGCGGACCCCGTCCACGTACACGCGGATGCCGTCGCGCGCCTCGACGGGCAGCGAGAAGGGGCCGCCGGACCCGAAGTCACGTGTCACCGTCCAACGGACCGCGAACTTGTCCTTGGGCAGCCCGCGCGCCGGAGAACCGCTCCAGCTCTCGTTGACCGAGCTGTCGCAGTCCGTCTTCTTCGGCGCACCCGAGAACGTGGTGGTGGCGAAGAACTGCCGGGTGAACACGGGCGACGCGCAGTTCGGCGCGGCGGCGGCCGGAGCCGCCGGAACGACGGCGGTGAGCAGTCCACCCGCCACCGCGAACACCACGGCGCCGGCCGTCGTGGTGCGTCTTGCTGGGTTCATTCGTGCCTCGGTCCCTCTCGTGGCGCCCGCCGAGTGGTGGGCCCGGCAGCGCAACAGTGCTGGTATCAAGATCCAGACCTACGAGGGAGCCCCTTGGTTGTACCGCCGTGACCAGGCGCGTTCCCGCTCCCCGCCCTCCGGGGGACCCGGGCCGCCACCTGGCTGCGGACCGGTGCCGTGACAGGGTGAAGAAGTAACTGAACGGGGCACCCAACTGACCGATGGAGTGGTGATGGACCGCATGAAGGCCGTGACGCACGAGGGACCCGCCGGGCTCGCCGGTGTCGCCGTGAACGAGACGGCAGTGCCGCACGCGGGCCCCGGTGACGTCCTCGTCGAGCTGAAGGCGGCCGGACTCAACCACCGGGACCTCTTCGTCGCCGGTGCCCGGACACCGGCCGACGCCCCGCTGGTCCTGGGGGCCGACGGCGCGGGCCTCGTCGCCGAGACCGGAGCCGGGGTCACCGGTCTCACCGTGGGCGACGAGGTGATCATCAACCCCACGCTGGACTGGGACCGCGCCGTGGAGGTCCCGGAGGTGCCCGGCATCCTGGGCGGCCCGACCCAGGGCACGTTCGCGCAGTACGTGCTCGTACCGGCGCGCAACGTGCTCCCCAAGCCCGGACACCTGGACTGGGCGGAGGCCGCCGCCCTCCCGCTCTCCGCCGTCACCGCGTACCGGGCGCTCTTCACCCGCGGCGCCCTCGCCCCGGGCGAACACGTGCTGCTGCCCGGCATCGGCGGCGGGGTGGCGACGATCGCCCTCGCCATGGCCAAGGCGGCGGGCGCGACCGTCAGCGTCACCTCCCGCAGCGAGGACAAGCTCCGCCGCGCACGGGAGTCGGGCGCGGACCACACCCTGCGCAGCGACGCGGACTGGGCCGCCGAACTGGTCCGGCCGGCCGATCTGGTGGTCGACAGCATCGGATCGGCGACGTTCGCACCCGCGCTCGCCGCGCTGCGCCCGGGCGGCAGGTTCGTGACGCTGGGCGCGACGACGGGCGCGGACGTCACGCTGTCGCTGCGCGAACTGTTCTTCCGGCAGATCAGCGTGTTGGGGACCTCGATGGGCAGCGCGGAGGAGTTCCACGCGATGCTGGCGTTCGTCGCCGAACACCGTCTCCGCCCGGTCGTGCACCGGGCGTTCCCGCTGGCCGAGGGGGCGCAGGCGCTCGCCGAACTGGCCGGCGGCAGCCAGTTCGGCAAGCTGGTCCTCACCATGGAGTGAGGCCCGGGGCGATCCGCGAGACCCCGGGGGATGGGGCGCGTCGCGACGGGTCCCGTGACGGCTCCCGGCCGTAGGGTCGGACCCCCGTGACCGAGGAGGACTTCCGATGCGCAGCGTGACCTACTCGATGAGCGTCTCCCTGGACGGCTACGTCGTCGGGCCGGACGGCACCTTCGACTGGTCGGCCCCCGACCCGGACGTCTTCCGCTTCTGGATCGACGAGATCCGCGGGGTCGACGTCCATCTGCTGGGGCGACGGCTGTACGAGACGATGCTGTACTGGGAGACCGCCGACCAGGACGCCTCGCTCGACGACGCGCAACGCGAATGGACCGCGCTCTGGAACCCGCTCCCCAAGGTGGTGTTCTCCCACACGCTGTCGACGGTGCAGGGCAACGCCCGCTTGGCCGCCGGCGGCCTGGTGGAGGAGATCGAACGGTTGCGCGCCGAGCCGGGGTCGGGCGAGATCGCGATCGGCGGCGCGACGCTCGCGGCGGAGGCTGCCGAGGCGGGCCTGATCGACGAGTACCGGGCCGTGGTCTACCCGGTGCTGGTCGGCGGAGGCATCCCGTTCTTCCCCCGCCACGAACGCCGGGTGGACCTCGAACTGGTCGAGACCCGCACCTTCAACTCACGGTTCGTCTACCTCCGGTACCGCGTGGCCCGCGGGGCTGCGGGGTAGGAGCTGCGGCCGGCCCCGGTCCCTACCGTGAAGCGGCGCTGCCCGACGGCGGGCGACGTGCCGACCTGGCGGCCTGCTCGATCCTCGCGAAGTGGGCCGCCCGGGCTTCCTCGTCGATCTGCCCCTCGTGTTCGGCGCGCAACCCGGTCCGGCCGTCGAGTCCCTCGCGCAGGATGTCGGCGTGCCCGGCGTGCCGGACGGACTCGCCGAGGACATGCACCATGACGGCGAACAGGTTCGTGTCGGCATGGGGCTCCGGCCACCACGGCACCTGGCCGGGCGCGTCGAGGGGGAGTTCGTCGATCGTCGCGTCCGAGTGTTCCCACGTACGACGGTAGAACGCGATGATCTGATCGCGGCTCTCGTCCTCGGTCGCCCACAGGTCGGTGCCGTCGGAGTCCTGCCACCGGGCCAGCGGTTCCGGGGACGGGCGGTCGAAGACCTCGCCGAAGTACCTGGCCTCGACGGTGGCCACGTGTTTGACGAGGCCGAGGAGGTTGGTCCCGGTCACCGTCAAGGGTCGGCGGGCGTCGTACTCGGACAAGCCGTCGAGCTTCCAGAGCAGCGCCTTGCGGTCCCGCCGCAGTCTTCCGTGCAGGTTGTCCTTCGCGAATGCGTCGATCATGCGGCACGAGCTTGCCATGGGCCACGCGTGGAGCGGTAGCGGTCACGCTCCTCCGCTCAGGTCCCGGATCGCGACGATCAGCTCTGCAGCGGTGTGGTTGCCGCGGTAGTGCGGATCGGAAAGCAGGTCGGCGAGGCGGCCCATGCGTTTGCCGATCCACGAGATTCGTTCCTCCCCGGAGAGCGACAGTAGTGGCCGGACGGTCTCGGCCGCGCCCTCCACGTCCCTGAGCAGCGCATGGGCCGTGGCGATGTACACCTGGGCCAACCGTTCGTCCTTCAGGGCCCGTTCTTCAGGTGGCGCTGCTCGCCATGCGGTGATGGCGCTCGTCGCGGAGACGATGGCGCGTCGGGCGTCCTGGTCGCCGTCGAGCCAGATGAGCGACGACCCGGTGTAGTACGACTGCTTCGCGACGCTGAACCCGAACAGTCCGGGGGCGTCCGCGCCCACGTGTTCGCGTGCGTGTTCCGCCAGGTTCAGCGACGCGTAGGCGCCCTGGGCATCGCCCAGGTTGGCGAGGCACTGCGCCTCACCGCACCGCAATCGCGCCTCTCCCGTTCCGTGCCCGGAGCCGGTCCACCGCAACCCGCGCCGCGCGTGCTGCAAGGCCAGCGGGTAGTCACCTTGGAACCGGGCGATGAGTGATTGCGTGCCAGCTGCCCAGGCGGCGAGGTCGAGGTCTCCGGCCCGCTCGGCACAGCGGACGGTGGCCTCGGCGTGCCGCATGGCCTCGGCCGGTGAGCCGAGGTCGAGGAGCGCGTAGGCCAGCACGCCGGAGAGACGCCCCACCGTCGAGTAGAGGTCCGCCAACTCGTCGGGTCGGTAGCGGTTTTCGCGAATGCGCTGCAAAGTCGCGTCCCGCAGCACATGAGCTCTCTCCGCCATGGGCGCGGGCGGCGTGGTGAGGTAGTTGACGGCGGTCTCCACAGCGCCCGCGCGGAGGTCCCCTATCTCCAACTCCTCCAGAGCGCAGAGATGGGTCCTGTCGTAGTGCGTTCGCGCGGCCAGCTCAGCGGGCGAAAGCCCTGATCGAGCACCACGGGTACGTGTTTCCTCGGAGAAGTCGGACACTTCGCCTCCGTCGGCCCGGTGTGTCAGTCGGCGCGAGTACCGCTCACCCGATGCTCCGCAGTGATCCTTCGTACACCTCGCGAGCGATCGCGCTGGTCCGGTAGGGGCGAAGGCGGCGGCTGATGTCTGCTACGAACTTGTCCACCGCACCCGATTGGAGGTCGGGGTGCTTCGAGAGCACCTGGCTCCATGTGCTGCAAGCAAGTTCCAAATGCCCTAGCTCAAGTTGCCGCTCGGCCAACATGGACTGAAAGCGCAGTTCGGTAACCCGTGAGTCGGTTGGTGCCCTCAACTGAAAGTGCAACTTGAGGGATTCCACGCTACCGGTCAAGTCTCCCAACGAGTATCGAACCTGAGCAGTGTGGTACGCCAAAGTGGCTGGAGTGTATCCTCCCAGCTGGACTCGCCCGCTTCCGGCCGAGTCCATTGCCTTTTCCGTTTCTTTGATGCTGCGAAGTGCGGCGGAGCGGTCGCCTGCGAGGGCGAAGCTGTGCGCCTGTTGGCCCGCCATGAAAGCACGCATGAGTGGCCCGCTGTTCGGCGCGGCGGCAGCTGCTGAATTGGCCAGCCGGGTGGCGGTAGGTCCGTGTCCTAGGTCTGCTGCCTGAACCGACATTCCTCGGAGGACATGGCAGTAGGTGAGATAGTCGCTGCTCGCGCCCGCCAGTTCCAGTGCCTTGGTGTAATACGTCTGGGCGAGGCCGTGAAGGCCCTCGTCCACTGCCATCCACCCGGTGATATAGCAGAGGAACGCCGCGGCAGTCGTCATGGACTTGCGGACTTCTTCGGAGGCGTCTGCGCGAAGATAAGGGACGACGGTGTTGGTCAAGAACGCTGCTGCCATCGGACGGGAGGTTCGGCCGCCGCGCTTGTTGTAGATCGCGTTCAATTGGTCGGTCATCTCGGTGACCAACTCGACATCCGACATCCCAATGCGCGTAGTCGCGCCGGACTGTACGGATTCCATTCTTCCTATGACGTCCGGCCAGCCGGGAATGGTCAGCGCGACGGAGAACAGACTCACGGCACCGAGAACGCTACGGCGCCCGGGAAGCATGTCGGCGGTACCCAGGTCGATCAGGGCGTCGACGGTACCTGCGCGCGCAGATGGATTCCCCGAATTGGGGAATCCCGCGTCGGCGTGGGTGATCGGGCGTCGTAGTTTCCGGGCCAGGGCTTCCAGGATGAGGGGGCGCGCGGCTTCCTTCGGCGTGCTGGTGCCGGCGATCCATTGGCTCACGGAGGGTTGTTGGTACTTGGTGGGGGTGCCGCGCTCTGTTCCCACGCGGTTGACTGCCCGCGCGAACTGGCGCGCCGTCCAGCCCGCCTCTGCGTGTAGTCGCGCCAGCCGTTCGTTCGGCGTACGGGTCGTCATGAGTCAACTCCCATGCCCGGAGTAGTACTTATCGCGCTAATACCCTGCTGATGAGTCAACGGTACCGCTCTGCGTGACGCGGCAGTTGCCTAGAGCGAACGCAGAACAGTGTGCGAGACGGGACCGGAAGGGACTTCACAGCAGTCATGACCGATGACTCGCAACGCCAGACCGCCGCCGCGGCTCACGCGGACATTGGGCAGGGGGAGGGCGTGATGCGTGACGAACTCAGAGTCGGTGACCTCGCTTACGACACTCGAAAGGGTGCTCTCGGAGTGGTCATGGACATGGACGCGGGGGCGGAGCCGGTTCGCATCTCACTCCGTCCGCCCCGGGGCGGTGTCGAGTGGGACGTCCACGGCGCCCACGTACGCCGAGCCACCGTTGCGGACCAGCTCCGGCCCGCTCTGACCGAGGTGAACGCGCGTAGTCGAGAGGGCACGACGTGGGGCTGACCAGGCGATTTCGCTACGTCCTGTGGACCCTGAAGTCGGTGGAGTCCCATGGTGCGCGGGCCCATGTCCAGTGTGTCTCCGGGATCCCGAAGTGTGGGGCGGAGCCACCGATCCGGCCGGGTAAGTGGACCCCGGACAACGCCCACGCATGGGCGGAGGACCACATGCGGGCCACCGGTCACCGGCGGTACGACCGGGTCGTCTTCGACACTGTGCAGTGGGATCCGCCCGAGGGCATCGACCCGACGAACCTCGGGGGAGTGACCACATGAGGCGGCACCGGCCACTGATGTGCGGCGCTATCCAGTCGCTGCCGCCGACCCTGGTGCTGGACGCCCTGACCGCGGCGTCCGTGGACGACGAGTCGATCGACGTGATGACGGATCTGCGCTGTGAGGTCGAGAAGGACCACCCGGGGCTCCACGCCGCCGTCGTGCGCCTGCTGTACGGCTCACGCCCCGAGACGGTGTGGACCCAGTGGGTGGACTGGCGGGCCCCGGCCGGGGTTCTCGTCCTGGGAGATTGTCCCGGGGAGAGGCGGGTGCCGTCCGGTAGGGACGACTGGTGCGGTCTGTTCGTCGACCACCCGGGAAGGTGCTCGTTTGACCTGGTCGATCCGGAACACGAGGCGTTCATGGCGGCCAACCCCGCGTACCGGCGCCTGTTCGCAGGAGGTGCCGCCGGCGGGACCCACCCCGAGGGCCCCTCGTCGTGACCGGTCGGTCCGTCGGGCCCGGACAGTACACCCGACAGGAAGGTTCAGAGATGGATCCGTGGATTCTGGGCGAATGTGACCACCAGTGGGTGGGCTGGAGCGGCAAGCTTCGCTGCCGTAAGTGCGGTGCGACGCAGCGCACCTGAGCCGTCAACCGAGGGGGCGCCGTTCCGTGGCGCCCCCTGCCCACCACGAGAGGTGCACCGTGCCCGAACGCTTCCACTGGGACCAACTGCCCGCCGGACTAAGGGCGGTGGTGGAGGGACGAACCGGTGGAGTGACCGGGATCGCACCCGTGGGCGAAGGGCTGAACTGTTCGCTCGCGGTGGTGATCCGCACCCGCGACGAGGGCCCCCTGTTCCTGAAGGGCGTCCGCACCTCCGACCCCGCCGGGTTGGACGGGCTGCGCCACGAGGAGCGGGTCAACGAACTCGTGCGCGGCGTCGGCCCGGCCATCCGGTACCGCTTCGAGTCGGACGGGTGGCGGTGCCTGGCGTTCGCGCACGTCGAGGGGCGGCACGTCGACTACGAGCCCGGGACGGGAGACCTGGACGCGCTCACCCGAACCGCGCGCCGGATGTACGAGCTGCCCGCGCCGGGCGTGGCGCTCCCGCGGTTGGCGGACCGGTTCGCCGCGCACCTGCGTCCCGGCGAGGCGGACGCGCTCCAGGGCGCGCACCTGCTCCACACGGACACCAATCCGCACAACGTCCTGATGGGTGCGTCCGGGGACGCGTACGTCGTGGATTGGGCCATGCCCGCACTCGGGCCCGCATGGGTCGACGCCGCGTACCTGGCCACGTGGTTGATGACCTACGGGCACGCGCCCGAGGACGCGTTGGCGTGGCTGGTCGGCCTCCCGCACTGGCGCGAGGCGGAGCGCACGGCGGTCGAAGCGTTCGTGAACGTGACCTGTCGCAGCTGGACGGCGCAGGTGGGGGAGGAGGACGCGGTGCTCGGCAACGCCCACTTCCGGCATCTGCTCGACGCGACACGGCAGTAGGGGGCCACCCGTCCGCGCGGCCGGGCGTGACATGTGGCGCAATCGGTACCGTCGCGATGGGTTCCCGAGGTGGTACGGACCAAGTAGCTTCGAAGTGTCATGTACACGCGCTAGCGGCGGTGCGCCCCCCACGGCACCCGGCCCGTCCAGCGCCACCCCACAGCGCCACCCCACAGCGGTACCCGCAGGGGAACGGCACAGCGCCACCCCGCAGGGGCACGACACCGCCGCCAGGCACCGCACCCGTCCGAGTCGAACGTTCAGCTGCTCCCGATTCCTCCCACATCGACAAGGGAGAGCCACATGTTCCGCAGACGAACCCCCACCGGAGACACCCCACGCACCAGACGCACCGGCGCGACGAGAGCCACCGGAAGGAGACGCGTACTCGCCCGCCTCCGCGCCACCGCGCACACGGCCGTCCGCACCTGTACCCCCGCCCGGACGGGAACCCGCACGAGCACCCGTCGGCCCCCGCGCAGACTCCTCACGGTCCTCGCCGTACTGGTCCTCCCGCTCGCCTCGATGACCGCACTCGCCAGCCCCGCGCAGGCGGCCGGGACCCTCACCGCCAGCTTCACCACGCAGAACAACGGTTCCTGGTGGAAGGGCACGTACGTCATCCGCAACACCGGCACCGCGCCGGTCACCGGCTGGACGCTCGCCTTCGACCTGCCGGCCGGGGTGTCCGTCAGCGGTCACTACCACGGTGACGCGACGGTCAACGGCAGCAAGGTCACCGTCAAGAACGCGTACTACAACGCCACCATCCCGGCCGGCGGCACCAGCGAACCGTGGAGCTACTGGTTCGTGGCCAACGGCCCCGTCAGCACGCCCACCGGGTGCACCGTCAACGGGGACAAGTGCGACGGCACCCCGGACGTACCGCCCACCGCGCCGGGAACCCCGTCGGCCACCGCCATCACCGCCCGCACCGCCGCGCTGACCTGGCCGGCCGCCAGCGCGGGTGACTACCCGGTGGCCTCGTACGAGGTGGTGAGCGGCACCACCGTGCTGGCCACCTCCGACAGCGTCAGCGCGACCCTCACCGGACTGACCCCGGCGGCGAGCTACACGGTCACCGTCCGGGCGAAGGACAGCCGGGGCAACACCGGGCCGCCCAGCCCGGCGTTCACCTTCCGCACCGTCGATCCGGCGTCCGATCCGACGCCACCGACCGCGCCGGGCAACCTGCGGCTGACGAGCAAGACCGCGTCCACCGCGCTCCTCGCGTGGAACGCCTCCACCGACAACGTGGCCGTCGCCGCGTACGACGTGTACCGGGGCGCCACCCTGGTCAAGACGGTGGCCGGCACGACCGCGACGGTGGAGGGGCTGTCGCCGGCCACCACCTACACCTTCACGGTCAAGGCCCGTGACACCGCGGACAATTCCTCACCGGCGTCCAATGCGCTGAGCGTCACCACCGATGACGTGGCCGGGCCGGGGAACTACTACAAGGTCGGCTACTTCAGCCAATGGGGCATCTACGGACGCCAGTTCTTCATCAAGAACCTCGACACCTCCGGGGCGGCGGCCAAGCTGGACGTCGTCAACTACGCCTTCCAGAACATCGATCCGGTCAACTTCACCTGCCAGGCGGGGGTGACCAAGGGCGTCTCCGGCAACCCGCAGGACCCCAACGAGGGCACCGGCGCGGGTGACGCGGACGCCGACTACGCACGGCCCATGTCCGCGGCCCAGTCCGTGGACGGAGTGGCGGACGACGGCTGGGGCAAGCTGCGCGGCAACTTCAACCAGATCAAGAAGCTGAAGGCCAAGTACCCGCACCTGAAGTTCGTCGTGTCGCTCGGCGGCTGGACGTTCTCCAAGTACTTCGCGGACGCGGCGGCCACCCCGGCGTCACGGGAGAAGTTCGTACGGTCCTGCGTCGACGTCTGGATCAAGGGCAACCTGCCCGTCTACAACGGCGCGGGCGGCCCCGGCACCGGCGCCGGGATCTTCGACGGCATCGACCTCGACTGGGAGTGGCCGGGCGCCGAAGGGCACCCCGGCAACCACTGGAGCGCCGCCGACAAGGCCAACAACACCGCACTGATCGCCGAGTTCCGCAAGCAGCTCGACGCGCTCGGCGGCGAACACCGGCTGCTGACCGCGTTCACGCCCGCCGACCCGGCCAAGATCCAGGCGGGTTGGGACCTGTCGAAGATCTTCGAGCACCTCGACTTCGCCAACGTCCAGGGCTACGACTTCCACGGCGCGGGCAGCGACAACTCCTGGGAGCCGGGCCGCACCGGCCACCAGGCCAACCTGCGCAAGGACGCCCAGGACCCGTACCCCTTCGACTTCAGCATCGAGAAGGCGATCCAGACCTATCTCGACGCGGGGGTCAGTCCACGCAAGCTCACCGTCGGGTTCCCGTTCTACGGTCGCGGCTGGAAGGACGTGGCCAGCGGACCGGCCGGGACCAACGGCGAGTGGCAGACGGCGAACGGCGCGGCGACCGGACAGTTCCCGGAGGAGGCGGGGATCCGCGGGTACCACAACCTGATCAGCAACTATCCGAACATGACCGTCTACCACGACGAACAGTCGGTCTCGACGTACGGGTACACCGGGCCGAACGGTCAGTGGTGGTCGTTCGACGACGCCTGGTCGATCGGGAAGAAGGCCGAGTGGATCAGAGCCAAGGGCCTGCTCGGGGCGATGGTCTGGGAGATGTCGGGTGACACCCCGAACGGCACCCTGATGAACGCCCTGCACACCGGGCTGCCGTAGGGCCCGTCCGGCCCACCACGGGTCCGCCGGCGGTGCCCGGTGCACGCGATCGCGGGTGAGGGTCGCGCAGCACCGGGCGCCGTCCGGCGTGGGGCAGCGAACGGCCCCGCGCCGGTGCGGTTCGCGCGGGGAGCCGCGCCCCCGGCGCACCCTCACCGGGTCACCGACACGCTCGCGTCCGGCGCCTCCGGGGTGTCCGGCCCGTGCGGTGCGGGCGCTGTGGGCGCTGCGTGCGCTGCGTCCGGGAAGTCGGCCGCCCGGACCCGTAGCGCCATGCCGAACTCCGCCCGGCCGCCCACCCGCAGCGCCACCGCCATCAGCGGCACGACGAGCAGCAACAGCAGCGCCCCGAGCACCAGCCCCATCGTCGGGAACCCGGCCCGCTCCACCAGCAGCCCCCCGGTCAGCGGCCCGCACGCGATGCCCAGCGAACTCGCCGCCCCCACCAGCACGGCCCACCGGCCCCGGTCGTCCAGGGCCGCGGCGAGCCCGGTGAGGTAGGCGAGGACGAACGGGTAGCAGGCGTTCCAGCCGATCTCCCCGACCGCGAAGGCCACCGGCCCCTCGGCCCGCGCGGCCAGGGCGATGCAGCAGGCGATCAGCGCCGTGCCCACCCCGATGGGCAGCGCCCGCCCCGGGCGCGCGCCCAGTGCGCCGGCGCCGGCGACGCCGAGCAGTCCCGCCCCCAGCGCCACCGCGAAGACCACGCCGATCGCGACCTCGTCCAGCCCGGCCTGTTCGGCGCCGATCCGGGCGCTGACCCCCCACAGCGCGTTCTGCGCCATCGCCCAGAACACCATCGCGCCCGCCAGCACCGGCCCCGAGTGGCGGTAGGGCAAGGGGTCCGGGTCCGTCGCGCCCGGCGCGGAGTCGGGGCCGGGCGCATCGGTGAGGCGGGCCGTCGCGGGCAGCACCAGGGCGGCGGTCAGCGCGAGCACGGCGAACACCGGGGTGTGGCCGGGTCCGAGCCGCGGGACCGTCAGATACGCGGCGGCGGCCAGCGCGGACAGGCTCAGCAGGCCGAGCGTGCAGGTCCGGTGGGGGTCGCGCTGCCCGGCGATCCCGGCCGAGGCGACCGCGGCGGCGGTGCCCGAGCCGAGACCTCCGGCCAGCGCGCCGAGCCCCGCGTACTCCACGGAGTCCGCGAGGGCGGCGGTGCCGTACCCCGCGAGGGCCAGCAGGAGCCCCGCCCGGGCGGTCCGGCGCGGCCCGTACCGGCCGGCCCGGGAGGCGAGGAGCACCCCCGCGCCGGCCGAGCACAGCAGGAGTCCGCTGCCGAGGGCTCCCGCCCGGGCGGGCGAGAGGGCGAAGGCGTCGCCGAGGCGGGCGACGACGGTGGGGAGGAGGTACGAGGTCAGCTGTCCGGCGGTGTACAGGGCGACGAACGGCGGTGCGGTGGGGGCGGTGCGGCGCAGGTGCACGGGCGCTCCGGTGGGCGTGCGGGCGAGCCCGGAAAGGGGGCGCGCGGGGGGTCGGCCGGGGCGTGCGGGGCCGGTGCGCGCGGACATGTGTATCAATTCGTGCGGGGCCGGTGGGGGAGGCGGGGAAACCTGGCTGATGTGATCTAGGTCACATCATGGTGTTTGGGTGTTTGAGTGGAGGACTCGCGGGTATTTACCGCGGTTTCGCTGAGGTGCCTGGACCCTGCCGCCCCTTCGGGCACACTGGCCTGGACCCGCACCATTCAGGGGAGCGCATCGTGATCACGCACGCCGGACAGCCGCCGCAGGGACCCCGTACGAACGCCGCACCGCGGCCCGCCACCGCCGAGGACGTCCGCACCACCGGGGCCCTCCCGGCCGTGGTCGGCAGCCCGGGCCCGACCCCCGAGCCCGACTCCGCCGAGGCCGCACTGGAACACCGGGACAACGCGACCCGCCCCCGCCCCCGACCCCGGCACGACCCCCTCGCCGCGCTGCGCGCCCCCGACGACCCGCCCTGGGACGTCTACCTCACCGGACCCGTCTTCCTCGACATCATCTTCACCGGACTCGGCTCCGCCCCCGTGCGCGGCACCGAGTCCTGGGCCCGGGGCATGGGCTCCAGCCCCGGCGGCGTCGCCAACATGGCCACCGCCCTGGCCCGACTGGGGCTGCGCACCTCGCTGTCCGCCGCGTTCGGCGACGACCACTACGGCGACTACTGCTGGGACGCCCTCGCCCAGGGCGAGGGGATCGACCTCACCCCCTCCCGCCGGGTCCCCGGCTGGCACTCCCCGGTCACCGTGTCCATGGCCTACGAGGGCGAACGCACCATGGTGTCGCACGCCCACGAGCCGCCCCCGGCCGCCGACGCCGCTGACCCCACCGGTGCCGCTGACCCCACGGGCACCACCGCCCCCGCGTGCCGCGCCCGGGCCGCCGTCGCCTCCCTCGCCCCCGGCACCCGGGACCCCTGGATCAGCGCCGCCGCCCGCACCGGCACCCGGCTCTTCGGTGACGTCGGCTGGGACGACACGGGCCGCTGGGACCTCGACGCGCTGCCCGACCTCGCGCACTGCGAGGCGTTCCTGCCCAACGCCGAGGAGGCCATGCGCTACACCCGCACCGACTGCCCCCGCGCCGCCGCCCACGCCCTGACCGAACGGGTGCCCGTAGCGGTCGTCACCCTCGGTGCCGAAGGCGCCTACGCCGTCGACGGGCGCACCGGGGAGACCGCAGAGGTGCCCGCCATCGAGGTCGAGGCGCTGGACCCGACCGGCGCCGGGGACGTGTTCGTCGCCGGCTTCGTCACCGGCACCCTCGCCGGCTGGCCGCTCGCCGACCGGGTCGCCTTCGCGGGGCTCACCGCCGCGCTCTCCGTCCAGGACTTCGGCGGCTCGCTCTCCGCGCCCGGCTGGACGGAGGTCGCCGCCTGGTGGCGCCAGGTGCGCGGCTACGGCCCGCAGAACCCGGCCGCCCTCGCCCGGTACGCCTTCCTCGACGCCCTGGAACCCCCGCTGCCCGCCACCGCCCGGCCCTGGCCGCTGCGCCGGGCGGTCCCCACCATCGGGTTCCGCAGCACGCCCTGACGGTCCGGTGCGGGTACCGGGAAAAGGGCTCGGTCCCCGCACGGGGTGCGTCGTACCCTGGGCAACAGAGGCGCCTCGCCCCGAGGCGTCCCGCCCGAGGAGGACGAGCAGGCCACAGCGCCGGCCCATGACGCAGACACCCACAGCCCACGCAGCGACGGAGGGTCGGGCCCGCGCCCGGTTCGCCGTGCCGGCCAAGCACCCGATGGTCACCGTGCTCGGTTCCGGTGACTCGCTGCTGCGCGTGATCGAGAAGGCATTCCCGGACGTCGACATCCACGCCCGGGGGAACGAGATCAGCGCTGTCGGCGACGCCAGTGAAGTCGCCCTGATCCAGCGCCTGTTCGACGAGATGATGCTGGTGCTCCGCACCGGGCAGCCGATGACGGAGGACGCGGTGGAACGCTCGATCGCCATGCTCAGGGCGAGTGAGAACGGCGAGGGCGACGGCGAGGAGACCCCCGCCGAGGTCCTGACCCAGAACATCCTCTCGTCCCGGGGTCGCACCATCCGCCCCAAGACCCTCAACCAGAAGCGCTATGTCGACGCCATCGACAAGCACACCATCGTCTTCGGCATCGGCCCCGCGGGCACCGGCAAGACCTACCTGGCCATGGCCAAGGCCGTGCAGGCCCTCCAGTCCAAGCAGGTCAACCGCATCATCCTGACCCGCCCCGCGGTGGAGGCCGGCGAACGCCTCGGCTTCCTGCCCGGCACCCTGTACGAGAAGATCGACCCGTATCTGCGCCCCCTGTACGACGCGCTGCACGACATGCTCGACCCCGACTCGATCCCCCGGCTGATGGCCGCCGGAACCATCGAGGTCGCGCCCCTGGCCTACATGCGCGGTAGGGCGCAGCCGGTGTTCACCAAGGTGCTGACCCCCGACGGCTGGCGCCCCATCGGGGACCTCCGCGTCGGAGACCTCGTCGTGGGGTCGAACGGCGAGCCGACCCCGGTCCTGGGCGTCTACCCCCAGGGAGAGAAGGACATCTACCGGGTGACCGCTCAGGACGGCTCCTGGACCCTGTGCTGCGGTGAGCACCTGTGGACCGTGCGCACGGCCTCGGACCGTCGGCGCGACAAGCCTTGGCGGGTCCTGGAGACCAAGGAGATGATCGGCAACCTCCGCGCGGCGCACGCCCGCCGCTACGAACTGCCGCTCCTCACCGCCCCGGTCCGGTTCCCGGAGCGCCCGGTGCCCATGGATCCCTATGCTCTGGGCCTGCTCCTCGGTGACGGGTGCCTCACCGGTTCCACCACCCCGTCGTTCGCCACCGGGGACCCCGAACTCGTCACGGCGCTCGAAGCGGCACTGCCCGGAGTCTCCGTTCGCCACCGGGGCGGCCCGGACTACGCCCTGAACCGGATCGCCTCTCCCGGTGACGTGATCACCACGGAGAACCCGGTCACGGCCGTGCTCCGGAAGCTGGACCTGTGGGGGAGCGGATCGAACACGAAGCTGGTGCCGGACGACTACCTCCAGAACACCCCGGAGGTGCGGCTCGCGCTCCTCCAGGGCCTCCTGGACTCCGACGGCGGCCAGGTCACGCAGGCCGACCGCACCTGCCGCATCCAGTACGTCACCACGTCCATCCTGTTGCGGGACGACGTCATCGCCCTCGTCCAGTCGCTGGGTGGGGTCGCCTACACCCGGCGCCGGCACGACGCCCACGTCGTGGACATCCGGCTGCCGGAGGGCGTGGAACCCTTCCGGCTCCAGCGCAAGGCCGAGAAGTACCGGGCGTCCGGCGGTGGTCGCCCGATGCGATTCATCGACTCGATCGAGCCGGCGGGTCGCGAGGAGGCCGTCTGCATCCAGGTGGCCGCCGAGGACTCGCTCTACGTCACCGAGAACTACCTGCTCACGCACAACACGCTCAATGACGCCTTCATCATCCTGGACGAGGCGCAGAACACGAGCCCCGAGCAGATGAAGATGTTCCTGACCCGCCTCGGGTTCGAGTCGAAGATCGTCATCACCGGTGACGTGACCCAGGTCGACCTGCCGACCGGCACCAAGTCCGGGCTGCGTCAGGTGCAGGACATCCTCGAAGGGGTCGACGACGTCCACTTCTCCCGGCTCACCTCGCAGGATGTCGTCCGGCACAAGCTGGTCGGCCGTATCGTCGACGCGTACGAGAAGTACGACCGAGCGAACGGCACCGAGAACGGTTCCGACCGCGGCTCCCGCCCGAGCCGGGGCGGCCGAGGGAAGTAGACCAGCACAGCCATGGCGATCGACGTCAACAACGAATCCGGCACCGCAGTGGACGAGCACGCCGTCCTCGACATCGCGCGCTACGCGCTGGCCAGGATGCGGATCCACCCGCTCTCCGAACTGTCCGTGATCGTCGTCGACGCCGACGCCATGGAACAACTGCACATCCAGTGGATGGACCTGCCGGGGCCCACGGACGTCATGTCCTTCCCGATGGACGAACTGCGGCCCCCGTCCAAGGACGACGAGGAGCCCCCGCAGGGCCTGCTCGGGGACATCGTGCTCTGCCCCGAGGTCGCCGAGCGACAGGGCCGCGAGGCCCCCACCGGGCACACCATGGACGAGGAACTGCAACTCCTCACCGTCCACGGAGTGCTGCACCTGCTGGGCTACGACCACGAGGAGCCCGACGAGAAGGCCGAGATGTTCGGGCTCCAGGCCGCGATCGTCGACGGCTGGCGCCAGGAGAAGGGCCTGACCGGCCCCTCCCCGGCGCCCACGGTCGCCTGAGCCGATGAGCGTTCCCCTCATCCTCGGCGCGGTCCTGCTGGTGGTCGTGGCGTGGCTCGCCGCCTGCGCCGAGGCGGGCCTCGCCCGGGTGTCCAGCTTCCGCGCCGAGGAGGCGACCCGCAGCGGACGGCGCGGCGCGGCGAAGCTCGCCCAGGTCACCGCGGACCCCACCCGGTACCTGAACGTCGCCCTGCTGGTGCGGGTGGCCTGCGAGATGGCCGCGGCGGCGCTCGTCACCTACGCCTGCCTCAACGAGTTCCACCAGACCTGGGAGGCGCTGCTCCTCGCGATCGGCGTGATGGTCCTGGTCTCGTACGTCGCGGTGGGCGTCTCCCCGCGCACCATCGGACGTCAGCACCCGCTGAACACGGCCACCGTCGCCGCGTACGTCCTGGTGCCGCTCGCCCGGATCATGGGGCCGATCCCCTCGCTGCTGATCCTCCTCGGCAACGCCCTCACCCCCGGCAAGGGCTTCCGGCGCGGGCCGTTCGCCTCCGAGGCGGAACTGCGGGCCCTGGTGGACCTCGCCGAACAGGAGTCCCTGATCGAGGACGACGAGCGCCGGATGGTGCACTCCGTCTTCGAACTCGGCGACACCCTCGTCCGCGAGGTCATGGTGCCGCGGACCGACCTCGTCGCCATCGAACGGTGGAAGACCATCCGCCAGGCCCTCACGCTCGCCCTGAGCTCCGGGTTCTCCCGCATCCCCGTCACCGGGGAGAACGAGGACGACGTCGTCGGGATCGTCTACCTCAAGGACCTGGCCCGCAAGACCCACATCAGCCGGGACGCCGAGTCGGAGCTGGTGTCCACGGCGATGCGGCCGGCGGCGTTCGTCCCCGACACCAAGAACGCCGGCGACCTGCTGCGGGAGATGCAGCAGGACCGCAACCACGTCGCCGTCGTCATCGACGAGTACGGGGGCACCGCCGGGATCGTCACCATCGAGGACATCCTGGAGGAGATCGTCGGGGAGATCACCGACGAGTACGACCGCGAACTGCCGCCGGTGGAACCGCTCGGCGACGGCCGCTTCCGGGTCACCTCCCGGCTCGACATCGGCGACCTCGGCGAGCTGTACGGGCTGGAGGCGTACGACGACGAGGACGTCGAGACGGTCGGCGGGCTCCTCGCCAAGGCGCTCGGCCGGGTCCCGATCGCCGGGGCCGAAGCCTCGGTCCTCCTCCCGGACGGGCGCCGCCTGCGGTTGACGGCGGAGTCCGCGGCCGGCCGCCGGAACAAGATCATGACGGTGTTGGTGGAGCCGCTGGGCCCCGGGGACACCGTCGGCCCGGCCGGGGAGCCCCGCCGGTGAGCCCCGAGGAACTGCGCACCTTCTGCCTCTCCTTCAACGCCGCCGTCGAGGAGTTCCCGTTCGGGCCCGAGACCTCCGTCTTCAAGGTGCGGGGCAAACTCTTCGCCCTGTCCCGGCTCGACGGGCTCCCGCTGACCGTGAACCTGAAGTGCGACCCCGAGGACGCGGTGCGGCTGCGCGAGCAGCACCCCGAGGCCGTGCGGCCGGGCTACCACATGAACAAGCGGCACTGGAACACGGTGACCGTCGGTCTGCTGCCCGCGCCGGCGGTGCGGGAACTGGTCGAGGACTCCTACGACCTGGTGGTCGCGGGTCTGCCGCGCGCCGAACGGCTCCGGCTCGACCGCCCCTGAGACACCCGGGACGGCCCCTTGATCCGCCCCTTAAGCTGGGGCCCATGAGCGAGAGTGAACTGGGCGCCGAGGACCGCAAGATCGTGACCCTCGCCCGCTCCGCGCGGGCGCGCGGCGGGGTGGCCGAGGGGGCCGCCGTACGGGACGAGACCGGCCGGACCTACGTCGCCGGGCCGGTGGACCTCCCCTCGCTGCGGCTCAGCGCCCTGCGCACCGCCGTCGCCATGGCCGTCGCCTCCGGGGCCACCTCGCTGGAGGCCGCCGCCGTGGTCACCGGCGAGCTGACCGCCCCCGACGAGGACCTGGCCGCGGTGCGCGACCTCGGCGGCACCGGCACCCCCGTCCACCTCGCCGCACCGGACGGGACGCCGCGCAGCACGGTCACCGTCTGACGCCCACGGGCCCGGAGCGCCGGGCGCCGTCGACCTGCGCCGGACGGGTGCGGTGCGGCGGCGCCCCGCCGATCGGGGACAATGGGCGTCATGAGTGCCCGTACCCCGTCATCCGAGCCCGCCGAGGCCACCCACCGGTCTGGCTTCGCCTGCTTCGTGGGGCGGCCCAACGCGGGCAAGTCCACCCTCACGAACGCGCTCGTCGGCCAGAAGATCGCGATCACCTCCAACCGGCCGCAGACCACCCGGCACACCGTCCGGGGCATCGTGCACCGCCCCGACGCGCAACTCGTGCTCGTGGACACCCCCGGACTGCACAAGCCCCGGACGCTCCTGGGACAGCGGCTCAACGACGTGGTCCGCGCCACCTGGGCCGAGGTCGACGTGATCGGGTTCTGCCTGCCCGCCGACCAGAAGCTCGGCCCCGGCGACCGTTTCATCGTCAAGGAGCTCGCGGCGATCAAGCGGACCCCCAAGGTCGCGATCATCACCAAGACCGACCTGGTCGACTCCAAGGCCCTCGCCGAGCAGCTGATCGCCGTGGACCAGCTCGGCAAGGAGCTGGGCTTCGAGTGGGCCGAGATCGTGCCCGTCTCGGCGGTCGGGGACCAGCAGGTCGGCCTGCTCGCCGACCTCCTGGTCCCGCTGCTCCCCGAGGGTCCCCTGCTGTACCCGGAGGGTGACCTCACCGACGAGCCCGAGCAGGTCATGGTGGCCGAGCTGATCCGCGAGGCGGCGCTCGAAGGGGTCCGCGACGAGCTGCCGCACTCCATCGCCGTGGTCGTCGAGGAGATGCTGCCCCGCG
This sequence comes from Streptomyces sp. NPDC005955, assembly GCF_042871255.1. Taxonomy (NCBI): domain Bacteria; kingdom Bacillati; phylum Actinomycetota; class Actinomycetes; order Kitasatosporales; family Streptomycetaceae; genus Streptomyces; species Streptomyces sp. NPDC005955. The sequence continues at coordinate 206,573 of NZ_JBIAIF010000002.1, read as the reverse complement.
AGGACCGCCCCGCCGACAAGCCGCTGCTGGACATCCACGCCTTCGTCTACATCGAGCGGCCCAGCCAGAAGGGCATCGTCATCGGCCCCCAGGGCAAGCGGCTCAAGGAGGTCGGGATCAAGTCCCGCAAGCAGATCGAGGCGCTGCTCGGCACGCCCGTCTTCCTCGACCTGCACGTCAAGGTCGCCAAGGACTGGCAGCGCGACCCGCGCCAGCTGCGCAAGCTCGGATTCTGATCGGTCCGGCGCCGCCGGTGGGCGGCGCCGGTGCGGCCGGCGGGTCGGTCAGGGTGGACAGCCGCCCGGCGAGCACCCGCGCCCAGGCCCGGTAGCCCTGCGCCGAGGGGTGGAAGCGGTCGGACGACATCCAGGGCCCGGGGAACTCGGGCATCCCGCCGGAGTGCAGGTGGTGGACGCGCCGCCCGCGCCGCGCCACCACGCGCAGCTGCCGGTCCAGCAGGCCGACGTACAGCCGCAGCGGCCCGCGGACCGCCCGGGGCAGCACGTCGACGCCCCGCAGGTCGGGGAGCCCCGCGAAGACCACCGGCACGTTCGGCCCGAGCCGCAGCCGGATGTCCCGGACCAGTCGCTGCGCCTCCCGCCGCAGGGCCCAGGGGCTCCGTAGCCGCATCGCGTCGTTGGTGCCCGCCATGACCACCACCAGATCGGGTGTCCACCGGGTCATCGGGTCGGTGAGTCCGGACAGCAGGTGCTTGCGCAGCGAGCACAGCGTGGCGCCCGAGCGGGCGGACACCCGCCAGGAAACGGCCCGTCCGGTGATCCCCGTCAGTGCGGCGGCCAGTTCGCCGGGCAGCGCCTCGCGCAGGACGGGGGCGCCCACGCCGGCGGCGACGGAGTCGCCGACCACCGCCATCCGCAGCGCGGGTTCCGGGGACCCGGCACCCGGTGCCTCGGTGACCCCGCTGGTCTCCCCGCCGGCCTCGGGCAGCCGGGTCAGGTGCTTGCGGAAGGCCCGCGTACTCCGCGTCAGCATGACAAACCCCTCGTGTGGCGTCGGTCGTCCAGGACGTGCCGGTGTTCCGGACCCCGGCACGGCCGATGTCCGGTCCCGGGTGAGCGCCTCCACCCATAACACCGTTATGCACATAACAGCGTTATAGTTCGGCTGTGTCAACTGACGATCGCCGGGCCCCCCTCGACGTACGCCGCTGCCTCCTCGACCAGGCCGCGCGGGTGCTCGCCGAAGAAGGTGCGGCGGCGCTCAGCGTGCGGCGCCTGGTCAAGGCCGTCAGCACCTCGACGATGGCCGTCTACACCCACTTCGGGTCGATGCCCGGACTGGTCCGCGCACTGATGACGGAGGGCTTCGACCGCTTCCACGAACGGGTCGCCCGGGCCGCGGCCGCCCACCCCGACGACCCGGTCGCCGAACTGGCCGCCCTGTGCCGCGCCTACCAGGACTTCGCGCACGACGAACCGGACGTCTACGCGGTGATGTTCGGCGGTTCGGCGTTCGCCGGGTTCGCCCTCACCGAGGAGGACCGCAGGCTCGGCATCCACGTACTGCGCCCGCCCCGGGACGCCATCCGCCGCTGCCTCACCGCGGGCCGCTTCCGCGCGGGCGGTGACCCCGACCTCCTGGTCCGCCAACTCTTCTGCCAGATGCACGGACTGGCCCAACTCGGCCGGGCCGGGTACATCGCCGGCAGCTTCGGCCCTCCCGAGGTCCTGCGCGGCATGGTCCTCGACTTCGTCCGCGCCGCCGGCGACCGCCCGGACGAGGCGGAGACCTCCGTCGCGACCGGGCTCGGCACCGGTGGAGCGGCAACGGACTGAGCGCGGGACGAGCGGTGCCGCACCGCGTACCGGGGCAGCGGTGCCGGCCCGAGCGCCGGGGCGGCCGTGCCGGACCGGGCGCGCCGTGTGACGGTCAGCCCGGCCAACCACCCGCGGCGGCCGTGGCGTCGGCGAATGCGGCGAAGCTCCGCGGCGAACGCCCGAGGGCGCGCTGCACCCCGTCGGACAGATACGCGTCCGTGCCCCTCCTGATCGGTCCGACGATCTCCGCGAAGCCCGCGGCGTCCGCCGGCGACCACCCCTCCCGGACGAGTTCCGCCACGTGCTCCTCGACGGACAGCGGTACGTAGCGGACCTCCCGACCGGTCGCCCCGGAGATCGCGGCGGCCACCTCGGTGAGCGTCAACGCCCGTGGCCCGGACAGCTCGTAGACCTGCCCCGCGTGCCCGTCCCCGGTCAGCGCGGCCACCACCACCGCGGCGATGTCCTCGGCGTCGACGAAGCTGGCGGCCCCGTCACCGGCGGGCAACCGCAGCTCCCCGCTGCGCACGGCGTCGGCGAAGAACCCCTCGCTGAAGTTCTGCGCGAACCAACCCGGCCTGCTGATCGTCCACTCCAGACCGCTCTCCCGGACGGCGGCCTCACCGTCCAGCATGCCCTCCAGGATGCCGCTGTCGTCCTTCGCGTAGTGCGGATCGTCGATGCCGCGCCCGGAGGCCAGCACCACCCGCCGCACCCCGTGCCGCGCCGCCCGCTCGACGAACGGGCGCACGAGCGCGGTCCCGTCCAGCGGTACGAGGTACACGGACCGCACGCCCTCCAGGGCGCGGTCCCAGGTGGAGCGGTCGGTCCAATCGAAGGGGTGTTCCCCGTGCCGGGCCGCCGCCCGCACCGGCACTCCCGCGGCCCGCAGTTGACTGACGACACGGCGACCGGACTTGCCGGTCGCCCCGGTGACCAGAGTTGTTTGTTCGGACATGACCCCAGTCAACCGACCGGCACCGGGACGATCCATGGCAGGAAAGCTCCCGCTGATGTCCGTGCGTCTACAGTGAGGTGGTGGACGTCGTGTCGGAGGTGTTGGCGGGGGTACGGGCGCGCGGCGCCGTCTTCCGGCGGACGATCGTGCGACCGCCCTGGGCGCTGCGGATCACCAGCGGCGCCCCGCTGACGCTCGCCGCGATGCTGCGCGGCCGGGCCTGGATCGTGCCCGACCGGCAGGAGCCGGTCCCCGTCGGTGTCGGGGACGTCGCCGTCGTCCGCGGCGACGTGCCCTACACGGTGGCCGACGACCCCCGGACCGCACCGGCGTTGACGGTGACCCGCGCCGACTACTGCCCGGGCGCCGAGGGCGTGGAACGCGCCCCCGGGCCCGACCGGACCTGCGGAACACCGGCCGCGGAGGCCGCCGTCCTGGTCAGCGGGGCGTTCGAGCGCAGGGGGGAGCTCAGCGAACGACTGCTCCGGGCCCTGCCCCCCGTGCTGGTGGTACCGGCCGGCGCCGGCCCCTCCCCGTCGGTGGCGGCCCTGGCCGAGGAGGTCACCCGGGACCGGCCGGGTCAACAACTGCTGCTGGACCGGACGTTGGACCTGATGCTGGTCTCCGCGCTGCGCAGCTGGTTCGACGACCCGGACGCCCGCCCCCCGGCCTGGTGCCGCGCCCTGGACGACCCGACCGTGGGCACCGCACTGCGGTCGCTGCACGAGGCGCCCGCCCGCCCGTGGACGGTGGCGGACCTGGCGGCCGAGGCGGGAGTGTCACGGGCACTGCTCGCCCGGCGGTTCACCGCACTGGTCGGCGAACCGCCCATGTCCTACCTCGCGAACTGGCGGGTCGCCCTGGCCGCGGACCTGCTGCGGGAGACCGACCACACGGTGGACGTCGTCGCGCGACGGGTCGGCTACTCGGGCGCCTTCGCGCTGAGCGTGGCCTTCAAACGGCTGCGCGGCACCCGGCCCAGCGACCACCGGAACCCGGAACCCGAGTGGCGCGCCGGTTGAGTCCCGCTCAGGTCCAGACCGTGCACCCCTGCCGCTCCAGTCGGGACAGCAGCGGCAGCGCGGGGTCGACCCCGTTCCACCGCAGGTCCAGCCGTTCCAGCGAGGGCAGTTGGGCGAGCCAGTCCGGCAGCGCGCCGAGCCGGTTGCTCCGTAGGTCCAACTGCCGCAGCAGCGGAAGTCCGGCCAGACACGCGGGTACGTCGACGAGGGCGTTCTCCCGGAGGTCCAGCTGGCGCAGGGAGCGGAGCTCGGCGACCGACGGCGGCAGATGGGTGACGGCGTTCCCGCGGAGCCGGAGTTCACGCAGGTCGCGCAGTCGGCCGAGCGCGTCGGGCACCGTGGTGAGTCGGTTGTGCTCGGCGCGCAGTTCGACGAGGCCGGTCATCGAACCGAGGGCGTCGGGCAGGGCGTCCAACCGGTTCTCGCCGACGTTGAGGTAGCGCAGTCGGGTCAACCGGCCCAGCGACTGCGGAAGTCGGGACAGCCGGTTGTCGTGCAGGTAGAGGCAGTCGGTGAGCCCCGACAGCCCACCCAGCTCCTCGGGCACCGAGGTGAGTGCGTTGTGGCCCAGGTCCAGGGTCCGCAGCCGGTGCAGCCCGCCGACCTCCGGCGGGAGGGTGGTGAGTCCGTTCTCCGCGAGGATCAGCACCCGCAGTTCAGTGCGCCGCCAGATCGACTCGGGCACCTCTGCGAGCCCGTGGCGCCACAGGTTCAGCGTGTGGCCGCGATCGTCGCTTCCGTGCGGTGACGGCACAGCGGTCACTCCTGTTCCTCGGGGCGGGCGATCGGGCGGGCGATGGGGCAGGCGTCCGGCCGAGCATACGGCCCGCCCGGCCCGCCCCCGAACCCCTCCGCCCGCCCGCCCCGAACCCTCCGCCCGCGGCTCCGCGGCCGCGACGCGTTCAGACCCCGTCCGGGACGAGGACCACCTTGCCCGTCGTCGCCCGCGCCGCGATCGCCGCGTGCGCCGCGCCGGCCTGCGACAGCGGGAAGGCGTGCAGCGAGGGCGTCACCGTCCCGTCGGCGGCGGCGGCCAGCGCACGGGCCTGGTCGGTGCGCGCGTCCCGGCCGCCCTCCAGCATCAGCGCCAGGGCATCGGTGAAACTCACTCCCCGCTCGCGCAGTTCCGACTCGTCCGGGCGGAACTCCTCGCGCGACGAAGCCCCGATGCTGAGGTACCGCCCGCCCCTCACCAGCAGCCCGAAGGCGGCCCGGCCCTTCTCGCCCTCGACCCCGTCCAGCACCACGGTGACGCGATCGCCCAGCGCCCCGCGGACGACGTCCGGCCAGTCGGGCCGGTCGTAGTCGACGGCCAGGTCGACGCCCAACTCCCGTACCGCCGCCGTCTTCGCCGGTCCGCCGGCCGCACCGATGACGGTGGTGCCGATCCGGCGGGCGAACTGGAGGGCCAGGTACCCGATGCCGCCGGCGGCCGAAGTGACCACGAGCACGTCCTCGCGGGTGAGGGCGGCGGCATCGAGGAGGCCCACGGTGGTGGTGCCGGTGACGACCATGGCGACGGCGGCCTCGTGGCCCAGCCCGTCCGGGATGCGGTGCAGGTCCGCGACGTCGGCGACGGTCAGTTCGGCGTAACCCCCCGGCGTGCTGTGCGCGGTGACCACCCGGGCCCCCACCCAGGACGGGTCCACCCCGGGTCCGGCCGACTCCACCACGCCGGCCACCTCGCCGCCGAAGACCGCCGGGAGTTCGGGGAGCGGCGGACCGATCGGCAGCCCCTCCCGCATCGCCGTCTCGATCTGGTGCACCCCCGCGGCGCGCACGGCGATGCGGACCTGACCGGGGCCCGGCACGGGGTCGGGCACGGTCTCCAACCGGAGGTTCTCGGGGGGACCGAACTGGCGGAGCACGACGGCACGCATGGATGTTCCTTCCGGAGGATTCGACGGGAGGACTCCATCGTCCGACCTCAACTCCGCTTCAGGTCAAGCCGGCTGCCGAGTGGGTGTCAAGTGGCTGACAGGACAGGGGTCGGGCCCGTCCGCTAGGTCTCGTTCTCCCTGGTCGCTCCCGTGTTGTGTCGGTCAACTCCGTCCAGTGAGCGGTCATTTCTTGCCATTGAATGGTCCAGACCTTTACTGTCCGCGGCTACGGACCACGTTGACAGGAGGGTCGCTCACATGGCGATCGACATAAGGCCGCGCACGACGTGGGCGGAGCGTGCGGCCGCCACGAACAGCGGGCAGCTGAAGGCTCTGGAACTGATCAACGGACTCGGCATGGACCACCACCTGGCCGGGGAGGTCGTGCGGCAACGCATCGCGGCCACCCGGGAACCCGTCCAGGGGCGCGAGTGGTCGCCCTGGAAGGGCGGGGTCTTCATCCACCACATGGGCCCCCTCTCCTTCTCGCCGAACTCGGAGGCCGACTGCATCGAAGGGGTCGCCGAGATCTGGCACAAGCACATGAGCGAGGGCTATGGCGACATCGCCTACAACTTCCTCGTCTGCCCGCACGGCAAGATCTACGAGGGGCGCGGCCTGGTCCGCGGCGAGGCGAACGGCGGTGACGCGCCCCCGACCGCCCGCACCAAGCGGGGCGAGATCTGGGTCAACGGGGTCGGCGCGGTCGGCCGCAACGCCGGCTTCTACTCCGTCCTGGGGATGATCAGGGCGTGGAACCAGCCGACCCAGCCCATGCTGAACTCGATCAAGAACCTGATCGGGCACCTCCAGGGGGACGTCAGCGCACAGGTCCGGGCCGGCGGGCACATCCTCCCGCACTCCGAGGGGGACCACACGGAGTGCCCCGGCAACCTCACCCCGTACGCCAAGCTGGGCTCGGCCATCGACCCCGGGCGGCCCGCGCCGCAGCAGGCGGTGTCGATCGTCCCGCGCGCGGGATGGGGCGCCCGTCCGCCGCGGGGCGAGTACCCCGTGCCGCTCTCCCAGCGCACCGGCTTCGCGGTGCACTACTCGGCCGGTCCCCCCACCCAGTCCGTACGGGCCGTCCAGAACTACCACATGGACGGCAGGGGTTGGCCGGACGTCGGCTACAACTTCCTGGTCGACCGGTTCGGCCGGATCTACGAGGGCCGCGGCTGGCTCAACATCGGCGCCCACGCCACCGGCTACAACACCACGCACATCGGCGTCTGCTTCATCGGCAGCAACGGGGACGCCACCCCGGCGGCGAAGAACGCCATCCGCGCGCTCTACCACGCGGCCAACCGGCACACCGGCCGCACGCTCCAGGCCACGTACCACGGTGCCATCGGATCGACCGCCTGCCCCGGCGCCGACCTGCGCAACTGGGTGATCAGCGGCCTCGCCGGGGACAACGTCCCCATCGAGGGCGGCGGCGCCCCCGGCACCGGAGCCGGCACCACCCACGTCCGCTCCGCCTCCGCCCAGCAGCACGCGGTCAACCTCCTCGGTCACACGCCCCTGCTCGTGGTCGACGGCTCCCTGGGCCCGCTGACCCTGGCCGGCGTGCGCTGGCTCCAGCGGAAGGTCGGCGTGGAGGCCGACGGGAACTGGGGCCCGCTCACCGAGGCGGCGTACGTGGCCCACATCGGCGGCGGCACGGGCGGCGGGGTGACCCTCTACCGGTCCGTCGCGGCCCAGCAGCGCGCCGTCAACGCGCTCGGCCACGCCCCGGCGCTCGCGGTCGACGGTTCCTTCGGTCCGGCCACCTCCGCGGGGGTGCGCTGGCTCCAGACGAAGATCGGTGTCGCGGCCGACGGGAACTGGGGCCCGGCGACGGAGAAGGCGTACCTCACCCACACGGGCGGGGGCGCCAGCTCCGGCGGGGTCACCACGATCCGCTCGGTCACCTTCCAGCAGCACGCGGTCAACGGCCTCGGCCACACCCCGGCGCTCGTCGTGGACGGCTCCTTCGGCCCGCTGACCCTCGCCGGGGTGCGCTGGCTCCAGACGAAGATCGGAGTGGACGCCGACGGCGCCTGGGGCCCGGACACCGAAGCCGCCTACGGCAGGTGGGCCGACGGTGAACGCCTCGTCGTGGACGGCAGCTTCGGCCCGGCCACCGTCTCCGCCACCCAGCGCGCGATCGGCGTCACCCCGGACGGCGTCTGGGGTCCGGAGTCCAAGCGGGCGCTCCAACGCCACCTCAACACCTGGTCGGCCGCCGGCCTCGTCGTCGACGGCTCCATCGGCCCCGGGACCGTCAAGGCCCTCCAGGCCCACCTCAACACGATGATCCGCGCCGGACTCCCCCTCGACGGGTCCTGGGGACCCGCCACCAACCGAGCCCTACAGACCGCACTCAACCTGGAGAAGTTCTGATGGGACAGCACCTGAACCCGCCGGCGGACCAGCGTCCGGAGCCGTCCGCCGGCCTCTCGACCACCACTTCCCGGCGGACCGTCCTCGCCGGCGGCGCCCTCGTCGCGGCCGGCCTGGTCGCCGCGTCCGCCCCGAGCGTCACGGCGGCCACCGGGCGGCTCCCCGCCGAGACCGCCGGCCCGGGCGTCCGGACCGACTTCACCCCGGTCCCGGCCGGGGACGCCGATGCGCTCGTCGTCCCCGAGGGCTTCCGGGCGGACCCCGTGGCCCGCTGGGGCGAACCCCTGACGAGCTCCGCCCCGCCGTGGCGCCCCGGACGCATCGCCTCCGCCACCGAGCAGGCGCACCAGATCGGCAGCCACCACCACGGAGTCGCGTTCCTGCCCTCCGCGCCCGGCGGCGACGGCCGTCCGCACGGCCTGCTGGTCCTGGCCCACGAGTCCGCCGACGCCGCGCTCACCCAGGGCGCACCGCACACGGCCATGACGGCCCAGGGCGTGACCGTGGTGGCCGTGGCCGCGGGGCGCACCGCGGCGGACGCCTGGCGGACCGTGGACTCCCGGGACAACCGGCGGATCACCGCACACACCCCCGTCCGGCTCTCCGGCCCGGCCGCGGGCGGGGAACCCGCCCGCGGCGTGCTGGCCCCCGGCGCGGTGGACGTCACCCCCTGGGGCACGGTGCTGGTCGCCGAGGAGAACGCCAACGCGTTCTTCGGCACCGACGACCGCAGCTGGCGCCGCTCCGAGGGCGACGTCCGCTACGGGTTCAGCGCCGACGGCTTCGGACACCCCTGGCACCCCGAGGACCCCCGGTTCGACCTGGCCGACCGGCGCTCCCACCCCGAGCACTACGGGTGGATCGTGGAGGTCGACGTCCGTGACCCCGCGGCGGAGCCGGTCAAGCGGACCGCGCTCGGGCGCTTCGCGCACGGCAGCGCCACGGTGTCCGAGGCGGCCGGACGGATCGTCGTCCACAGCACGGACGCCGAGGACGGCGAGTACGCGTACCGCTTCGTCGGCTCCGCGCCCTGGCGCGAGCTGCGCGCCGCCGGCCGGGACCCCCTGGACCACGGCACCCTCCACGTGGCCCGGTTCGCCGCGGACGGCACCGGTTCCTGGCTGCCGCTGACGTACGGGCAGGGGCCGCTGACCTCCGAGAACGGTTGGCGGGACCAGGGCGATGTGCTCCGCAGGGCCCGGCTCGCGGCCGATGCGCTCGGTGCGACCCCGCTGGCGCGGCCCGAGCGGGTCGCCGTCGACCCCCGTGACGGCGACGTCTACCTCGCCCTGGTGGGCGGCGACGGCGGCACCGCCTGCGGTGGCGCGGCCTGCGCGGCCGGCGCCCCGGGCACCGGTGCGCACGGCGAGATCCTGCGCTGGCGCGGCGCGGAAGGCGACCCGACGGCGGTCGAGTTCCGCTGGGAACGGTTCCTCGCCGGCGGTGCGCAGGACGCGGCGTCGGAAGGGGCGTTCGCCCACCCCAAGGGCCTGTGGTTCGACGCCGACGGGCAGTTGTGGATCTCCACCGGCATCCCCGGCCGCCACCTGGGCGGACCCGACGGGCCCTACCGTTCGCTCGGCAACAACGCCCTGCTGGCGGCCGACCCCCGCACCGGAACGGTCCGCCGGTTCCTCACCGCGCCGCGTGGTGCCGAGGTGACCGGCGTGGCCGCCTCCGCCGACGGCCGCACGCTGTTCGTGAACGTGCAGCACCCCGGCCAGCGCACCTCCGCCTGGGGTGCGCCGACGGCGGACGACCCCGGGGCCGTCAGCACCTGGCCGGACGGGCGGGGGTCCCGCCCCCGCTCGGCCACCGTCGCGATCCGACGGACCGGCACCCGCAGCCGCTGAGGCCCACTCGGTCCCGCCGTGCATTCACGGGCCCTCGGAGGCACCCGGGGCGGGGCGCTCCGTGCTGGAGGAACCCGGGGGCGTCGTACCGTCGCCGAGCGGCGCCATGTTCCAGTGGTCCTCGTCCCAGACGAGGACTTCGCGGACGTCGACCGGCTGCCGCGAGCTCTTCGCCCAGCCCGAGCCCTTGATCCGGACCTGGTAGACGCCCTCCAGCTCACTGCGGTGGCTCCAGGTCACCCGCCAGTCCCGCCCGCCGTACTCCGTGAGCCTGGCCCGGGCGTCCCGCTCGCCGTGCGGCGGTCCGAGCAGCTTCGCGAGCCCTTCGGCGTCTCGGGCGTTCAGCTCGCTGACGTAGCTGGTCAGGAAGGTGTTCAGGGCGTCGGTGTCGGGTTCGCGCGGCCCGCCGCCGTCACCGGAAGAACATCCGGTGACGGCGGCGGTCACCCCCAGGGCCAGCGCCAGGACGGCCAGGACGCGAGGCGTCCGGCGGGAGCGGAGGGGGTGGGCGGAGGTCACATCACGTCCTGTGCGCGTAGTACGTGGCCTTGGGGTACTGCTTGACGATGCTGGCCATCGACCGGCGGTAGGTGTCGGAGCTGTGGTACGTCAGGTACGGCTGGTTCTTGGCACGATGAGTGGTGATCATCGTGTGGTCCTTGCCGTTCTTCCGGTCGAAGTCCATCTGGAGCACGTCGCCGTACCCCATCTGGTAGACGTTGCCCAGGATCGACGTCCGGCCGCTCTTCTTGGCGAAGGTCGCCCAGTGGTTCACGCTGGTCCAGGAGTACGTCTGGTTGGCGGAGTTGTACCACCAGTACTTGGCGTTCTTGTACCAACCGGACTTGTTCTTCCAGCCGCCGGCCCGCAGCGACTGGCTGACGAAGTTGGTGCAGTCACCGCCCTTGCCGTTGAACTTGCGGTAGGCCGAGTTGTAGTTCTTCCAGTACTTCTCCGCGTACCGTGCCATCGCGGCGTAGTCGTACCCGGCCAGCGGCGTGACGACGCCGCTGGCCGGCGCGTCCTTCCGGGCCGCCGCGAGATCGGCGGCGGTCGGAGCGGCGACGGCGCTGACCGGCTTCTCGCCGGTGCCGGGCGGCACGTCCGGGACGTCGTTCGGGTCCTCGGTGCCGTCCTCGACGGTCGGCTCGTCGGCGGGCTCCGGCGTGTTCAGGTCCGCCGGGTCCGTCACCACCACCTGGTTGATCGGGGCGGGACCGCTCTTGTTGACCGGGTCGGCCGCGGTGAGCGCCCAGGTGCCGTCCGCGGCGAGGGCGTAGACGAACTGGTGCTCGGCCCGGAATTCGGTGGTGGGCGGCTCGTCACCGTGGATCTTCTTGTAGGTGAGGGCCGTGTCCTCGGTCAACTGGACCGTGGCGGTGTCACCGACGACGTCGACCGAGTCGACCGCGGTCGTGGTCTGGGCGGCGGTGTAGGCCTCCGAGACCTCGGCCAACTCCGCCTTCAGGTGCTGTAGTTCACCGACGGTGGCGTTCTCCGCCCGTGCGGAGGCGGCGCTGAGGTGCACCGGTCCGCGGGTGCGGGTGGCCAGCGGGTCGGACAGGGCGGCCGGTGTGCCCGGTGTGTCCAGGAGCGCCGCCGTGCGCCGCTCGATGACCGCCTTGGCCACGTCCGCGAAGTGTCGGACGGTCTCCTCGCTCACCGCGGCTGCCGAGCTGCCCGATGCCGGTGCACCCGCCGGGACCACCGAGGGTCCGGCGGCCACCGCGGTACCGCTGGTCAGTGCGGTTGCGGTGATTCCGACGACGGCGAGCGTGCGTAACGAGGTCGTTCGGGATGGCTTCGTTCGCGTCATGAAACGTACCCCCATTAACAGCGCCCCCCCGTGGAGCGCTTGACCCAAGAATCACGTAAGGCACGGGAAAACGGTGGACAGTTTCTTGCCCATCGTTGGCCGGTCTTTGATCTCTTGAGCCCCGGATCGGGGTGTTTTGGGGGTATTCCTGAGGGATCGTGCCCGTGGGGGCCGAACAGTTCGGGCCACTCGGCGCCCCCGTGCCGCACCGCCTAGGCGCCCTCCTTCAGGACCCGTCGCACGAGCTCCCGCTGGGCGTCGGTGAGCCGGGGGTCCGCGCAGTACGCCGTGCGGCCGTCGACCGTGATGCGGTAGCTGAAACCGTCCGGGACGCCGGTGCCGGGCGCCGAGCGGGCACCGGTCAGTGCCCGCTCGGCCAGGGCGTGCCACACCTCGGCGTCGGGGCGGGCGGTGGTGTCCACCTCGGCCCGCCGCTCGATTCCCGCGAACCCTCCGGTCCGCCGCACGACGATACGCATGCCCCTTCGTCTACCCCGTGGTCAGCCCGTCGGAACACCCACCGACGACCACGCCTTGGTCACGGCTTCCAGCTCGGTGCCCGCGCCGTACCGTGACCGGGCCGCCGCCAGGGTCAGCCGGGCGAACTCCGAGAAGTCCGCGTCCGGGGCCAGCTCGCCGCCGGTCAGCGTGTCGTACCAGATCTGTCCGGCCCGCTCCCAGGCGTTCCCGCCCAGCTCCGTGGCGAGCAGGTAGAAGGCGTGGTTCGGGATGCCCGAGTTGATGTGGACGCCGCCGTTGTCCCGGTTGGTGCGGACGTAGTCGTCCATCGTCGCGGGCTGCGGGTCCTTGCCGAGGACGTCGTCGTCGTAGGCGGTGCCCGGCGCCTTCATCGAGCGCAGCGCCACCCCCTCGACGTTCGGGCCGAGCAGCCCCGCGCCGATCAGCCAGTCCGCGTCCTTGGCGAGCTGCCCGAGCCCGTACTGCTTGATCAGGGCGCCGAACACGTCGGACACCGATTCGTTGAGCGCACCCGACTGGCCGTAGTACTCCAGGTTCGCCGTGTACTGGACCACGCCGTGGGTGAGCTCGTGGCCGATCACGTCGACCGGGAGCGTGAAGTCGAGGAACAGTTCCCCGTCCCCGTCGCCGAACACCATCTGCTCGCCGTTCCAGAAGGCGTTCGCGTAGTCCTGGCCGTAGTGCACGGTCGCCACCAGCGGCAGGCCGGAGTCGTCGATCGAGCGGCGCCCGTACGCCTTCAGGTACAGCTCGAAGGTGGCGCCGAGGCCGGCGTGGGCGCGGTTGACGGTGGCGTCGCCGGTCGGCGGGTCGTCCTCGTCCCGCACCTTGCGGCCCGGGAGGACCTCCCTGTTCTGCGCGTCGTGGACCCGTCGGTCCGGCTTGTCGGAGGGCACCGCCGTGGTGGGGGCGAGGCCGCGCACCGTGGCGATCCGGCGGCGGGTGCGCTGGGCGGCGTCGAGTTCCAGGGTGCGGGTCGCGGCGCGTGACACGGCCGCGTCGTCGGCCTGGGCGAGCTTGTCCAGGATGTGCGGCGGGACGACGGTGCAGAAGACGGGCCGACGGCCCGGTCGCTGTGGTGTCATGAGGGCAATGTGGCAGTCGGTCACCCTGTTGTCACCACAGGTGACGTGGAATTGGCGAAAAGGAGTGAAGCGCGTGCGAAGCGGCCCGGGAACCATGCGTCTCGTACCCCTCACGCGTCCCGCATACTGGGACAGGCCACCATCCTCGGGAGGGCTCGGTTAGGCTGCGTGCACCATGCGTTTCGGGCTGCTTCTCCTTAGCTGCCGCGGCGAGGGCCTGTAGTCGTAGGCCGACCCCCTCCCCGCGGAGTTCGGTGTTGCGCTCAGCCGTCGGCCGTCCCCCGTGGACCAAGAGGAGCCCTACGCATCATGTCCAGCCCTTCCCGCCCTGCTGCTGATCCGTCCTCCGTCGGCCGTCCCACGCCGATCACCAACGCGACGCACCTCCAGCGGGCCACCGCGATGCCGATCCACAAGTACCGCCCGTACGAGCAGGTCGACATCGCCGACCGGACGTGGCCGGACCAGCGGATCACCCAGGCTCCCCGCTGGCTCTCCACCGACCTGCGCGACGGCAACCAGGCGCTGATCGACCCCATGTCGCCCGCCCGCAAGCGCGAGATGTTCGACCTGCTGGTCGCGATGGGCTTCAAGGAGATCGAGGTCGGCTTCCCCGCCTCCGGACAGACCGACTTCGACTTCGTGCGGTCGATCATCGAGGAGGAGGACGCGATTCCCGACGACGTGACGATCTCCGTCCTCACCCAGGCCCGCGAGGACCTGATCGAGCGGACCGTCGAGTCGCTGGTCGGCGCCAAGCGCGCCACCGTCCACCTGTACAACGCGACCGCGCCGGTCTTCCGCCGGGTCGTCTTCCGCGGCTCCAAGGAACAGATCAAGCAGATCGCCGTCGACGGCACCCGGCTGGTCATGGAGTACGCGGAGAAGCTGCTGGACGACCGCACCACCTTCGGCTACCAGTACAGCCCGGAGATCTTCACCGACACCGAGCTGGACTTCGCCCTGGAGGTCTGCGAGGCGGTCATGGACGTGTGGCAGCCCGAGGCCGGCCGCGAGATCATCCTCAACCTGCCCGCCACCGTCGAGCGCTCCACCCCCTCCACCCACGCGGACCGCTTCGAGTGGATGAGCCGCAAGCTGTCCCGGCGCGCGCACGTGTGCCTGTCCGTGCACCCGCACAACGACCGCGGCACCGCCGTCGCCGCCGCCGAGCTGGCGCTGATGGCCGGGGCCGACCGCATCGAGGGCTGTCTGTTCGGCCAGGGCGAGCGTACCGGCAACGTCGACCTGGTCACCCTGGGCATGAACCTGTTCTCGCAGGGCGTCGACCCGCAGATCGACTTCTCCCGCATCGACGAGGTCCGCCGCACCGCCGAGTACTGCAACCAGATGGAGGTCCACCCCCGTCACCCGTACGTGGGCGACCTCGTCTACACCTCCTTCTCCGGCTCCCACCAGGACGCCATCAAGAAGGGCTTCGACGCGATGGAGGCGACGGCGGCCGCCGCCGGCAAGACCGTCGACGACATCGAGTGGGCCGTGCCCTACCTGCCCATCGACCCCAAGGACGTGGGCCGCTCCTACGAGGCCGTGATCCGCGTCAATTCGCAGTCCGGCAAGGGCGGCATCGCGTACGTCCTGAAGAACGAGCACAAGCTGGACCTGCCGCGACGGATGCAGATCGAGTTCTCGAAGATCATCCAGGCGAAGACCGACGCCGAGGGCGGCGAGGTCACCCCGACGGACATCTGGAACGTCTTCCGCGACGAGTACCTGCCCAACCCGGACGACGCCTGGGGCCGCGTCCAGCTGCGCACCGGCCAGTCCACCACCGACACCGACGGCATCGACACGCTCACCGTCGAGGCCACCGTCGACGGCGCCGACACCGTCCTGGGCGGCAGCGGCAACGGCCCGATCTCCGCCTTCTTCGACGCCCTCCAGTCCATCGGCATCGACGTACGCCTGCTGGACTACCAGGAGCACACCATGAGCGAGGGCGCCTCCGCACAGGCCGCCTCGTACATCGAGTGCGCGATCGGCGACAAGATCCTCTGGGGCATCGGCATCGATGCGAATACGACACGTGCCTCGCTGAAGGCCGTCGTCTCCGCCGTCAACCGCGCGACCCGCTGACCCCCGCCACCTGCGCGTCCCCGGCGCCCGCCACCCCACGGGGCGGCGGGCGCCGGGGCGTCTCCCGGCCACCTTCACATCCTGGGTACTGACGGCACCCGCTCGATGTGGCTAACATCACGCCAACACGGCGAGGTTGCCACGATGTTGCGGAGGTGTGACGTGCTGCCGAGCAGAGGACGGAACAGCCGTGGCGGCCGTGGTGGCCGCCGAGGCCGTCTGCTGGGGGTGCGCACCGCCTGGACGACCGTCGCCGACGGGGAGTTCTTCTGCCCCGGCTGCGGTTGCGACCGCAACTACGAGCGCCGCACCGGCCGCCGCCGGTTCGCCGTCCTCGGCCTGCCGCTGCTGCCCCGCGGGGCGACCGCGCCCGTCGTCGAGTGCGTGACCTGTCAGGAACACTTCGGCACCGACGTCCTCGACCACCCGACCACCCAGCGGTTCTCCGCGATGCTGCGCGACGCGATCCACACCGTCGCGCTCGCCGTCCTCGCCGCGGGCGGCACCGGCGCGCCCTGCGCGGTCGGCGTCGCGCTCGCCGCGCTCCGGGACGCCGGGTACCGGGACTGCGACGAGGAACAGCTCGTCACCCTCGTCGAGGCCGTCAGCGCCGACACAGGGCGTCTGCCGGGCCTCTACGGCGACCCGGGCCTCACCGGCTTCGCCATCGAACTGCACGAGGCCCTGGAACCGCTCGCCCCGCACCTGGCGCCCGCCGGCCGCGAGTCGCTGTTGCTCCAGGGCGCCCGCATCGCCCTCGCCGACGGCCCGTACACCCCCGCCGAACGCGACATCCTCGCCACCGTGGGCCGCGCCCTCACCCTCGACCCGGACGACGTCACCCGGCTCCTCAGCACCGCCCGCCCCACCCCCTCCTGACCCGCGCCCCCTCCTGACCCGCGCCCCCTCCTGACCCGCGCCCCTTCCTGACCCGCGCCCCTTCCTGGCCCGCGCCCCCGGAGCCGGAGCGCGTCGGAGTCCCGCGGGAGTACTCCGCGGGAAGTAACGCGCCACGCACCGCACCCGGAGCGGTAACCGGGACTTCGGCCCACGGTCCGAGGAATCACGGCCGTACGGGCGGAAGCCTTGAAGGCGTGACGACACCGACCTCCACACCCCAGCCTCCACCGCGCACCCGGTCCCGCAGAGCCCTGCCCTGGGCCGTCCTCGGCCTCTGGGTCGCGGTCCTCGCCCTCGTGCTGCCCTTCGCCGGGAAGCTCTCCGACGTCCAGCGCGACCGGGCCGTCGACTACCTCCCGGCCAGCGCCGACTCCACCCAGGTCGCCAAGATCCAGGACCGGCTGCCGGGCGGCGAGAGCACCGAACTGGTCCTCGTCTACCACCGTGACGAGGGCCTCACCGACGCCGACCGCGCCACCGCCGACCGCCAGCTCGACGAGATCGCCCGCACCCACGACCTCAGCGCCACCCCCGAGGGCGTCCCCTCCCGGGACGGCACCACCCTCATGTACCCGGTGACGAGCAACGGACCCGGCCAGGACGAGGAGGCCCGGGCGAAGTTCGTCGGAGAGGTCCGCGCCACCGCCTCCGGCGGCGACGGGCTGAGCGTCGAGGTCGGCGGGCCCAGCGCCCTCGACGTCGACGCCGAGGAGGTCTACGGGTCGCTCGGCGGCCCGCTGCTCTACACCACCGTCGCCGTCGTCGCGATCCTCCTCGTCGTCATCTACCGCAGCCCCTTCCTGCTGCTGGTCCCGCTCCTGACCGCGGGCACCGCGGAACTCCTCGCCCGCTCCGGCGCCTACGCCCTGAACCAGGTCTTCGACACCCCGATCAGCGGCCAGAGCGCCGGCATCATGACGATCCTCGTCTTCGGCGCGGGCACCGACTACGCCCTGCTGCTCGTCGCCCGCTACCGCGAGGAACTCCGCCGCCACCGGCTGCCGTACGACGCGATGCGCGCGGCCCTGCGCGGCTGCGGACCCGCCGTCCTCGCCTCCTCCGGCACGGTCGCCGCCGGACTGCTGTGCCTGCTCGCCGCCGACCTCAACAGCAGCCGGGGCATGGGCCCGCTCGGCACCCTCGGCGTCCTGTCCGCCCTGGTCGCGATGCTGACCCTGCTGCCCGCCCTCCTGGTCCTCTTCGGCCGCCGGGTGTTCTGGCCGCTGATCCCCGCGTTCGGCAGCCGACCGAAGGACCGGACCTCGGTGTTCGCCAAGATGGGCGGCTCCGCCGGCCGTCGCCCGTACACCGTGCTCATCGGGGGCGCCGTCCTGCTCGGGGCGCTCGCCCTGGGCGTGTTCAACCTGCCGGGCAACCTCAAGCAGGAGGACACCTTCACCAACCGCCCCGAGTCGATCGCCGCGATGGAGACCCTGGGCGGGGCGTTCCCCGAGAGCGGCACCCAGCCGCTCGCCGTCATCACCCCCACCGACCGCGCGGACGACACCCTCGCCGACGCCCGGAAGGTCCCCGGCGTCGAACGCGTCGACCGCGGACGCGACGGGGACGGCTGGACCGAGATATCCGTACTCGCCTCGGCCAAGCCGGAGTCGGCCGCCGAGACCCGCACCATCGAGGGCCTGCGCGCCGCGCTCCCCGGTTCCTACGTCGGCGGCCCCAGCGCGGAACAGCTCGACCTCAAGGAGACCCACGCCCGGGACCGCAAGGTCGTCGTCCCGCTCGTCCTCGCCTCCGTCCTGATCGTGCTGATCGTCCTGCTGCGCAGCCTGGTCGCCCCGCTGCTGCTGGTGGCCGCGGTCGTCGCCGTGTGGGGGGCCTCGCTCGGCATCGGGGGCCTCGTCTTCGAGCCGCTGTTCGGCTTCGACGGCGCCGATCCGGGGCTCGGCCTGCTGTCGTTCGTGTTCCTGGTCGCCCTCGGCGTGGACTACGGGATCTTCCTCATGCACCGGATGCGGGAGGAGTGCCTCGACGGCGTCGAACCCGCCGCCGCAGCACTCAGCGCCCTGCGCAGCACCGGTGCGGTGATCGCCTCGGCCGGGCTCGTCCTCGCGGCGACCTTCGGGGTGCTCATCAACCTGCCGATGGTCCAACTCGTGCAGCTCGGCTTCGTCATCGCGGTCGGCGTCCTCCTGGACACCTTCCTGGTGCGCACCTACCTGGTCACCAGTGCCAGTGTCGCGCTCGGCCGGCGGGTGTGGTGGCCCGGCCCGCTGGCGAAGCCCGCGCCCGGTGCGGGGTCCGGGGCTGCGGCGCCGCACCTGCCGCGGGAGGAGGAACGCGTACCCGCCCCGTAGCGGCCCCGTTCCCGTAGCGGCCCGTCCCACCGGCTGCCGCACCCGTCCCACCGGCCCCGTCGGTGAACTCCCCGCACCCGTCCGGCGCGCCCCTCCCCCTCCCGGAGGGGCGCCCCCATGCCGCAGGATGGCCCCGTGGAACCCAACTCCCGCCAGGCACCGGCCCGCACGGCCGTTTCCGTGCCCGAGCCCTCGTCGCCCGCCGCCACCCCGCTGGGGACGGCTCCCACCGGGGGCGCGGTCGCGACGGCCGGGACCCCCACCGGGCGGGCCTCCCGGGCCAGGGCCCGCCTCGCCCGCGGCTGGCACCTGCTGTGCGACGACCGCGTCCTGGCCGCCGTCACCGCCGTGACCGCCGCGGTCATCGCGTTCTTCTGCGACCGGGGCACCCTCGACGCCTTCGGGTGGAGCCTGCTCCTGGCCGCCCACGTCCCCCTCGTGTTCCGCACCCGGGCGCCCCTGGGGACGCTGCTCGCCGTGATCGCGCTGGTCGCCCCGTACCACGCACTCGACTACGACCACACGGCCCCCGGACCCGTCACCTACCTGGCCCTCTACACGGTCGCCGTCACCGGCACCTTCCGCCGCACGGTGTGGGTGGGCCTCGGCACCCTGGGCCTGTCCATGTCCGTCATGCTGGCCGTCAGCCCGCACGAGGCCGTCGAACTCCTGCGCATCTCCGGCTGGGTGGTCGCCATCCTCGTCGTCGGCGCCTACGTACGGGTCCACCGCGGCAACGTGCGGGCCGCCCACGAGCGGGCGGAGCGCGCCGAACGGACCCGCGAGGAGGAGGCCCGCCGCCGGGTCGCCGAAGAACGCCTGCGGATCGCCCGGGACCTGCACGACCTGCTCGCCCACACGATCACCCTCATCGGGGTGCAGACGTCCGTCGCCGCCCATGTGCTGGCCGCCGACCCGGAGCGGCTCGACCGGGCGGCGGTGGCCCGCGCCCTCGACGACATCGCCGACACCTGCCGGGCCGCACGCGGGGAACTGCGCACCACCCTGGAGGTGCTGCGCGCCGACGCCCCCGGCGATCCGCGCGGCCCGCTGCCCGGCCTGGGCGGGCTGCCCGACCTCGTGGAGGCCGCCCGCAGCGCCGGCGCCGAAGTCACCCTCACCCTGCGGGGCGTCGGTGCCCAGCCGCCCCCGGCGGTCGGCGCGGCGGCCTACCGGATCGTCCAGGAGGCGCTCACCAACGCGGTGCGGCACGCGGGCCCCGGCGTGGTGGTCACGGTGGCCGTACGGGGCGCGACGGTGGCCCTGGAGGTCGCCGTCACCGACGACGGGGCGGGCGCCCCGGACCCCGGGTCCACGTCCCCGGCCGCGGAGCCCACCACGGCCTCCGGCTTCGGGCTGATCGGGATGCGGGAGCGGGCCCGCAGCGTCGGCGGCACCCTGGAGGCGGGGCCGCGGCCCGGCGGCGGCTTCACCGTGACGGCGCTCCTGCCGCTGGTCCCCGTGGCCCAGGAGGGCGCGCCCGCCCCGGTCCTCGACGCGGCCCCCGCCCGGGTCGCCGTGGACGGACCGGGACGCGCGTGGCAGGGTCTCGGCCCGGGGGAGTCCCCCGCATGACCCGCCGCCCGACGCCGACCGACTTCCCCTGGGGGACCGCGTGACCATCCGTGTACTGCTCGCCGACGACCAGACGCTGGTACGGGCCGCCTTCGCCATGCTCGTCGAGTCGGCACCGGACATGGAGGTCGTCGGCCAGGCCGGCACGGGGCGCGAGGCCGTCGAACTCGCCCGCAGCGCACGGGCGGACCTCGTCGTCATGGACGTCCGGATGCCGGACCTGGACGGGATCGCCGCGACCCGGCTCATCGCCGCGGACGAGGACCTGGTGGGCGTGCGGGTGCTGGTCCTCACCACCTACGACACGGACGAGCACATCATCGACGCGCTGCGGGCGGGCGCGTCCGGGTTCCTCGTCAAGGACACCAAGCCCGCCGAACTCCTCGACGCGATCCGCCTGGTGGCCCAGGGCGAGGCGCTGCTGTCGCCCGGACCGACGGCCCGGCTGATCGCCCGTGCACTGCGCGCCCCCGACCCGGGCCCCCGTTCCGCGCTGAGCCCCGACGGCCTCACCGACCGCGAACGCCAGGTGCTCACCCTCGTCGCCCGGGGCCTCACCAACCAGGAGATCGCCGACACCCTGAGCCTGAGTCCGCTCACGGCCAAGACCCATGTCAGCCGCATCATGGGCAAGTTGGGCGCACGGGACCGTGCGCAGCTCGTCATCCTCGGGTACGAGTCGGGGCTCGTCACGCCGGGCGGCGGGTGAGCGACGCGTACGCTCCCGTCCGGGCTGTTGCGGGAGAGGCTGCCCCAACGGGGCCTTCCGTCGACGTCACGACGTCGACGAGGACGCCTCTGCGGGAGGCGGAGCGGGCACCACGGCAGCGGTCGCCATGTCGTTCGAGGCAAGGTCGACGTGGTCCAGCACCACGCTCCGCACCAGCACACCGGGGAAGTCCTCGAAGCGGCTCAGCGTGTCCGCGATGGCCACCGTGAGGGTTTCGGCCTGGACCACTCCAACGAGCGCCCCCCGGAACCCTGTTCGTCGGACTGCGAACTCCCGCTGGACCCGACCCCTGACAGCAGCTAGCGCACCCCGCCCGCGTGCCGCACCAAGCAGAACGGATGCCCCGCGGGATCGGCGTACACCTGCCAACCGCCCGCGGGCGGACCCGCGTCCAGGAACCGGGCGCCCAGTGCGAGGACCGCGTCGTGGGCCCGGTCGAGGTCCGGCACCTCCAGGTCGAGGTGGAACTGTTGGGGGCGGTCCGGGTGCGGCCAGGTGGGCGGACGGTGGTCGGCCACCCGCTGGAAGGCCAGCACCTGCCCGGTGGGGGTGTGCAGGGTCGACCAGTCCGCGTCCAGGGACCAGCGGGCGTCGGGTCGGTCGACGTCGCCGCCCAGCAGCGCACCGTAGAAGCGGGCCAGCGCGGCCGGGTCGGCACAGTCCAGGACGGTGCACTGCAAGGAGGCGATCATCCCCCGATCCTAGGAGCCCGACGGTACGCAAACCCGTCCGAAGCACGGCCCGCCCGCCAACACTTCCGTACTTTCGGCCGGTCCGCCGCGCGCCCCCGCTCCCTAGCCTGAGTCGCATGGACACAGCGCAACGGCGGACCCGACGGGCGGGCGCAGCGGGCGACCTCGGACTCGGCGTGGTGTGCGCCCTGGGGATCGCCGCCACGACGTACCTGCTCATGGACAGTTGGGGCGGCGCCTCCTGGGTGTTCGGCTCCACGGTGTCGGCGGTGGTGTCCGCCCTCGCACTGCTGCGTGCGCGGTGGCCGGCGCTCACCGCGGCCCTGGGCACGGCCGTGACGGCGGCGGCCCTCGCGGTGTCCCTGGCCGTCGGCGACGACCTGCCGCAGGAGCCCGCGCCCACCACCGCCCTGGCCCTCGCCGTGCTCGTCGGCTCCGCCGTGCGGACCCTGCCACCCGGAGCGGCGGCCGGGGTCGCCGCGGGCGGCCTCGGGGTGAGCGCGCTGACCTGGGCCGAGGGCTGGAGCGCAGTGACGGCCCTGGTCACGGTGGCGACGGTCGCCGCCCTCGGCACGGGTGCGGTGCTGCGCCGCCTGGACCACGACCGGCGCGCCGACTCCCCGGCGCCCGGGGTGCCCTGGCCCGACCCGCCGCGTCCGTAGGGGGTACGGGTGCTCGCTAGCCTCGACCACGTGACCCGTGCGAACCGGTGGACCAAGGTCGCCGCCACTGCCGGAACCGGCGGCGTGTTCCTCGCGGCGATCGCCGTCCAGTGGGTCGCCCTCGCGCAGACCTGGGGCGCCGCCTACGGGGCTCCGGGGGCCGCCGTCGCGGTCGTGGTGTGCGTACTCGCCCTGGTGCGCCACCGCGAGCGGACCCGGACGGCGGTCGCGGGTCTCCTCACGGCGGCCGGGGCCGTGCTCGTCGGCCTCCTGCCCGACGTCGAACTGCCCGCCGAGCCCGGGCCCGCCACGACCCTCGGACTGGCCGTGCTCGTCGGTTCCGCCGTCCGGGCCCTGCCGGCGGTGCGGGCCGGGGCCGTCGCGGGCGGCGGACTGCTGCTGATCGTCGGCCAGTTCGCCGCCCGCCCCGCCTCGGCGGTGGTCGTCCTCGCCGCGGTGGGCTGGTTGGCCGCAGTCACGGTCGGCGGGGCGCTGCGCGTGCAGGACGCCCGGGCCCGGGCCGCGGTCGAACGGGTGCGCCGGGGGGAGCGGTTGGAGCTCGCCCGGGAGCTCCACGACGTCGTCGCCCACCACCTCACGGGGATGCTGATCCAGGCCCAGGCCGCGCAGGTCGTCGCCCGGCGCTCCCCGGAGCAGGTGGCCCGGTCGCTGGCCGAGATCGAAGCCGCCGGCTCGGAGGCGATGGTGGCGATGCGGCGGGTCGTCGGCCTGCTGCGGAACGCCGACCGCGATGCCGGCTCCGGTGCCGATACGGATACCGGTGCCGATGTCGACCTCGACCACACCGACGACGGTGCGCCCGCCTCACCCGGACCCGAACAACTGGGCACGCTGATCGAGCGCTTCGGACGGCAGGGCCCGAGTACGCGCCTCACCGTGCCCGACGACGCCTCCCACTGGCCGCCGGAGGTGACCAGTACCGTGTACCGCATCGTCCAGGAGGCGTTGACGAACGTCCTGCGCCACGCCCGCGACGCCCGTTCGGTCGAGGTCACCGTCGCCCGGGCCGCGGGGGTCGTCACCGTCGAGGTCGTCGACGACGCGCCGCACTCCGGCCGCCGTCCGCACCGCGGCGGGTACGGTGTGATCGGCATGCGCGAACGCGTCCAGACCCTCGGCGGCTCCCTGCACGCCGGACCCCGCCCAGGCGCCGGCTGGTCCGTGCGGGCGGCCCTGCCCGTCCCCGGCAGGGGCCCCGGATGATCCCCAGGGAGCCCGGATGACCCCGATCACGGTCCTGCTCGCCGAGGACCAGGCGATGATCCGCCGCGGGCTGCGGCTGATCCTCGAAGACCAGCCGGACATCCGGGTCGTCGCGGAGGCCGAGGACGGCGCCGCGGCGGTCGAGGCGGCCCGGCGACTGCGCCCCGACGTGTGCCTGGTGGACATCAGGATGCCCAAGCTCGACGGCATCGAGGTCACCCGCGCACTGGCCGGCCCCGGGGTGCCCGATCCGCTGCGGGTCATCGTCGTGACCACGTTCGACCTGGACGAGTACGTGTACGGGGCGCTGCGCGGCGGCGCGGTGGGGTTCGTCCTCAAGGACGCCGGGCCCGCGCTGCTCGTCGAGGCCGTCCGCGCCGCGCACCGGGGCGAGGCGCTGGTCTCGCCCTCGGTCACGCTGCGACTGCTGAAGCACCTGAACGGCGTGGGGAAGCTGCCCCGACCCGACCGCGCGCCGTCGCCCCCGCTGTCCGGGCGCGAGATCGAGGTGGTCCGGGCCGTCGTCCGGGGGCGCACCAACCGGGAGATCGCCGCCGAGCTGTTCATCTCGCTCAGCACGGTCAAGAGCCATGTGTCCGGCATCCAGACCAAGCTCGGGGTGCGCAACCGGGTCGAGGTCGCCGCCTGGGCCTGGGAGAACGGCATCGCCCAGGGCACTGCGTAGGCGTTCCGCGCGCCGGTGGGACGCAGGCGTTCCACGCCCTTCGGACGTAGTCGTTCCGCGCCGGTGGGACGTACCGGTCATCGGCCGGAAGTACGGTCGCCGGGCGGCGGAACCGGGCATGCGGCCGATGCCGGGGGCGGGCGGCGGATTCCACGATGAGGGCATGCCAACCACCTCCGCTCCCGCGGCCCTGCACGCCGTGGGCTTGACGAAGACGTACGGCCGTCGCCGTGCGCCCGCCCTCGACGACGTGAACCTCAGCATCCCCTCCGGCCGGGTCATCGGCCTGGTCGGTCCGAACGGGGCCGGCAAGTCGACCCTGCTCCATCTGGCCTGCGGGCTGATCCAGCCGACCTCCGGTTCGTTGACCGTGCTGGGATCGCGTCCGGCGGCCGGCGCGTCGCACCTGGCCCGGGTGGGGTTCGTCGCCCAGAACACGCCGGTGTACGGCTCGTTCACGGTGGCCGAACACCTGCGGCTCGGCGCGCGGCTCAACCCGGTCTGGGACGGGGAGCTGGCCGAGCGGCGCATCCGCGAGGTGGGGCTCGACCCCGCACAGCGGGCGGGGCGGCTGTCGGGCGGCCAGCGGGCCCAACTGGCGCTGACCGTCGCCGCGGCCAAACGACCCGAGCTGCTGATCTTCGACGAACCGGCGGCGGCCCTGGACCCGCTGGCCCGTCAGGGGTTCCTGCGCAACCTGATGGAGTTCGTCGGGGAGTTGGGCGCCAGCGCCGTGCTCTCCTCGCATCTGCTCGGTGACATCGAGCAGGTCTGCGACCACCTGATCGTGCTGTGCGACGCGCGGGTGCAGATCGCCGGCGACACCCGGACCCTGTTGGCCTCGCACGCCCGGTTGCCCGCGTCCCGCGGGGAACCCGGCGCGCTGCCCGCCGGGGTCGAGGTGGTGTGGCGGGACCGGGGCGGCGCGGTCGTCCGCGTCGGGTCCCCCGCCGTGGCGTTGCCCCGGGCCGTCGAGCCGGTCTCGCTCGAAGAGTTGGTCCTCGGTTACATGACCCGGGCCGCAGCCGCCCCCGGCGCCGCCCCCGGCCCGGCCCGCAGAGCCGCCCCGACCCCCGGCCCCGGCACCGCACCGCAGGAGGGCACCCGATGATCTGGCTGCACTGGCGGCAGTTCCGCGGGCAGGCGCTGGCCGGCGCCCTCGCCCTGATCCTCGCCACCGGCTATCTGCTGTACGTGGGCGTGGACGTCCGCGACGGCTACGAGGCGTACCGGTCCCGGTGCGGGGACGGCGGCGGGGGCGACTGCGCCCGGGCCCGGAGCCAGTTCCGTAGCGCCCACGAGAACACCCTGCTGTTCCTCGCCGCCGGGCTGGCCCTGGTACCCGCCGTCCTCGGGGCGTTCTGGGGCGCGCCGATGGTCGCCCGGGAGCTGGAGAACGGCACCCACCGGCTGGTGTGGAACCAGAGCGTCACCCGGACGCGCTGGCTGCTCACCAAGGTCGCGTTCGTCGGGGCGGCCGCGGTGCTCCTGACGGGTGCGCTGGCGACCCTGCTGACCTGGGCGGCGGCGCCCTTCGACGAGGTCGTCCAGAACCGGTTCGGCGCCCTGGAGTTCGGGGCCCGCCACCTCGTCCCGTTCGGTCACGCCGCGCTGGCCGTCACCTTCGGCACCCTCGTCGGGCTGCTGCTGCGGCGCACCCTGCCCGCGATGGCGGTGACCCTCGTCGGCTTCGTCGCCTTCCAGTTCTTCTTCCCCAACGTGGTGCGGCCCGTGCTGGTGGCACCGGAGACCACCACCCTGCGGGTGACGGCCGAGACGATCAACGGGGCGCGGAGCCTGGGCGGCATCGGCGGCGGCCCCGTCATCGGCGGGCTGCGGCTGCCGGACGCTCCCGATGCGTGGATCGCCGAGACGAGCCCGCTGCGCACCGCGGACGGCGCGGACCTCGACGGGGCGCGGTTCAACGACTGCCTGGACGATCCGCCGCGGACCGGGGCGGGCGGTACGTTCGGCGACACGGCGGTCTGCCTCGCCGGGCACGACCTGCACGTCGACGTCCGCTACCACCCCGGCAGCCGCTACGGGACGTTCCAGTTGCTGGAGACCGCGATCTACCTGGTGCTCGGCGCGGCCCTCACGGCGCTCGGCCTCGGCCGGATCCGACGCCGGGTGAGCTGACCCGCCGCGCCGGACGTCCGTTCGACCCGATGGCTCCGGGGCGCACGGGGGTGCGGGAGAATGGGCCCATGAGTCTGTTCCGGGACGACGGCGTGGTGCTGCGGACCCAGAAGCTCGGTGAGGCCGACCGGATCATCACGCTTCTGACCCGTGGCCACGGCCGGGTGCGCGCCGTCGCCCGGGGGGTGCGGCGCACGAAGTCGAAGTTCGGCGCCCGCCTCGAACCGTTCTCCCACGTCGACGTGCAGTTCTTCGCCCGCGGCAGCGAGCTGATCGGCCGCAGCCTGCCGCTGTGCACCCAGAGTGAGACCATCGCGCCGTACGGTGGCGACATCGTCACCGACTACGCCCGCTACACCGCCGGCACGGCCATGTTGGAGACCGCCGAACGCTTCACCGACCACGAGGGGGAGCCCGCCGTCCAGCAGTACCTGCTGCTGGTCGGTGGGCTGCGGACGCTCGCCCGCGGGGAGCACGAGCCGCACCTCGTGCTCGACGCGTTCCTGCTGCGCTCCCTCGCCGTGAACGGGTACGCCCCCAGCTTCGGCGACTGCGCCAAGTGCGGACTGCCCGGCCCGAACCGTTTCTTCTCGGTGGCCGCCGGGGGGAGCGTGTGCGGGGAGTGTCGGGTGCCCGGCAGCGTCGTACCCTCGCCGCAGGCCCTGGAACTCCTCGGGGCGCTGCTCACCGGCGACTGGCCCACCGCCGACGCCTGCGAGGCGCGTCACGTCCGCGAGGGCAGCGGGCTGGTGTCGGCATATCTGCACTGGCACCTGGAGCGCGGACTGCGTTCCCTGCGTTACGTAGAGAAGACCTAGGTAGGAGAGAGACAACCCCTCATGGCACGTCGTGGAATCCTCGGCCGGTCCCGCCGCGAGTACAAGACCCCGGAGCCGCACCCGTCCGGTGTCCGCCCCCCGAAGCTCCCCGGCGAGCTCGTGCCGAAGCACGTCGCCGTGGTCATGGACGGCAACGGCCGTTGGGCGAAGGACCGGGGGCTGCCGCGCACGGAGGGCCACAAGGTCGGTGAGGGCGTCGTCCTCGACGTGCTGAAGGGCTGTCTGGAGATCGGGGTCAAGAACCTCTCCCTCTACGCCTTCTCCACCGAGAACTGGAAGCGCTCGCCCGACGAGGTGCGTTTCCTGATGAACTTCAACCGGGACGTCATCCGTCGCCGCCGTGACGAGATGGACGAACTCGGCATCCGCATCCGCTGGGTGGGCCGGATGCCGAAGATGTGGAAGTCCGTCGTCCAGGAGCTCCAGGTCGCCCAGGAGCAGACCAAGGACAACGACGCGATGACGCTGTACTTCTGCGTGAACTACGGGGGTCGCGCCGAGGTCGCCGACGCCGCGCAGGCCATCGCCCGTGATGTCGCGGCGGGCAAGCTGGACCCGGGGAAGGTGAACGAGAAGACCTTCGCCAAGTACCTGTACTACCCGGACATGCCCGACGTGGACCTCTTCCTGCGTCCCAGCGGCGAGCAGCGCACCTCCAACTATCTCATCTGGCAGAGCAGTTATGCCGAGATGGTGTTCCAGGACGTACTGTGGCCCGACTTCGACCGCCGCGATCTTTGGCGCGCGTGCATGGAGTACGCCTCCCGGGACCGACGGTTCGGCGGGGCCATCCCGAACGAGGAGCAGATCCTCAGGGGCGGTCGCTAGCGCGGGGCGGATCAGGGACGGACCGGAACGGGGAGGGACGCGGGGCGTGGACGAGGCGACGCAGTCGACGGGGAGTACGGCACCGGTGGTCGGGGAGCGCATCGAACTGCGCTACGAGTTGGTCGCCAAGGACTTCCAGGAGGCGTTGGCCGAGCGGGCGAAGGCGATACCGTCGGCCCGTCGGACGCAGCTCGGCGTGATGGCGGTCTGCTGGGCCGCCGGAGGTGCGCTGCCGGTGTCCCTGCTGGCCGGTGACGAACCCGTCTGGTGGCTGTTCGCGCTGGTGGCGGCCGTGTTCGTGGCCGTGCTGGTGCTGGTCGTGCAGGGCTGGTCCTACGGGCGGATGCACCAGCGCGCGGCCGACTACGAGGGGCCGCTGCACGCCGTGTTGGACGAGGAGTCGCTGACGTTCACCGGCGACCACACGCAGATCCGGGCCCGGTGGTCCTCGTTCGGGCGCTACCGGGAGACGCGCCGTTCGTTCGTGCTGTTCCTGGGCGACCGGAACGGCGCCGGCTTCTCCGTGCTGCCGAAGGCGGGCGTGCAGCGGCCCGAGGACGTGGACCGGCTACGGGAGCTGCTGGACCGGCGGCTGCACCGCGCCTGACCCGTTCGGTGCCGTCCGTGCCGTTCCCTGCCGTCCCGTGCGGGGCGGCACCGAACGGCACGCGACGGCGGTACGGGGCGGGGGTCAGCTTTTCTCCGACTCCGACTCCGTCTCCGTCCGCGCGCACTCCGCGCAGGTGCCGAAGATCTCCACGGTGTGCGCGACGTTCACGAAACCGTGTTCCGCCGCGATGGCCTCGGCCCACTTCTCGACGGCCGGCCCCTCCACCTCCACGGCCTTGCCGCAGGCGCGACAGACCAGGTGGTGGTGGTGCTCGCCGCTGGAACAGCGGCGGTAGACGGCCTCGCCGTCGGAGGTGCGCAGGACGTCGACCTCACCGGCGTCGGCGAGGGATTGCAGGGTGCGGTACACCGTGGTCAGGCCGACCGAGTCGCCCTTGTGTTTGAGCATGTCGTGGAGGTCCTGGGCACTGCGGAACTCGTCCACCTCTTCGAGCGCTGCCGCCACGGCCGCGCGTTGGCGGGTGGACCTGCCTCGAACCGGGGCTGTCACGATGGCCTCCTCCTGGTCTCCTGCCCGGCCATTGTGCCAGGCGCTGACCCCCCGGTGCGGTGCACCGGTCGGGCGGCGGACGCCGTCGCTCCGTCGGTGCGGGGTGATTCCTCCCTGTTCTGGTGGGGTGGCTCGTGTCGGTTCCCCGGGTGTGTGGGGGTTGTGTGGGTTCCCCCGCGGACGTCGCCGGGGCCTGCCTTCCGGGTGTGGCGCCCGGTTCAGTGCGAGCTCGGGACGGCGCACTCCAGGGGGGCGCCGTCGCCGTCGGCGGGGGCCGCCCTGCGGGCGCGTCGGCGGGCCAGGGGCGCGGCCAGCACGGTCAGTGCGATGAACACGCCGATCGTCAGCAGCACGATCGTGGCGCCCGGCGGGACGTCCTGGTAGTACGAGGTGACGGTGCCGCCGAGCGTCACCGAGACGCCGATCGCGACGGCCACGGCGAAGGTGGCGGCGAACGACCGGGTGAGTTGCTGGGCCGCGGCGACGGGCACCACCATCAGCGCGCTGACCAGCAGCAGCCCGACCACCCGCATGGCGACGGTCACGGTGACGGCGGCCGTCACGGCCGTCAGCAGGTTCAGGAACCGCACCGGCAGCCCGGTCACCCGGGCGAACTCCTCGTCCTGGCTGACCGCGAAGAGCTGTCGGCGCAGCCCGACCGTCACCAGTACGACGAACGCCGCCAGCAGGCAGATCGCGAGGACGTCGTCCGAGGACACCGTCGAGAGCGAGCCGAACAGGTAGGAGTTCAGGTTGGCGTTGGAACCGCCCGGCGCCAGGTTGATGAACATGACGCCGCCGGCCATGCCGCCGTAGAAGAGCATGGCGAGCGCGATGTCACCGCGGGTCTTGCCGTACCAGCGGATCAGTTCCATGGTGACCGCGCCGAGCACGGCGACCGCCATCGCCATCCACACCGGCGAGGCGGACAGCAGGAAGCCGAGGCCGACCCCGGTCATCGCGACGTGTCCGATGCCGTCGCCCATCAGGGACTGGCGGCGCTGCACCAGGTAGATGCCGACCGCGGGGGCCGTGATGCCGACGAGTACCGCGGCGAGCAGGGCCCGCTGCATGAAGGCGTAGTCGAGGATCTCCATCAGCCGTCGTCCTCAGCTCAACAGACCGGTGCGCAGCGGCTCCGGGCCGGGCGCGTGGGGGTGGACGTGGTCGTGGCCGGGCAGCGCGTGCTGACCCAGGGCCTTCGGGGGCGGTCCGTCGTGCAGGACGCAGCCGTCCCGCAGCACGACGGCCCGGTCGATCAGGGGCTCCAGCGGTCCCAGCTCGTGCAGCACCAGCAGCACCGAGGCGCCCGCCGTGACCTGCTCCCGCAGGGTCGCCGCCAGTACCTCCTGGCTGGTCAGGTCGACGCCCGCCATCGGCTCGTCCATGATCAGGAGCTCCGGTTCGGCGGCCAGGGCGCGGGCGATCAGCACCCGCTGGTGCTGGCCGCCGGAGAGCGCGTCGACGGGGTCCTTGGCCCGGTCCGCCATGCCGACCCGCTCCAGCGCGTCGTGCACGGCCGTCCGGTCGGCCCGGCGGAGCAGCCCGAAGCGGGAGCGGGCCAGCCGCCCCGAGGTGACGACCTCGGCGACGGTCGCCGGGACGCCGCTGGCCGCGGTGGTGCGCTGGGGTACGTAGCCGATGCGGGCCCAGTCGCGGAAGCGGTGGCGGGGGACGCCGAACAGTTCCACGGTGCCGCCGGTCACCGGGACCTGGCCGATGACGGTGCGGACCGCCGTCGACTTGCCCGAGCCGTTGGCGCCGAGCAGGGCGACGACCTGGCCCCGGTCGACGGTGAGGTCGATGCCGCGCAGCACGGGGCGCGAGCCCAGGTGGGCGCTCACCCCGCGCAGGGCGATGACCGGGTCTCCGCTCGGGCGCGCGGGGTCGCCCGTGCCGTGCGTGTGGTCCGTGTGGTTCACGGGTCCGCGTCCTTCCCGGCCGTCACGGCCTCGTTCGGTGTCCGGCACGGTCAGCGTGCCGATGGCCCCGGGGCATTCCCGGGGCCGGGCGTCACTTGGCGCCCAGTGCGGTGCGCAGGGCGGCGAGGTTGGCCTCCATGACCTGGAAGTAGTCGTCGCCCCGGGACTTCTCGGTGATGCCCTCGATCGGGTCGAGGACGTCGGTGCGCATCCCGGTGTCGGCGGCGAGGGACTTCGCGGTGCGGTCGGAGACCAGCGTCTCGTAGAAGACCGTGTTCACGTCGTCGGCCTTCGCCACCTTCTGGAGTTCCTTGATCCGGGCGCCGCTCGGCTCGCTCTCGGGGTTGAGGCCGCTGATCGACTCCTCGATCAGTCCGTACCGGTCGGCGAGGTAGCCGAAGGCGGAGTGCGTGGTGATGAAGACCTCGGTACGGGTGTCCTTCAGACCGCTCCGGAACGTGGTGTGCAGTGCGTCCAGCCGCTTGACCAGCGCGTCCGTACGGTTGCGGTAGTCGGGCGCGTGGTCGGGGTCGGCCTTCTCCAGTGCCTTGCCGACCCCCTCGGCGACCTCCGAGTAGCGCACCGGGTCCAGCCAGATGTGCGGGTCGGGGCCGTCGTGGCTGTGGTCGTGGCCGTGGTCGTCGGCGTGCGCGTCCTCCCCGCCCCCCTCGTCGGCGTGCGCCTCACCGCTTTCGTGGGTGTGGCCCTCGTCGGCGTGGGCTTCGTCGCCGTCCTGGTGCTCGTGGCCGGGCTCGCCGTGCTCGGGGCCCTCGGTGTGCTCCGGGTGTTCGTCGGCCGGCTCCTCGGAGCGGGCGGCGCCGGTCTTCTCCAGGGAGGTGAGCGTGGTCGCGTCGACCTTCGTCCGGGCCTCGGACTGTCCGACCGCCTCGTCCACGGCGGGCTGGAGCCCCTTGAGGTAGACGATGAGGTCGGACTCCTCCATGGCGGCCCGCTGTCGGGCGCTGACCTCCAGGTCGTGCGGCTCCTGGCCGGGCTCGGTCAGGGTGGTGAGCCGCACGTGGTCACCGCCGATCTCGTCCACGAGGTAGCCGAGCGGATAGAACGAGGCCATGACGTCGAGCTTGCCGTCGTCGCCGGACGCGCCCGCGTTCCCGCAGCCGGTCAGGGCGGTCAGGGCGACCAAGGCGGTCGCGGTGGCCGCGACGGCGGTGCCGGGTATCAGGCGTCGTACGTTCATGACTGTCATTTTCAACAAAACTGGAAACGATTGTCAATAAACCGGCTAGTCGCCCACATCACTCGAACGAGATCATCCCGTCCGAACGGCGTACGCGACCCCGTTCCGGAGCCCCCCGACCGCGGCCCGTCACCCGGCCCGTCACCCGACGCGCCCCGAGCCGGCGCGGACCCCGACGCCGACCCCGACGTCGACCCCGGTGCGGACGCCGTCGGGGGACCGGTGGACCGGCCAACGAGACTTGGCCGACCGGAGTTGGCCCGGCCCGTGCCTGCGCCGTAACCTTGGGCATTCGCTCGGAAGCATTCGCTTCGCGCCGTCGTCACCCCGTCGTCATCCGTCGTAATGAAGAGAGCACCGTGGCCGCCGACAAGATCGACACCATCGTCAGCCTGAGCAAGCGCCGTGGCTTCGTCTACCCGTGCAGCGAGATCTACGGAGGCCAGCGCGCCGCCTGGGATTACGGGCCGCTGGGCGTCGAGCTCAAGGAGAACATCAAGCGTCAGTGGTGGCGCTACATGGTCACGTCCCGTGAGGACGTCGTCGGCATCGACTCCTCGGTGATCCTCGCCACGGAGGTCTGGGAGGCTTCGGGTCACGTAGCCACCTTCTCCGACCCGCTCACCGAGTGCACCTCCTGCCACAAGCGCTACCGCGCCGACCACCTGGAGGAGGGCTACGAGGCCAAGCACGGCCGCCTCCCCGAGAACGGTCTGGCCGACATCAACTGCCCCAACTGCGGCAACAAGGGTCAGTTCACCGAGCCCAAGCAGTTCTCCGGCCTGCTCGCCACCCACCTCGGCCCCACCCAGGACAGCGGCTCCGTCGCCTACCTGCGGCCCGAGACGGCGCAGGGCATCTTCACCAACTTCTCCCAGGTCCAGCAGACCTCGCGGCGCAAGCCGCCGTTCGGCATCGCCCAGATGGGCAAGTCGTTCCGCAACGAGATCACGCCGGGCAACTTCATCTTCCGCACCCGCGAGTTCGAGCAGATGGAGATGGAGTTCTTCGTCAAGCCGGGCGAGGACGAGAAGTGGCAGGAGTACTGGATGGAGCAGCGCTGGAACTGGTACACCGGCCTGGGCCTGCGCGAGGAGAACATGCGCTGGTACGAGCACGCGCAGGAGAAGCTCTCCCACTACTCCAAGCGGACCGCGGACATCGAGTACCGCTTCCGCTTCGGCGGCAACGAGTGGGGTGAGCTGGAGGGCGTCGCCAACCGCACGGACTACGACCTCTCGGCGCACTCCAAGGCGTCCGGCCAGGACCTCTCGTACTTCGACCAGGAGGCCGGCGAGCGCTGGACCCCCTACGTCATCGAGCCCGCCGCCGGTGTCGGCCGCACGATGCTCGCCTTCCTCCTCGACGCCTACGTCGAGGACGAGGCGCCCAACGCCAAGGGCAAGCTGGAGAAGCGCACCGTGCTGCGCCTCGACCCGCGCCTGGCGCCCGTCAAGGTCGCCGTGCTGCCGCTGTCCCGCAACCCGGAGCTCTCGCCGAAGGCCAAGGGCCTGGCGACCGCGCTGCGCCAGCACTGGAACATCGACTTCGACGACGCCGGCGCCATCGGCCGCCGCTACCGTCGCCAGGACGAGATCGGCACCCCGTTCTGCGTG
The DNA here is from genome assembly GCF_042871255.1 of Streptomyces sp. NPDC005955. Lineage (NCBI taxonomy): Bacteria > Bacillati > Actinomycetota > Actinomycetes > Kitasatosporales > Streptomycetaceae > Streptomyces > Streptomyces sp. NPDC005955. The sequence continues at coordinate 172,774 of NZ_JBIAIF010000002.1, read as the reverse complement.
ACCGTCGACTTCGACACCCTCGACGACAACGCGGTCACCGTCCGTGAGCGCGACACGATGAAGCAGGAGCGGGTCTCCCTCGACCAGATCGAGGGCTACCTCGCCGCCCGCCTCATCGGCTGCTGAACCCTTCCGGGCGACGGGGGTGAACCCGTCCGGTACGGGGACCCTTCCCCGTAGCGGGTGAGCCCCGTCGCCCAGGAACCACCGTGGACCCCGGCCCCGCACCCGCGCGGCCGGGGTCCACGCGTTCCGGGCCCGTCGCACCGGCCCTCCCGGTGGGGGTCACGGAGATCGTCGGCAGGCCCTAAGGTGTGCCCATGTCCGCGCCCGAGCTGATCCGCATCGTCACCCGCGACTCCCCGATGGCGCTCGCCCAGGTCGAACGGGTCCGTGCCCTCCTGGCCGCGCACCACCCGGACGTCACCACCACGGTGGTCCCCGTGAAGACCACCGGCGACAAGTGGCAGGGCGACCTCGCCGCCGTCGAGGGCAAGGGGGCGTTCACCAAGGAGGTCGACGCCGCCCTGCTCAACGACGAGGCGGACGTCGCCGTGCACTGCGTCAAGGACGTGCCCGCCGACCGCCCGCTGCCCGCCGGAACCGTCTTCGCCGCGATGCTCGCCCGCGACGACATCCGCGACGCCCTGGTCCACCCCGGCGGACTCACCCTCGACGCCCTCCCGCCGGGCACCCGGGTCGGCACCTCCTCCGTCCGGCGCACCGCCCAACTCGCCCGCAGCCACCCCCACTTGCACTGCGTACCGATCCGCGGCAACGCCAACCTCCGGTTGGAGAAACTCGCGCACGGCGCCGCCGACGCACTCCTGCTCGCCGTCTCCGGACTGGAACGGATCGAGCGCACCGACGTGATCAGCGAGGTGCTGTCGCCCGAGGCGATGATGCCGCCCATCGGCGCCGGCATCATCGCCCTCCAGTGCCGGGAGGACGACCAGGACACCATCGAGACGGTCAGCGCCCTCGGCGACCCGGGCACCCACCGCGAGGCCACCGCCGAGCGCATGTTCCTCCATGTGCTGCAAGGCCACTGCAACAGCCCCATCGCCGGCTACGCCTCCGCCCGCGCCGGTGAACTCTCCCTGCGCGCCTGTGTGTTCACCCCCGACGGCAAGACCATCCTGAACGCCCACGAATGGGCCGGCCGGCTCGACCCGGCGACGCTCGGAACCTCCGTGGCCGTCGCACTGCTGCGCCAGGGCGCCCGGGACCTGATCGACGGCATCCCGCACTGACCGGGCGCCGCGGAGCCCGACGGCCCGGCACGCACCCTGGTGGACCCCGCCGCCCCCACCTAGGGTCCAGGGCCATGACTACCAGCGAACGCCTCCCAGTGGTGCAGCGGGCGAGGACCCTGCTGCTGCTCCTGGTCCTGTCCGTGGTCGCCGCGACCCTCACCGGCGTCCAGCCCGCCACCGCGAACACGTCCGGCGCCCAGTCGACGACCACCCTGGACCCGCTGCCGGCGGCGCAGCGCAACACGTACAAGCTCCACCCGGCGCCGGCCGATCTGGACACCTACGGAGCGTCGATACGGGCCGTGGAGGCCACGGGCAACGTGACCCGCACTTCGCCGGCCGCGGTGGCCCTGTCGCGGCAGCACGTGGGCCGGCCGCTGTGTCACGGCACCGGACTGAACGGGGCCTACCTGTACGACGGCTTCTGTTGGGACGCAGGTGACGACGCCACCAGCGCCTGGTCCGGCGGCTGGCACCCCCAGGGCCTGACCGCCTCCCACGACGCCCAGCCCGGCGGCACGGTGGACGGCCACCACCTCTACGTCGCGTCCTGGTACTACGGCACCGGCGAGACGACCCGCGATCAGTTCGCCCGGGTCTCCTTCCTGAAGTCCACCGGAACCGACCGCAGTTACGGGCACGTCATGCTCGTGAAGCCCAAGAACACGGGCGCCAGCGCCACCTTCGAAGCGGTCACCAACGTCCACGCGGACGGCATGGTCTGGTACGGGAACAAGCTGTACGTCGCCAACGGCGGCGAGTTGCAGGTCTACGACACCCAGTACCTGTGGCGCATGGAGTCCACCGCGACCGACCGCGTCGGCATCGCGAACGGCGTCTCCTCGGCCCGCTACCACCAGTGGGCGCTGCCCATGGTGGCCCGCTACGTCACCGTCCCCGCCGAGACCAACGTCCGCACCTGCGCCGACGGGAAGGCCTGCCTGGGCAGCCTGAGCCTGGACCGCAGCGGCCCCGTCGACCACCTCGTCTCCGGGCAGTACCTCAACCCCGGCTCGCGCACCGCCCACCTGGCCCGTTGGCCCCTGAACGACGCCACCGACCTCCTGGCCTCGGACAGCGGGGCGACCTTCGGCATCACCACGGCCACAGCCGTGTACGCGGTGCCACCGTCGGTCCGACGGGTCCAGGGCGTCGCCACGGACGGCACGCACTACTACCTCGCCGGCCAGTGCCCCGACGGCTACATGGGCGATGCCGACACCAGCGACGCGCTGTCCTACTCGTGCATCTTCAGGTCGCTCCCGGGCGGCGTCCCCACCGTGCTCACCCGGTCGCCCGCCCAGACGCAGAACCTCTCCTACGCCCCGTCATCGGGTCGCCTGTGGGGCCTCAACGAACAGACCAACCACCGGGTGGTCTTCTCGATCCTTCCCAGCGCGGTGTGACGGAACGCCGGTGACGAGCGGCCGTGCTGCCGGGGCGGTGACGGGGCACGGCCGTTCACGGAGGGTGCGCTACGAACGGGACGCCGTCCCGCACTCCGCGTCGCCGGAGGCCCGCAGGTGTTCGTCCATCGAGGTGCTGCGGTCGTAGGGGTCGACCTCGGGGCCGCCGGCCCCCTCGGTGGGCCGCGCGCTGCCGAACTCCGGTGCGAAGTAGCCGGTGGAGTCCCCGCAGCCGCCGTTGGTGCTGTCGAGCTTGTACGAGACGAGCGAGAAGGTCCCCGGCTCGGTGATCACCTTCGCGGGATCGTCCCAGCTCAGCACCAGCTCGCGCCGCACGATCGTCCGCACGACCTCGTCGCTGCCCGCCGCCGGGGCGACCGGGTACACGTACGTGACGTCCGCGGTGACCAGGAGCGCACCCTTCGCGCCCTCCCGGTACGTCAACCGCCCCCGGGTCTTGACGACGTCCCCGACCGGACGGGTGTGCGCCGGGTCGAACCGGCTGAACAGCATCAGCGGGTCGTCCTCCTCGTTCGGCGCACGGAACGCGGCCTTCAGGAAGTCCTGCACGTCCTTCTGATCCGGGTTGATCAGCGCGGTGGCCCGTGCCGGGTGCTCGCCCCGCAACACCTCCGCGTCCAGGTTGGACCCGTTCAGGAACTCCCGGGACCGGTCGAGGGCCCGCGCCACCTCGGCCTTGTCCATCCAGCCGGTCGCCCTGGCCGCGGGCACGGTGACCCCGGCCGCACCGTCCGCCCAGCGCGCCGCGGGCGACCCCTTGAACGGCTCGTCCAGCGTGGGGCGTCGGGCGTCCTCCAGCGGCGGCGGGTCGTTCGGACGCTCCGACTCCACGGCGAGCGGCTGCACGGTCCCCTCGTCGCCGAACCATCCGCTGCTCAGCCCCGGCACCAGTGCCACGACCAGCAGGGCGAGCGCGGCCAGCAGCCCGGCCACGTACCAGCCCGTGCGCCGCTTCGGCCGGGCCGGCGCGTACGTGCGCCACGGTTGCGGCGGTGCGGGTTCGTCCCGTAGTCGCCGCGTCACCTCACGGGCCCGTGCGGACGGCTCCTTGGGCGCGTCGTCCGACGTACCGTTCACCGACTCCCGCAGGAACCGGTCCCACTCGTCGTCGGGCACGGACGAACCGCGCTCCTCCCCACCCGCGGCCACACCGAGCTCCCTATCCCGACCAGCGTCGCAGCCCCTCCCCAGGACCGTCACGGCATGATCGCACAGCGGTTCTTGTAGAGGTCGTCAAGGCGCAGCGGCGCGGGCCGGGGCAGGGGGGTACCGTCCGTCGGAAGGCAGGACTGGAGGAAGTAGGCGAGCAGGCGACGGGACGCGGCCAGGGACGCGGCCGGGGACCGTCGCACGACGCCGTCGTTGGCCAGGAGCAGCAGGGTGACGTCGCTGGGGTCGAAGTCCTTGCGCAGCTGTCCGGCGTCCTTCGCGCGCTGCACCAGTCCTGCGAGGGACGCCTCGGCGCGGGCCCGTTCACGACGGACGTCGGGTGCGTCGGGGAACCGGGACAGGAACGCGGCGCTGAACCCGCGGTCCTGGGCCTGCATCGTGCACACCTCGGTGAGGACGTGGCGAAGCCCCCGCCAGGGATCGTCGTCCTGAAGGGCCTCGTCGAGGGCTGCGACGCAGTGGCTGAGCTGTTCGGAGAACGCGGCGGTGATCAGCGAGCCGCGGGTCGGGAAGTGCCGGTAGAGGGTCGCGGTACCGACGCCCGCCCGGCGGGCGATCGCGCTGGAGGGGACGTCGGCGCCGTCGAGGGCGTACGCCTCGCGGGCGGCCCGGAGGAGCCGGGCGCGGTTGTGCCGGGCGTCGGCCCGCTGCGCGCGTACGGGGGTCCCGGCGGCGGAGAGGGGCGGGTTCCGAGGCAGTTCGGCAGGCATGTGTCCCACTTAAGCACCAACGGAAGGGGGCGACCGCGGAGCGGGGTTAGCGTGACGTGGTGCCGCGGTGTTCCGCGGTCAGCCCGCCGCCGCAGAGGCGAGTGGCTGCGAGTTCTCCTGCCGAACGACGTGCCGTGTGTACGGAGGTCTTCCGTGTTTGCCGTGCAATACCACCGCTACGGCGGTTCCGAGGTCCTGCGCGTGGAGGAGGTCGAAGAGCCGCACGCCGGGCCCGGTCAGGTCCGCATCGCGGTGCGTGCCACCGGAGTCACCCCGGCCGACTGGTACCTGCGCTCGGGGATGCTGCGGTCCATCGCCACCGTGGACTTCCCCCACGTCCCCGGCATGGACGCCGCGGGAATCGTCGACGAGGTGGGGGCAGGGGTGACCGGCACCACCGTGGGAGACGCCGTGTTCGGCCTCGTCCCCTTCCTGGATCAGGGAGGCGCCGCGGCCCAGTACGCCGTGCTGGAGGCGTGGGCGTCCAAGCCCCGGTCCTGGTCCTTCGAGGAAGCGGGCGGCGCCGCCGGCAACATCGACTCGGCCACCCGGGTGCTGGAAGCGCTGGAAGCCGCCGACGGCATGACCTTGTTGATCGACGGTGCCGCCGGCGGCGTCGGTACGATGACCGCGCAACTCGCCCGGGCCCGCGGACTCACCGTGATCGGCACGGCGAGCGAAGGCAACCACGGATTCCTGGACCAACTCGGCGTCGTACCGGTCACCTACGGGGCGGGGCTGGCCGATCGCCTCGCCCCACTGGCCCCGCGCGGCGTCGATGTGGCTCTGGACGCGGCGGGCAAGGGCTCCCTCGCCGAACTGGTGACCATCGTCGGCGACCCGCACCGCGTGGTGACCATCGCGGACTTCGACGCCGACCGGCACGGAGTGCGGTTCTCCCGCTCCGAAGCCGGGCAGTCACCGGGCTGGGCCGGACTTCCGCTGGCGGCCGAACTCGCCGACCACGGCCGCCTCACCGTTCCGCTGCACGCCGTGTTCCCGTTGGAGGGGTCCGCCGCGGCTCATGACCTCAGCGCCACCGGCCATGCGCGCGGCAAGATCGTCATCACCGTGCCCTGACCCGAGGCCCCGTCCGTCGCTCGTGGCGCGCGGCCAGCTGCTCAGCGGCGCGCCGGTCCGTACGGCTCCGAGGAACGCGGTCCACGCGGCGTTCCTTACGAGGAGCACGGGGCCGTGGGGGCGTTTGCTGTCGCGTATGGGGATGCTCGCGTGGTTGCCTCGTCCGACTTCGAGGCAGTCTCCTCCTTCACCATTGCTCAGACTGGACTTTCGCCAGTTGAAGGCTTCTCCCCCCGGGGTGCGGCGAATCGCTTGCACTTGGCGTGGCCTCCAGCAAGTGTCTGAGGAACTGAGCGGACTCCCCGGGAGGTAGCGCGGCGTCTCGCAACAGGTCGTAGGTGAGGTCAAGCTGCTCCACCCGATCCGGTTCCTCGACGAGATCCATGGCGCGATTTCCCTCCATATAGGCGATGAGCTTGCCCGTCCGCAGCCGCAGCAGAGTGAGCGAATCGCCCAACAGTCCGTGTAGTCCGGCGGAGAAGGGCAACACTTGAATCCGGATGCTAGGCATCTTCGTGGCCTCTATCAGCACCCTCAACTGCTCCTGCCAGACCTGGTCGTCCTTGGTGGGCCTGCGCAGGACTGATTCGTCCAGGATTGCACGGTAGTGCTGGGGGTGGTTGCCGAGAACCATGGCCTGGCGACCCAGCCTGACCGCGATGAGGCGTGCCCGGTCCTCTTCGGAATGACTCAGGTGCGTCCCCATGAGTTCCTGCATGTAGCCCTCAGTCTGGAGAAGCCCGGGGATGGTGCTGAATGAGTACTGCTTGCGACTTGTGGCCTGCCGTTCGCGCTCCATGAACCGCTGGTACTTGTCAGGGTGCGCCTCGTTCTTGGCCAGCTCCCACAGCTCCTGCAAGTGCTGTCCGGTCCCGTAAACGGCGTCCAGTGCGGCCAGCACCTCGGGAGATCCGCTGCTCTTGCCGGTCTCCAGCTTGTGGAGATACGCGCGGTCGTACGTGGTCAGGTCCGACAGCGCCCCGAGGCTTTGCCCTGACGCCGCCCGCAGGCGTGCGAGTTCTGCGGCGAGGATTCTCTTTGCTGAGGCGCATCCGACCATCGCGGACCTGTGTGCAGGCATCGCAACCCCCTCGTTGCAGTGGAACATCCGGCTACGGCCGACCACTTCCGACCCTACCGGCCGCCTCGGACACTCGTAGCCGTACGACTACCAAGGGCTACGAAAGGGAACGGCGTTCCATGACCGCGCAATCCACCCCCATCGGCATCACCATCCTCCGGGCGCCCGGCGAGCCGATCCACCGGGTCATCAAGGGCGACGCCCCGGACATGGTCTTCCTCCCGTTGCTGGTGGTGCAGGGGGACACCCCCGTCCCCGCCGGAACGGGGCTGATGCTCACCGAGTGGGAGGCGTTGCGACTGGTGGACCAGTTGAAGGACGTGCTCCAGCGGGTCCGGGTGGGCCGCCTCACCACCGTGATCGGTCCGGTGACGCGTCACGAGACGGAAGCCGCGGGCGAGCAGTGAGGCGGCACCGGCGGCGCGGCACGTTCTGGCGGGGTGTCGCCCGCAACCTGGACGCCCTGGTGCCCCTGTCCCTCTTCGTGGTGGGCGCGGTCGTCATCCTGGGCGCCTACCTCGTACCCGGCCGGTGCCACCGGTGACGGAACCGCACGCGTGCCCCCACTGCCGGGGGTCCGGCACCGTACTGACGGGCTCGAACTCCGGGCCCTGCCGCCCCTGCCCGTGCCGCCGCTGCCACGGCACGGGCGTCTACGTACGGGCCCGCGACCCCGCGGTGACGCGGGGCGGCTGAGCGGACCGTCAGGACGTGTGCCGGTGCACCAGTGCGCTGATCGTCGCCGCCGTGGCGAAGTCCGCGCCCAGCCGGTTCTTGGTGACGGCGAACGAGACCCCGGACACCGTGTCGCCACAGGCGAAGCTCCCGCCCACGCCGCCGAGGCCGAAGGTGGTCATCCGGGGCTCGGGGTCGGTGTCGATCGAACCGAGGCCGTAGCCGAGCGCCCAGGTGCTGGGCATCCCGAACACCTCGTCGGGACCGCTGACCGCCTGCTGCGTGGCCTCCCGCAACCGCGCCTCGGGGATCAGCCGCACGCCGTCGACCTCACCGAGCAGCGCCGCGTACATGCGGGCGATCGCCCGGGCGCTGGTCTTGGCGCCGGCCGGGATGTCGGCGGCGAGGACGTCGGTCCGGCTGCCGAACGCGGCGTCGGGGAAGGTGTGCAGCGGCCCGGCCTTGAGCATCGGGGTGTCCGGCGGGAGCTGGCTCATGTCGAAGGTCGAGGGGACGTCCTCCAGCACCGCGAGGCGGTGGTGCTCGGCGGCGGGCATGCCGAAGTACAGCTCGTCGGCGATGCCCAGCGGCTCGGTGATCTCCGTGCGCAGCACCTCGGAGATCGTGCGGCCGGTGGTGCGGCGGGTGATCTCGCCGAGCAGGTAGCCGAAGGTGTAGGCGTGGTAGCCCATCTTGGTCCCGGGCTCCCACCAGAGTTCGGCGTCCGCGAGGGCCGCGCACATGTGGTCCCAGTCGCAGAGCTGCTCCACCGTGGTGTCCAGGGGGATGCCGGGGACGCCCGCCGTGTGCGTCAGGACGTGGCGGACCGTCACCTTCTCCTTGCCGCGGGCGGCGAACTCGGGCCACAGCTCGGCGACGGGCGTGTCGTAGCCGAACAGGCCCTTCTCCACCAGGAGATGGGCGATCGTGGCGGTGGCGCCCTTGCCGATGGAGAAGTTGTAGAACGGGGTCCCGGGCGTGACCTCGCGCCCGGTGGCCGGATCGGCGACCCCCGCGACGGCCTCGGCGATCAGCTCGCCGCCCCGGTAGACGGCCACCTGGACGCCCCGCTCGACGTCCTTCGTCACCAACTGGTCCACGGTGTGCTGGAGTTCGCTCTGAAGGTCGGTCATCGTCCCGCTCCCTGTGATCGTGCTCGGTGGGCCCCGTCGCGGAGCCCGGCCCCGTTTCTCTGAGTAGTGACCCTAGGACTCCCCGGAACTCATCGGCCCTGCTGGACCTCGTCCCCCTCGGTCCTGGCGGGTTCACGCCGTCGGCCCGGCGGGCCCGTCGGGGGAGAGGGGGCCGGTCGGGGTGACCGTCCGGACGTGGAGGACGGCGTCGAACCAGTCGGTGAGCGCGCCGCCGGTGATGTGGTGGTCGGTGTCCTCGGTCGGGTCGTAGCCGGGGCCGATCATGCGGGTGCTGGTCGGGGCGGTGAGCCAGGTGCGCACGGCGGGGGGAGCGTCGGTGCGCAGATCGAGGAGGTAGGCGTCCGGTCCGGCGCTGCCGAGGACCGCTTCGGCGTACTGCGCCGGTGGGTGGGGGACGGTCGCGGGGAGCGTGCCGTGGTGGAAGGTGAGACCGAGGGAGGCGTATCCCGTTCCGAAGCGTTCGCGCAGGTAGCCGCCTGCGTTCCGGTGGCCGGTCGGGGAGGTCGGGGTGCCCGCCGCGGTGTGGGCGAGGCCGCCCCAGTAGACGACCTTGTCCCCCGTGCGTTCGTGCCACTGGATCGCCGCCGCGGCCAGCGTCCACTCGATCCCGGCCGTGCCGTCCAGCGCGGGGACGGGGCCCGTGACGGTGGACCCGGCGAACCGGACGGGGTCGTCGGGGTGGCGGAGGTTGAAGGCGCGCATCCAGTGGACCAGGTCGAGGATCTCCGCGGTCCGCCAGAAGGAACGGGCCCCGGCGAGCAGCGCCCGCGGGTCCCCCGCCCCGGTGCTGACGTACGCGTCGAGACCGACCCGCGTCGCGTCGTCCCCCTCCAGGGCGAGCGAACGGAACCCCCGCTCCTCGACCAGCAGCCGGACGATGCGGTGCGCGAGGGCGGACAGCTCGTGGCTCTGCCGGGTCGAGGCGCCGAGGGCCACCACCGCGGCGTCGCCCACCAGGTCGGCCAAGGGGAGGAGGTCGGTCGGCGGGGCTGCGGGGTCGAGTGTGGTGAGGGGGTGGGCGTGCTGCCCGATCCACCGGGTCACCTGGTCGGTCATGGGGCCTCCGCGTGTCGGGGCGGGGGCGCCGGGGCGCTCCCCGGACGGGCTGGACCCCGCAGGCGCAGCCTCGGACGTGAACCGGGGTTGAGGTCAAGCCCGGGGGAGGGAGAGGGGCGACCGGGCGGGCGGGGTGGATAGTGCGGCTAACTAATTACCCGGGAGGGGTGCGGGTGCGCGACAATGGGGGGATGCCCGTGTCCCCGTCCCCCTCGATGGCTGATCCCGCGATGACCTCTTCCGCGTCCTTGCCCGCGCCCGCCCGCACCCCCGCCGCAGCGCCCGGCGCCCCCGCCGTCGCCGCGCCGGGTCTCGCCATCGGCCCGTACCCCGTGACGCCGCCGGTGGTCCTCGCCCCCATGGCGGGCATCACCAACGCGCCGTTCAGGACGCTGTGCCGGGAGTTCAGCGGCGGCAAGGGACTGTTCGTCAGCGAGATGATCACCACTCGGGCGCTGGTCGAGCGCAACGAGAAGACCATGCAGCTCATCCGGTTCGACGCCAGCGAGACGCCGCGCTCCCTCCAGCTGTACGGGGTGGACCCGGCGACGGTCGGCAAGGCGGTCCGGATGATCGCGGACGAGGGCCTGGCCGACCACATCGACCTGAACTTCGGCTGCCCCGTCCCCAAGGTCACCCGCAAGGGCGGCGGCTCCGCCCTCCCGTACAAGCGCCACCTGCTGCGGGCGATCCTGCGCGAGGCGGTGACCGGGGCCGGGGACTTGCCGGTCACGATGAAGATGCGCAAGGGCATCGACGACGACCACCTCACCTACCTCGACGCCGGACGCATCGCCGTCGAGGAGGGCGTCACCGCGATCGCCCTGCACGGCAGGACGGCCGCCCAGCACTACGGCGGCACCGCCGACTGGGAGGCCATCGCCCGGCTCAAGGAGCACGTGCCGGAGGTCCCCGTCCTCGGCAACGGCGACATCTGGTGCGCCGAGGACGCCCTGCGGATGGTCCGCGAGACCGGCTGCGACGGGGTCGTCGTCGGTCGCGGCTGCCTCGGCCGCCCCTGGCTCTTCGCGGACCTCGTCGCCGCCTTCGAGGGGACGGGCGGCCCCGCGGCCCCCTCCCTCACCGAGGTGGCCCGGGTGATGGTCCGGCACGCGACCCTGCTCGGGGAGTGGCTGGGCGACGAGGCGCGCGGCGTCATCGACTTCCGCAAGCACGTCGCCTGGTACCTGAAGGGCTTCGCGGTCGGTTCGGAGATGCGCAAGCGGCTCGCCGTCACCTCCTCGCTCGCCGAGTTGGAAGAGGGCCTCGCCGAACTGGACCTCACCCAGGAGTGGCCGCTCGGCGCCGACGGTCCCCGGGGCCGCACCTCCGGCAACAACCGGGTGGTGCTCCCGGACGGCTGGCTGAAGGACCCGTACGACTGCGCGGGCGTCAGCGAGGAAGCGGAACTCGACACCTCCGGCGGCTGACGGACGGGCGGGCGCGCCCGCGATCCGCTGCGCGCCCGACCTGTTACCCCTCGCCCCGCACGGCCGTGAGCAGCGCCAGCGGGGTCGCGGCCGACCGGGACTCCCGGACGCAGGCGTGCGGGTACGGGACCGGCACCGGATGGGTGTCGCGGGAGTAGCCCGCCAGCACCTCCGGCAGCCGGTCGCCGCCCGCCCGCGCCGCCGCCAGCACCCCGCGGGCCACCGTGCGGGCCTCGTCGTGCAGCCCGTAGCGGGCCAGCCCCAGGGCGATGACCGCGTTGTCGTGCGGCCAGACCGAACCCCGGTGGTACGACAGCGGGTGGTACGCGGGCTGCCCGGCGGCCAGCGTCCGCACGCCCCAGCCGGAGAAGAAGTCGGGGGCGAGCAGCCGCCGCCCCACCACCTGTCCGTGGTCCTTGTCCAGCAGCCCCGACCACAGCAGGTGCCCCGCGTCCGAGGCGAGGGCGTCCAACGGCTCGCCGTCCCCGTCCAGGGCGAGCGCGGGGAAGGCGTGGCCCGCCATCCAGAAGTCCCGCTGGAACCGGTCGCGCAGATCGTCCGCCGACCGGGTCAGCCGGGCCGCGAAGTCCTGGTCGTCCCAGACCGTGCGGGCCAGCCGGGCGGCCCTGCGCAGGGCGTCGTACGCGTACCCCTGGGCGCCCGCCGCCCGCACCGGACCCGTCGCCCGGGTGCCGTCGGCGCGACAGATCGCCCCGGGGGAGTCCTTCCAGTTCTGGTTGGCGAGCCCGCCCTCGTCCGCGCGGTAGACGAGGTAGCCGTGTTCGGCCAGCCCGCCCCGGTCGAACATCCAGCCGACGGCGGCCCGCGCGTGCCGTTCCAGGCGCCGGGCGAGCGTCCGGTCACCGGTGCTCTCCGTGTACGCGCCGAGCAGCACCAGGAACAGCGGGGTGGCGTCCACCGAACCGTAGTAGCGCCCGTACGGGACCTGCCCGAAGTGCGCCAGCTCCCCGTGCCGCACCTCGTGCACGATCTTCCCCGGCTCGCCGACGCACCGGTGCGCGTCCCCGGCCGGCCCCGGGGCCGCGGAGCTGCGGGCCGCCTGGGTCGCCGCGAGCACGGGCAGCGTCGCGGCCGCCAGCGCGGGCAGGTACGGCAGGGCGAACAGCGAGGTCAGCAGGGCGTCCCGGCCGAGCATCGCCGAGAACCAGGGCACGCCCGCGGCCGGTACGCGCAGTTCCTCGCCGTCCGGTCCGGCCGCCCGTACCCGGAGCACCGCCAGATCGGCGAGGCCCTGGGCGCAGGCGTCCGCCAGCTCCGGCCAGTCCGGGTCGACCGCCAGGGTGCAGCCGGCGGCCAACTCCTCGCGCAGGGTGCGCAGTTCCGCCGTGACGCCGGCCGGTGAGGCGGGCACCCGGGCGGTGTCCGGGGCGCCGTGCGGGCGGGCGGTCACCCGCAGCAGCAGTTCCGTCGTGCCGTGTGGCGCCAACTCCAGCTCCCACACCAGTCGGCGGGCCCCGGTGCCGGTCTCCTCCACGGCGTCTGGCGCCGGATCGCAGGCGACCTCCGTACGGGACTCCCAGTCCCCGCGCCGGTAGCCGAAGACGATGCCGTCCTCGGTGGCCTCCCGGGTGCGCACGGCGCCCGTCTTCGTATACGTGCGGTGGTCCCGGCGCAGCTCGAACGGGTCGGTGAAGTCCACGTCGACGGTGAGGGCGAGCCGTACCGTCGTCGGCACCGGGCGGTTGCTCACCACCCGCACCGACTCCACGAACCCGTGTTCCGCCACGGCCTGTTCGCGCAGCACCGTGCAGGACGGCGGTTCCTGTCGGCCCCCGCGCGGCACCAGCACGCAGCGGGCGGTCTCGCCGGAACCCACCGGGGCGAGCACGGTGAGCACCGCCCCGTCCACGGTGAGCTGCCAGCGGCTCAGATGGCGGGCGTCCCGGACGAACAGTCCGTCCGGGGCGCTGCCCGCGTGGACCCCGGTGATGTCTCCGCCGGACCCCACGGCCGCGAACGCGCTGCCGTGCACCAGCACATGATGCCGGTCACTCATCGTCGGCCTCCTCCTTGGCGCCGTCGTCATCCGTCTCGTCGCTCGCGCCGCCGTCGGCGCCTTCGGGGGTGCTGTCGGGTCCGGTCCCGGTCCGGACGAGGTCCAGGGCGAGGGCCGCCGTCCAGGAGAAGCCGCGCGCCCCGCACGCCCGGCCGGTGCGCGGGTCCACGTACTCGGCGAAGCCGGAGGCGTCCGCGGTCGTCACCAGCGCCGCCCGCAGCGCGCGGGCCTCGGCGTGCTCCCCGTGCACCCGCAACCCGCGCTCCAGCAGCCAGTTGACGTTGAACCACGCCGGCCCGCGCCAGTACCGGTGCGGGTCGAAGGCCGCACCGGTCAGGTCGTAGCTGGGCACCAGCCGCGCCGCGCCGCCCAGTCCGAAGCAGGGGCCGCGGGCGGTGCGCAGCAGCCCGGCGACCACCGGGGCGGGCAGGGCGGGCAGCAGCAGCGGCAGCAGACCCGTCACCCCGCGCTCCGGGACCAGGGTGTCGGTGCCCAGGTCCCGGCAGAGGAACTGCTCCCGCTCCGGGTCCCACAGCCGTGCGACGAGGGCGGCCGTGAGGCGTTCCGCGCGCTCGTCGCGGGCGCTGCCGCCGAGGCCCAACTCGGCCGCGATCCGGGCGAGTGCGTGCTCGGAGGCGATCAACAGCGCGTTGAAGGAAGGGTCTTCCACCGCGAAGGCGTCGAACACCGGGCGGGTGTCGGCGTAGTGGCGGTCCCGGTAGTCGGCGGCGAGCCGTACGTACCGCCCGTAGTCCAGGTCGGTGGGCCGGTCGGCGGGTGCCCCGTGGTCGAGGTCCGCGCGACGGAACGAGCCCTCGGGCGCGGGGGTCACCCGGGACAGCGGGACGTCCCAGCAGGGGCTGTTGTCCATGCCCTGTTCCCAGGGGTGCACCACCGCGGCGAGGCCGCCGCCGCCCGCGTCCCGGCGGCCGAGCAGATAGCGGTGCCAGGCGGCGAGCTTCGGGTACGCCCGGGCCAGGAACGAGCGGGAGCGGGACAGCTCCGGGTCCGCGCAGTGGGTGAGCCAGACGGCCAGGGCGTGCACCGGGGGTTGCACCAGCCCGGAGGTCTCCACGGTGCGTGGCGCCCCCGCCGCGCGGCCCGCGGTGGACGAGCGCCAGAACCCGGGGCCCGGGAAGTAGGCGCCGGGCGGTACCGCCGGGTTGAACACGATGTGCGGGACGCGCCCGTCGGACCACTGGGCGCGCAGCAGCGTCTCCACCTCCCACTGGGCCCGCCGGGGTGCCACGTGGCGCAACCCGATCGCGATGAACGCGGAGTCCCAGGACCACTGATGGGGGTACAGGGCGCGGGACGGCACGGTTGACGCGCCCGTCCAGTTGCGGTGCAGCACCTGTGCGGCACGGCGTGCGACCCCGGCGTCCGGGAGGGCGCCGGGCGCGGGGAGGAGGGGTGGCGGGGTGAGCTGGGTCGTGCGGTACACGATGGTCTCCCGGTCCCAGGGGACGGTCACGAGCCGGTCGGGGCCCCGGCCGGGCCGCCGGTCACGGGCGCGGCGCTCGGTCGGCGGTCGGGTGGCGGCTCGTCAGTTGTGGGGCAAGCGTTGCCGAGTTACGCCTATTTAACACGCACAACTCAATATGTAACGTGGGTTCGGGCGAAGCAAGGGGGAGTCAGTCATGGGCGGACGGCAGTCGAGTGCCGGGGACCTGCTCCAGTTGGTGCGCAGTGGACGGGCGACCACCCGTGGTGCGCTCCAGCAGGTCACCGGGTTGTCCCGGGCCACCGTGGGGCAGCGGCTCGACCGGTTGTTCCGGGCCGGCTGGCTGCGGGAGGGCGCGGCCGGACCGGTGGACTCGCCGCTCGGCGGGCGGCCGTCCGTACGGTTGGAGTTCGACACCTCGCACGCCGTGGTCCTCGCCGCCGACCTCGGCACCCGACGCGCCCGGGCCGCCGTCCTGACCCTGGACGGCACCCCGCTCGCCGAGCGCGTCGGCCCGCTGAGCGTGGCGGAAGGACCGGGCCGGGTGCTGGACGAACTCGGCGGCTGGTTCGCCGGGTTGCTGGACGAGGCCGGCTGCGGGGCCGAGGGCGCGTGCGGGATCGGGCTCGCCGTACCGGGTCCCGTCGACACCGCGACGGGCCGGGTCGTCCAGCCGCCGATCATGCCCGGCTGGGACGGGTACGACATCCGGGGCCGGCTGCGGCGGGCGCTCGCCGGGCGGACCAGCTGCCCCGTGGCGGGCACCGTGCCGGTACTGGTCGACAACGACGCCAACCTCATGGCCTACGGGGAGCAGCGGGCGGGCTTCCCGGACTGCGGGGCGTTCGTGCTGGTCAAGGTCTCCACCGGGATAGGCGCCGGGGTGATCGTCGACGGGGCGGTGTACCGGGGGATCGACGGCGGCGCGGGGGACATCGGGCACGTCCGGGTGCCGCAGGGCGCGGACACCCTGTGCCGGTGCGGCTCGTACGGCTGCCTCGCGGCGGTCGCCAGCGGCCGGGCCGTGGCGCAGCGACTGGCCCGGGCCGGGGTGGCGGCCGAGTCCGGTTCCGACGTGCGCGCGCTGCTCGCCGCCGGGCATCCGGAGGCGGTGCGGCTGACCCGACAGGCCGGGCGGGCGGTGGGGGAGGTGCTGGCGACGGTGGTCACCCTGCTGAACCCGGGCGTCCTGATGATCGCCGGGGACCTCGCGGGCACGCCGTTCCTGACCGGGGTGCGGGAGTTGCTGTACCAGCGGGCGCTGCCGCGGGCCACCGCCCGGCTGGAGGTGGTGACCGCGCGGCTCGGTCAGCGGGCCGGTCTGGTGGGCGCGGGCGCCCTGGTGGTGGAGGAGCTGTACGCACCGGGCCGGGTGGAGGAACGGCTCCTCGCCCTGGGGGTGTGAGCCGCGGTGCTGCTCCGGCGCGGGCTCAGGTGGGCAGGGCGGCCAGCCAGTCGGTCAGGATCTCGTTGACCTCGGCGGGGCGCTCCTGCTGGATCCAGTGGCCGCAGCCGTCCAGGATGTGCGAGGAGAGCAGACCGGGCAGGGTGGTGGGGTACGCCCGGATCGCCTCGGTCAGCCAGGTCGTGGACGCGTCCAGTGACCCGCCGAGGAACAGCGAGGGTTGGGTGACGGGCCGGCCGCGGTACTCGGCGAGGTCCGCCCAGTCCCGGTCCATGTTCCGGTACCGGTTGAGTGCGCCGACCAGCCCGGTCCGCTCGAACTCCCCGGCGTAGACGTCCAGGTCGTCCGCGCCGAGCCATCCGGGCAGCCGGTCGACGGGGAACCGTTCGCGCAGGGTGCCGCCGCGGCCGACGAAGTGCGGGTCCGGGGCGTCGGGCGCGGGCATGGTCCCGGCGGAGAACGCGGCGTAGAAGCCGGCGAGCCAGCCGCGGACGTCGGGTTCGATCTCCGCTTCGACCCGGCCGGGCTCCTGGAAGTAGGAGACGTACAACTCCTCGTCCCCGCCCATCCCGGCGAAGACCTCGCCGGGCCGCGGACCCCCGGGCGGGGCGTAGGGGACGCTGAGCAGACCGACCGCGCGGAAGACGTCCGGCCTGAGGAGAGCGGCGTGCGCGGCGATGGTCGCACCCCAGTCGTGCCCGACGATCACCGCGGTCCGCGCGCCGAGCGCCCGCACCACGGCCACCTGGTCCTCGACCAGGTCGAGCATCCCGTACGCCGCCGGGTCCGCGGGCCGGGACGAACGCCCGTATCCGCGGACGTCCACGGCGACCGTGCGGTGGCCGGCCGCGGCCAGCACCGGCAGCTGGTGGCGCCAGGAGTACCAGGACTCCGGGAACCCGTGCACCAGCAGCACCAGGGGGCCTTCGCCCTGTTCCACCAGATGGGTCCGGCCGGCGGGGGAGGGCACCAGACGGTGGGTGAGGTCCGTGACCTGGGCGGGCTGCGACATGCGTCCTCCGGCCTTTCGATCGATCCGCGGGGTGCCGGGTCCGTGGGTCACCGGCCGGGCGCGCGGGCCGACGACCCGGGCCCGGCTTCCGGGTATCGGGGTATCGGGGTATCGGGGTATCGGCCCCGGGTCTCGACCATGCAGCAGACGCGGCGGCGTCGCGAGTCCTGTTGCCGCTTCGGCAAAGCGGGCCGCCCCGGGGGCCGTCCCGGGCGTTCACCTGTCCGGTGGACCTGATTGCGGGCGTGACCCCCAGGGGGGTGCGGAGGTTGGGTTCAGTGGAGCTTTGGCGCTTGGGCAGGACCGGGGGGCCCGCCGTGTGGAACGGAAGGACTTCCGATGACTCGTAGTGCACCGCGACTACTCGCCCCCGTGCCGGAGGGCACCGGCCTTTCTGGGGTGCAGGGCGACCCGGGACCGCCGTACGTGGGGTACGCGCTCCACATGATGCGCGATCCGGTACGGCTCCACCGGGAGCGGCTGGAGCGGTACGGCCCGGTGTCCTGGGGGAACTTCCTGGGCCGCCCCCTGGTGACCGTGCAGGGCCCCGAGGCCGCCGAGGTCGTCCTGACCAACCAGGACAAGGCGTTCGCGTCCGGCCCCGCCTGGGACTTCTTCATCGGGCCGTTCTTCGACCGGGGCCTGATGCTGCTCGACTTCGACGAGCACCTGGCCCACCGCCGGCTGATGCAGCAGGCGTTCACCCGCGACCGGATGGTGGCCTACCTCGCCCGCGTCCACGACAACGCGGAGCAGGGCGTGGCCTCCTGGCAGCCCGGCAAGCACACCCTGCTGCCGCTGTTCCGGCGGCTCGCCCTCGACATGGCCATCGACGCCTTCGTGGGGCTGTCGCTCGGCAGCAGCGAGATCCGGCGGGTGGACCGGGCCTTCACCGAAGCGGTGCGCGCCGGGCTCGCCGTGGTCCGCATCCCGGTGCCCGGGCTGCGGTGGAGCCGGGGGTTGAAGGCGCGCCGCCAGCTGATGGACTTCTTCGTCAAGCACATCCCCGAGAAGCGGGCGCGCGGCGGCGACGACCTGTTCGCGGCGCTGTGCACCGCCGTGTCCGACGAGGGCGAGCGGTTCAGCGATACGGAGATCGCCAATCACATGATCTTCATGCTGATGGCCGCGCACGACACCTCGACCATCACCCTGATGTCCATGGCGTACCACCTGGCGCGCCACCCCGAGTGGCAGGAGCGCTGCCGGGCCGAGTCCCTGGCGCTGGGCCCGGGTCCGGCCGGCACCGCCGCACTGGACTCGCTGCGCTCGATGGACCTGGTGATGCGGGAGTCGCTGCGGCTGTGCGCACCGGTGCCGCTGCTGCCGCGGGTGGCGGTGCGGGACACCGAGGTCCTCGGGTACCACATCCCGGCCGGGTCCCTGGTGAGCCTCACCATCCACACCAACCACCACATGCCGGAGCACTGGCCCGAGCCGGAGCGCTTCGACCCGGAGCGCTTCACCCCCGAGCGGCAGACCGAGATCACCCACCCGTACGCCTGGTTCCCCTTCGGGGGCGGCATCCACACGTGCATGGGCCGTCACTTCTCCGGCTTCCAGGCCAAGGCGGTCATGCACTGCCTGCTGCGGTCCCGTTCCTGGTCGGTGCCCGAGGACTACGAGTGGGAGCTGGACTTCAGCACCCTGCCGGTGCCCCGGGACGGCCTCCCCGTGACGCTGAGCGCGCTCCCCACGTAACCGTTCGCCGCCCCGGTCGGAGCGCTCCGGACACCGTCCGGATCGTGGGACGTACGGGTGAACGGCGGCGTGATTCTCGCCACCCTTGAGTGGGTGGACGCTCAGATGAGCGAATGCACTTCCGAAAGGGGTGGCACTGAGTGTCACCCCTTTCCCTTTCAGTGTCCGAAATCAAGTGTGGGTCATCGCGCTCATGTGAGCGGATCGTGTCATGTGAAGGTTTAGCTGACTTCAAGAGGTGAACGCTCTGGCCGGATTCCCCTCACTCTTCTGACACTTTCGATCTGCTGGCGGACGAGTGGTTGCAGCCGTATGACAGGCAGGTGGACGTACCCAGAAGCCTTTGATCTGGGTATGTTCCTCGCCGTCAGGGCAGCCACCGAGTCCTTGGGGAGTCAAGACCCGTGTCGGAAAACAGAGATCCTCAGGCCACGAAGTTCGTTTACGACTTCACTGAGGGAAACAAGGACCTCAAGGACCTGCTCGGCGGGAAGGGTGCGAACCTCGCCGAGATGACCAACCTGGGCCTGCCGGTTCCCCCCGGGTTCACCATCACGACCGACGCCTGCAAGGTCTACCTGGACAGCGGCGAGGAACCCACGGCACTGCGTGACGAGGTCTCCGCTCATCTGACCGCCCTCGAAGAGCGGATGGGCAAGCGCCTCGGCCAGCCCGACGACCCGCTGCTGGTCTCCGTGCGCTCCGGCGCCAAGTTCTCCATGCCCGGGATGATGGACACCGTCCTCAACATCGGCCTCTCCGACGCGTCCGTCACCGGACTCGTCCAGCAGTCCGGCGACGAACGGTTCGCCTGGGACTCCTACCGGCGGCTGATCCAGATGTTCGGCAAGACCGTCCTCGGCGTCGACGGCGAACTCTTCGAGGAGGCGCTGGAGGAGGCCAAGGCCGCCAAGGGCGTCCAGGTCGACACCGACCTCGACGCCGCCGACCTCAAGAAGCTCGTCAAACGCTTCAAGAAGACCGTGCGGACCGAGGCCGGCCGCGAGTTCCCGCAGGACCCGCGCGAACAGATGGACCTCGCCGTCAAGGCCGTCTTCGCCTCCTGGAACGGCGACCGCGCCAAGCTCTACCGCCGCCAGGAACGCATCCCGCACGACCTCGGCACCGCCGTCAACATCTGCTCCATGGTCTTCGGCAACCTCGGCCCCGACTCCGGCACCGGCGTCGCCTTCACCCGCGACCCCGCCAGCGGCCAGCAGGGCGTCTACGGGGACTACCTCCAGAACGCGCAGGGCGAGGACGTCGTCGCCGGCATCCGCAACACCGTGCCGCTCGCCGACCTCGAACAGCTCGACAAGAACTCCTACGACCAGCTGATGCAGATCATGGAGACGCTGGAGAACCACTACAAGGACCTCTGCGACATCGAGTTCACCATCGAACGCGGCCGGCTGTGGATGCTCCAGACCCGGGTCGGCAAGCGCACCGCGGGCGCCGCCTTCCGGATCGCCACCCAACTCGTCGACCAGGGACTCATCGACGAGGCCGAGGCCCTGCAACGGGTCACCGGCGCCCAGCTCGCCCAGCTGATGTTCCCCAAGTTCGACGAGGAGGCCAAGACCGAACGGATCGCCCGCGGCATCGCCGCCTCCCCCGGCGCCGCCGTCGGCAAGGCCGTCTTCGACTCGTACACCGCCATCAAGTGGTCCCGGTCCGGCGAGAAGGTCATCCTGATCCGCCGCGAGACCAACCCCGACGACCTCGACGGCATGATCGCCGCCGAGGGCATCCTGACCTCCCGCGGCGGCAAGACCTCGCACGCCGCCGTGGTCGCCCGCGGCATGGGCAAGACCTGTGTGTGCGGCGCCGAGGAACTGGAGGTCGACACCAAGCGGCGACGCATGACCGCCCCCGGCCAGATCGTGGTGGAGGAGGGCGACCTCGTCTCCATCGACGGCTCCACCGGCAAGGTCTACCTCGGTGAGGTGCCCGTCGTGCCCTCGCCCGTCGTCGAGTACTTCGAGGGCCGGATGCACGCCGGCGCCGACGACGCCGACGAACTCGTCGTCGCCGTCCACCGGATGATGGCCTACGCCGACCGGGTGCGCCGGCTGCGGGTGCGCGCCAACGCCGACAACGCCGAGGACGCCCTGCGCGCCCGCCGCTTCGGCGCCCAGGGCATCGGCCTGTGCCGCACCGAGCACATGTTCCTCGGCGAGCGCCGCCTCCACGTCGAGCGGCTGATCCTCGCCGACACCGACCAGGAGCGCGAGGAGGCCCTGACCCTGCTGCTGCCCCTCCAGAAGCGGGACTTCGTGGAACTCTTCGAGGCCATGGACGGCCTGCCGGTCACCGTCCGCCTCCTCGACCCGCCGCTGCACGAGTTCCTGCCCGACATCACCGAACTCTCCGTACGGGTCGCGCTCGCCGAGTCCCGCCAGGACGCCAACGAGAACGACCTCAGGCTGCTCCAGGCCGTCCACCGGCTGCACGAGCAGAACCCGATGCTCGGCCTGCGCGGCGTCCGGCTCGGCCTGGTCATCCCCGGCCTGTTCGCCATGCAGGTGCGGGCCATCGCCGAGGCCGCCGCCGAACGCCGGGAGGCCGGCGGCGACCCCCGCGCCGAGATCATGATCCCGCTGGTGGGCACCGTCCAGGAGCTGGAGATCGTCCGCGACGAGGCCGAACAGGTCATCGCCGAGGTGGAACGGGCCCGCAACGTGGACCTCAAACTCTCCCTCGGCACCATGATCGAACTGCCCCGGGCCGCGCTCACCGCCGGCCAGATCGCCGAGGCCGCCGAATTCTTCTCCTTCGGCACCAACGACCTCACCCAGACCGTGTGGGGCTTCTCCCGCGACGACGTGGAGGCCAGCTTCTTCACCGCGTACCTGGAGAAGGGCATCTTCGGGGTCTCCCCGTTCGAGACCATCGACAAGGACGGCGTCGGCGCCCTCGTCCGGGACGCCGTGCGCGCCGGCCGGGCGGCCCGCCCCGACCTCAAGCTCGGAGTCTGCGGCGAACACGGCGGCGACCCGGAGTCCGTCCACTTCTTCCACGAGGTGGGCCTCGACTACGTGTCCTGCTCGCCGTTCCGCATCCCCGTCGCCCGACTGGAGGCCGCCCGCGCCGCCGACGAGTCCCCCGGCAGCGACCACCGCTGACCCCTGACCGGGTCCCGAGACCCCCGGGGCCGCCGCCGCTCACCCTCACCGACCGGCGGCGGCCCCGGGCGCACCACGGGGCGGCACCCTGTGCGGGGGTGCCGCCCCTCCCGGCGCTGCGGTGAAGAGCCCGGCCGGCGACCGCGACGGCACGCGCAGCAGGAGTCCCATCCCCCGGGACTCCTACCGCGCCACCCGTCCGCGCCGCTCACGGGGCACGCCCCGTTTCCCCCGGCCCGCGGGGCTGGCACCATGCTGAGGGCCCGTGGACCGGTACCGCGAGGCTTTTCGACACAGACCGAAACGCTGGGTTCCCTGGACGGGGTAAGGGTGCTGCGAATCCACTTCACGTGCGACGACCTCGCGCGGGTGCGGGTCGCCGAACGCCCGCACCCGCTGTGGGAGACCGTGCTCAGCGTGCACCGGCTGCGGGACCGCTGGGCCCCCACCGAACTCGACGCCTGGCGCGGCGCCGCCCGCCGCGGCCTGTTGGTCGACCCGGACCGGGGGCGCGCCGCGTTCTCGCTGCTCGGCTCCCTCATACCCCGGCGGGGCAACTTCCCCGACTTCCTCACCCCGACCCACCTCGCCGGCCGGCCCGGCGACGACCTGCGCGACGGCCTCCAACAGGTCCTCGCGACCCCCCGCCAGCTGCTCACCCGCGACATCGGCCGGCTCACCGCACCGCCGCACCACCTCGGGCCCCTCGGCGACGGCGACCGCGACGCCCTGCACCAACTCGGCCGCGCCCTGCGCACCTACCACGAGGCCGCCGTCGCACCGCAGTGGGACGCCGTACGGGCCGCCGTCGAAGCCGACCGCGCCCGCTGCGGCCGGGACCTCCTCGACGGCGGGACGGAACGCCTGCTCGCCGGACTGAGACCGGTCCTGCACTGGGAACCGCCGGTGCTCACCGCCGACTACCCCGTCCCCCGTGACCTGCACCTCGACGGACGCGGTCTGATCCTCGTCCCCTCGTACTTCTGCGGCAGACGCCCGGTGACCCTCGTCGACCCCGCCCTGCCCCCGGTCCTCGTGCACCCCGCCCGTGCCGCGCCCGTGCGCGCCGCCCCCGACCCGGACGGCAGCACGGCCGGCGGGCGGCGCGCGGTGGACCGGCTCCTGGGGCGCACCCGCTCCGCCGTCCTGGCCGCCGTCGGCACCGGCTGCACCACCGGCGAACTGGCGCAGCGCACCGGGATCTCACCGGCGTCGGCCAGCCACCACGCCACCATCCTGCGACAGGCCGGACTGATCTCGACGGTCCGGGTCGGGCCCAGCGTGCTGCACACCGTCACCGGACTCGGGACCTCCCTGCTGCGCGGCACGCCATGAGGGGGCGCCCGGCCGGCGCGGCCCCGCTCCCGGTCCCGGGCGGGCGCCCCGTGGACGGCACCCGCCCGGCCGGTGGACGATGGAGGAGGGACGCGCCGGTGACGGGCGCCCCCGGTCACGAGGAGCAGGCGGCATGAGCAGCTGGAGCGAACACGACATCCCCGACCAGAGCGGCCGGACGGCCGTGGTCACCGGGGGCAACAGCGGGATCGGCTTCACCGCCGCCCGCGCCCTGGCCCGCCGGGGCGCCCGGGTCGTCCTCGCCTGTCGCAGCGAACGGCGCGGCACCGCCGCCCGCGATCTGATCCGCACCGAAATCCCGTCCGCCGAGGTCGAGTTCGCCCCCCTGGACCTCGCCTCGCTCGACTCCGTACGGACGTTCGCCGACACCCACCGCGGTGCACACGACCGCCTCGACCTGCTGATCAACAACGCCGGGGTGATGGCCCTGCCGCACCGGCTGACCTCCGACGGCTTCGAGATGCAGTTCGGCATCAACCACCTCGGCCACTTCGCCCTCACCGCCCTGCTGCTGCCCGCCCTGACCGCCACCCCCGGCGCCCGGGTCGTCACCGTCTCCAGCTTCATGCACCACACGGCGAACATCGACATCCACGACCTCAACAGCGAACGCCACTACCACCCGTGGACCGCGTACAGCCGGTCCAAGACCGCCAACCTCCTCTTCGTCCACGAACTCGCCCGCCGGCTCACCGCCGCCGGCGCGGACACCGTCGCCGCCGCGGTCCACCCCGGGTACGCCCGGACCAACCTCCAGACGGCCGCCGCCCGGATGGAGGGCCGCCGGGCCGCCGAACGGGTGCTCGGCTGGGGCAACCGGCTGCTCGCCCAGGGCCCCGAGGCCGGCGCCCTGCCCACCCTGTACGCGGCGACCGCCCCCGGGGTGCTGCCCGACTCATTCACCGGCCCCCGTCTGATCGGTTGGCGCGGCGCCCCCGCCCCCGCGCGGCGCGCCCGGTGGACCACCGACGACCGTGCCTCCGCCCGGCTGTGGGAGGAGTCCGCCCGGCTGACCTCGGTCGCCTGGCCCGGTCCCTGAGGCCCCGTACACCCCCCGATACCGTCATGGGCTCGTCAAGGCTGAGGGCCGTCGGGTCAGCGAACCGTCAATCCCGCTGACGCGCCCGGGCCGTCGTTCTACCGTGCCCAGCATGGGACGTGACAGCGCAGGGCACGAGGACGGGGACCGGGACGACCACGAGGACCGGGGGGCCGGGAACGGTGGGGCCGAGGGCCTCTCCTGGGTGACGATCGTTCCCGGCCCGCCGACCCGCCAGGGACCACCGGGCACCCGGGACGTCGACGTCGACCGCCGCTGGGCCACCGACCGGCGCGACGCCCTCTGTTGCGCACTGGCCCTGCTCGGCCTGATCTGCCTGGTCGACCTCGGCAACGCCACCCTCTCCGCACCGCGCGCGGCCCTGTGGGCGACCCTCTCCCTGCTGCTCTACGCCGTGCTGCACCCGCCGTTGGTCACCGCGGGACCCGGCTGGCTGGCCGTCCGCGGACTGTGCCGCACCCGCCGGGTCGCCACCGACCTGCTGGTCTCCGCCCGGCACGGCGACGGCGTCCAACCCCGGCTGGTCCTGCGGGACGCCCTCGGCAACCGGGTCGAGGTCGACCCCAAGGTCCTCACCGGCAACCCGCTGATCTGGCACCGCCTCGACACCGGGGCCCGCCACGCCCGCGCCGGCGGACTGCTGCGCACCGGCACCGCCGTCCTGGAGGAGATCGGCGAACAACTCGACGTCGAGGAGGCCCGGGCCGTCTTCGAGGTCTCCCACCTGAGCTGACGCCCGCGGGCCGGTGGGGTCGGCCCCGGGGAGCGCGGATCGGGGCCCATGACCACTGCGGACGCACCACCCGTCGTCCTCGTGCACGGGACGCGCTTCAGCGCGGGGCAGTGGAGCCCGCAGCTCGCCGCGCTGCGCGCGGACTTCCCGGCGGTCGCCGTCGACCTGCCGGGGCACGGCGCCCGGTCCGCCCAGCCCTGGAGCCTGGCCGCGGCCACCGAGGTCATCGCCTCCGCGGTCGCCCCGCTCGACCACGGGCCGGCGCTGGTGGTCGGGCACTCACTCGGCGGATACGTCGCGCTGGACTTCGCGCGCCGCCGCCCCGACCTGCTGCGCGGGCTGGTCCTGGCCGGCGCCAGCGCCTCGACCCGCGGTCCGTGGGCGGCGCCGTACCGATGGGTCGCCGGGCTCCTCCCCCGGTTGCCGGCGCACCGGCTGACCCGCTGGAACGACGCGCTGCTGCGCCCTTCGCCCGCGCGCGGGCCCGCGTCGAACTGATCCCACGGGCCGGGCACCTCGCGAACTTCGACGACCCGGCCGCCTTCACCGACGCGGTCCGCCGCTTCGCCCACCAACTCCCCGCCCGGCGCTGAACTCAGCGGACGTCGGTCAGGTGGGCGAAGACGACGACGTTGCCCTCGTAGCCGGTGCGCTTCGAGTACGGGCCGCCGCAGGTGATGACCCGTAGCTCGGGCCGGGGCGCCGGGCCGTACACCTTCTCGTCGGGGAAGGCGTCGGCCCGGTACACCTCCACGGCGCTGACCGTGAACACGGCGACCGAGCCGTCGCGCCGGTTCACCTCGATCGTCCGCCCCCGGACCAACGCACCGAGCCGGTAGAACACGGCGGGGCCCTCCGCGTTGTCCACGTGCCCCGCGACCACGGCCGTCCCGCGTTCGCCCGGGGTGGTCCCCGCCTCGTACCAGCCGGCGAGTTCCGGGCGCTCGGGCGGCGGCACGTCGAGCGCGCCCCGTGCGGTCAGCCCGAGCCCGGTCAGCGGGGCGTCCACCCCGATCGACGGGATGCGGATGCGGTCCGGCGGCGACGGGGGCAGCGCGGGCGCGCCCCCGGCCAGGTCCGTCCGGTCCGCGGCCCCGGTCCGCGACGGCGCGGACCGTGCCGACTGCGCGGCGGACGGTTGCGGCGGCCGCGGCTCCACGGCGACGTCGTGCAACAGCCACACGCCCGCGCACAGGGCCAGC
Source organism: Streptomyces sp. NPDC005955 (assembly GCF_042871255.1). Taxonomy (NCBI): domain Bacteria; kingdom Bacillati; phylum Actinomycetota; class Actinomycetes; order Kitasatosporales; family Streptomycetaceae; genus Streptomyces; species Streptomyces sp. NPDC005955. The sequence goes on along the minus strand of NZ_JBIAIF010000002.1, from coordinate 146,680 downwards.
GCGGTGACCCCGGCTATGGCCGCGTCGCCGTGTCGCCGCCGGGCACCGGTCGCGGAACGGGCCCGTGTGCGCATGGGTTCCCCCTCGGGTCGTGGGCGTGCGGGGCGTGCGGGTCGTACGGGTGCGGCCGGGGAAGAACGGTTCGCTGCCCCCTCCGGCCCCGGCGAGGGGCCGCGGGACCGGAGGGGGAGCGAAGGGCGGTACCGGTGGACAGCGGAGGGTGTCCGTCAGATCCCGTCGCCTCTCGCCCGGCGATGCAGGAGCCAGGTACCGCCCGCGGCGGCGACGGCCAGGGCCGCCACGCCCGCCGCGGTCTGTACGGGGTCGGGGCCCAGTGCGCCGCCGACCCCCGTGTCCACGTGGCCCCGCGGATGTGCGGGGAGGTCCGCCGCCCCGGCGAGGACCACCGACAGGTCCGCCGCGCTGCGGGTGCCGTCCGCGCACCGCACGACGATCTCGTACGTGCCCGGCTGCGCGGAGGGCGGCACCTCGAAGCGGCCGACCGCCCGCCCCTCGGTTCCGCTCGGGGCGAGCGTGAAGGAGCCCGCGCCGACCGCACTGGCGTCGCCCGCCGCGACCCCGCGCGATCCGCAGCCCTCGCTGTGCGCGGCGACCGGTTCGCCCGGTACGACGGTGGACGGGGAGAGCGCGGCGCCCCCCGGACCGTCCGCCCCGGCGGGGACCGCGGTGAGGCCCGCCAGGGCGACGGCGAGCGCGGCGACGCTCAGCGGACGGGCAGTGCGCATGGATCGCTCCTCGGACCGGGCGTGTCCGGCGGCACCCAAGTGCCGCTGTCTCGGTCACGTCCTCGCACCACGAGACAACGGCCCCGGGCGGCGCCCCGCCTCCCGGAGCATCGCCCCGGATACCGGCGAACGGCCGAGGCCCGCGCGGGTCCGCCCGCCGTTTCAGCAGGTCATGGGCGCGCAGACGGAAACCCTTGCGGGTGGGGTGAGCGGGACGGTGAACGGGTGACGGAGCGCCGACGGCCGCGGGTGGTGGGGCGCCGGCGGCGGGGGAGGGGGCGACGGCGGGGCCCGGTAAAGGAAGTGACGGACCGTCCGCATCCGACGGGTGTTGACCTCAATCTTGGTTGAGGGAACACGCTGGGCCCATGACCACGAGCCAGCAGGCCCCCCGGGCCGAAACGTCCGCCCCGTCCACCCCGCAGACCCCACCCGCCCCCGCGCCCCTCAAGGTCGCCGTCGTCCTCGGCAGCAACCGGGAGGGCCGGTTCGGGCCGGTCATCGCCGAGTGGCTGCTCGCCGAGATCGCCGAGCGTCCCGAACTCAGCGCGGACCTCGTGGACGTCGCCGCCGCCGACCTGCCCACCTCCCTGCCCCAGAGACCGTCCCCGCGGATCAACGCCGAACTCGCCAAGGTCTCCCCGCTGCTCGCCGACGCCGACGCCTTCGTGGTGCTCACCCCCGAGTACAACCACTCGTTTCCGGCCGCTCTGAAGAACCTCATCGACTGGCACTACGGGGAGTGGCACGCCAAGCCGGTGGGCTTCGTCTCGTACGGCGGCATCTCCGGCGGGCTCCGCGCGGTCGAACACCTCCGCCAGGTCCTCGCCGAACTGCACGCCGTCACCGTGCGCGACACGGTCTCCTTCGCCAACGCCGGGTCCCGCTTCGACGACCAGGGCCGGCTGCTGGACCCCTCGCCCTCGGTGGCCGCGGCGAAGGGCATGCTCGACCAGCTGACCTGGTGGGCCCTGACCCTGCGCGAGGGCCGGCACAAGCGCCCGTACCGGACCTGACCCCTTCCCCGACGTCCCGGTCGCCGACGACAATCGGTTCGGAGGCCGGGACGTCCGGACCACGGAGCACCCGGGCCACGGCCGCGGGCGAGCGGGAGGACCACCCACGGGCATGACCAGCCACGACGACGCGCACCGCGCCGATCCCCCGCACCGCGCCGAGCACCGCGTGCTGCCGTTCTTCGTCTACGGCACCCTGCGGCCCGGCGGCAGGTACCACGCCACGCACCTGGGCGACGCCGTCGCGGCGGGCGGCACGGTCGAACCGGCCCGGCTCCCGGGCGCCGCGCTCTACGACGGTCCCGGCTACCCGTACGCCGTCCCCGCCGCTGCCCCCGCCGAAGTCCTCGGCGAACTCGTCACCGCCCGTCCCGACGGGTACCGGGCGCTGCTCGGTTCCCTCGACGGTCTGGAGGAGTACTGGGGGGCGGGTGACCCGCGCAACCTGTACGACCGGGTGGTCCGTGAGGTGCTGCGCGCGGACGGTACGTCCGTGTCCGCCTGGGTGTACCTCGCGGCGGCGCCGGTGGCCGAACGGTTGCGCCGTGGGGGCACCCGGATACCTCGGGGTGACTGGTTGGGGCGCGTCCGCGTCCGCGCTGCGCGCTGAGGTTCGCGGTGCGGCTGGGGGTGCGCGGTCCCCGTGCGGTGCGCGGTGGTTGCTCGCGCAGTTCCCCGCGCCCCTATCGGGGCGCCCTGCGACGCTGGTGGTGCAGGAGTGCCCCGGTAGGGCGTGGGCGGGCCGGTTACTGTCGGGGGCATGGCACGTACCTTCCGCTCCGAGCCCGATGCGGTCCCCTACGACTCGGCCGACACCGCCCGGTGGGCGGTCGAGGCCGACAAACGCCCGGGCCGCACCGCGTTCCAGCGCGACCGGGCGCGTGTCCTGCACTCCGCGGCGCTGCGCCGGCTGGCGGGCAAGACCCAGGTGGTCGCCCCCGGCAGCCGCGGCCCGGCCTGGGACCCCAGCCCCCGCACCCGGCTCACCCACTCCCTGGAGTGCGCCCAGGTCGGCCGGGAACTCGGCGCGGCCCTGGGCTGTGACCCCGATCTGGTGGAGACGGCGTGCCTCTCCCACGACATGGGGCACCCCCCGTTCGGCCACAACGGGGAACAGGCCCTCAACGAGGTGGCGGCCGACTGCGGCGGCTTCGAGGGCAACGCGCAGTCACTGCGCCTGCTCACCCGCATCGAACCCAAGCGCTTCGCCCCGCCGCCCGACGCGCCCGGCGCCCCCGAGGTCAGCGTGGGCCTGAACCTGACCCGCGCGGCCCTGGACGCGGCCACCAAGTACCCCTGGCCCCTGGGCGGCCACCCCACCGACCCGGCCTCCCCGAAGTTCGGGGTCTACGAGGACGACCGCCCGGTCTTCGACTGGGTCCGCGCCGGCGCCCCCGCCGACCGCACCTGCTTCGAGGCGCAGGTCATGGACTGGTCCGACGACGTCGCCTACTCGGTCCACGACCTGGAGGACGGACTGCACGCCGGGCACATCGACCCGAACGTGCTGCACTCCGCACCGGAACGACGGGACGTCTTCGACGTGGCGGTCGGCCGTTACGTCCCCGCCGACACCGACCCGGCGGAACTCGCCGCGGCCCTGGACCGGCTGCTCGACCAGGACTGGTGGCCGCACGGCTACGACGGGTCGGCGTCCTCGCAGGCCGGTCTCAAGGACGCCACCAGCCAGCTCATCGGCCGCTTCTGCCTGGCCGCGGAGCACGCCACCCGGGCCCGCTGGGACCCGGGGCACACCGGCGCCCGACTCACCCGGTACGCGGCGCAGCTGGTCGTCCCCCGGGAAGCCGCCCTGGAGTGCGCGGTCCTCAAGGCCGTCGCCGACCGGTACGTGATGCAGCGGGCCGAACAGGAACGGATCAGGGCCGAGCAGCGCGTCGTCGTCGCCGAACTCGCCGAGGCGCTCACGCGGCGCGCCCCGTACGGGCTCGACCCGCAGTTCCGTGCGCTGTTCGACGCGGAGCCCGACGACCGGGCCCGCAAGCGGGTGATCGTCGACCAGATCGCCTCGCTCACCGACGCCTCGGCGTCCGCCCTGCACGCCCGGTTGACCGGCCCCGGCGGTCACTGACCGCAGCCGCACCCGGTCGCCCGCCGTCGGCCGGTGATCGGCGTACGCGGGGCCGGTCGGCGCCCGGGCGGCCCACTGACCGGTGGGGTCCGCGCGCCCGGGGGACTGAACGCCGGGCTCCCGGGGCACGCACCTGAGGAGGGACGGCGGGCGGAATCCCCGGTACCGCCACGGCGCGTGACGAGCACTGGCCTGATCGGGTCACCCCCTCTTCCCGCATCCCGCCCGGTGCGGGACGCTCACCCTGGCGGATAGCTCACGAGGAGGCATCACGTGGTCGACGAGGATCAGACGTTCGTCATCATCGGTGGAGGGCTCACCGGCGCCAAAGCCGCCGAGACCCTGCGCGAGGAGGGCTTTTCGGGCCGGGTCATCCTGATCGGCGACGAACGCGACCACCCCTACGAACGCCCGCCGCTCTCCAAGGGCTATCTGCTCGGCAAGGCGGAACGGGACAGCGTCTTCGTCCACGAACCGGCCTGGTACGCGCAGCACGACGTCGAGCTGCACCTCGGGCAGACCGTGGACCTCATCGACCGGGCCACCCGGACGGTGCGGCTCGGCGACGGCACGGCCATCGCGTACGACAAGCTGCTGCTGGCCACGGGCGCGGAGCCGCGCCGGCTCGACGTTCCCGGGACCCAGCTCGTCGGCGTCCACCACCTGCGCCGGCTCGCGCACAGCGAGCGGCTGCGCCAGGTGCTGACGAACCTCGGCCGGGAGAACGGCCACCTGGTGATCGCGGGCGCCGGGTGGATCGGCCTGGAGGTCGCCGCCGCGGCCCGCTCCTACGGGGCGGAGGTCACGGTGGTGCACCGGGGGCCGACCCCGCTGCACGGCGTGCTCGGTCCGGAGCTGGGTCAGCTCTTCACCGACCTGCACAGCGAGCACGGGGTGCGGTTCCACTTCGGCGCGAGCCTCACCGAGATCGTCGGGGAGGACGGCCTGGTCCTGGCCGTGCGGACCGACGACGGCGAGGAGCACCCGGCGCACGACGTGCTCGCCGCGATCGGCGCGGCCCCGCGCACCGCACTCGCCCAGGCCGCGGGCCTGGAACTGGTGGACCGGTCCCAGGGCGGCGGCATCGCCGTGGACCTGGCCCTGCGCACCTCCGACCCGGACATCCACGCGGCCGGCGACATCGCCTCCGTGCACCATCCGCTGTTCGACCGCCGGATCAGGGTCGAACACTGGGCGAACGCCCTGAACGGCGGCCCGGCGGCGGCCCGCGCGATGCTCGGCCGGGACGTCACGTACGACCGGCTGCCGTACTTCTACTCCGACCAGTACGACGTGGGCCTGGAGTACTCCGGCTGGGCGCCGCCCGGCACCTACGACCAGGTGCTGATCCGCGGGGACGCCGGGAAGCGCGAGTTCATCGCCTTCTGGCTGGCCGACGGCAAGGTGCTCGCGGGCATGAACGTCAATGTGTGGGACGTCACCGCACCGGTGCAGGCGCTGATCCGGTCCGGTGTCCGGGTCGACCCGAACGCCCTCGCCGACCCGGCCGTCCCCCTGGAATCGCTGGTCCCGGTGGACGCGGGCTGATCCCCGACGCGCGGTGGGGCCGGGGCCGGAGTCCTCCACGGACGCCCCGGCACCACCGCGCGGCACGGGAGTGTCGGTGCTCCCCCGTAGAATCGCGGCGTGGCCGGCAGGATCAATGACGAGGACGTGAAGGCGGTACGGGACGCGGTCCCGATCGACGCCGTGGTGTCCGAGTACCTCCAGCTGCGCAGCGCCGGCGGCGGGAACCTGAAGGGCCTGTGCCCCTTCCACGACGAGAAGTCGCCGTCGTTCCAGGTCAGCCCGTCCAAGGGCCTCTTCCACTGCTTCGGCTGCCAAGAGGGCGGCGACACCATCACGTTCGTGATGAAGGTCGACCACCTCTCCTTCTCGGAGGCCGTCGAGCGCCTCGCCGGGAGCGCGGGCATCACCCTGCGCTACGAGGAGGGCGGCTACAACCCCAGCAACCAGCGCGGCGAGCGCATCCGGCTGGTGGAGGCCCACAAGATCGCCGCCACCTTCTACGCCGAACAGCTGGACGCCAACGCCGAGGCGGAGATCGGCCGCAAGTTCCTCGCCTCCCGCGGGTTCGACCAGTCCGCCGCCGAGCACTTCGGCGTCGGCTACAGCCCCGCCGGCTGGGACCACCTCACCCGCTTCCTCCGCGGCAAGGGCTTCAGCGACAAGGAACTCCTGCTGTCCGGCCTGTCCCAGGAGGGCCGCCGGGGGCCCATCGACCGGTTCCGCGGCCGCCTCATGTGGCCCATCCGGGACATCTCCGGCGAAGTGGTGGGCTTCGGCGCCCGCAAGCTCCGCGACGACGACAACGGCCCCAAGTACCTGAACACCCCCGAAACGGCGATCTACAAGAAGTCCCAGGTCCTGTACGGCATCGACCTCGCCAAGAAGGACATCGCGAAGGCGAGCCGGGCCGTCGTCGTCGAGGGCTACACCGACGTCATGGCCTGCCACCTCGCCGGGGTCACCACCGCCATCGCCACCTGCGGCACCGCGTTCGGCGGCGACCACATCAAGATCCTGCGCCGTCTGCTGATGGACAACGGCTCCGCCCGGGTGATCTTCACCTTCGACGGGGACGCGGCCGGCCAGAAGGCCGCGCTGCGCGCCTTCGAGGACGACCAGAAGTTCGCCGCCGAGACGTACATCGCCGTCGCCCCCGACGGGATGGACCCCTGTGACCTGCGGCTGGCCGGGGGCGACCAGGCGGTCGCCGACCTGGTGCAGCCCCGCACCCCGCTGTTCGAGTTCGCCCTGCGGCAGATCGTCTCCCGCTACGACCTCGACACCCCCGCCGGCCGCGCCGCCGCCCTGGACGAGGCCGCCCCGGTGGTCGCCCGGATCAAGAACAGCGCCTCCCAGCACGAGGTCGCCGTGCAGCTCGCGGGCCTCGTCGGCATCCTCGACACCCAGTTCGTCGTCAAGCGCGTCGCGCAGATCGCCCGCTGGGCCCGCGACCGCGGCGGTCAGGGCCCCGCGCCGGACCGGACCCGGACGGCCGCCGCCCACGAGAACAGCGCCCCCCGTCGCCCCCAGGGCCCCGCCCTCAACCTGCGCAACGCGGTCCACGCCACCGAACGCGAACTGCTGAAGCTCGCCCTCCAGCGCCCCGAACTCGTCTCACCGGCCTTCGACGCGTACGGCGCGGACGAGTTCACCGCCGAGCCCTACGCCGCCGTCCGGGAGGCCGTCATGGAGGCCGGCGGCGCCGAACGGGGCGTCCAGGACTCCCAGGCGTACCTCGTCCGGGTCCGTGAGGCCGCCCCCGACGACCGGGTCCGCGCCATGGTCACCGAGCTGGCCGTCGAGGCGATCATGCGCCGCACCGTCGACGAGGTCTACGCCGGCGAACAGCTCGTCGCCGTCCGCCGGCGTGCCGTGGAGCGCCGCGTCCGGGACATCCAGTCCACCCTGGCCCGCCTCGGCGCGGGCGGTGACCCGGCCCACCTGGCCGCCGTGCAGAACGAACTCTGGGTCCTCCAGCAGTACGACCAGTCCCTCCAGCAACACGGCGCGGGCGCACTCTGAGCCCCGCCCCGGGGGCGCCGACCCCGGACCGGGCGGGCCACCGTCCGCCGGCCCGCACGCATCGGCACCCGTGAGCACGCGGTCACGCACCGGGCGCAAAAAATACCCCGCACGCCCCTCGTGGCGGGGATGTGTCGTACAGCACACTGGGGTCGGTGCCTGAGTCCCCGGAGCGCGGCCGGTCCGTCCCTGACGGACCCTTCACCCCCGCGGTTCCGCTCATACGCGTACGGGGCGGGAGCGGCGCGACCGGTCCCGTCGGTCCCGTCGTTCCCCCTGTCGCTCGCCTCAGCAGCGAACCCCCTGGAGGTCGCCGCCGTGCAGACCCAGACCCAGACCCTCGCCCAGTCGCCCCCCGACACCCGCGCCCCCGCGGCCCGGACCCTGCCAGCGCTGCCCCCCGTGCCCCCCGTGCCCCCCGTGCCCCCCGTGCCCGCGCAGAGCACCGCACCGCAGCACCCCGAAGCGACCGCGCCCGCCGGCTGTCGCCCGGCCACCACCGACCGGGATGACCCGCCCGGACCCACCGCCCCGAGCGAACGGGCCGCCCGGCCCGACCCCGCGCCGGCGGCCGGTCCGCACGCTCCGAGCGGCACCTCCTCCGACCTGTTCCGCCAGTACCTGCGGGAGATCGGCCGCATCCCCCTGCTGACCGCCGCCGACGAGGTCGAACTCGCCCGCCGCGTCGAAGCCGGACTCTTTGCCGAGGAGAAACTGCACACCGCCCACGACCTCGACTCGCGGCTCGCCGGCGAACTCGACCGGCTCGTCGTCCTGGGCCGGATCGCCAAACGGCGCCTCATCGAGGCGAACCTCCGGCTCGTGGTCTCCGTCGCCAAGCGTTACGTCGGCCGCGGCCTGACCATGCTGGACCTCGTCCAGGAGGGCAACCTCGGACTGATCCGGGCCGTCGAGAAGTTCGACTACGCCCGCGGCTACAAGTTCTCCACGTACGCCACCTGGTGGATCCGCCAGGCCATGTCCCGCGCCCTCGCCGACCAGGCCCGCACCATCCGGGTCCCGGTCCACGTCGTCGAACTCATCAACCGGGTGGTCCGCGTCCAACGCCGCATGCTCCAGGAGTACGGGTACGAGCCGACCGCCGGGGAGGTCGGCGCCCAACTCGACCTGTCGCCGGAGCGGATCAGCGAGGTGCTGCGGCTGGCCCAGGAACCCGTCTCGCTGCACGCCCCGGTCGGCGAGGAGGACGACGTCGCGCTCGGCGACCTCATCGAGGACGGCGACGCCGCGTCCCCCGTCGAGTCCGCGGCCTTCCTGCTGCTGCGCGAACACCTCGACGCCGTGCTGTCCACCCTCGGGGAACGCGAACGCAAGGTCGTCCAACTCCGCTACGGCCTCGCCGACGGCCGCCCGCGCACCCTGGAGGAGATCGGCCGGCTCTTCGGCGTCACCCGCGAACGCATCCGGCAGATCGAGTCCAAGACCCTCAACAAGCTCCGCGACCACGCCTTCGCCGACCAACTCCGCGGCTACCTGGACTGAGACGCCCCGCCGCGTCCCCGCCCCGCTCACCACGGCGCCCCGCCACCTCTCGACGGGGAGGCGGGGCGCCGCACCGGTGCTCAGCGCTTCAGCGGCGCCGGCAACTTGACGTGGGTGATCTTGGTCTTCAGTCCGCTCTCCCGGAGTCGACCGTTCTCGTCGAAGGCGTCGGGACCGTCCGACATGCCGAAGTCGTTGTCGTTGATGAGCGCGAGGGTGTCGCGGCCCACCAGGGCGGCGCCCTCGACCTTGCCCGGCACGCCCGGGATCTTTCCGAGGTCCACCACCAACTCCTTGGCGAGGACCTGCACCCCCGCGCCCGCCAGGTCCGCGGTCTGCTCGTAACTCGGGGAGGTCTCCAGGTCGTCCCAGCGGCTACCGAGGATGCCCTCGCCGCGCGGCAACGTCACCCGGTGCAGCCGCGCCGTGCGGTCCGTGCGCTCCTGCACCAGGACGGTGCGCGGGCCCGTCGCGACCAGGGCGGACACCTTCAGCTCCGAGGGGTCCGTCTCCGCCGGGTCCACCTCGTTCACGGGGTCCAGCCGGTACGCGTACTCGCCCGTCACCTCGCCCTCCTCCGGCGAGAACCGCAGCAGCCGCAGATTGCGGGACGCCTCGCCGGACGCCTTGTCGGGCACCAGCAGCGGGCTCTGCACGGCGATCACCAGATCGCCCCCGGGCAGCACGGTCAGCGCCTCGAAACCCCGGTTCTGCTTGCGGTTCAGCAGGATCGACGGCAGCGCCTCGACCACGGGGTAGTCGGCGCCCCGCAGCTTCAACCCCTCGGGCACGTAGCGCTTGAGCACCTTGCCCTGCGCCGAGACGTGCACCAGTGAGGGGCTGTACTCGTCGACCACCCAGAACGAGCCGTCGGCGGCCCGCACCAGGCCCTCGGTGTCCAGCCCGTTCGGGTTCACCTCCAGCGGCGTCTTGGCGTCGTACGTGAACGGGGCCTCGTCGCGCGACAGTTGGTTGGGCAGCCCGGTCACCGCCTTCCCGGAGCGGGTGGTGATCGGCACCGCCCCGAGCACCCGCACCCGTTCGCCCTCGACCTTCACCCGGACGATCGCCGGGTTGAACTCCGGTACGGCGAAGGTCCGGCGCTTCTTCCCGTCCACGGTGATCTGCCCGTTGGGGCCCCGGTCGGTGAGCGCCCAGAACTCGCCGGGGCGGTCCGCCGGGTACAGGTCGCTGCCGATGCCCAGGGGGACACCGCGGTCGTTGTCGACCGAGCCGGGGATCAGACCGTTGCTGAACTCCGCGAGCGGAATCCTGTCCAACACGGCGGACCCCACGACTTCGGGGGCGCCGCGGACCTCCGCCCCGTCGTCGGACACCACGTCGGCGGTCGCGGTGAAGGCGACCCCGCCGACGAGGGCCAGCGGAAGCCCGACGGTCAGCGTGAGGCGCAACGGGCGGGACAGGCGCGAACGGGGGGACATCGGGCCTCCTGGTGGGGGACAGGACCGGGGCGGCCCGTCGTTCCCGTTCGGGCGGCCCCGCGTGGATCACCGACTCTGCCGCACCTGCACGGAAGGCGGGCGCGGTTCCCCGCATTACGGCCGAACCTCACTCCCGCGCCAGCGAGTTGCCCAAGATTTCACCCACCTTTCACCCGTAATACCTCCGCCCCGCAAACCGTCCGGTCACTCGGGTTGGCCGAAAGGCGATGTACATCTATCGGTCGTTGGTCGTGGCGGGGCCCACCCGATGGTTCACATGCTGCGCAGGGCTGCCGCTGACGCGACGAGTCCGTCACGCTCCAGGCGGTCGAGGATGTCGGAGGTCGTGGCGGGAGGGCGCTTGCGGCCCCGGGCCATCTGCTCCACCTGGGAGTAGACGACGCGGGAGTCCAGGTCGATCTGCGCGGCGATGAACGCGTCCGGGTGGACGGCCTCCACGTCCCACGGGGTGAGCCGGTCGGCCGGGAAGTCCTTCAGGTTGAAGGTGACGATCACCTGGGCCTTGGCGCGAATCGCGGCGGCGAGCACGTGGCGATCATCGGGGTCGGGTAACTGGACGGCGTTGATCAGCGGCTCGTACCCCTTGACCAGACAGTCACGGACCGCTCTGACCATGAGGTGCCTGGTGCGGTCGAGTCGATCGGGGCGTAAGTCGAGGCGCTTGGCCGTGAGGTTGCGAAACACTTCGTCCAGGATCGCGTCCGACCACTTGGCCTGGACGAGACCTGCCTGGGCGACGCGGATGAGCAGATCCCGAAGGGTGCTCGGGTACAGCACGTTGGCATCGTAGAGGGCGACGAAAGCCATGGCTCAGAGGAGCCCCGCTTCCTCGTCCAGCTGGGTCAGCTCGTCCGCTGCGGCGCGCCGGTTGGCGTCGTCCTGACGCTTGTAGTCGAGCAGGGAGGCGGCCAGGATGCGCCGGTGCGTCCCCACCGTGCGGTACTCGATCTCGCCGGCCTTGAGGAGGCCGATGAGGAAGGGACGGGAGACGTTCAGCAGGTCGGCGGCCTGCTGGGTGGTGAGCTCGGCGTGCTGCGGAACGATGGAGACGCCGCGACCGGCCCCGAGGTGGGCGAGAAGGGTGGCCAGCAGCTCCACCGCTTCCCGGGGGAGCGACAAGGGCTCTGCGCTCCCGTCCTCGACCGTCACCCGGACCAGTGCGAGGTCCTTGTGCTCCGTGAGGTAGCCGCGCACACGCTCCAGCGCGACGTTCGCCTCGCCCGTTCTTTCCGGGGGGAGCTGGACTGGGCGAGTGTCTGCCATGGTCATGATCGGCTCCTCGTGTGTGGGGCGGAGGGGACCTTTCACCTTCGTCGCTACCGATGATTCCAGTATCCGCAATAGGCGAAGCAAGTGCAATAAATGAATCGCTGCTGTCCGGTCGCCCCGAAACGCAACGCAGCGAAGCGAACCGGACGGCCCGGTCCAGCCCGGTGCGTGCCGCGCCAGGCGAGTCCCGGGCCCTGGCTCAGCCGCGCCGGGCCTCCGGTCGTGGGGTGGACGCGGGGGCCGGGGCCGCGGGCATCGGGGGCAGGTCGGCGTGGGTGACGCGGTAGCCGCCGCGCACCACGGGCGCGAAGGGAGCCGGCGCCATGCACGTCCCCGTGCCCTCGGCGCCGACGTTCGCCACGCCCCAGCCGAAACCGAGCCGGTCGGGCTCCCCGTCCCGGCCCTGCTGCACGCTGATGCCGAACCGCGTGCCCCGCTCCTCCGTGTTCGACTCGCGGACGACCGCGGTGAGCGTCGCCGTGCGGCCACCGGTGACCAGGCAGTCCACGTCCGCCACGGACCACGCGGTGAAGCCCGTCGAGGCGATCCGGTGGGAGATCCGCACCGTCCCCCGGGCGTCCGTGGGCAACCCCCGCTCGCCCCGTGGCACGGGCAGCGGCCGGGTGAAGGGCGCGGCCTCGGCGTGCACCCGGAAGCGGATGGTGTCCTTGGGGGAGTACGCGTAGTGGATGCGGGCCGACCCCTCGACGCGGGCCGGGGACTTCGCGGCGCGCGGGGACCGCGCAGCACGGGCCGCGGATCCTCCGGCGCGGGCCGGGTCCGCGGACTCCCGCGCCGCGGTGCTCGCACCCGTGCCCTCCGTCAGGGGCCGCGCGGCGGCGGCCGGCTGCGCGTCCGGGCCGGTCGGTGCCGCCGCGGTGGACGTGGCGGCGGTCGCGAGGACGACGAGGAGCGCGGTGGCGGCGCCGATCGCGCCGGGCGTGCGGAGTTCGGTGCTGCGCATGGACGACTCCCTTGGGGATGCGGCTCGGTGGTCCGGCCGGGTGGCTACGGGGAACAGCCTGGCCGGCGGACCGCGTCGCCGCCCATCCGCCGATCGGCACAGGGGCTCCGGCCCGCGCCGCCCGGTCTCTGCCGATCGGGGGAGCCCGGGCGGCCGACCGCAGCCGTAGGCTGGTGATCTTCGTCGGACGGTGGGGGAGTTGACGGGCATGACGGGAGCGGCGGCCGTGCACCTGCTGGTGGCGGTGCCCGCGCTGGCGGCCGCCGCCCTGCTGGTCGGGGCGGTGGTCCACGCCCTGGGGACCCGTACCGTGCCCACCCGGCTGGCCGGGCCCACCGCGCTCTGCGCCGCGCTCTCGCTCCTGTCGACCTTCGGCGTTCCCGCCACCGGCGTCAGCCCGGGCACCACCCGCGCGGCCTGGAGCCTCGCGGAGTCGGGGCTGTTGCTGGTGCTGATCGCGGCGGTGGCCCGGTGGTCGCCCCGGCGCGCGGCCGGGACCGCCCTGCCGGGCGCCGCGCTCGCGGTGGCCGCGTGGCCCGTGCCGCTGGTCGACGGCGGAGTGCTGGAGCGCACCGGCGCGGCGGTGTTCTGGCTGCTGCCCGCCCTGGGGGCGATCGCCACCGGGCTCGTCCCGCGCCGGGCCGCGCGGCGCCACCGGGACGCGGTCGCCGAGGCCCGGCGCGCCCAACGGCTGCTGCTCTCCCGGGACCTGCACGACTTCGTGGCGCACGACGTCAGCGGCATCGTCGTCCAGGCCCAGGCGGCCCGCTTCGTGGCGACGAACGACCCCGGTCAGGCGGTCCTCGCGTTGGAGCGCATCGAACGGGCGGGACTCAGTGCGCTGGCCGCGATGGACCGCACGGTGGCGATGTTGCACGGGGAGGACGCCCCCGCACCCGCCGAGCCGCCGCCCGGCCTCGATCAACTCCCCTCTCTGGTCGACCGGTTCGGGCAGGCGCAGGGCATCGACGTACAGCTGCGGTGCGAACCGGACGTGGTGGCGGCTCTCTCCCGGGAAGCGGGCGCCGCGGCCCACCGGATCGTGGTCGAGGCGCTGACGAACGTGCGTCGGCACGCGCCCGACGCCTCCCGGGTGGACGTCCGGTTCAGCCGCACCCCCGCGGCGGTACGGCTCCAGGTGGTCAACGACCGCCCGCGCCGCCCGTCCCCGGGCCGCTCCCTTCCCCGGTCCCGGGGCGGCGGCGGCCTCGGACTGACCGCCCTGACCGAGCACGCGACGGCCCTCGGCGGCACCCTCACGGCCGGCCCGCTCACCGGCGGCGGCTGGCGACTGACCGCCGAACTCCCCACCACGGACCGCCCCGACCGCCCCGACCGCCCGCACGACGCGGACCGTCCGCACGACGCGGACCGACCGCCGCACATGGACCACACGGACCGTACGCATCACCCGAAGGGCACCACGTGAGCACCCGCATCCTCCTCGCCGACGACCAGGACGACGTGCGCAGCGGCTTCCGGCTGATCCTGGGCTCCCAGCCGGACATGACCGTGGTGGGAGAAGCGGCGGACGGGCTCGCCGCCGTGACCCTGGCCCGGGAGCTCCGCCCCGACCTGGTGATCGCCGACATCCGCATGCCGGGCCTGGACGGTCTGGAGGTCACCCGCCGCCTCGCCGGACCCGGCGTCGCGGACCCGGTGCGGGTCCTCGTCGTCACCACCTTCGACCACGATGACTACGTCCGCACCGCCCTGCGCGAGGGTGCCTGCGGCTTCCTGCTGAAGCGGTCGGGGCCCGGGCTGCTCATCGAGGGCGTACGGGCGGCCATGGCGGGGGACGTGCTGATCAGCCCCCAACTGACCGTCCGACTGCTCCGGGAAGCGCAGGACGCGCAGCCGGCGGAAGGTCCGTCGCCCTCCGCCCTCACCGCCCGTGAGGAGGAGATCGCGCACCTGGTGGCCGAGGGGCTGACCAACGCCGAGATCGGTGCCCGGCTGTTCATCTCCGCGGGCACCGCCAAGACCCACATCGCCAACATCCAGGGCAAGATCGGGGCGCGCAACCGCGTGGGCATCGCCGCCTGGTCCTGGCAACGGGGCGGCCCGGCAGCTTCCTGACGCCGGCGGCGACACCCTGGCTCGAACGTTCCGCCGAGCAGCCCGCAGCGGGCTCGGCCGCGGTTTCCGACCCGTGCGACGGGTACGCATGTTCGCGTGCGCGTGGCGGTGCGTGGTCACGCCGCGCGATCCGTGTGGGGACGCAACGGGAGGAGCGGAAGAGCGATGGGCTTGAGCAAGCTGGTGACGACGACCGCGTTGGCCGTGTTCGGGGTGGCGGGAGCGGCAACGGCACCCGCCGCCGGAGCGACCGGGTGGCTGCTGCCCCACCCCGGGCCGGACGGTCTGGTGTGGGTCAACGAGTGGTTCGGGGACGGGGGAGTGGTGTCCGGCGGGGCGTCGACGCGGTTACCGACCGTGCTCACCGTGGCCTGTGAGGGCGGCGGCGACGTGGCAGTGACGATGCACGTGCGCCAGGTGCAAGTGGCCGCGTTCCCGGTGGACTGTCCCGTGGGCAGTGCGGGTGTGGGCACGGCGACCTTGGACCCGGGCGTCGTGGTGGGCTCCTTCACGGTGGGCGTCGACGCCTCGACGCAGGACGTCCGGTGGTCCCTGACGGTGACCCAGCCCGAGTAGCGCGACCCGTCCCGCATCTGCGGGGAGCGTCAACCACACGTCTCCACCGCGTGGTTGACGCTCCGTCACAAGAGTGGCCGGTCAGGTGTCGCTGAGGGCGAGCCCTTCGTACGCCAGCCACTGCATGTAGGTGTGCAGCCCGTGGTGGAGGTCCACGGTCGGCTTCCACCCCTGGAGCCGGGGGGCGCCGGAACCCCGGACGTCCGGTACGGGGGCCGTGCGCGGTGGGGCGGTGACCGTTTCGACGCCGACCGGACGCACCGCGCTCAGGACCGCCTCCGCCATGGCGCCCGGCGACACCGGCGTCTCCTCGGGGAGTTCCAGCACCTCGACCGCCGGGGGGTCGTCCAACACCCGGCACAGTGCGCCGACCAGATCGTAGGTGTGCAGCGGGCGCAACGGCCGACCGGGCGGGTCGGTGAGGACGACCGGGTGGCTGCGCAGCGCGTTCCACACCATCCGGCCGATCGGGGTGCGGGGCGAGCAGCCCGGACCGTACAGGTCGCCGGTCCGCAGGGTGACCGCGGGGCCGTCGGCGCTCCGGACGAGGACCCCGGCGTCCCCGCTGTCCGCGGTCTGCCGCAGGGGGCGCAGGTCGACGAGTGCGTCCCGACCCGACCGGGTGCCCGCGGTGTCGGCGGGGGAGCCGAGGGTCACCCGGTGTCCGCGGGCGGTGAGTCCGTGCACCACGTGCTCGCCCAGCGGGCTGGCCGCCCCGAGCACGGCGACCCGCCGTCCGGAGCGCAGCGGACGGGCCCCCGCCGTGCGGCCGGCGTCCAGCCCCGCGGCGACCCCGGCGGTGGCGACCTCGGCCAGGCCCGCGCGCAGTGCGGCGATCCGCTCCTCGCTCTGGCGGGCACTGACCCCGCCGGGGCCGATGGTGGCCAGCGCCTCGGCACAGGCCGCTGTCCGGGAAAGGACGTCGCCCCGTCCCTCCGCGCGATGGGCGAATCCCATGGTGAATGCGGTCAGCCAGGTTTCCCGAGCGGCTTCCGGGTCCGGTGCTTCAGTCAACTCGACATTGGCTGATTTATATCTGTTCACGTTCACGCCGAGCCCGGAGAGATAGTCCTTGCATTCCAGGTGCAGCCATCTTTCCGGGCCCGGGCCGGTCACCCGCACCGCGCACTGGGCGGTCCCGTTCTTGAAGAAGGGGACCACCCGCGGTCGGTCCAGGGAAATGCTTTCGTCGCCCCCGCGGTCATCGGGCAGGAAGCACACCGAGCGCCGCGGGCCGCGGAAGGCGTTGCCGGAAATGCTGCCCCGGTCGTCGTGCTCGACGAGGCTGGGCGCCGCCACGTAGGCGGGCACCCCGCGGCTGCGCAGGAACTGCCGCAGCAGGATGTCGTCGGGCCAGGCCCCCAACCGCGAGGTGCCGTACCGCACGTAGTCGGCGGCCACCGCGCGGGGCAGCACCACGGCCAGGCAGGGGAAGTACTCGTTGACCGCGCGCACCCAGCGGGCCCCGGCCATCGCGGCGAGCCGGACCGCCGCCCCGTTGCGCGAGTCCCAGAGCGCGAACAGGGCGAGTGCCGCATCGGGCCGCTGTTCCACCGCCTGTTGGACCCGTTCGAAGAACGCCTCGGACAGGATCAGGTCGTCCTGGAGCACGAGGTGGTGCGTGGCCCCCTCCGCGACGGACGACCAGGCCACCAGCGCGGTGCGCAGGGCCGACGGTTCGCCGTCCGGATCGGGGTCCGTCACCACGTGCAGCGCTCCGGGGGGCGCCGAGCGGGCCAACGCCCCGGCGGCGGCCAGCCGCTTGGGGTGGGTCATCACCGAGCCGCTGATGCGGTAGCGCGTCACGGGTCCTCCGTGTTTCTGGTGTTCCTGGTGCCCGACGGACGGTCGAATCCCGCGGCGCGACCGAATCTCCCGGTCGTCCCGCTGCACACGTCCCGTCCGGAGGCACTGGCGAATTTCGGAAATTACGCAAGGGTCTTCCATGGCCGCCCAAGCGCCGAAAAGGCCCCCTGGTTACGGCCAACGATGATCGTTCATGCTGTCTGCGCTGCATCCATACGTATCACCGTTAAAGGAGTCCGTATGACTGAGAAGACCGATGGCGAAGCCATTGACTCAGGTGACTTCCGGTCCTCGCGACTGGAAAAGCTGCGGGGCTCCCGAGTCGTGGTGACCGGAGGCGCGGGCCTGGTGGGCAGCCGACTGACCGCCCTGCTGCGCGGGGTCGGGGCGGAAGTGACCGTCCTCGACCGCATGGACGCCTATCCGGATTCCGTCCACGCACTGTTCGGTGCCGAACGGCACGCGACCCGCCTGGTGGTGGGCGACATACGGGACCGGGCGTTGGTCCGGAAGGCGATGGACGGCGCCGAACTCGTCGTCCACGCCGCCGCCTACGCCGATGTGGCCGCGTGCACCCGCAGACCCGACATCGCCTTCAAGGCCAACATCGAGGGCACCGAGGTCGTCCTGGAGGAGGCGGTGGCGGCGCGGGTGCGCAGGCTGGTGCTGATCTCGTCGGCCGCCGTGTACGGCAACGGCACCGCCGCTTCGGACGGGCCGCAGACCTTCCACGAGGACCAGCCGCTGCACCCGCTGTCCGTCTACGCCAACTCCAAGCTGTGGGCCGAGCACCAGACCCGGTTGCTGCTCGGCGCCGCCGGGATCGACTTCTCGGTGCTGCGCTACTTCTCCGTCTACGGCGACCCCCAGGTGCCGAAGCCGGGTAGCCACTCGTGGATGGTCGCCTGGCTGGCGATGCACGCCCGGCTCGGGCTGCCGATGCGGCTCAACGGCGGCGGTGTCCAGGTCCGCGACCTGGTCCACGTGGACGACATCGCCACCGCCACCGCGCTCGCCCTGGTGGAGGACGGCGTCGTCGGGGCGACCGTCAACGTCGGCAGCGGCAAGCCGACTTCGGTGCGCGACGTGGGCGAGCTGATCGCCCCGCACTTCCCGGGCTCCCGTTTCATCACCACCCCCCGGCCCGCCGACGACCCCCTCGGGGGCTACGCCGACACCGAGCGGCTGTACGAGCTGATGCGCTGGCGCCCCGGCATCTCCGTCGCGGACGGCGTGGAGCGGTACGTGAACTGGTTGAACGCCACGCCCGAGGCCCTGCCCGGTTGGCTGGCGGAGAAGGCGGCGTGACCCCCGTGACGCCCCTGGGAAGGTTCCGTAGCCGGTGACCACCGAGCGCGTGGCACGCGCCGAAGTGCCCTGCCGGGCCTGTCTGGCCGGTGAGGACCTGGACTGGCTCGGCGGCCGGTCCGTCAGCCTCGCCCTGGAGTTGACCACCGTCGTGGAGACGGTCCCCGGCCCGCCCGCGCCGCCCGCCGAGGGCTGGCCCGAGGAGGTGTGGGCGTACCTGCGCGAGCGGCTCCCCGGCCTCGCCCCCCGGCCGCCCGCCGTACGGGTGCACAGCGCGGCGCCCTCCGCGAGCGGGCTGTCCTCGTCCACCGCCCTGATCGTGGCGCTGCTGCGGGCGTACACCCGACTGTGCGTCCCGGCACCGGGCGTCCCGGACGCCACGCTCGCCCAGTGGGCGTACGCCTTCGAGTTCGCCCGCTTCAACGGGGGCGGCATGGACCACCTGGCGGTCATCGAGGGCGGTGCGCTGCTGTTGGAGGGCCGCACCACCGGGCTGCCCGCGATCCGGGACCGTGCCGTCTTCCCCGAGGACTGGACCGTGCTGGTGCTGGACTCGGCGACCCGCAAGGACACCGGTGACCACATCCGGGTGGTGCGCGAACAACTGGCCACCGGTGACCCTGCGTTGGCGCTGTACCGCAAGGAGGCCGACGAGGCGGCGGCCCAGGCGTGGTCGGCGATCGGGGCCCGGGACCTGGACGGTCTCGCCGGGGCCATGGACCGCGCCCACGTCACCATGCGCGACCACCAGCGGATGTCCACCCCCGTCCTGGAGGAGCTGCGGGAGCTGGCCCTCGGCTCCGCGGGGCTGCGGTTGAAGCTCAGCGGCGCCGGCGGCGGCGGCTCCCTGGTGGGGGTGTGCCGCACCGCCGACGCCGACAAGATCGCGTCCGCCGTGCGCGGGGCGCTCGGGGAGCGGTACCCCGCGGCCCGGGTGATCGCCACCCGGGCCGCGGGTCCGGAGCCCGCTGCGAGCCCGCTGCCCTAGATGAAGGGGTCGTAGTCAGGACCCTCCGGCGTCACCGCTTCGACCGCGATCTTCTCCAGTTCGAGGTTGGAGCGGTGACGTGCGCAGTGGAAGCGGCAGTCCCGGGTGGGGTCGATGATCCCCCGGTCCGCGTTCTCCCAGATGTCGGGCAGCCGCTCGGTGACCGCGTCCCCGATCTTCGCCTGGGAGTTGCCCCGGTGGTACGAGCAGACGTAGACCCCGGACGGGGTGATCAGGGTGCGGAGCTCCGCCACCTGGCAGCGGTGGTAGTCCTTGGGCTGGACCGCGCCCACCCGGTTGCGCAACGAGGTCAGGGTGGACGAGTTGATGATCTGGAAGGAGTCGTCCGCCCAGCGCCGTTCGGCCTCGTCGAGTTGGTCGTCGACGGATTTCAGGAGGTCGTCGGCCACCTGGATCACATGGTGTCCGTCGTCGAACATCGCCTTGGTCTCGAAGTAGTCGCAGCCGATGTCATGGGCGAGTCCGGCGGCTTCCAGGACCTCGTGGTGGTTGCTGACGATCGTGCCGTCCGCTTCCTGACGGGTCATCACCAAGAAGGAGTAGCCCAGGGCGCCCTTCTTCACCTCGGCCAGCAGCCGCATGTTCCCGACGACCTTGTCGAAGACGCTGCGGCCCTTGCGGTCGGGCCGGAACTTCCCGTACGTCTCCATGGTGCCGGCGTCCATCGAGACCCGGACCCAGGCGGCGTACTCGGCCAACTCCTCCAGATTCTGCTTGATCATCGTGCCGTTGGTGACCACGCCGATGGCTATGCCCGCCTCACCGAGCATCCGCAGCACCTGACGGGTGCCCCGGTGCGCCAGTGGTTCGCCGCCGCCGATGAGGACCACTCCGCGGACGGACATGTCGATGAGTTCCTGCGCCAGTTCGGCGAGGCGCTCGGGGGTGAACCGTCCCTGGTTGAGCAACTTGCCGCTGATGCACTCGGGGCAGGCCAGATCGCAGAAGGTCGTCGGGTCGAGGTCCACCACCAGGGGCGCGGTGGTGGACTTCCCCGCGGCGGCCTCCAGCACGCGTGGCCAGCCGGACGGCTGGTAGAGCTTGGACACCAGGTCAAGACGGTCGAACGTCACAGAGTTCTCCTGCTGGTCAAGAGGGCAGGCGCCGCCGGCACCATGCCCTCGGTCTTTCCCCGGGGAGGGGGGAACCGTCCCCGGAGCCCGGTCGTGGTCCGGGCTTTCCCCTGCTGGTGCGTAGGTCGTGTCCGCTGCGCGGCGCACTGCGTCGGGCGCCGCGGGTCGATCCGGTGCGGAGGGTCGCACACGACCCCGCCGGAGGGTGCTGGTCGCACGTGGTCATCCCTTGACGGCTCCCACGGTGAGGCCGGCCGCCACCCGGCGTTGCACGATCATGAAGAAGACCACGACGGGCAGGGCGGTGAGCGTGGCTCCCGCCATCAGCGCGCCGTAGTCGGTGCCGAAGCTCGTCTGGAAGGAGACGAGCCAGATGGAGACGGTCTGTTTGTCGGTGCTGGACAGCAGTACGTAGGCCAGGACGTACTCGTTCCACGCCTGCACCAGGGCGTAGATGGACGTGGCCACCAGCCCGGGCGCCAGCAACGGCAGCGTCACCCGGCGGAAGGCCCCGGCCCGGGTGCAGCCGTCGACCATGGCCGCCTCCTCCAACTCCACGGGGATCCCGGCGACGAAGCCGCGCAACAACCAGACGGTGAACGGCAGCATGAACACCAGGTAGGTGAGGACCACGCCGACCAGGCTGTCGGTCAGCCCGGCGTCACTGAGCAGCAGGTAGAGCGGGATGATCAGACCGGCCAACGGGATCATCTGCACGGACAGGATCACCACCACGAACGCCCGGCGCCCGAAGAAGGAGAACCGGGCCACCGCGTAGGCCGCCGCCACCCCGATCAGCAGCGAGACCACCACGGTCCCCACCCCGACCAGTGCGCTCGCCCGCACGCTCGACCAGAAGGTCTCCGAGGCCATGGCCCGGCGGAAGTTGTCGAGGGTCGGCTCCGCGGTCCAGAACTGCGGCGGATTGCTGCGGATCTCGGACGAGGGCCGGATCGCGGTGAGGAGCATCCAGTACAGGGGGAACGCCATCACCGTGCAGAACAGCAGGCCGAGGGTGTTGGCCCGGAGCGAGCGGCGCCGCCGCGCACCGCGGGGCGGAGCGGAAGCGGTGGTCATTCGGCCTCTCCCATCCTGACGAGCTGACGGACGTATACCACTGCCCCGACGAGCAGCAGCAGGACGGTGACGACCGCGATGGCCGCTCCGGTGCTGTAGCGGTTCACGGCGAACGACTCGATGAACGAGTACACACCGAGCAGGTAGTACTCCTTCTCCGGCTGGCCCGTGCGCATCAGCCAGATCTGGTTGAACACCCCGAAGTTCCAGATCGCGTTGAGCGTGGTCACCACCACGAACGCCGGCTTGATCACGGGGAAGATGATGTGCCGGAGGACCTGGGGCCGGGTGGCGCCGTCGACGGTGGCGGCCTCCTCCAGCTCCGGCGGGACCTGGGTCAGGGCGGCCTGGAGGGTGATCGCGGCGAAGGGCAGCGAACCCCAGACGACCACGGCGACCACCACGGTGAAGCCCTGCCAGGGGTTCTCGAACCAGTTGTGCTTGCTGAAGTCGAGCCCGGGCACCAGCCCGAGCAGCCAGTTCATGACGCCGTAGTCGGCGTCCACCAACCAGCGGAAGACCGCCGCCGCCACCATGACCGGCATCGCCCACACGGCGACCAGCACCCCGGCCATGAGCAACCGCACCCAGGAGGAGACGCGGCGGCCCAACAGCGCCACCCCCATGGCCAGGGCCATGGTCAGGACGGTGGCGACGGTGGTGAAGAGCGCGGTGCGCCCGACGACCGTCCAGAAGAACCCGTCGGTGGCGATGGTGCGGTACTGCCGCAGCCCCGCCCAGGGCGGTTCGGTGCCGGCGAACAGTTCCCGACGGGTCATGTCCTGGAAGGACAGCAGCACCAGCTCGATCAGGGGGTAGCCGAGGACGGCGACGAGCGCCAGCACCGTCGGGGCGATCAGGACGTACGGGATCAGCCGACTCAGCGGCGGCCGGGCCCGCCGGGCCGTCCCCCCGGCGGGTGCCGGGGGGACGGGCGGGGAGACGGCGACGGAGTCCGGTGGGTCTGTGGTCACCATGCGGAGGCTCCTCGAATCATCGCCCGCGGTGCGCCCTGCGCACGCACGACCGACGCGATGGGTGGGGTGGGGGTGGGGTGAACACGTCGAAGTGGGTGGGGTGGGGGGTGGGGATGCGGGGGGGGGTGGAGAGTCAGGGGAAGTGGGGTGGTGGAGTGGGGTGAGGTCCGACGGGGGGTGAGTGGGGTGAGGTCTGGCGGGGGACGGAGCGGGGTGGGGTCCGAGGGGGCGGTGGGGGGACGTCAGTTCTCGTTGATCAGGGTGTCGATCTCGCGGTCGGCGTCCTCGGTGGCCTGCTGCACCGACTTCTTCCCGGTGGCGATGTCCTGGAGCATCGCCGGCAGGATGTTGGACTTCTCCACCGCCACCCAGCCGGGCGCCAACGGGGTCACCCAACCGCGTTCGGCGGAGCGCGCGGAGGGGCCGTTGGGTCCGTCGGCGGGCACGTCCCGCAGCTGGACGCTGTTGTTCGGCAGGGTCTGGGCCTTGATCAGCTGCTGCTGCGACTTGTGGTCGGTGAAGAGCTTGATCCAGTCCCGGGCGAGCTCCTGCTTGCCGGACTTGGCGGGCACCGCCAGCAGGGAACCGCCGAGGTAGGGCGGCAGCAACTCGCCGGAGGGGCCCGGGAAGGCGAAGGTGGCGAACTTGCCGCGCAGCGCGGTGTTGCCGCCGCTGCGCGGGTCCGTGGCGGCCGTGGCCTCCCAGGTGTTGCCGTAGAACATGGCGACCTTGCCCTGGCCCACCACACCCGGTTCGTCGCCGTTGTCCTTGGAGCGGTCACCGACGTAGTAGTCGTCGATCAGCTTCTTCCACGTGGTCAGCCCCCGGCGCGACTCGGGGGAGGAGAGCGCACCGCGCCAGCGGCCGTTCTCCTCGACGGCCATCTCGCCCCCGGCGTCCTTGACCCAGGCCATGGCGGCGTGCGGGTAGCGGCCCGGCATATAGAAGGCGGAGAAGTTCTTGTCCTTGGTGCCGAACTCGGCCTTCACCTTGTCGAGGACCGAGAGGAGTTCGGGATAGGTGGTGGGAGCTTCGGTGACGCCCACCTTCTTCAGGATATCCGTCCGGTAGATCCCTACCTTGGCCCCCGCGTAGTAGGGCACACAGTATGTCTTCCCTTTGTGTTCACAGGCGTCGGCCAGCGCCGGAAGCCAGTCTTCCGAATGCTCGAAATCCTTCTTCTCCAGAGGGGAGAAGGCACCGTTGATGATGTAGTTGGTGGTCTCGCTATTGCCCATCTCCACTACATCTGGTACTACCCGCCCGGCGAGGGCGGCGTCAATCTTCTGGTTCTTGCTCGGCCACTGCTGGTACTGCACCTTGACTTTGGTGTCCGGGTACTGCTCCGCGAATCGTTTGTTCGTGGAGGCAACCAGATCGGGCCAGCTCTCCCTAGCGTCGATGGTCAGCCAGACGGTCAGGGAGTCGGGGTCGCCGCCGCCTCCGGCGGAATCGTCCGAGCTACACCCGGCCAACGAGGCGATCACGGCGACGGTCCCGAGAGTCGAGGTGAAGCGGGGTAAGCGTAGGGGCATGATTCTCCGCCTTTCAAGGACTGGTTGAACCGGGCTGCTATCTACCCAGCGCACACCGGCAAACTACCGGTGGGGCGCTTTTTGGCCAGGATGAGACGTGGATTATGGAACGTTGTTGTTTTGGATTGCCCCCGGCTCGCACGGGGAAGCAGTGGCCGAGAAGCAGCCGTACCGTCCGATGGCCAGCCGTTAATTGACGCAAAACACTAGGATGTGCCTCTTGGGCACCCTTGACGGTGGCGCAACGTCTGACACATTTTTCTCCTGGTGTCCCCGGCGTTGCCCTATCGAGAGGTGTTACCCGTGACTAAGCCCGACACGACGGTCGGCGATTCGGACCTGCGACCCACCCGGGTCAACTCCTGGAACGGCTGGGATCCGCTGCGCCACGTGATCGTCGGCCGGGCCGACGCCGCGGTGGTCCAGGCACCGGAACCGGCCGTGGCCAGAGACTTCCCCGAGGACGGCTTCCCCCTCGGCACCTACGGCACGATGCCGGCCGACATGATGGCCGAGGCCAACGAGCAGTTGGACTCCTTCGCCGACCTGCTGCGCCGGCGGGGGATACGGGTGGATCGCCCCACCCCGCTGGACTTCAACCAGAAGGTCTCCACGCCCGATTGGGAGCAGGAGACCATGTCGGGCTGCATGCCGCCGCGCGACCTGCTGCTGACGGTCGGCAACGAGGTCCTCGAAGCCACCATGTCGTACCGCAGCCGCTGGTTCGAGTACCTCTGCTACCGGCCGATCCTCCAGGACCTCTTCAAGTCCGACGCCCGGATGCGGTGGGAGGCCGCCCCCAAGCCCCGGCTGACCGAAGCCAGTTACCGCACCGACTTCTGGGACACGTACCACGACCTGCCCACCGAGGTGCAGCTCGCCAAGGTCCGTGACTACGACCTGGTGCTGACGGAGGAGGAGCCGCTGTTCGACGCGGCCGACATCGCCCGCTTCGGCAAGGACCTCTTCGTCCAGCTCTCCTTCGTCACCAACCGCAGCGGTTTCGACTGGCTCAAGCGCCACTTCCCCGACCACCGGGTGCACGCGGTGACCTCCACCAACACCCACCCCCTGCACATCGACGCCACCTGGGTCCCGCTGCGCCCCGGGCTGGTGCTGCACTGCGGGGAGCGGCTCGCCGACCCCGAGCTGATGGAGTTCTACCGGCTCAACGACTGGGAGATCATCGAGGCGGTGCAGCCCGCGAGTTGGGACCACCCGCCGAAGCTGTCCTTCTGCAGCCCGTGGCTCGCCGGGAACATGCTCAACCTGGACGAGAACACCCTCTGCATCGAGGAGAAGGAGGTCGCCCTCTCCGAGCAGCTGGCCTCGTACGGCTTCGAGATCGTCCCGGTGCCGTTCCGCGCGGTCGGCCCCTTCGGCGGCGGACTGCACTGTGCCACCGTGGACATCGAGCGCGAGGGCGACTGCCAGGACTACTTCCCCCGCCGGCACGGGCGGTACTGATCCCGTGACCACCGCCCCGCGACCCGGTGGGTCGCCCGCCGTCAAGGCCGTGATCTTCGACTTCTACGGCACCCTGGTCCGGCTGGTGCCGCCGATGCCGCCCAGCCACGCCTCGGTGTTCGAGCGCCGCGGCCTCGGGGAGTACGTCGAGCGCTGGGGCGACCAGTGGTCGGTCGGCCCCGCCGACGGCGAGGACCACAGCACCCACTCGGTGGACGAAGCGACCTATCGGGCCTGGGAGGTGGACCGGCTGCGGCGGCGCGCCCTGGAGTGCGGGGTGCCCGCCGCGGAGGCCGGCCCGCTGGCGGTGGAGCTGGACCGGGCCACCAAGAGCCTGGCGCTGGAGCTCTTCCCCGATGTGACGGCCGTGCTCGCGCACCTGCGCGGGCGCGGCCTGCGGGTCGGGCTCTGCTCCAACTGGTACTGGGACCTCGACCGGGCGGTGGCCTCGACCGGGCTGACCGACCTGGTGGACGCCGGCGTCACCTCGGCCCGGGTCGGGGTGCGCAAACCGCACCCCGGGATCTACCGGGCCGCACTCGACGCCTGCGGCGTCACCCCCGAAGAGGCCCTGTTCGTGGGGGACATGTGGGCGGCCGACGTGGTGGGGCCGCTGGCCGCGGGCATCCGTGCGGTGCACCTGTGGCGGCCCGACCGGGCCGTCGACGGGGTGGCCCCGCCGCTGCCCGACCGGGCCCACCGGATCACGTCCCTGCACTCCCTGCCCGAGTTGTTGTAGCGCGGTGCGAGAGCCGGTCGAGCACGTTGCGGGTCACCCGCACCACGCCCGCGTCCAGCTCCCGGCCGCAGACCACGGGCCAGTCCACGGTGCCGGCGGCGAAGACCGTGCCGCCGTCCGTCGTGTACAGGCCCATGGTCGCGGCCCGGGGGCTGGTGATCGCCGGCTCCCGCTCCGGGCAGTTCCAGTGCCCCCACTTGAAGCGGTGCAGGTCCTCGTTCACGGGGTCCAACAGATAGATGCCCAGGATGAGGAAGGACTCCGGAGTGCCGTCCACCCCGCTCGCCCGCGCCACCCCCCGCTCGTCATAGGTGAAGGCGGCGCCGTCGCACTCGTACCCGATCAGCGCGGTGCCCCCGCCCAACCGGTCGGCGGGCCGGCCGTCGCTGCCGTCCCGCAACCCGGTGCCCTCGAAGACCCAGTGGTCCGCGTGCTGCAGGGTGAACCCCTCCAGCGGCCGGTCACCCGGCCAGTCGCCGGGCCACATGCCGCCGTTGCGGAAACTCACCCCGGTGAGGGCGTTCTCCGGCCGGCCCACCCCGTCCGGCGGCCCGGCCCACCACAGGTCGGTGGCGGGCAGATGCGGGTAGACCTCCCCGACGTGGTGGTCGGTGTCCGAGACGAAGGCGGTGTTCCCGTCCGTGAGGTGCACCCGCCACCAGCAGGTGTTGGCGCTGAGGAACGCCACGTTCCCGCCCGCGGCCACGTGCGTGTCCACGTGGTCGCGCATCGACGCGCTCCAGTACTCGTCGTGCCCGACGCTCAACAACAGGTCGTAGGGGGCGAGCAGTTCGGGGTCCTCGTGGAGGTCGAGGTCGGTGCAGTACTCCACCGCGTAGCCGCACCGTTCCAGCCAGGCGATGAAGGGGGCGTCCCAGTGGGCCAGGTCGATGACCCCGCCCGGCCGGTGCATGCTCAGCTTGTGCCCGCGCGGCTCGTCCGCGTCCCCCTCCCGGTAGACCGGGCTGTCGTAGAGGCTGGAGGCCCGCGCCACGCCCTCGCCGTCCGAGCGGTTGTACGCGTGCCGGGTGAAGGTCGACTTCTTGTACAGGATGCGGCCGTACCGTCCCGGCTCGCGGGGCCGCACCACGAAGAACTCCCGGGCGAACCCCTCGATGTCCCCGTCACCCAACAGCGGCACCTCACCTGCCTGCCGCTCGTCCCCCTCCACCAGGTGCGCGAGGTAGATCCCCGGCGGCCACTGCGGGGGCACCCGGAACGCGTAGCGCGGCAACTCCCAGTCGACGGCCGGCGAGGCATGACCCTCGATCCCGTCCGGGTGCGGCGGCGGAGCCTGGAACACCCCCTGGTACGACTCCGACTCCCCGAGGTGGGTCAGCTCGCTGCCCAACCGGTAGAAGCGGACCCGGAACTCCTTCGCGTCGGTCGAGACGTGTAAGCCGAGGACCCCGCCCGACGTGACGCTCTCCCGGTCCACGTACCCCTCGATCATTCGACCCCTCCCCATCGGCCGCAACCGCCGTTCTCCAGCGGCGAAGACGCTCGATGTTAGGAGTTCTTTCCAGCTACAACAAACCAGCGGACGGGATCAGCCTTCCTCGATCCCGTTTCGGCCATGTTGATCTTGCAGAGAATGCACGAACCGGCGTCCGGGTAACGCGGATCAAAAGGACGGCGTGCTGTGCGGAAAGGAAAAGAATGGCAAAAGAATTGCGTGTGCGAGAGTTGGTCCTGGGGATCGAGGGGCTGGCCCTGCTGCGCTCCGCCATCGATGCCGACGACGCCTTCCTCGAAGCCCGGGTGGCGGAGATCAGGAAGTTCGCCGCCGGCGGCGACGAGGGGATGCCCGGCGCCGGCGCCCCGGTGAGCGAACTGGACGAATCGACCGGGTACGCGTCCTGGGCGAAGCGCTACGACTCCCTCCCCAGCTCCTTCCTCCAGGTCGAGGAGCCGATCGTCCACCGGCTCCTGGACGAGGGACCGGTCGGCACCGCCCTGGACGCCGCCTGCGGCACCGGCCGCACCACGGTCGCACTGGCCGAACGCGGCTACCGCACCATCGGCGTCGACCAGTCACCCCAGATGCTGGAGCAGGCCCGGGCCAAGACGCCGGACGTCGACTTCCGTCTCGGCCGGTTGGAACAGCTGCCGCTGGAGGACGCCAGCGTGGACCTCGCCGTCTCCACCCTGGCCCTCACCCACCAGCCCGCGCTCGGCCCCGCCGTCGCCGAGCTCGCCCGGGTGGTCCGCCCCGGCGGCCGGGTGATCGTCACCGACCTCCACCCCTTCGTCATCACCCTCCAGGGGCAGTGCCTCTTCGTCCACGGCGACGACGAACTCGCCTTCGTCCGCAACCACGTGCACCTGCCGGGCCAGTACATCGAGGCGTTCACCGCGGCCGGCCTCACCGTCCGCGCCTGCTACGAACCGGCCTTCAACGGGAGTCTTTCCCCCGGCGGCTACGAGGACTACATCGCGGACGCCGCACGAGCAGCCTGGGACGGAATTCCCATCGTGGTCGTCTGGGACGTCGTCAAGGACGCGAAGTAAGCAAAGGAAAGGGAACGTCGTGAGAGTCGTCCTGTACACCGAACGCCCAGAACTCTGGGACCGCATCACGGAAGAATTCGCAGGAGTAATTCCCGAATACAATCTGCACGGAGACATCGGCGAGGGGTACTGGAACCGCCTCTTCGACGACTTCGGCGACCACCAGTTCGTGCTGTACGACGAGGAGACGGACGCCATCCTCGGCGCCGGCCGCTCGCTGCCCCGACTGTGGGACGGCACCCCCGAGGACCTGGGCACCGGGCTCGACGCCTCGATCCGGGACGCCTTCGCCGCCCACGACGCGGGCACCAAGCCCACCGCCCTGTGCGCCCTCGGCGTCGAGGTCGCCCCCGCACACCAGGGCAAGAGCCTGTCCAAGGTGCTGCTCCAGCAGATGATCACGATGGCCCGCGCCGACGGCCTGCCCTCCCTGATCGTGCCGGTGCGCCCGATCTGGAAGCACCGCTACCCGCTCGTCCCCACCGAGCGGTACGCCTCGTGGACCCGGGCCGACGGGGAGCCCTTCGACCCGTGGATCCGCACCCAGGTGCGGCTCGGCGGCACCATCACCGCCTCCATGGAGGAGTCCTCGATGATCAGCGGCACCGTCGCCGACTGGGAGTCCTGGACCGGCATGGAGTTCCCGGAGAGCGGTGACTACGTCTTCCCGGAGGGGCTGAGCACCCTCCGGGTCGACCGCGAGCAGGACCGGGCCTCCTACTGGGAGCCCGCCGTCTGGATCACCTACGACCTCAGCTCGTCCGATCCAACAGGACCTCCCCGCACCTGACGGCGCTCCAGGCGTACGCGGTGAGCAGTTCCGCGTGCGCCTCGGTCACCTCGGGACGCCGCTCGGGGGAGAGCCCCGCGGGGCCGACCGTCGACACCGCCGCCTGCCGCAGCCGCTCGGCGGCCGGGGTGCCGCCCCGGACCGCGCCCTGCGGGGCGTGGCGCCGGGCGGCCTCCTCGGCCTGCCGGCCCAGCATCAGACAGTGGATCCACAGCTCGTCCGCGAAGGAGTCCCCGAAGGCCCTCCCCACGGCCGCCGCCTCCTCCTTGGGCCGGCGCTCCCGCACCAGGTCCTGCACCGCGTCCTCGGTCATCAACCCCGCCATCCCCAGCGCCTCCCGCCAGGTGTAGTGGGTGCGGACCGGCACCACGTCCTCCTGCCCGACCAGCCGGACGTACCCCTCGCCGTACCGCATGTACGGCACCCAGCTCAACTCCTCCAGCACCCACCCCTCGTACAACTGCGGGCGGGCGTCGTCCACGGAGGCGGGACACACCGCGAGGCGCACCCCCTGGGCGGCATGGCCGTTGATGCTGCTGGTGCCGGTGTGCTCGGTGACGGTGGGCACCGCGAGCAGGGCGCTGCGCCGACCGCCCTGCCGGAGGAAGGCCGTCATCACCTCGTCGTCATGACGGTCGGCGCTCTGCTCCGCGAACCGCCGGAACTCCGCCGCCACGGCCACCGGGAGGCTGATCGCCAGCGTCGGCGTGAACTCCTCCGGCACCGCACGCACCCAGCCCGCGCCCGCGAGGGCGGCCAGCCGGGTCAACCCGCCGTTGCGCGCGTGCCAGTTGGTGTAGAAGGCGAGGGCGTCGTCGGGGAAGCGGTCGGCGCAGTGGGCGACCAGGTCGATCATGTCGTCCGGAGCCGCCACGTCGTCCTGGATCATGAACTGGTGGGTGGCGCCCTCGCTCACCCGGGACCAGGCGAGCAGCGCGGTGCGCAGGGCGGACGGCGGCCCGTCCGGATCGGGGTCCAGGGCGAGCGAACCCAGCCCCAGCCGGGCGACCATCTCCTCCGCCTGGGCCCGGCGGACCGGGTGGGTCATCACGGCCGAACTGACGCGTGCGGTGGGCATCGGGGTTCTCTCGCCTTCAGCCGGTGACCAGGGACGAATGCTCCGAAGATCATGGCTGCTGTGGGCACGGATTCCACGGGGAGCGCGGTCCGACGGCCAAAAACGAACGCTCCCCGACGCGATTGCGCCCAGACCTCCGCCCGAGTGACGGAGGTCAGGCGCACCTCAGCGCAGGTGCGACGGTTGCCCGCCGCTGTGGGAGTACCGTTCGCGCTCCTGCTGGTGGCGCAGCGCCCTGAGCTGACATCGGCTCTCGCTGAACCGGGGGTCGGCCGGCGGGGTCCGACCCAGGTCCCGGGCCGACCACAGCCACACCGCGGCGACCAGCACGATGACGGTGTCGGCCAACAGGAGCCCCAACAAGGGGAGGTCGAGCAGGAGGTGCACGGCCACCACCTCCAGACCGAGGGTCACCAGGGCCGCGCACAACACCGTGTTTCGGACACTGTTCTTCATGGGGGACAGCCACCTCCTGGGCAGGGCGGGCCAGTGGGGGAGGGCCCGCGCCTATGAGCTATACCCAGCCCGGAGCGGTTTGGTTCAAACCTTCACCGAATATGTCCTTGGCGTACGGCGGATGTGCTAGTCGCTGACACCTGTGAACTCCCGTGCAGCGGGCAGTCGTTCACTCGCAGGCTGTAGGCGGGGTGTGATCTGGTTGCCCGGACGGGACACCCGACCGGGACCCCGGCGGGGGTCGGCCCGGTCCTGCCCGGCGACGAGATGGCGGTGACCGTTGCCGGGGTGGGCACCCTGCGCAACCCGATCGTCTCAGGACCGCAGTAGCGCTGCGAACTCCCTGCCGGCGGGCAGTTCGGGGCGTCCGGCGGTCGTCGTGAAGGTGTGCGCGTACTGCACACGGTCTTCCGCGCTCAGGCGCCCGAAGACGTCCTCTGCGGCTCCGCACCGTGTGCCTGTGCGATGGCGTCGATGCGGGCCGCGAGGTCGAAGTCAGCGGATGTCAGGCGGTGTCCCGCATCATGGGTCGTGATCCGGAAGCGCAGGTGCCCCCAGCGCAGATCGATGTCCGCGTGGTGGCTGATCAGCCGCTCGACATCGGCCACATGAACGATCATGGCAACGCCACCGTGATAGCGAATGTCGTACGCGCGGGTGATCGTGTCGCCTTCGCGGTGCCATCCGGGGACCTCGCGCAACGCCGCTTCGATCTCACCGTCACTCAGCGGCACGGGATTCTCCGCCATGCTCAGTTCCCCTCCGTCACCGACGCCAGGGCCTCGCCAGGGTCCCGGCCGATCGGGCATCGTGCCACGGCTTCATCGCTCGTTCCAGGGTCGCCAGCTCCCGACGCATGCGCGCTGACCGCGTCTCGACGGCGATGCCAGCGGCGCGCAGTCTCCGGAATGGAGACGAGGACCTGGCTCCACAGCGACCCGGCGCTGCATCCCGGCGGCGGTGCCGTGCGCACCGTGCTTCAGGGCCCGCATCTTCGGCTCGGAGGTGCACGAGTGCCGGGTGTGGGCGTCCGCCACGCACCGACCGCGCGGCGGGCAGGCGTCGCTCTACCCGAACCTCCGGAGTAGGCCGGTGCCGTGCCCGTGCGACTGCCGGACGCGGACCCGCGCGTGAGGGTGCACGCCTGCGAACCCTGCCTCGACCGTCTCGAACAGCTCGTGTTCGTTCACCAGTTGAAGGACGCGTCCGACGCCCGTCGAGACCCCTCAGCCCCGTCCGCCCGCGCCCCCGTCGCAGGCGCACGGAAGAGCCCCGCCCGGGTCGGTCCGGGCGGGGCTGCCTCACTCGATCACTGGTGTCACGGACCCGCGGCGGGCCGGTGGGGGCCTCGCGGGGGTCCGGGCGACCGGGCTTCCTCCGGCGCTGCACCCCACGTCGAATCGTTCCTGCACAGGAACTCTGCGGTGGGGCGGGTGGGACTCGAACCCACGGCCGACGGATTATGAGTCCGCTGCTCTAACCGGCTGAGCTACCGCCCCCTTACGGCGCGTCGCGCACAGGTGTACGCGCCGTCTGCCGCAGCATAGCCGCTCATACGATCTCCTGCTCCGCACGGTCGGCTCCGCTGACCATGGAGACCTCCGGCGTCCCCGTACGGTTCCACCGGACATGAAAAAGGACCCCGATGGGGGTCCTTCTCGGCTGCTCCCCCGACTGGACTCGAACCAGTAACCTGCCGGTTAACAGCCGGCTGCTCTGCCAATTGAGCTACGGAGGATCGAGCTCCCCCGACTGGACTCGAACCAGTAACCTGCCGGTTAACAGCCGGCTGCTCTGCCAATTGAGCTACAGGGGATTGCCTCGTTCGCATCGAACGCGCCTGTCCGGGTATTCGCCAGGAAGCGCTCGTTCGCTGCGACACATACATTAGCGCAAGCAGGGGGGTGCTCCGCCAATCGGTACTCCCGCGCTCCACACCGAGATGCAAGGGAAGGGTGGCTCCATGCGCTACCGGCTCACATTCGTCGCCGGGCTGGCCCTCGGCTACGTCCTGGGAACCAGGGCTGGACGGGAGCGGTACGAGCAGCTGAAGAAGTCGGTCCGACAGTTCGCGGAGAACCCCGCGGTCCGCAACGCCGCGGAGACCGCCGCGCAGCAGGGTCGCGAGGTGGCGGGCAAGGCCCTGCACTCGGTGACCGAGCGGGTCGGGGACCGGGTGCCGGACTCCGTCACCGAACGCGTCCGGACGCTGCGCGAGCGCGGCAAGGGTGCGCAGAACGACGACTGGGGCACCAGCAACACCTGAGGGTGCCCGGCTCGTACCGGGCTGTGGTACGGCACACACCCGAACGTGGTGCAGAATTCCCGCATGGGGATAGTCGCCGGTCTGGACAGCACGCCCGACTCCACGCGCATCGTGGTCTGTGACACGGACACGGGTGCCGTGATCAGGCAGGGGTACGCCCCGCATCCCCTGGAGGGGACGCCCGGGGGGAGCGGGGAGGGCGGGCGACCCAGTGACGTCGACCCACAGGTCTGGCTGCTCTCCCTCGGGGAGGCCGCGGCCGGCGGGGTCCTCGAAGGCGTCGAGGCGATCGGCGTGTCCGCCCAGCAGAACGCCCTCGTCCCGCTCGACCAGCAGGGCGCGACGATCCGTCCCGCCCTGGTGGGCGGCGACCGCCGGGCCCAGATCGCCGCCGCCGACCTGGTCGAGGCGCTCGGCGGGCGCGAGGCGTGGGCCCAGGCCGTGGGCTGCGTGCCGCAGGCGGCGAACCCCGTCGCCAAGCTCCGTTGGCTCGCCGCGAACGAACCCGAAGCCGCCCAGCGCGTCGCCCTGGTCCTCCAGGCCCACGACTGGCTGGTGTGGCAGCTCCTCGGCCGCCCGCTGCGCCGCACCACCGACCGGGGCGGCGCCTCCGGCACCGGCTACTGGTCGGCGGCGACCGGCGGCTACCGGCCCGACCTGATGGAAATGGCGCTCGGCCGGCAGGCGGCGCTGCCCGACGTACTGGGGCCCGCCGAGGCCGCGGGGACCACTCCGGAGGGACTGCTGATCTCCGCCGGCACCGGCGGCACCATGGCCGCCGCGTTCGGCCTCGGCATCGGCCTGGGGGACGCCGTCGTCTCGCTGGGCGCCTCCGGCTCCGTGATGGCGGTCCACCGCGAGGCCCTCGCCGACCCCAGCGGCATGATCACCTCCCTCGCCGACGCGACGGGCATGCACCTGCCGGTCGTGCACACCCTCAACGCCGTGCGCACCCTGCGCGGCACCGCCGAGATGCTCGGCCTGCCCGACCTCGACGCCCTGTCCGCACTCGCCCTGAAGTCCACGCCCGGTGCGCACGGCCTGGTCCTCCTGCCCTATCTGGAGGGCGAGCGCACCCCGCACCTGCCGCACACCGCCGGAACCCTCGCCGGGCTGCGGCGCGAGGCGATGAAGCCCGAGCACCTGGCGCGGGCCGCCGTCGAGGGCATGCTCTGCGGACTCGCCGACGCCCTCGACGTGCTGCGCGGACGCGGGGTGGAGGTGCGCCGGGTGTTCCTGCTGGGCGCCGCCGCCGACCTCCCCGCAGTCCAGGCCTCCGCGCCCTCGCTGCTCGGCGCGCAGATCGTCGTCCCGCAGCCCGCCGAGTACGCGGCGCTCGGCGCGGCGCGGCAGGCCGCGTGGGCGCTGGGCGTCTCCCGCGGGACGCTCGACCCCCGCACGCCGCCCACCTGGCCCGGCGCGACCGGCCAGGTCCACGACCCGGGCGAGGAACTGGCCGTGGGGCAGGCCGTGCGGCAGCAGTACGCGGTCGTGCGGGAGCAGACCCACCCGGGCGCGTTCGCCGGCTGATCACCCACGGGTCCCGGTGGGTCCCGGCCCGTTCCAGCGAGCACGGGCGGGGCGCCGGCGGGGCACCCGGGCGGTTCTTGGCCCGCTGTTGGGTTAATCCGCTGGGGTAACGGGCGGGGCACGGTGGACGATGGGGGGTGGTGTGCCGAAGGTGCCCCCGAGCGGCCGGCCGGCCGGTCGGTCCGCCCCCAGAACCCCAGTGAGCGAGACCCGCACGTGCTCATACGACTGCTGAGGACCCATCTGGGTCCGTATCGAAAACCCGTCGCCGTCCTGGTGGCGCTCCAGTTCCTCCAGACCTGCGCGACCCTGTACCTGCCCACGATGAACGCCGACATCATCGACCGTGGGGTGGTCCGGGGCGACACCGGCTTCATCATGGGCTTCGGCGGACTGATGATCGCCGTCACGCTGGTGCAGGTGGTCTGCAACATCGGGGCCGTCTACCTCGGGGCGCGCACTGCCGCCGCGCTCGGTCGGGACGTGCGGGGCGCCGTGTTCGACCGGGTCCAGTCGTTCTCCACCCGCGAGGTCGGCCACTTCGGTGCGCCCTCGCTGATCACCCGCACCACGAACGACGTCCAGCAGGTCCAGATGCTCGTGCTGATGGCGTTCACCCTGATGGTCTCCGCGCCCATCATGTGCGTCGGCGGGATCGTGATGGCCCTCGGCCAGGACGTCCCGCTGTCGACGGTGCTGATCGCCGTGGTGCCGGTGCTCGGCATCAGCGTCACCGTGATCGTCCGCAAGCTGCGGCCCCTGTTCCGGTCCATGCAGGTGCGCCTGGACACCGTGAACCGGCTGCTGCGCGAGCAGATCACCGGCAACCGGGTGATCCGCGCGTTCGTCCGCGACGGCTACGAACAGGAGCGCTTCCGCGGCGCCAACGACGAACTGACCGAGATGTCGCTGGGAACCGGGCGGCTCCTCGCGCTGATGTTCCCCATCGTGATGACCGTCGTGAACGTCTCCTCGGTCGCCGTCGTCTGGTTCGGGGCGCACCGCATCGAGAGCGGCGCGATGGAGATCGGCTCGCTGACCGCGTTCCTCGCCTATCTGATGCAGATAGTGATGTCGGTGATGATGGCCACCTTCATGTTCATGATGGTGCCGCGCGCCGAGGTGTGCGCCGAGCGCATCCAAGAAGTCCTCGGCACCGAGTCCAGCGTGGTGCCGCCGGCCGCCGCCGTACGGGAACTGCGCTCCCACGGGCATCTGGAGCTGCGCGGCGCCGGGTTCCGCTACCCGGGCGCCGAGGAACCCGTGCTCAAGGCCGTCGACCTGGTGGCCCGCCCCGGCGAGACCACCGCCGTCATCGGCTC
This sequence comes from Streptomyces sp. NPDC005955, assembly GCF_042871255.1. NCBI lineage: Bacteria > Bacillati > Actinomycetota > Actinomycetes > Kitasatosporales > Streptomycetaceae > Streptomyces > Streptomyces sp. NPDC005955. The sequence continues at coordinate 110,479 of NZ_JBIAIF010000002.1, read as the reverse complement.
CACCGGCAGCGGCAAGACCACCCTCCTGGGGCTCGTGCCCCGCCTCTTCGACGTCACCGAGGGCGCCGTGCTGGTCGACGGGGTCGACGTCCGCGACATCGACCCGAAGCTGCTCGCCCGCACCGTCGGGCTGGTGCCGCAGAAGCCGTACCTGTTCGCCGGCACCGTCGCCACCAACCTGCGGTACGGCAACCCCGACGCCACCGACGAGGAGCTGTGGCACGCGCTGGAGGTCGCCCAGGCCCGCGACTTCGTGGAGACCCACCTGGAGGGCGGACTGAACGCGCCGATCTCCCAGGGCGGCACCAACGTCTCCGGCGGCCAACGCCAGCGGCTGGCGATCGCCCGCACCCTCGTCCAACGGCCGGAGATCTACCTCTTCGACGACTCGTTCTCCGCCCTCGACTACGCCACGGACGCCGCGCTGCGGGCCGCCCTGGCCGAGGAGACCGCGGAGGCCACCGTCGTCATCGTCGCCCAGCGGGTGGCCACCATCCGCGACGCCGACCGCATCCTCGTCCTCGACGAGGGCCACGTGGTCGGCGCCGGACGGCACACGGACCTCATGCGGGACAACGAGACCTACCGGGAGATCGTGCTCTCCCAGCTCACGGAAGCGGAGGCGGCCTGATGGCGGGGCCCGCGGGACGGATGATGGCCGGGGCCGGACCCGACCATCGCTCCATGGACTTCAAGGGCTCGGGCACCCGCCTGCTGAGCCAGTTCCGGCCCGACCGCATCACGATGTACGTGATGATCGGCTGCGCCCTGCTCAGCGTCGGCGTGTCGGTGCTCGGCCCCAAGATCCTCGGCATCGCGACCGACCTGGTCTTCGCCGGGGTCGTCGGCCAGCAGATGCCCGCCGGACAGAGCAAGGAGGAGGCGATCGCAGGACTGCGGGACCGCGGTGAGGGCGGTGTCGCCGACATGCTGACCGGGGTGGACTTCACCCCCGGCGAGGGCATCGACTTCGGGGCCGTCGGCGCGGTCCTCGGCTTCGCGCTGGGCACCTTCGTCATCGGCGGCCTGCTGATGCTGGTCGCCACCCGGCTCGGCAACCGGGCCGTCAACCGCACGGTGGGCCGGATGCGCCGGGACGTCCAGGCGAAGCTGTCCCGACTGCCCCTGTCGTACTTCGACAAGCGGCAGCGCGGCGAGGTGCTGAGCCGGGCCACCAACGACCTCGACAACATCGGCCAGACCCTGCAACAGAGCCTCGGGCAACTCGTCAACTCACTGCTGACGATCATCGGCGTGCTGATCATGATGTTCCTGATCTCGCCGCTGCTCGCCCTGGTCGCCCTGGTCACCGTGCCGCTGTCGTTCGTGATCGCCACCCGGGTCGGCAAGCGGTCCCAGCCGCAGTTCGTCCGCCAGTGGCGCTCCACCGGCGCCCTCAGCGCCCATGTCGAGGAGATGTACACCGGTCACGCGCTGGTGAAGGTCTTCGGCCGGCAGGAGGAGTCCGCGCGCCGGTTCGCCGAGGAGAACGACGCGCTGTACGAGGCCGGGTTCCGGGCCCAGTTCACCAGCGGTCTGATGCAGCCCCTGCTGTTCTTCGTGTCGAACCTGAACTACGTGCTCGTCGCCGTCGTCGGCGGACTGCGGGTCGCCTCCGGCTCGCTGTCCATCGGTGACGTCCAGGCGTTCGTCCAGTACTCGCGGCAGTTCTCCATGCCGCTCACCCAGGTCGCCTCCATGGCGAACCTGGTGCAGTCCGGGGTCGCCTCCGCCGAGCGGGTCTTCGAACTGCTCGACGCCCCCGAACAGGAACCCGACCCCGAGCGGCCGGCACGGCCCGTGGAGCGCACCGGCCGGGTCGCCCTGGAGCACGTGTCCTTCCGCTACCAGGACGACAAGCCGCTCATCGAGGACCTGTCGCTGGCCGTCGAGCCCGGTCACACGGTCGCCATCGTCGGTCCCACCGGCGCCGGCAAGACCACCCTCGTCAACCTGCTGATGCGGTTCTACGAGGTCACCGGCGGACGGATCACCGTCGACGGGGTCGACATCGCCGGCATGTCCCGCGACGAACTGCGCTCCGGGATCGGGATGGTCCTCCAGGACACCTGGCTGTTCGGCGGCACGATCGCCGACAACATCGCCTACGGGGCCTCCCGCGAGGTGTCCCGGGAGGAGATCGAGGAAGCAGCGAAGGCCGCGCACGCAGACCGGTTCATCCGCACCCTGCCCGACGGGTACGACACCGTGCTCGACGACGAGGGCGCCGGGGTCAGCGCGGGGGAGAAGCAGCTCATCACCATCGCCCGGGCGTTCCTGTCCGAGCCGGTGATCCTCGTCCTCGACGAGGCGACGAGTTCCGTGGACACTCGTACGGAGGTCCTGATCCAGAAGGCGATGGCGCGGCTCGCGCGGGACCGCACGTCCTTCGTCATCGCCCACCGGCTCTCCACCATCCGGGACGCGGACACCATCCTGGTGATGGAGAACGGGGCCATCGTCGAGCAGGGCACGCACGAGGAACTCCTGCTCACCGGGGGTGCTTACGCTCGGCTCTACGCGGCGCAGTTCGCGGAGGCGGTCGCCGAGGTCGACTGAGCGGCACGGTCCTGCGGGTGCGTCTTCCCGGCTGGGCTGCGTTGTCCAGCGGGGTGCGCTGTGGTCGTCCGCGCCGTTCCCCGCGCCCCTGAGGTGCGCTCACGCTGGGCTGCGTTGTCCGGCGGGGTGCGCTGTGGTGTTGCGCAGTTCCCCGCGCCCCTGATCCCGTACGCCCCGCTCGGGGTGCGCGGCACGGAGCGCCCCAAAGGGGCGCGGGGAACGGCGCGAGCAACCACCACACACCCGCACAAGCACAGCGCACCCCCGCCAGGGCGCACCGAAAAGGGGCGCGGGGAACTGCGCGAACGCGGGACGCAGCTCGGCTGGACGACGCACCCCAGCCGGGACGCACCTAGAGGGGCGCGGGGAACTGCGCGGGCAAGCGCCACGCACCCGCAGGGGACCGCGCACGCCCAGGCAGACGTACCCAAAGGCGCGCAGGGCACCGTCTCAGCGGAAGGCCGCGGCCGCGCGGTCCGCCCACGCACGGAAGGACCGCGGCGCCCGCCCCAACAACGCCTCCACCGCAGGACTCACCCGCTGCTCCGCGGCCAACGGCGCCCCGAGGATGTCGAGGGTCCCGTCGGCCACCGCCTCCGGCAGGAACTCCACCATCCGCGCCCGGGCCTGCGCCCGCGTCAGCTCCACGAAGGTGAGGGGAACCCCCAGCGCCGCGCCGAGCGCCGCGGCCTGCTCCCGGGGGCTCACCGCCACCGGACCCGTCAACTCGTGGACGCGGCCCGCGTGCCCCTCCTCGCGCAGCACCACGGCCGCGACCTCCGCGAGGTCGGCCGGGTCCACCACCGGCAGGGCCACCTCGCCGAACGGGGCGTAGACCGTGCGCTCGGCACGTACCGAGTCCGCCCACCCCAGGGCGTTGGAGGCGAAGCTCCCCGGCCGCAGCACCGTCCAGTCGAGCCCCGAACCCTGCACGGCCTCCTCCCACACCCGCAGCGCCCGGTGCGAACCCGCCTGCGGCCGGGTCCCGTTGATCTGCGAGGACAGGACGACGACCTTGCGGACGCCGCTGCTCACGGCCGTCTTCACGATCTCGTCGGGACCGCCCCCGCCGCCGAGGACGTCCGGCGGCACCATCAGGAACAGGGCGTCGGCGCCCTCCAGCGCCGGCCGCAGGCTCGCCGCGTCGCCGAGGTCCGCGGCGACGGTGCGGACCCCCGTCGGACCCGCATCGGGAGCGGGGCGTCGGGAGACGGCGGTGACCCGCTCGCCCGCCTCGGCGAGCGCGGCTACGAGGGGGCGTCCGACGTTTCCCGTGGCACCGGTGATGACGATCATGATCAGCTCCTGAAGTCCGTTGTTCGACCTGCCCGTTGGGACGACACGAAGCTAACAGTTCGGGGATAGTGGGTACCTAGAGGAAAGTGACTCACCAGGAGGACAGCATGACGATCGAGATCGACACGGAGACCGAGACCGTCACCGGGGGACCCTGCGCGATCTCCCCGGTCGTCGACATCCTCTTCAGCCGCTGGACGACCCCGATCCTGTGGGCGCTCCACCAGTTCGGCCGCCAGCGCTTCGTGGAGTTGCAGCGCACCGTCACCGGCATCACGCCGAAGGTACTGACCCAACGGCTACGGCAGTTGGAGCGCGACGGGCTGGTGACGCGGACCTACCACGCGGAGGTGCCGCCCCGGGTCGAGTACGAGATCACCGACCTCGGGCGCGGCCTCGCCCCGGTGTTCGCCACGCTCACGACCTGGTCCGAGGAGAACCTGGCCAAGGTGGAGGAGGCCCGCCGGGCCTTCGACCTGACCGACCAGCAGGCCCTCGCCGTACGACGCTGAGCCCGCCGTACGGGACGCTTCAGCGGGCCGCCACGGCCACCGTGCGGCGGGGGGCGGGAACCCCCGGGGCGCCCCCCGGCTCCTCGATCTCCGGGCGGATGTCGTGGCGGGCGGAGAGCAGCCGTTCCGCCCGGTCCGGAGCCAGATCGAGCGTCGGCAGCACCGCGGGCACGGCGATGCTCGGCAGGATGTGCTGGAGCAGCACGATGACCCGCCGGGTCAGGTCCGCCCGTTCGCACAACACGTGCGACATGCCCTGGATGCCGGTGAAGGCCCCGGCCATCAGCTCGGCCGTGTCACCGGGCACCACATGGGGCAGCAACTCGCCCCGCGCCTCGGCGTCCTTCAGCACCTGGTCGATCCGGTCGATCCACGCCTGGTACGGGGTCCCCCGGGGTGGCGCGGGCTCCACGGCGTCCCGCCGCTGGTCCATCGCGAGCCCCATGCTGGCCCGGGTCAGCGGATCGTGCAGCAGCCGATGCGCGAACAGCAGCCCGTGGTCCACCAGCTCCTGGAGCTTGGTGCGCTGCGGTGGCAGTTCGCCGAGGTCGAGTTGGGCCGCGACCACCCCGAGGGCCAGTTCCTCCTTCGACGCGAAGTGGAAGTACAGCGCGCCCTTGGTGACCCCGGCCCGCTGGAGGATCTCGGTGATCGTCGCTGAGCTGTACCCGCGTTCGTCGAAGACGGCCGCCGCCGCCAGCAGAATGGACTCGCGCGTCTGGATCGCCCGTGCCTGTCGTGCCATGGAGTCAGGTTCCTGCTTCCCCGTCAGGGCGTGTGCGCCGTCTTCGGCCACGCCGACACGGACAGAAAACCGGACAGCCCACCTCTTGTCGAGGGCAATGAGAGACCCCTCATTACTCCCTCATTCACTGTGCGTCCCCCGCCGCTCCCGGCCCGCCGGATCAGAGCGGGGAGTGCCAGGTCAGAGCGGTACCACCGGTTCCGGTGCCGTTCTCGGCCGCCGGGGCGTCGTCCTGGACCGTCAACCGCACCCCCGGTCGTCCGTCCGCCAGACACGCCGCCGCGTCAACCGTGACCGCTATCCGACTCACCCCCGCCCGGCGGGCCGCGGCACCCAGCGCGCGACGCAACGCCGCCACGAGGCGCCCCGCCACCGGATCGCCGACCCGTGCGTCGACGGCGCCCACGAACCGCACCGACGGCGGGAACCCGGCGACCGCCGCGGCACCCGCCGTCTCCCGCAGCACCCGGCCCCGCAGGGTGGTGGGCGCGTCGGTCGGGGGCTGCTGGAGGGCGATGATCGCGGTGCGCACCTCCTGGACGGTCGCGTCGAGTTCGTCCACCGCCCGCGCCAACTCCTCCCGCACCTCCCCGGCCGCCGGGGCGGACCCGTCGGTGCGCTCGGCCCGGCGCCGCGTGGACTCCACCATCAGCCCCGTGGCGAACAGCCGCTGCACGACCAGGTCGTGCAGATCGCGGGCGATCCGGTCCCGGTCCTCGTACACGGCGAGGCGTTCCCGACGCGCTTGCGCGTCCGCGAGGACGAGGGCCAGGGCCGCGTGCGCCGCGAACCGGGACGCCATCGACCGCTCCACCGGGGTGTACGGGCGGGCGCCCCGGTGCCGCGGCAGGGCCAGGGTGCCGATGAGCCGCCCCCGGGAGGTGAGCGGCAGCATCATCACGGGCCCGAAACGCGCGGTCGCCGGGGACGCGGTCCGCGGATCGCTCGCCGCGTCGGCCACGTACACCGGCTCCCCGGCCAGCAGCCGCCCCAGGACCGGGCTGTCCGGCGGGACCACGGCACCCCACAGGCTCCCCGCGTCGGTGCGCCCCACGAACCCCGGCGGCCCGGCCACGGCCGCGGCCTCAAGACCGCCCCCGGGGGCCTGTTGCAGGACCACCCCGGCCGCCGCGTCCGCGAGCACCCGGGCCCGCTCCGCGACCGTCTCCAGGGCGTGGGCCGTGCCGCCCGAGAGGAGCGCCGTCGTCACCGCCGCCGCCCCCTCGATCCAGCGCTCCCGCTGCCGGGCCGACTCGTACAGCCGGGCGTTGCCGATCGCGATGCCCGCCTGCGCCGCCAACACCCGCAGCAGGTGGGCGTCCTCGTCGGTGAAGGCGCCGCCCGCCTTCTCCGTCAGGTACAGGTTCCCGAACACCGCGTCCCCGACGGGCACGGGCGCCCCGAGGAACGACCGCATCGGCGGATGGCCCGGCGGCAGCCCGTGCGCCCGCGGGTCCGCGGTCAGATCGGCGATGTGCAGCGGCCGGGGGTCGTCGATCAACGTGCCGATCAACCCGGTGTGCCCGTCGGGCAGCCGCCCCACCCGGTCCCGCGTCCCCGCGGGCAGCCCCGTGGTGTACAACTCGCTGAGCCGGGGCCGCCCGGGGCCGCCGGCCGGGTCCAGCACGCCCAGCGCACCGTAGCGGGCACCGGTCAGTTCGGCGGCGCGCGTCACCAGGTGCTGGAGGGTGGCCCGCAGGTCCAGGTCGGTGCCGACCTCCAGCACCGCATCGAGGAGCGGCGGCAGACGTGGTGCGTCCGCCGCCGTACGGTCGTCTTCGCTCACCGCTCCAGGATGCCAACCGTTGCGGCCGGCCGGGGACTCAGCCGGCCAACGGATCGAGCACCATCGGCTGGACGCGGCCCTCCAGCATCGCCCCGAGACCGAGGATCGCGCACACGTCGGGCCGGTCGGCGATCGTCACCGGCATGCCCGTGGCGTCCCGCAGCATCTGGTCGAGGCCGGGGAGCAGCGCACTGCCGCCGACCAGCATGATGCCCCGGTCCGCGAGGTCGGCGACCAGATCGGGCGGGCAGTCGCGCAGCACCTTGCCGATCCCGTCGAGCACCGCGGTCAACGGGGTGTGGATGGCGTCCCGCACCGCCGCCGTGTCCACCCGCACCGAGCGGGCCAGCCCGGTGGCCACGTCCCGGCCGTGGATCTCGGTGGAGGTCGGGCCGTCCGGGGTGAGGCCGTTGCCGGACAGGGCGAGTTGCAGCGGGCGCACCGACTGGGAGGGCAGCATCAGCTCGTGACGGTGCCGCAGGTGCTGCACGATCGCGTGGTCGATGGCGTCCCCGCCGACCGACATGCGTTCCGCCGTGACGATCGACCCGAGGGACAGCACGGAGACCTGGGTGGTGGCCGCCCCGCACACCAGGATCATCGTTGCCTCGGCCCGTTCCACCGGCAGCCCGCAGCCCACCGCGGCGGCGATCAGCGTGTCCACCAGCTCGACCCGGCGGGCCCCGAGCCCGACCAGGGTCTCCACCGCGGCGCGGCGGGCCAGCGGATCGGCCTCGTGCGGGGTGCAGGCGGCGGCGCGCAGCCACGGTTTGCGGCGCAGCGCCCGGCGCAGCTTCTCGCCGATCAGGTGCCGCAGCATCCGCTGCGCCATCTCGATGTCGACGACGGAACCGCCCGAGACCGGCCGCACCACCCGGATGTAGCCCGGGGTGCGGCCCGTCATCCGCTCCGCGAACTCCCCGACCGCGATCAGCGAGCCGGTGCGGGTGTTGACGGCGGCCACGCTCGGCTGGTCGACCGCCAGCCCCACGCCCTTCACGAACACCCGGGTCCGGGCGGCGCCCAGGTCCACCGCGATGTGGCACCGGCGCAACTGGTCCAGACTGGCTTGGGTGTTCATCGGCGTTCCTCCCGAGTGCACGGACCGGCCGGCGGGGCCGCGCGGCGGTCATCCCCTCGATCGTGCGGGCGCGGCGGGGGCCGCCGCACGACGGGATGGGCCGGGCGGGGGTCCGCCGGACGGGTGGTCGTGGCGGCTCGGGGCGCGCCGGGTGCGGGGCGGCGGCGCGGTTGCTGCTAATGCGGTGGCTGCTCCTGCGGGTCGGCGTCCCGGGTCCCGTGGCGCTCGGCGTCGAGCACGGCCCGGTACGCCTCGTGTGCCTCGCCGGTCCGGCCCGCGAGGTTCAGGGCGCTCAGACGTAGTCGGAGGAGGACGTCCTGGTGCTGCGGGTGCGCCGTCAGCTCCCGGGCGAGGTCGTCCGCCGCGACCGCGGCCCGGCCCTGGAGCATGTCGGACTCGGCGCGGATCTTCAGGAGCCGCAGCCACAGGCTCGTCAGTCGGGCCCGGGCCAGGTCGGCTGCCGGCCCCTGCACTCCCGCCAGCGGAGTCCCGTTCCACAGGGTCAATGCGGTGCGGACCACCCCGTTGGCCCGGTCGGCGTCGCCGCCGTCCCACAGCCGCTCGGCCTCCTGCGCAAGCCGTTCGAGGTCGTGCACGTCGGCCCAGTCGGTGCTGGTGTGCAGGGCGTACCCGTCGGGTAGCGCGGCGAGCCGGCCGGGGCCGAGGACCTGGCGGAGGGCGGTGGCGTGTCCGGCGAGGACGCCCCGGGGGTTCGGGGGCTGTTGCCCGGCCCGCCACAGCCCCGCGGCGAGTTCGTCGTGGCTGCTCCGGCAGCCGTGCCGGAGCAGCAGCATGCACAGCATCGCCCAGTGCTCGGGTTCGGTGAGGTCGAGGGGGTGCCCGGGGGACTCGGTGGGGTCGAACCAGGGACCGGTGCTCGCCCGCCTCACCTCCGGGCTCCCCAGCAGGGTGTAGCGCACCGATTGTTCCGAGTGCGGGGTGAGGCGGCGGGGTTCGAGGTTGCTCAACCAGGCGAGCACCGCTTGGCTTTCGGCGCCCTGCCCCTCGCGCAGGGCCGCGATGGCACCGGCCATGGTGGTGCGTACCGAGGTCGGCAGCCGGGTGAGGAAGTCGGCCTGGGGCTCCGGGCCGCCGTCGGGCGACATGAGGAGGGCGAGCAGGGCCGCGAACCGGCGCAGGTCGTCGGCCCGCCGCTCGGCGGTCGCTTCGGTGACCAGTGCGAACGACGTCAGCTTGGGCGTGCCGTTCGGCATCACCATGACGCTGTACATCCCGATCGCCCCGTGGCTGAGGCCGTGTTCGCCCAGCGCGGTCAGGGCGTCGGCGAGCCCCCGGGCCACCGAGGTGGTCAGCCGGGACGGCAGCAGGAACCCGCTGGGTGCGGCCAGCGCACCCAGCGGGATGCCGTCCAGGTGCTCCATCACGAGGTACCTGGTACTGCCGTGGACGCCGAAGTCGAGGACCCGGACGATGCACGGGTGCTGGAGCTCCCGGAGCGTACGGGCGGCGCGGGTGAAGTCCGTGACCGCGTGGCCCCGGGGCATCACACAGGGCTGGACCACCACCTCCCACTCGTCCTGCTGATCGTGGGCCAGCCACAGCGAGGCGCCCGGCTGGAGGGGACGGGTCAGCCGGTAGCGGTCGTCGAGGACCTCGCCCCCGCGGAACAGGCCGGGTGCCGGCTCGGCTTCGGCGGGCGGCCGGCTCGCGTACCGCAGGGTCTCCGGGGCCACCGTGGCGATGGGGTCCTCGCGGGGGGCGGCCCCGGGCTCCGTACCGGCTCCGCCGGACACCAGGGCCTCCGCGCCGAACGCCCCCGCCGTGGTGCCGGCGCGCTCGTCGATCAGCGCGCCCACCCGCGCCAGCAGGGCCCGGGTCCGCACCCGGGAGGAGCGGGGCAGCGACCGGAGCAGGACCTCCCGCACCCCGGGCCGGAACGCGTACTCCTCGGGCGGCCCGCCCCCGGTGAGCATGCCGCTCAGGATGACCTCGGCGAGGTGCTGGGGGCGCGGGTCGGGCTCCAGCGCGGCGTGCACGAGCCGCATCACCGGCAGCCGCGGGGTGCCCAGGGTGAGGTGGCCGGCGAGCCGGAACGCCTCCGGCGACGCCGTGGCGCGGAACCGGGCCACCAGTTCGTCCGGCGGCAGCGCGGCCGTGTCATCCCGGGCGGGTCCGCCGGGGGCGTCCGGCCGGGCGCGGTACGTCACCCGGGCCGCGGCGCCGGGCACCCGGCCGCCGCCCGGGTCGGCGATCAGGGCCGACCAGTGGGCCAGCCAGCGGGGAGCGGCCTCCAGGACGGGCAACAGGGTCGTCGGCGGCGCCGTCGGGTCCGGAGCGTCGGTGGTCCCGTCGTAGGGGGTGAACGCGAGCGCGGCGTTCGGCGCGGCGGGCCTCGGCGCCGACAGCAGGCCCGCCGCCGGGGACAGCGCGGTGGACCGCCACAGCCGTTCCGGCAGCGGTTGGAGCACCGCGACGGGCATCCGCCGCGTCCAGCGCCACAAGGTCCCGTACCAGCGGGCGCCCGCCGCGCCGGCCCACCACGGGGGGCCCGTGCAGTCGCTGACCAGCAGCGTCACCGTGCGGCCGTCCGCGGGGAGCGGTACCGGTGCGCCGCCCGGCCCGCCGACCCGGCCGTCGGCGCCCAACCGGTACGCCTCCACCGTCCGGAACACTCCCGAGCGGGCCAGCGCGGTGCGCAGTTCCCGGACCAGGGGCCGCCACACGGGCATCGTGGGGCCGGCGTCGTGCACCAGGTGCAGCCGCAGCCAGCGTTCCCGGGTGGGCCGCAGCACCGGCAGCCACCACCACGGGGTGTCGGTGAGCGGGGCCAGCCGCGCGGTCAGGTCCGCGGTCGCGCCCTCGTCCAGGGCGTGGCCCCGTGGCGCGTCCACCCGTCGGCCCAGCGGTCTCAGGGCCCGCTGGAGCGCCAGCGGGCGGGGCAGCATCGGCGGGGCGGCGGCCCGCAGCGGCGTCCGGACGACCGGGGCGGCGGGGGCGGGCCACGGGCCGGGGAGCGGGGGCGCCGGGTCGGGGGTCCGGTCGGCGGGCTCCGGCGGGGCGTCCGCGGGGGGCCGGTCCGGTTCCGGCAGGTGCAGGGGCGTACGGGGGCGGGCGGGCGTCACGGGGGCCGGCTCGGGCGGGGTCCCCTGCGCACGGGCGTGGTGGGCGAGCCACAGCAGTTCGGCCAGCTCGGTGGCGGTGGGCGCGGTGCCGCTCCCGGCCGCGGTGAGGACGGCGGCGAGCCGGGCCACCGGGCCGCCGGCGGCAACGGCGGGAGCCCCGGCGGGCCCGGCGCGGTCAGAACCCATCACCGTCCCCGGCCTCCGGGCCCCCCTCCAGGTACGGCATCAGCCGCGCGGCGAGCGCATCGCGGGAGGGACCCGTCAGCCCCGCGGCGCCGGTCAGGTAGATGGCGTTCAGCAGGTGGTCCGTGGCGAGTTCGCCGGCGTCCGACCGGTCCAGGAAGGTGGCGATGAGACCGCGGGCGTAGTCGTCGGGGGCGCCGAGGTGCGCGCTGACGATCCGTTCGAGCCGGTCGCCGTCGGGTCGGCGCAGCCGCAGCGAGACGCAGCGGCGGAGGAAGGCGGGCGGGAACTCCCGCTCGCCGTTGCTGGTCAGCACCACGAACGGGAACGACCGGCAGCGGACCGTGCCGTCCTCCACGCTCACCCGGTCCCGCCCGCCGTCGACCATCACCTCGGCGCGCGGGGTGTGCCGGGCCGCCCGGACCAGCTCCGGAATCCGGTACTGGCCCTCCTCCAACACGTTGAGCAGGTCGTTGGGCAGGTCCAGGTCGCTCTTGTCGATCTCGTCGATGAGCAGCGCCCGGGGGCGCCGGTAGGGGAGCAGGGCGGTGCCGAGCGGGCCCAGCCGCAGATGGTCCTCCACCCCGTCATCGCCGCCGCCGTCACCGTCGGCGGGCACGGGCTGCGCCCCGTCGGCCGCCGCGCCCACGGGGTCCGCCGCGTGCGTCGCGCGCACCGCCGCCGCCCGGACCGCGTACAGCCGGGCCAGCGGGTCGTACTGGTAGAGGCCGTCCTGGAGGGTGGACCGACTGGTGATGTTCCAGCGCAGCACCGGGCCGAGCCGCAGTTCCCGGGCGACGGCGTAGGCGAGCGAGGACTTGCCGCTGCCGGGCGGGCCGGTGACCAGCAACGGCCGCCGCAGGTACAGCGCGGCGTTGACGAGGTCCACGCTCTCCTCGGTGGCCTGGTAGGTGCGGGCCCGGTGGACCCGGTCCGGGGAGACGGCCCCGCCGTCGCCGTCGGTGTCGGCGGGGGGCTCCAGCGGGGGCCCGCCGTCGAAGGCGCGCCACGGCGGTGGGTCGGGCAGCGCGTCGACGTGGTCGTGCGGCGCTGACGCACCGGTGTAGACGGGCCACTGGGACATGAACCGGGCTCCTCGGCGGGTAGGGAAGGGCGGGTGCGGGTCAGCGGACGGGGGAGGCGGCGTGGCCGGAGGGCTCGGGGAAGCAGCGCGGGTCCTCCCACAGCAGGGTCAGGTCCCGCGCCCAGTGCCCGGCGAGGTCGTCGGAGAGGTAGACGTCCTTGCGCAGGGCGCGTACCCGGAGCGGGATCTCGCTCGGGGGGAGCCCGGCCAGGTACGCCCGCAGCTCGTCGAGGAACGTGCCGCCCGTGCACGGCCCGTCGGCGTCGTGCCGGCCGTCGCACCCGGTGCGCGGCCACAACATCACCGGCACCGAACCGTTCAGCCCGGCCGTGAACAGCTGGCGCATCCGGGGGGACTTGGGCGGTGCGGTGAACGCCATGACGTGCCCGTCGTCGAACAGCCGGACGGTGAGCCGGCCCTGGTCCTCGGTGCTGCCGCACTCCACCCGCACCAGTTCGGTGCCGGCCCGTCCGTCGAGCTGGTGCCACTTGCGGCGCAACGCGTGTTGGAGGGAGCCCTGTCGGCGCCGGTCCCGGTCCATCACGACCAGCGGGTACAGACAGCCCAGCGGACTCGGGTCGTCCGCGCCGCGCGGCCACTGGGCGACGGGTTCGTTCAGGGACCGGCGCGGCAGGACGAAAGCGATCAACACCGGCGCGCCGTGCGGGAGTTCGCGGAACGCCGCGTCGACGCGCTCGGCGACGTAGCGGGACAGTTCGCGTTTGGCGAGGGTCCGGGAGCCCACCAGTCGACGGTGTCCGTCCCGGTAGGCCGACACCTCGGCGAGGTACTGTCCGCCGCCGGCGCCGCTGCGTTCGAGTTCCACCACGATCGGCGACCAGTCGGGCGCTGAGGGGTCGGCGGGGGCGGCGGGAGCGGCGCCCCGGGGTGCCGTGCCGGCCCACCGGTGCAGGGCGAACCGCAGGTCCTGGTCGTCCACGAGGTCGGCGAGGCGGCGGGCGAAGCGGCCGGGGGCTGCCGGGTCCGCCACCTCGAACAGCAGGTACCACAGCACGTCCCACAGGGAACGGAACCCGCCGGGCGGCAACGGCGGCCCGGTCACCGGATCGACCGCCTCGGCGTAGAGCTGGTCCGGTACGCACGGCGCTCCGGTGCGCACCACGTCCGCCAGCAGTCCCCGCAGGGTCGCCTTGGCCGCCGGCCCGAAGCCGGGCGTGGGCACCAACTCGGCGAGTCGCGGCGCATAGCGGGCGAGCACCGCGGCGGGCAGCATCCGGGCGCCGCGCTCCCCGGTCGCCGAGGTCACCATGCCGACCGCCCGGCCCGTCGCGGCGAGGACGACGGCGGCCCCGCTGAACCCGGGGGCGACCGGCTGGCCGTGGCCCGTCCACGCCTCCAACTGCACCCATTCGTCGCGCAGTCGACCGGCGGCGGTGATGCGGTACTCGGCGACGGTGCCCTCGTCGTACCGGTCGGGGAAACCGTGGAGGAGCAGCCGTGGCGGCGGCTCCCCGTACCCCTCGTCCGGCGTGGCGAACTCGACCGGTGTCAGGGGGACTTCGTGGGCCAGTTCCAGGACCGCCAGATCGCCCGGGTCCAGATCGCCGCCGGCCCAACCGCCGTCCATGACGATCCGTGCGGCGACCGGGCCCAGCCCGCTGGCGTGCGGGAACGTTACCTCCACCGGGGAGTGCCGAGCGTCCCGTACGACATGGGCGCAGGTCAGCACCTCACGGGTGGAGACCAGGAAGCCGGCGCCGACCTCCCGGCCGCAGTCCACCCGGGCGTGCCAAGCGGCACCGGCACCGGTGCCCGCCGGGCCCTTCGGAAGGAGCTCTTCGGTGGGCGAAGGGCGGTGCGGGCGCGGTGCGTTCACCGTCATGCCGCGGGCGTCGGCTCCGGCACGGCACCGGGGGTGTCCGCGGTGCCCGCCGGACGGCGCTCGGGCGACCAGGTCAGCCGCACCAGCAGATGACCTTCCGCGGCGCCCTTCACGATCACGGCACCGGTCTCGGCGGTGAGCCGCACCCCGAACTCGATCTCGACGGAGTCCGGTCGCAGCGTGCCGTCGCGGAACACCCGTAGCGCCGACTCGGCCGCCGCCCGCGCCCCGTCCAGGGAGGCCTCGAAGGTGCGGGCCGCCTGCGTGGGGCCGCTGCCGCCCCGTGACACCGGGCGGGACCCGGCCGTCTCCCGCGGCGCCGAGACCACCACCGTCGTGCCGTCGTCGGTCCTGAACTCCACCAGCTCGTCCACACATCCCCCGTGGTGCGCGCGTCGCCCTGTCCGTGCTGTTCCGGTGCTGTGGTCCGCATTCTTCATGACCTGCGGGCCGCTGTCAGCGGAACCGGACGAACGCACGGCGGCGCCGCCTCCCCGTGGGACCGGGAGAGACGGCGCCGCGTTCACGTCGCCGGAGCGTCAGACCAGCCAGCCGATGAAGTGGACGAGGCCGGCGAGGACGTCGGTGAGGAAGTTCATGGGACGGTTTCTCCTTGCTCGGTACGGGTCGGGGGACCCGCTCGTGAAGTGAAGTGACGGTATGCATCCCGTCGTGCGCACTCCGTAAGCATCGCCGGTCGTCGGTGCCCTCGGCAATCTCCTGAGCGACGATCACCTGTTCGCGGGAACACCTGCGTCAGTGTTCGGATCGCCCGTTCGGGACGGGGCGCGCTCAACCATCCTGCGGCAGGGACCGCTTCATGACCTTCCCCAGGTCGTTGCGCGGCAGCACCGCCAGGTACCGCACCGTGCGGGGACGCTTGTGCGGGGCGAGGAGCGCGGCCACGTGGTCCGCCAACGCGGCCGCCGAGGGCGGCGCTTCGGGATCGGCGGCCACCACCCAGGCGACGATCCGCTCCCCGAGGTCAGCGTCCGGCTCGCCCGTCACCGCCACCTCCCGCACCCCCGGGTGCTCCAGCAACGCGTTCTCGATCTCCCCGGCACCGATCTTGTAGCCGCCGCTCTTGATCAGGTCGGTCGCCTTGCGGCCCACGATCCGTACGTAGCCGTCGGGCTCCAGGACCGCCATGTCCCCCGTACGGAACCACCCCCCGTCGGCGAACGCGGCGGCCGTCGCGTCCGGCCGGTTCAGATACCCGCTGAACAGGTTCGCCCCGCGCACCTGGATCTCCCCGACGCACTCGGGGCCGTGCTCCACCAGCGGCGCGCCCGACTCGTCCACCAGCCGCAGTTCGACGCCCCCGAGCGGCGGCCCCACCGTCCCGGCCCGCGGCTCGCCGTCCACCCGCACCGCCGTGTTCATCAGCGTCTCGGTCATCCCGTACCGCTCCACCACCCGGCGCCCGGTGGCCGCCGCGATCCGCTCGTGGTCCCGCACCGGCAGCGCCGCCGACCCCGACACCAGCAGCCGCGCCCCGGCCAGCGCCCGCACCAACTCCGGATCGTCCGGCAGCGCCTCGGCCAGTCGGTGGTACATCGTCGGCACCCCGAACAGCACGTTCGCCCCGGCGCCCAGCTCCCGGGCCACCCCCTCGGGGGTGAACCGGCCCAGATGACGCACCTCCCCGCCGAGCCGCAGCGGCCCCAGCACGCCCAGCACCAGCCCGTGCACGTGGAACAGCGGCAGCCCGTGCACCAGGACGTCGTCCCCCGTCCACGCCCACGCCTCGGCCAACGCGTCCAGCGTCGTGGCGAGCGCCCGCCGCGGGACCACCGCACCCTTCGGCGCGCCCGTCGTCCCCGAGGTGTAGACGACCAGGGCCGGTGCCTCCGGGTCGGGGTGACCCCCCGCGGCGGGCCGCTCCGGTGCCGCCGGCTCCCCCCACGGCTCGACGTCCACCTCCACCCGTTCCACGCCCCGCAGCGCCCCGGGGAGTTCGGTGCCCGGGGCCACCAGCACCCGCCGCGGGGCGCTGTCCGCCACGATGTGCGCCAGTTCGCTCTCCCCGGAACGGGGGTTCAACGGCACCGCGGGCACCCCGGCGAGCAGCGCGCCCACCACACCGACCGCGGTCTCGGCGCTGGGCGTCGCCCAGACCGCCACCCGTTCGACGCCGGCGATCCGCTCCCCGAGCCGCCGCGCCGCACCGCCGAGTTCCCCGTACGTCAGACGGCGTTCGCCGAAGGCCAGCGCGGGCCGCGCCGCACGGCCCGGGTCCGCCAGGGGCGGGAACAGATCGGTCACAGTCGTACTCCTCGTCCGGATGGCCGGGGCGGGCGCCCCGCGGGTGATGACTCCCGCCCCAGCTTGCCCCCTCAGCCCGGGTGCGCGGCCCCGACCACCACATCGGCCACGGCGCAACCGATGTTGTCGGGCGCCCCCGCCGCGTGCGCCGCGGCCACCAGGGCGTGCACCGCCTGCTGCGGATCGGCCGCCGCCGCCAGCAGTTCCCGGATCCGCTCCGGTGCGAGCAGCGCGGTCAGGCCGTCCGAGCAGACCAGGTAGCGGTCCCCGGGACGGGTGTCGTGCGTGCGCAGGTCCGGCACCGCCGGGGCGTCCGGCGCGCCGGGCAGCGCCCGTAGCAGCAGTGCCCGCTGGGGGTGGCTCTCCGCCTCCGCCGGGGTGATCCGGCCCTGCTCGACCAGCTCCGCCACGGCCGTGTGGTCCTCGGTGATCAGGAACAGCTCGCCGTCGCGCAGGACGTGGGCGCGGCTGTCGCCGATGTGGACGAGGGCGAGCCGCGACCCCGTCCACAGCAGGACGGTGAGGGTGGTGCCGGTGGCCTCCGGCGCATCGGTGGAGCCCGCCACCTCCCGCACCGCGCGGGTCGCCTCCGCCACCGCGTCCGCCAGGGCGTTGAGGACGTCGCCGGGTGCCAGGGCCCGGGCGTCGAGGTGCCGCAGCGCCCCGACGGCGGCGGCGCTCGCCGGTGCGCCGCCCGGCCCGTAGCCGTCCGCGACGGCCAGGACCCGGGCCCCCGCGTGGGCCGCGTCCTGGTTCGCCGGGCGCACCAGGCCCCGATCGGTGACGGCCGCGTACCGCAGTTCCAGGGTGCTCGTGCTCATGGTCTCCCCTTCGGTCCGTGTCAATTGGTCCACCAGGAACGCCGCCAGATCGCGACGGGCCGCGGTCCGTGTCTCCACCTCGGCCCAGAACTCCCGCACCGCCCGCGCCACATCGGGAGGATCCAGCGGTGCGACCTCCCGGATCCGGGCCAGCGGCATGCCCAACCGGCGCAGCCACGCCACCAGTCGGGCCCGCTCCACCTGGGCCGGCGCGTACATCCGGTACCGGGACCCGGGTGCCACCCGCGCCGGACGCAGCAGCCCCAACCCGTCGTAGAGCCGCAGCGCCTTCGCCGAAAGCCGGGTCCGACGTGCGAACTCGCCGATCGTCAGGGTGGGTTCGTGTGCCGCCTCGGGTGCGGCGCTGTCCCCGTCGGGACGGTCCATCGGCGTGCTCCCTCGTTCCGGTGCGTTCCCTCGGTGCTGCCGATCCTGGGGGCTGCCCGAAGGGGAAGGTCAATCCCGTGGTGCGCGGACCGGGCCCGGAGCTGGCCTGCGGTTCCCGCCTCCACCTCCGCACGACCGACCGAAGGGTCCCCGTCATGCTCCGGCCCGCGCTCCGCGCGCTCGCCCACGGCGAGTTGGCTCCCGATCGCCTGGAACGGCTGCTCGACGGCCTCCGACTCGAACCGACACCGCGCACCGAGGGGCCCGGGGCGAGCGCGAGCACCGCGCACCGCGCCTTCACGGACGCGGAAGGCACGCCCCTCGTCCTGGACCTCTCCCGCGTCGGCACCTCCGGCTGGGTGCTCACCCTGTTCCACGGGGGTCAACGGCCCTGCACCGGAACCGTCGAGGACCACCGGGCGCGGTTCCGGGACGCCGTCGACCGTCTCGGTCTGACCCTGGTCGAGATCGAGCCGGCCGCCACCGCCGACGAGGTCCACGTCGTGGCGCCGGCACCGGCCGGTGCGCCCGGGGCCTTCCCGGGTGCCCACTGGTCCCTGCCCGACGAACTGGACCGCCTGTGGATGCACCTCGGGCTGCGCAGGGACGCCCCGCGGGAGGTGAAGGAGGTCACGTTGCGCGCGTTGACGCGTGCTCCGGCCTGGTCGGCCGCCCCGGTGGCCGTCCGACGCCAGGTGGCGGAGTTCCTCGGCGAGCACTGACCCGGACGGTCGTCGAGGGGCCGTGCCCGGAGGGGACGCGTGGTGCGTGGGATGTGCACCGGGTTAGCCTGCGCTCCCGTGTCCGTTCCGCCCCGAGGAGTCACCGCGTGCCCCGTGCCCGCCGGATCGCCCTGGTCACCTACCGCCCCCGGCCCGGGCTGCCCGCCGACCCCGAGCTGCCGGGCCTGCTGTCCGCGCTGACGGCCGCCGGAGCCCGGGCCACCGCAGTGGCCTGGGACGACCCGGACGTCGACTGGGCCGCCTTCGACCTCGCGGTGATCCGCTCCACCTGGGACTACGCCCAACGCGTACCGGAGTTCCTGGAGTGGGCGGCGCGCTGCGCCCGCCTCACCCGACTCGCCAATCCGGAGCCGGTCGTGCGCTGGAACAGCGACAAGCGGTACCTCGGTGACCTGGCACGGGCGGGTGTCCCCACGGTGCCGACCCGCTATCTGCCGCCCGGCACGGACGGGGGTCCGCCGACCGACGGCACCCCCTACGTCATCAAGCCGTCCCAGGGCGCCGGTGCCCGGCTCGCGGCCCGCTACGAGGGCACCCCCGCCGATGCGGAACGGGCCCGGGAACACCTGGCCCTGCTGCACGCGAAAGGGCTCACCGCGATGGTGCAGCCGTACCTACGGGGCATCGAGACCACGGGGGAACGGGCGCTGGTGTTCGCCGGCGGACGGTTCCTGCACGCCGTCCGCAAGGGCGCCGTGCTGACCGAGGGCACCGCCCACGACGCGGCGCGCGATCCGCACCCCGAGGTACGCGTCCGACGGGCCACGCAGGAGGAACGCGCCCTCGCCGAAGGGGCACTGGCGGCGGTGCCGTTCGCCGACGAGCTGCTGTACGCCCGGGTGGACGTGGTCGACGGGGACGACGGGGCGCCCCGGCTGATGGAACTCGAACTCATCGAGCCCTTCCTCTTCCTGGAGCACCACCCCGAGTCGTTCACCGAACTGGCCGCGGTGCTCCTCGCGGCGGCCGGCCCGGTGGCCTGAGCACCTCCGCGGCTATCGACGGCCGCCTCGTCTGCGTTCGCTGCGCCGCAGTGCGCGACGTTCCCGTCCCGACAGGGTGGCGGCCAGCTCGCCCACCGGGGAGACGTCGTGGCAGTCGGTGCCCCGGCCGCCACGGCACCACCACACCGGCGGGCCGCCCTCCGCGTCCGTTGCGCCCGGGTACCAGTCGTCCGTGGTGCCCGCGGGACGCGGATGCATGCCGATCCCGTGTTCCGGACAGATCGGCCAGACCTGCCACCGCAACTCCATGACGGTCGACTGGGCCGCGTCCGCGACCGCAGTCAGGACCGCCGCCGCGTCGTCCGGCCCCGGCGGGTCGCCCTCCTCCGGATCGTCCTCGTTCACCGCGTTGCCGTGCCAACGGCCGTCGGGCATCGCCACGTAGACCTGCCCCCGGTCCCCTCCACCCGGCTGCGGGGGCGGCCAGGGCGGGTCGACCATCAGGACCAGGGCTTCCTGACCCGGCAGGGTCGCCGTCAGGTCGCGATTGACGACGGCGAGTGCGGCCTCCAGCTCCGGCCACTGACCGGGGGCGGCAGGACCGGGCTCCGGATGGTGCTGGTGGCCGTGGTCAGGAACGGCGCTGAACTGCGAGGAGTGGTTCACCAGGGCATCGTCCGACCCGCACCGGCCGGGCGGCAAGTCCACCCGGTCCGGCCCCCGCGCCGTACCGGCTAGAGCCGGCTCAACGCCTCCATGGCCTCCCGCTCCAACCGGGCGAGGTCGTGCAGGACCGCCCCGGCCCGGGCGAGCCGCATCCCGTCGCCCGACTCGCCCGCCGCGGCGATCAGTTCGGCCACCTCCGTCCACCCGGCCGCGGCCTCGGCGTAGAGGGCCTGACCGGTGCGCAGCCGGGCGCTGTCGACGGACCGTGCGCACTCGGCGAGGAAGTCGCGGTACAGGTTGCGGAACAGGGCGCCGCCCGTGCCGGCCCTCTCCATCAGCCGGGCGGCCTGCGTCAGGTCCCGCCGCGGATCGTCGGTGCGCGCCCACCACTTCGGCACCCGGAGGGCGGCCTTCTCGATGCCCCGGTGGCCCAGGTTGGCGATGGGCGGGTTCAGGAAGGCCCCGGCGCAGGCCCGGATCGCGGGGACGATCCGACCGTCCGGCGCGGGCGCACCGTCCGGCACGGTCAGGGTGAAGGACCGGTTCCTGGCGGTCATCGGCCCGCGTGCGGCGCGCGCCAGGGCCAGGCCGGTCAGCGGGGTGGACACGGCCCCGCCCTGCTGGTCGGTGTCCACCAGTTGGGCGCGCTGCTCGTCGTAGCCGTATACGGCCACCACATGGCCGCCGAAGTGCACCCGGTGCCGGAAGTAGTCGAGGTGGTAGCTGTCGAGCTGGAGGCCGACGGGCCGCCCCGCGTCGAGCTGTTCGGTGACGTTCCGCCACGCCTTGCGCGCGGAGGTGGTTTCCTCGACCACCAGGTCCAGGCCCAGTCGGGCGGCCAGGTTCCTGGTGAGCTCGAACGGTTTGACCCGACCTCCCAGGAACGGGAACGGCAGGGCCTTGGCGTCCCAGTAGACGAAGGACAGCCCCGCGCCGAGCCCGAACAGCATGGGTTCGGACAGATCGAGCCCCGCGTGCCGCAGCAGCACGCCGAGTGCCGTCGTCTCGCAGTGCTGCGCCCCGCGGGCGTCGATGTTCTCCACCGTGGTCACGTCGTGCGCTCCTCGCCGTTCGTCCCGTGCCGTGCCTGCTGGTCGGATGTGTGGGGTCCTTGTCGTGCGGCGGGCTCGGCGGGCTCGATGGGGTCGACGGGGACGATCAGCCGGGTCATCAGTTCCTCCCGGGGCGCCTCTCCCGGTCCGACGAGGTACACCTCGCGCACCGGGGGCCTCGGACGCAGCCCCCGTTCGTGGACGGCCGCGAACAGGGCGTGGTACGCGAGGGAGAGGTGTGCGTAGGGCCCGATGTGTACGGTCTGGGCCGCCGGCCCGCCCGGCAGGGCCACGGCTTCGAGACCCGCGACGTCCACGGACCCCGCGGTCAGTGCCCCCACGGCGATCCGGGTCCGTTCCGTCAGGTCGAGCGGGTACAGCCCCCACAGCGGCGGCTCCCACCGGACCCCCGCCGCACCGAGCGCGGTGAGGACCCGGCCCACGCACGCCCCGGCCAACGTCCCCACCTCGGCCGGTGCGCCGACCGCGCGGGCCACGAGCAGCCGCCGCGGGGGCTCCCGGACCAGCCGCACCTCGTAGCCGGGCAGGCCGTCGTCGGCCAGTCGTCCCAGCAGCTCCCACCGCGCCCGGTCGCGGTCGATCCGCTCGGCCAGCCGGTCCCGTTCGGCCCGCAGGGCCCGGCCCCGGGCGCCGGCGTCGGCGGACAGCGCCTCGGCGATCACGGCCAGCGGCAGGTCCATCTCCCGCAGCAGGGCGATGGTCAGGGCGGCCCGCGCCTGCTCGGGGGCGTAGTAGCGGTAGCCGGTGGCGGCGTCCACCCGGACCGGGGCCAACAGCCCCGTCTCGTCGTAGTGCCGCAGCTGTTTGACGCTCAGTCTGCACAGGCGGGCGAAGCGCCCGATGGTCAGGTGGTGGTTGCGCACGCCGTCATGGTGGACCCTCCTGCAGGGGGAGGGTCCACCGCACCGCCCCTCAGGGCGCTCCCGGGCCGCCGGGACCGACCCGGTCCAGTAGCCCCCAGGTGAACTCCGCCGTGTGGGGGCGCCGGTCCCCCGTGGCGTCCGGTGCGGTGAAGGCGAGGCCCCAGCGGGCGGGCGCGGAGCCCTGGAGGGGGCGGGCCGGGGCGAACGCCCGGGCCACCTCGTCCACCGTGCAGGACCAGGGCGCCAGGTCGTCCACGGTGCGCAGCACGGGCACCGTCGCCCCGGGCGCCCGGACCAGCCACTCGTTCCAGACGGCGCCGCCCGGCCCGGTGAGCACCTCGAACCGCAGGTCCGGCCAGAGCGGGACGGGCCACAGCAGCGCCTCGCAGGTCAGCTCCCCGACCCGCCGGGGCACCCGGGCCTCGGGCGGGCCGAGCACCGACCGGTAGCGGCTGACCGCCCCGCGCGCACGGGGCGAGCGGAGCAGCGCCTGCCAGCGGCGGTTGGCCTCCCGCTGGTCCCCGACCGACGCGCCCAGCGCGCGCCGGGCGTCCGCCACCAGGTCCGGCTGGTGGTCGGCGAGTCTGCGCAGCAGGACGAGCTGGAAGTCCAGCGGACCCAGCGGTGCGGCGGGCGGCGGTGTGGGACGGGGCACGTCCCCATCGTGCCGCACCGCCACCGGTCCCGTGCCCCCCGGCGGGGCGCACGTCCGTTCAGCCGGTGTCCACGGCGGCCACCAGCCGTTCGTGCGCGGCCGGCGACACCGCCGCCCCGGAGGAGGGCAACAGCCGGGGCACCCCGTCGAGCACCGGGTACAGCAGCCGCAGCCGCGGGTTGTACAGCCCGCACCCGGTCGGCGGCTCGCCCCGGGACGCGGGCACCAGGTGCAGCGGCCCCTTGTCCAGCGGGCAGACCAGGAGGTCGAGCAGCGGGTCGTCAGGGTTCACGGGCGGTCGGCTCCTTCGCGGCCGGGCACCTCGGCACCGGCTGGTGGGGTGGTCCCGGTCCCCGGACGGGCCGGGGACGCGGGCGGGGGCTCGTGCTGCGGCAGGGCCAGCAGCACCGACACGGCGAGCAGGGTCCCGGCGATCCGCAGCACCAGCCGGACCGGGTCCTCGGGCAGCGCCTCGCCGAACGCGAGGGTGCCCAGTACGGCCGTGTACACACAGGTCACCGTGGTGCACACGGGCACGAGCAGCGAGGCCCGGCAGCGTTGCAACGCGGCCTGCGACATCAGCAGTCCGAACACCCCGGTGCACAGCAGCAGATACGGGTACGGGGAGCCGAACACCGCGGTGAGCGTGGCGCCCGGGCGGTCGAACGGCTGCGACGACTGCGGCAGTCGGCCCGACAGCCCCTTGATGGCGAGCGAGCTGACCCCGTACAACAGGCCGACGGCCACCCCGTACCCGACGCCCGTCGAGCGCGGTCGGTGGCCGCGGCGCGTCCGTCGCTCGGCGCCCGCGTACAGGGCGAGGCCGGCGGCGAGCGTCGGGAGGCAGATCCACAGCACCGTCGCGGTCGGCGCCCCGTCGCCCACCGAGCCGTCGCGGTCGGCGTCGGGCGGCAGCGACAGCACCACCAGCAGCAGCGCCACCAGCACCGCCCCGATCGCGTACCGCTCCCGAGCGGTGGTCGTCTCGCCGAGCAGCCGCGAGGACAGCAGCAGAAGCAGCACCAGACCGGCGACGAAGACGCCCTGCGCGGCGGCGATCGGCAGCGTGCGGTAGACCACGAGTTGCGCCCCGAACCCGGCGGCCAGCGCCAGCGAGCCGCCGAGCCACAGCGGGCTGCGCACCACCTGACCCAGCAGCCGGACGGGTCGACGCACGCTCACCTGGGGCATCCGGGCCAGCGCCCGCTTCTCCAGGACGAACCCGGTGCTGTAGAGCACGTTCGCCAGCAGCGCCGCGGCCACCCCCCACCCCGTCGGCCCTCCCACGGCTACGCCCGCCGCGCGTGCAGCAGCAGGATCGAGGAGAGGGAGGGCGCGGCGCAGGCCAGCCGGTCGAGGGGGCGCAGCGGGCGCGGCACCCCGTGGAAGGGCGCCCCGGCGAGCCGGACGACCTCGAAGCCGGACGCCGCGACGAACTCCCGCAGCGCACGGGCCGTGTACAGCCGTAGGTGTCCGATGACCTCCCGGCCCGGGCGGCCGTGGATGCCGCGCAGGCTGACCTCGGAGAACACCGGTTGCACCCCGGCCAGCAGCAGCCCCCGGTTGTACCAGGCGGCCAGGTTCGGGGTGGACAGCATCAGGTGTCCGCCGGGCCGCAGCACCCGACGCAGTTCGTCCAGGGCCGCGTCCGGGTCGACCAGGTGCTCGATGACCTCGCTGAACAGCACGGCGTCGGCGCAGCCCGACCGCAACGGGAGGCGTCCGTCGGCGAGTTCGCCGCGGACCACGTCCGTCAGGTGGTGCCGGGCGCGGCGCAGCGCGTGGTGCGACCAGTCGACGCCGATGACCCGGTGCCCGGCCAGCAGGGGGCCGGCGGCCCGGGCGGCGCTGCCGTCGCCGCAGCCCACGTCCAGCACCACGGCCGGCCGGTCGGCGGCCGGGCCGAGGGCGGCGGCGAGCATCCGGGCCTGCCGTACGCTGCGGGCGTCCCCGGAGGCCACGGGGACGGACGGGTCCTCGTAGAAGTCCCGCAGCCCGCGTGCCGCGGGGGCCGGTGCGGGAGGGGTCACGGGCGGGGTCAGTGGTGCGCTCATCGGGGGCCTCCCGTGGTGTTCCCCTGCGCGGCCGGCAACCGGGTCGCGTCCAGCTGCCGTTCGAACAGTTCGCGCAGTCGTGCGCCGTCCGCCTCGCCGAGCAGCGCGGTCGACCAGCGCAGGCTGACGTGGAGCCGGCCGGCCGTGGAGGCGGTGGTGACCGTCAGACCGCGCGGTAGCCGGGCCGGGGCGGAGATCCACAGGGCCTCGGAGCGGCCCGCGTCCCCGAAGTCCAGCGGGTACGGCACCCGACCGATGTTGCTCAGCAGGGTGGTGGCGGTCCAGGGGGCGAGGGCCCGTTGGGCGCCCCGGGCGAGGACGGCCCGCCAGGTCACCGGCAGCACCGGCGCGGTCAGCAGGGTGGCGCCCCGACCCAGCGGGGGGCGGTGCGCCGCCTTCAGCGCCCGGGTGCGCTCCGCGGTCCGCAGCAGCAGCGCGGCCGTCGCCGCGGGGGGCCAGCCGTCGGCGCCACCGGCGCCGGGGTGCAGATCGGCGACGGTGAACGGCACGTCGACCAGCCGGGTGCCGTTGCCGAGGGGCATCTCGGGGCCGCGCGGGCGGTCGTCCACCGGCACGGTGATCCGGACCGGGCGCGGCGCACGCCCCCGGAGCCGGTTCCACTGCGCGACGGTCGACGCGGTCGCCACCAACAGTTGGTCGTTGACCGTGTACGGGGCCCCGGCCGGACGGTCCGGCACCGGGAGGTCCAGCACCAGCAGCCCGTTGCCGGTGCCCGGCCCGGCGGGGCGCGTCGGGGTGCCGGGCGCCACCCGGGCCGGCCGCGCCCACGGCGGGGGACCCGGCACGGCGGCCCCCGACCCGGCGGCGGGCCGGGTCGGGGGCGCCGGCGGTACGGCGACGGGCACGTCGCCGTACCGTTCCGCGGCGGTCGCGAGGACGCGCAGGGCCGCCGGGCCGTCCAGGGCCGTGTGGTGGACGGTGAGGAACAGCACCGTGCCGCCGGGCCGGTCCGGGTCGGCGACGGCCTCCACCCGCAGCGGCGGCGACGCCGTCAGCGGGGGAGCCGCCGCCAGAGCGCGGGCGCGGGCCCGCGCCAGCGCATCGGGCTCCGGCTCCGGGAAGGTCACCACGTCGACCTCGGGCCCGTCGGTCGACCGCCAGGTGTAGTGCCGTCGGTACCAGGGGCCGGGCGCCTCCCGGACCAGGGCCCGGGGGTGGCACCGCAGCGCCTGGTCGAACGCCCGCCGCAGCCGCTGCGGGTCGGGTCGCCCCGGTAGGTGCACCTCGATGTGGACGGTCTCGGGCTCGGCGTCCCGCAGGCAGTGCCGGGACACCTCGTCCACGTGGGAGAAGGGCACCCGGGCCGGGTCCACCGGGCCGGCCCCGGCGGTCATGTGCCGTCACCTCCCGTGCTGGCGGGCGGGCCGGTGGTTTCTGCCCCGGTGGCCGGCGCCGGGGGAGCCGTGGACGGAACGGCGGCCTCCGCCGGGGTACCGGGCACCGCCCGGTGGCGCCGCAGCCCGATGGACCGTCCGCCGCGTCCGTCGGCCGTCACCAGCGCGGCGAACAGGGCGATCAGCGCCAGGACTTGCGCGAGGTACCCGTACGCGCCCTCCCCGGCGACCGGGGGTGCACCGGCGCCGGTGGCGGCCACCAGCCCCGCGGCCGTCATCGACAGGAACGCGATCGGCACCAACAGCGCGTGGCGGCGCAGCGCCACCACCGCGAGCAGCGGGACGAGCAGGGCGAGCCACCCGGCGACCACGACGGCCACCAGGGTCAGCGCCACCGTGCCCAACAGCAGGCCCGGTTCGCCGGGGGCGCCCGACGGGCCGTGCGGAGCGGCCTCCCGGCGCCGCCACAGCACCAGTCCGATCAGCGCCAGCAGGGCCGCACCGCTGAGGACCAGCCCGATCTCGTAGGTCCGCGCGGGCTCGTAGGTCAGGGTGACCTCGCCGCCCTCGCCCGCCGGTACCTCGAAGCCCTGCTGCCAACCGTCCAGCCGGACCGGGTTCAGCTCCTTGCCGTTGAGGGTGGCCTTCCAGCCGTCGTTGATGTTCTCGTACGTCGTCAGGTACGAGACGGCGCCGGAGCCGACGGTCACCTTGCGGCGGTCGCCGAGCCAGTCGTCGATCGTCAGGTCCCGCGAGGTGGTGGTGGGCCGGACCTCGCCGCGGGTCAGCGTCACCGAGGTGAGGGCAAGCGGCCCCTCGTCGCCCGCTTGCACGGTGTGGGACCCGGCGCCGAGGGTCAGCTCCGGGTCGGCCTTGCCCCGCTGGCACAGCGTCACCTTGACGGGCCGCCGTTCCTCCAGGTCCCGCACGGTGCCGGTGACCCGGGTCGCGTGCATGATCCCGTCGATCGCGACCGCCGGGCCCTCACCGCACTTCAGCGTGAACGTGGTGTCCCCGGGCGACCGCGCGGTGCGGTACGGGGTGCCGCCCAGCGTCGGGAGGGTGATCTCCGCGAGCCCCGCCGGGAGTTGCAGGTCGGCATTGGCGACCGGGTTGTGCAGGGTCACGTCCGCGGTCCGGGTGATGGTGATGTCCATCCGGTCGGTGGTGATCGGATCGAAGCGGACCCAGCCGTTGTCGTCGACGTTCGCGACGGTCGCACCGTCCGGCGAGCTGATCTGGACCTGGGTGGGACGGGCGGACAGCCCGCCCGCCGCGGTCAGGACCAGCCGGTCCACCGACTGCTTGCGGCCCCAGCTCAGCCGGACCACCGGCTCGTTCCCGGCGACCCAGGCGGTGGTGACGTCCCCGTCGGTGAGGTTGCGCGGGGACACCTGGGCGCCCAGCTTGGCCGTGGAGTCGGCGGTGGCCACGACCCGGTCGGGGTTGCTGCCGCTGCCGGCCCGGTAGCGCAGCCGGTCCAGGGCCGCGCCCGGCACCGGCACCGCGCGCATCGTCACGCCGTGCTCGCCGCTCCCGGAGGTGCTGAAGGTCCGGTGCAGTCCCGACTCCGCGCCGGCCGGGGAGAGTCCCGCCGGGTCGGTCAGCCGGTGCAGCACCACCTTCTCGGCCGCCGCCGGGGTGTCCTGCGCATCGGTGGGCAGCCGCAGCATCCGCGTCACCCGCACGTCGGGCACCTCGATCTCCGCGAACCCGGCGCCGGTCAGCCCCGGCCGGCCGGCCTCGGACTCCAGGACGGTGATGCGCAGCCAGTCGGTCTCCCCGTGCGGGGACGCGACGTCCTGCGGGCGACCGTTCGGGTCGAGCGCACTGGTCTCGCTGCCCCGCTCGGTCTCCACCCGCACCCGGATCGGTGCGGCCCGCGTCCCGTTCTGCGGCAGCGGGGTCACCGTCAACGAGGACGGCATCTCCTTGGGCGCGTCGAAGGCGATCCGGATCCACTCGCCGGACGCGTCCCCGGGGGTGCCCACGGTCCACGCCGTGTCCGGGTTCCCGTCGAAGGCGTGCACGGGGTCGTACTGCGGCAGGTGGAACAGCCAGTTGCCGCTGGAGGACGCCGTCACCTCCCGGGCGCCCCGCAGTTCGGCGACCGTCTGGTGCTCGGTGCCCCGCTTCGGGAGGATCTGGTGCGGCGCGTCCCCGGGGTCCTGCACGCTCCCCGAGTGATTGCGCTCCCGCTCCGTGTACGTGTACGAGGTGTTGGTGTTCACCAGGCCGAACCGGGTGTCGGCGCGCCGCATCCCGTCCCCGAGCACCTGGAACGCGGGCTCCTCGACCCCGGGGTGCCGGTCGCCGGTCAGCACCGTCGGACGGTTGCGCAGCGACGGTTCGCCGGACAGCGGCAACAGCGTCTCCGGGCCGCCCGAGACGACCGCGGTGTCCGCCGCCGGATAGATCGCGGCCTGCCCGGGGCGCCGGACGTGGACCGCCGGCTGGTAGACCTCCACGGCGCGCTGCCGCGGGAACAGCCCCTCCACGTCCAGCGGGGTGTCGTCGGCGATCCGGCCGCCGGTCATCACCGGACCGAAGCCGGTGACCCGTTCGAAGCCGGACTGCTCCAGGGTGCGCTTGACCATCGGCGTGGGCACGTAGCCCAGTTGGTCCGGGTCGAGGTCGTTGCGGACCACCACGTAGTGCAGGCCCGCCCGGCTGAGGAAGTCACCGAGCCCCGGCACCTCGCCGCCGGTGAGCAGCGCCTGTTCCACGGCGTCCATCGCCCGCCGGTTGCCCGCCGTGCCGAACGGCACGTAGTCGCGCTGCGCCCACCGGGACTCGGCGAGCACGTCCAGCGGCTGGTCGATGGGGGAGCCCCAGGTGTAGACGCCGTGCGCGGTGGCGGGCACCACCAGCGCCCGGCTGTCGGGGGAGTTCTCCTTCAGCCACTTCGCCGTGGTCTCCCAGTACGTGGGCAGCTTCTCGAACGAGCCGGGCTGGAGCACCGAACCGTTCGCGTACGGCAGGGCCAGCCCCGGCACGATGACGACCGCGGCGAGCGCGGGCGCCCAGCGGCGGCCCCGCACCGGCCGGGCGCCGTCCTCGCGCACCGCGACGGCCACCAGGTGGATCAGCCCGATCACCAGGGCGAGCGCCAGCCCGGTCTGGAACTTGTAGATGTTGCGGAACGGGGCCAGCGCCCCGTCCAACAGGTCCTGCACCCCGCCGGCGAACGGGGCGCCCGCCTTGCCGCCGTACCCGGCGAGCGTCAGCAGTGCGACCGTCAGCACGGTCAGCGTCAGCCAGCGGCGCTCCGGCAGGTCGCGTCGGGCCAGGCCGGCCAGCCCCAGCGCGGCGGCCACCGCCGAGGCGAGGACCACCGGCACCGAGGCGGCGACGCTCCAGCCGCCCGGCAGCCACGGCTCGCCGAAGTTCAGGTACGCGACCCAGTTGCCCGCGCCGCGCAGCGCCTCCGTCGCGGCCATCGTGTCGGTGGTGACCGCGGCGGTCTCCACGTACGGCA
The DNA here is from genome assembly GCF_042871255.1 of Streptomyces sp. NPDC005955. Taxonomy (NCBI): domain Bacteria; kingdom Bacillati; phylum Actinomycetota; class Actinomycetes; order Kitasatosporales; family Streptomycetaceae; genus Streptomyces; species Streptomyces sp. NPDC005955. The sequence continues at coordinate 81,003 of NZ_JBIAIF010000002.1, read as the reverse complement.
GGAAGTCCTCGCCGTAGACGCCGAGCAGCAGCAGCGGCACCACCCACCACAGGGTCGCCAGGAGCACCCCGGGCACCCACCACAGGAGCAGCGCCCGCTGCCGGGGCCCGCGCGGCCGGGTCAGCAGGTACAGCGCGACCGGCAGCAGCGAGGCCAGGGTGGAGGCCGCGTTGACCCCGCCCATGCACACCACGAGCAGCGCGGAGCGCAGGGCGGCGACCCGGGCGGCGTAGCGCTCGTCGAGCAGCGGCAGCAGCACCCAGGGCAGCAGGGCGCCGGGCAGTGCGGCGGCCGAGGTGGAGCCCACCACGATGGTGTAGGTCGGCCACAGCGCGTAGACCGCGGCGCCGAGCAGCCGGGTCGCGCGGTTGCCGACGCGCAGCCGTTCGGCGAGCCGCAGCGCACCCCAGAACGCCGCCGTCACCACGATCGACAGCCACAGGCGTTCGGCGATCCACACCGGCAGCTGCACCAGGTCGGCGAGGCCGTAGTAGGGGAGCATCGGGAACGCGTAGCCGATGTACTGGTCGGCGAGGGTGCCGAAGCCGCCCCGGTCGTTCCAGAGTTGGCCGAGGTCCGCGATGAACTGCCAGGGGTCGACCGCGACGCCGAGCTTCGTCTCGAAGGTCATCCGGCCCGGTGCCGCGGCCAGGAAGAGGACGAACACCGCCGCCCAGAAGCCCGCGAGCCACCGGCGCGAGCGGGGCCCCTCGAAGGGGCCGTCGGTCGCTCCGGGCCCGCGGTCGGCGACCGGAGGGGGAGCCTGGGCCGCTGGGGCCGTCGTGGTCATGGGCACCGCCTGAGGATGAGGAGGAGGTTCCAGGTGGCGAATTCGCGCAGGCCCGGGACCCGGGTCACCGCGGAGGCCAGGAACGGCCAGTAGCGGGACCGGGCGGACACCACGGTGACGTCGGTCCGCGCCCTCACCTGGCGCAGCGTCGGACCGATGTGGACGGCGAAGAGGTTCACGCCGAGCGTGTGCTTGGCCGGGCGGCCGGTGCGCCGTTCGTGGCGCGCCCGGGCCCGGTGGGCGCCCAGGTAGTGCCAGGGCGCCCACTCGTGACCGCCCCACGGGGACAGCCAGTTGGTGAACGAGACGTAGATCAGCCCGCCGGGGCGGGTGACCCGGACCAGCTCGGACAGGAAGGTCTGGGGGTCGTCGACGTGTTCGAGGACGTTGGAGGAGAAGCACACGTCGGCGGTGCCGTCCGCGAGGGGCAGCAGATAGCCGTCGGCGACGACCGCTCCGGCCGGCGGGTGCGCGCCGAGTTCCCGCGGGTCGGGCTCGAACAGCGCGGCGCGCGCACCGCGGCGCCGGAACTCCGCGGTGAAGTACCCGCCGCCGCCCCCGACGTCGACCACGGTCCGCCCGGCGAGCGGTCCGCCGTACGCCTCGACCTGGTCGGCGGCGTCCCGGGCCAGCAGCGTGTAACACGCCTCGGGGTCCTGCTGCTCGCGGAGGAAGGCGCGGAAGAGGGCGACCGACCGGCGCACGGAGGGGTCCTTCGGCGGTCGGCGCGGTCCTGCGACGGCCACCGACGGGTCCGGTCCGGGGCGGCGGACCCCGTCACCTGCTGCGCGCACCGGCCCTCACCTCTGCCCGGACAGCGGGGAGTCGGCGTCGCCCGTCCGGGCGGTCCGTTGCAGCGGCACGCCCCAGGACGAGGCCGGACGCCCGGACGGGGCCGCCGGGTCGACGGGGGGCCGTCCGGTCACCGCCTCCACCGCCACCTCGCGGAACGCCCGTACGGTGGCCCCCCAGGTGTAGCCGGCGGCCCGGTCGCGGGCGGCGGCGCCGAGCGCACTGCGGCGCTGTTCGCTGAGCGCCAGCGCGCACCAGGCCGCGGCCAACGCGCTCTCGCCCCGGGCCAGTACGCCGGTCACGCCGTCCTCGACGGAGTCCCGCAGCCCCGGCACGTCGAAGCCGACGGTCGGCGTGGAGCGCACGGCGGCCTCGGTGACCACCAGCCCCCACCCCTCGACGGCCGAGGGGTGCAGCAACAGCCAGGCGGCGCAGAGCAGTCGGTGCTTCTCCGCCTCGCTGACGTGCCCGGTGAACTCGACCCCGGGCCCGGCGAGCCGGGCCAGCCGCTCGCGTTCGGGGCCGTCCCCGACGATCAGGAGCCGTCCGCCGGTCACCGGCCGGACCCGTTCCCACAACCTCAGCAGCAGATCGATCCGCTTGTACTCGACGAGTCGCCCCATGGCCAGGAACAACGGCGTGGTGGAGCGCGGGAGTTGGGGGGCGGGCGGCTCGACCCCGTTGTGCACGACCCGGATCCGCTCCCGGGCCACCCCGATGTCCACCAGGGCGCCCGCGGTGGAGTCGGAGACGGCGACCATCAGATTGCGGCGCTGGCCCTCGCGCAGCGCCCAGTGTTCCAAGCCGCGGCCGAGCCGCCCGGCGGGCGCCAGCGGACCGCCGCCGAAGCGCATGTCCCACAGATCGGTGTGCACGTGGTTGACCAGGCACAGGGTCGGGCCCCGGTGCCAGAGCGGGGCGAGGTACGGCATGCCGTTGCACACCTCGACCAGCAGGTCGCAGTCGCCGACCCGACGGCTCACGGCCCGGCGGGCGCGCAGGTAGTGGCCGAGGTCGCCGCCCGCCGAAACGACCCGGTAGTCGCGGTGGGCGGCGGGCCCGCCGCACACCAGGGTCACCTGGTGGCCGAGTCGGGTGAGGCCGGCGGCCAACTGGTCGACGAGCAGCTCGGACCCGCCGGCGGCCGGATTGCCGAGGTCGCGGCGGGTGAGGAACACGATGCGGCGGGGCGGTGCGGGCGGTGCGGGCGGCGCCGCCGGCCGCTGGCCGGACCGCGGGGCGGCCGTGCGCGGCGGGGCGGGCACGTGCTGGGGCATGGGCGCTCCAACTCGTCTCGGGGTGCGGAACCGTGGGGACGGTCGGTGTACGGGGAACGTTCCGGTGCGGACCGGCGGTCGTGGGCGGGCACGCGGCGCGGGTGGCACGAGCGCGGGTGCGGGTGGTCCGGCGAGCCGGGACCGCGTCGGGGGACGGAACGGCGCGGTCCCGGCGGGTCCCGGGGGCGGGCGGTGTCGCGGGGAGCCGCCTCCGGGGCGGGACGGCCCGGTGCCGCTCGGGGCGGTCGGGTCGTGGGTGCTTGCCGGTGGTGCGAGGACGTGCGGACGGTGCGAAGGCGCCCGGCTGGTGCGAAGGCGTCACGGGGTGGTGCGTCGTGGGCGTCGCGTGGACGCGACGGGTGCTGCGGCGGGTCACGCCGGTGTCACGGGACGGTTCGGGAACGGTCGAGCAGCCCCCGTTCGGGGCGGGGACGTGCTCGGATGTGTGGAGCGGTGCGCGGATGGTGTTGGGTGGGATGGACAGTTTTCGCCCGGCGGATCGCCGCGGCTACTCACCGGGATGACAAATTCACCACCCGTTACCCGGTGTATCCCGTCATGTAGCTGACAATTCGGGGGCGGGGTCCCGTCGGCCTCCCCGCACCAGGAGCAGCACTCCCGCCGCCCCCAGGGACAAGCCCAGCACCCCGGCCACCAGCGGACCCGTCAGCCCCACCAGGACCAGCTTGCGGTTGTCCGCCGACGCCAGTTCGACCTGCTTCTTCTGGGTGCGCTCGGTGAACGCGATGCGCTCGCTGTCCAGCAGCACCACCTCGTCGGTGTCCCCGCCGGGCACCCGCAGGGTCTTGCGCGGGCCGATCGCCGCGAACAGGATGCGGCCCGTGCGCCGGTCGGCGACGAGTTCGATGCCGTGGTTGGCGTACCACTCCTCGGCCATCACCTGGGGCGTCCCCGGCTTGCCGACCAGCCGTCCCGGCACCTGTCGGGTGCCCGTCTTCACCGCCTCGACCCGGGCCGTGAACCGGTAGCCCTCGTGTCCCTGGACCCGCTTGGTGCCCCGGTAGGCCAGCTCCACCGTCGCGCCGAGCGTGCTGTCCCACCAGCGGTACGGGCGCTTCTCCACCCCGAACGGGAACTTCAGGTACGCCTCGCCCTCGAACACGGGACTCTCGTCGCAGCAGTGGACGGGACGGTTGGTCGTGCGGTCGGTCACCCAGCGTTCCCGGGTCCACTGGAGCGCGTCGCGCGGATCGGCGGCGGGCAGCGAAGCCTTCGTGTCCACGCTCGTGGACACGTCCCAGATCGCCCGCCCGCTGGCTTCGCTGTCGGCGACGTCACCGCGGACCTGGCGGGTCACGGTGATCGGCTCGTCCTTGACGGTCTTCACCTTCAGGGTGTCGAAGTAGCTGCCCCGACCGGTGAAGACGGTGGTCACATCGGTGTCGATCGGGGTGCGTTGGGCACGTGGTTCCACGTACCAGGCGAGAAGGGCGGCCAGCACCAGCAGGAAGGTGCCTGAGCCCAGCAGGACGAGCGAAACGGGGGAGGCGGTACGTCGCATCCGGGCGCTCCAAGGGATCGCAGGAGGGATCGAGAGGGCTCGACCCGAGGACGGGAACGGGGAGGTCGCGCGCCGAATCAAACCGGCGAAGTAGGGCGAAAAGGGTGCTTCGAGGGCGACGGGGCCGAGCGGAAGGGCCCCGTCACCCGGTGACGGAGAGTGAGCGCGCGGCGGGGAAATCGAGGGCGCGCCATGGGCCGGGAACCGTAGGCGCACCCTTGACTAGGTGTCAATGCATTGTTGACACTGAGCCCAGCCGGTCGGGGCCGGCACACGCCGTCACGGGACGCCGCGGCCATCGGGCCGTGCGCACCCGGCGGCCCGTACGCGGATCGTGTGGACCTTCCAGGGTGGGGACGACCTTTCGACCGGAGAGGCTGGACCCAGCAATGCCCAGACTGCTCGCCGCCACGCTCACCGTCGTGACCGCCGCCGCACTCGCCGGGGGCGCCGCCCTCGGCATCGTGGCGCTGCTCGACGCCACCCCCGAGCAGCCCAACACCCCGCTCGTGACCTACGAGACGGCCCAGCAGGAGCGCTGACGTGGCCGTTCCCCCCGCTCCCCCGACCCGCCGGGGCTCCCCGAGCCCGCCCGGCACCTCCACCGTGGCCGGCCGCCCCGGCGCGCCCACCGGGCCCGGGCGCCCGGTGCCGCCCGCTGCCGGGCCCTTCTCCGCCTGGCACGACGTGCCCCGCAGCCAGGTCCGGCAGTTCGCCGCGCTCGCCATGGCCGAGGTGCCCGTCCTCGCGGAGGAGATCCTGGGCAAGATCCGCCGCGACTACCCGCACCTGCCCGTCATCCTCGACGACTCCGGCGAGCCCAAGTCGCTCGTCGGCATCCGCCGGGCCATCGAGGTCTTCATCCAGCACCTGGAGACCGCCGAGGGGGCCCCGCGCGTGCACCCCGAGGTCTTCCAGGACTTCGGCCGCGGCGAGGGGCTCGGCGGCCGGAGCCTCGACTCGCTCCAGGCCATCTACCGACTCGGGGTGCGCCTGGCCTGGCGTCGCCTCACCGAGATCGGCCAACGCGTCGACATCCCCCCGCCCGCCATGTACGAACTCGCCGACGCGGGGTACGAGTACCTGGACGGACTGGTCGAGGCGTCCGTACGCGGCTACGCCGAAGCCGCCGCCCGACAGGCCGGGGAACGGCTCCGGCTGCAACGCAAACTGATGGAACTCCTCCTCGCCGAACGCGCCACCCACCCCACGGCCGGCCCCGAGGGCGCCCACGGCCCCTACGGCCCACCGGAGTTCGCCGCGACCCTCGCCGAACGCGCCGCCCGGATCGGCTGGCCGCTCCCCACGCACGTCGCCGCCGGAGTGCTGCTGCGACCCGCCAGGGAAGCGGTGGCGCCCGCCGTCGGACAGGGCGTCCTGCTCGACATGGAGGCCGAACGGCCCCGGATGGTCGTGCCCGACCCGGACGCGGCGGGCCGACCCGAACTGCTGCGCCGCGCCATGACCGGCTGGTCGGGGGCGATCGGACCACCGGTGCCGCTGGTCGACGCGGCCAAGTCCCTCCGCTGGGCCGAGGCCGCCGTCCGGCTGATGGAACGAGGGCTGCTGCCGGCCGGCGACGTGCTGCACTGCACCGAACACACCCAGGCACTCGTCCTGCTCCAGCCCGAGGAACTCATCGACGACCTCGCCCGGCGGGCGCTCGCCCCGCTCGCCGACTGCGGACGCACCCACGGACGGCGCCTCGCGGAGACCCTGCTCGCCTGGCTGGAGACCCGGGGCGGGGCCCCCGAGGTCGCGGTCCGGCTGGGCGTGCACCCGCAGACCGTGCGGTACCGCCTCCGACAGATCCGGGAGCTGTGGGGCGACGCCGTGGACGACCCCGACCGCCGGTTCGAACTCGAACTCGTCCTACGGGCCCAGCGGTTGCGCGGCGACCTGGGCAACGCCCCCTGACGCTCCGCGGCCCGGCCGTCCCCGGACGCCGGCCCGGCCGTCACCCGGACAGCGGCCACGGCCCGTCCGCCGGGAGGGCGGCCCCGCGGGCGAAGGCGAGATCGAAGACCGCACCGCCCAGCGCCGCCCGCGCGCCCGCCGCGATCCGGTCCACATCACCCCGCTCGGCAGGCGGCAACGGCGCCCCCACGGAGTCCCGCGCCGCGGCCGCCGCCCCCAACAACACCGCGGCCCGCTCGCCCTCCCCGCCGACCAACCCCGCCCCGGCCAAACCCTCCAGGGCGAGCGCGACCGCCCGCGCGTCCCCCAGCCCCCGGGCCACCCCCAGCCCCTCCCGGTGCAGCGCCCCCGCGGCCCGGGCATCGCCGCGCGCCTGCGCCACGAACCCCAGCTCGGCGAGGACCAGCGCCACCCCCGGCCCGTAGTCCACCTCCCGGAACCAGGACAGCAACGCCCCGAAGTGCTCCGCCGCCTCGTCCAGGGCCCCCGCCCGCCGCGCCCCGAGGCCCAGCCCGAGCCGGGCGTCCGCCTCCCCCGACCGCAAGCCCCCCTCCCGGGCCAGCCGCAGCGCCCGCTCGTGGTGCACCCGCGCCTCCCGGTGGTCACCCGCCAGCAGCGCCAACCGCCCCAACCCGGTGTGCCGCTTGGCGGCCTCCCCCGACAGGCCGAGCCGCTCGGCGATCTCCAACCCCTCCCGCTGCAAGCGGGTCGCGACCCCGTACTCCCCGTTGATCGACGCCAGCGCCGCCAACGGGAACACCGTCTGGAGCAAACCCCACGGATCACCGACCGCCCGGAACAGCCGGGCACTGCGCTCCCCGTCCCGCCGCACCGCGTCGAGGTCCCCGCGCGCCATCGCATGCCGGGTCCGCACGCTCAGCGCCGCCGCCGTCCCCCAGTCGTCGGCCAGGGCGGCGAACCCCTCCAACGCCCGGTCCACCAACTCCTCGCCCGTGTCGACGTCCCCGGCCCCCATCTGCGCGGACCCCAGGAACCACAGGGCGCTGGCGTACCCCGCGGGGTCGTCCACCGCACCCTGCCGGTACGGGGCCAGCGCCGCACCGATCCCCCCGGCGCCCACTGCGTCGGCAGCGTCGTCCCCCGGGACCGCCGCCATCAACGCCAACCCGGTGCGCCACACCACCGCCCGCGCCCGCTCCCGCGCGTACGGCGCCTCCTCGGGCACCACCGACAGCACCCCGTCCACCGCCCGGCGCGCCCTCGCCGGCCGGCCCCGCAACACCTCGGGCCAGACCAGGGCGTTCACCGTCCGCAACGCCCGGTCCCAGGCGCCGACGCGCACCGCCTGGTCCACCGCCAGCCGCAGATCGGCGCCCGCCCCGTCCAGCCGTTCCAGCCAGCGCTGCTGCTCGGGCCCGCGCAGCAGGGGAGCGGCCCGCCGGGCGAGCCGCGCGTAGTGGTGGCCGTGCCGCTCCCGCACCGCATCGACCTCGCCCGCCGCCGCCAACCGCTCGGCGCCGTACGCCCGCACCGACTCCAACAGCCGGTACACGGGCCCGTCGGCGTGGTCCGTCAGCACCACGAGCGAGCGGTCCACCAGCCGCGCCAACAGGTCCAGGACGTCCCCGCTGGCGATCCCGTCGCCCGCGCAGACCTCCTCGGCGGCCTCCACCGTGCAGCCCCCGGCCGCCACGGACAGCCGGCGCAGGACGGTCCGTTCGTCGGGGGAGAGCAGGTCCCAGCTCCAGTCGATCACCGCCCGCAGGGTGCGCTGGCGCTCGGGTGCCGTGCGCGGCCCGCCGGACAGCAGCGCGAACCGGTCGTCCAGCCGCGCCAACAGTCCGTGCACACCGAGGCTGCGCACCCGGGAGGCCGCCAACTCCAGGGCCAGCGGCAGACCGTCGAGGCGTGCGCACAGGGCGCTGACGGCACGGGCGTTCTCCGGGTCGCCGGCGAAACCGGGCGGGACGGCGGCGCGGGCCAGGAACAGCGCCTCGGCGTCCACCGCCGCCAGCGGTGCCACCGGCCGCACCGACTCGCCCACCGCCCCCAGCGGCTCCTGGCTGGTGGCCAGCACGGACAGGTCGGGCGCCCCGGACAGCAGTCGTGCGACCACCTCGGCGGCGGCCTCCACCAGGTGTTCGCAGTTGTCGAGGACGAGCAGCAGCCGTCGCTCGCGCAGGGCGCGGCCGAGTCGGTCGAGGGCCGGCCGGGGCGGTCCCGCGTCCGAGGTCTCCGGTATCCGCAGCACCGTCAGCAGGGCCTCGGCGACGGCGGTCACCGCTGCGGACACGTCCGGGCCCGAGGGGGGTGCGACGCCCTGGAGTTCGGCGAGCCACACCCCGTCCGGGAAGGCGTCACCGACCCCGCGCGCCACCTCGACGGCCAGCCGGGTCTTGCCGACCCCGCCCGGCCCGGTCAGCGTCACCAGCCGCGAGTGCGCGAGCCACTGCCGCACCTCGGTGGCGTCCCCGGCCCGCCCCACCAGCGCCGCGATCGGCGCGGGCAGGTTCCCGCGCACCGTGCCCACCCGCGCGCCCGACGGCCCCGCGCCTGACGGCCCCGTACCCGACCGCCCCGGGTCCGACCCTCCAGCGTCCGACCGCTCCGTGTCCGGCTGCTCGGCGCCCGGCGCCGCGGCGGGCGCACCGCCCGGCGGCCCGGCGTCCGGCGGCGCAGCGGTCAGCGTCGGGTCGTGCCGCAGGATCGCCCCGTGCAGCGCCTTGAGCTCCGCGCCCGGTGACAGCCCCAACTCCTCGTCCAGCGTGCGGCGCAGACTCTCGTACCCGGCGAGCGCATCGCTCTGCCGGCCCGCCCCGTACAGCGCACGGAGCTGGATCGCCCGCAGGCGTTCGCGCAGCGGGTGCGCGGCGACGAGTTCCTCCGCCTCCCCGATGATGCCCCGGTGGTCGCCCAACTCGGCCCGGGCGGCGAGCCGGTCCTCCAACGCGCTGAGCCGGTCCTCCTCCAACCGGTGGGCGGCGGCCCGGGCGAAGGTCAGGTCGGCGTAGCCCGCGAACGCATCGCCCCGCCACAGTCCCAGCGCCTGGGACAAGGCCGCCACCCGCTCCTCGGCGCCGCCCGCCGACCGGCCCCGTCGCACCAGTTCGGCGAACCGCACCGCGTCCACCACCACCGGGTCGATGCGCAGCCGGTACCCGGCGGCGTCACCCACCAGCAACTCCCGGCCCCCCGCTTCGACCCGCTCCAACGCCGCACGCAGCCGGGACACTTGGCCCTGGAGCGCGTTGCGCGGATGTTCGGGCGGGGAGTCGGGGCCCCACAGGTCGTCCACCAGCCGGTCCGTGGAGACGGGGCGCCCCGGATCGACCAACAGCCGCGCCAGCAACGTACGGGCCTTCGCGCCGGGCACCGCCACCGGCACCCCGTCCGCCGTCCACACCACCAGCGGACCGAGCACTCCGAAATGCATCGGGCCAGCTTAGGGCCTGGCGTCAACCGGCCGTCGTCGCCCGCAGGGCGGTCAGCGGTAGTCGGCGAAGAACGCCCGCACGTCGTCGACCAGCAGGTCGGGCGCCTCCATCGCGGCGAAGTGGCCGCCGCGCTCGAAGTCCGACCAGCGCACCACGTTGTTGGCCTTCTCCTCGTCCCGGCGCAGCGCGATGTCCTGGACGGTGAACAGCGCCACCGCCGTCGGCACGGACGACACCTCCGGCTCGCTCCACACCTGCGCGTCCTCGTAGTAGAGCGCGGCCGAGGAACCCGCCGTGCCGGTCAGCCAGTAGAGCGTGACGTCGGTCAGCAACAGATCGCGGTCGACGGCCTCGTGGGGGAGTTCCTTCGCCAGGTCCGTCATGTCGCGGATCTTGTCGACGATCCAGGAGAGTTGACCGACGGGCGAGTCGGTGAGCCCGTAGGCGAGGGTCTGCGGCCGGGTGGACTGGATGGCGAGGTACCCGCCCGCCTCCGCCATGAACGCGTTCATGCGCCGCACCCGGGCCCGCTCGCGCTCGGTCAGCGTGACGTCGTCCTCCGTGGCACTGGGATAGGTCGTGCCGCCGTTGACGTGCACGGCGACCACGTTCTGCGGCGCGATCAGCCCCAGGGCACGGGAGATGCCACCGCCGAAGTCGCCGCCCTGGGCGCCGTACCGCTCGTAGCCGAGCCGGCGCATGAGTTCCGCCCAGGCGCGGGCGATGCGCCGGCTGTTCCAGCCGGCCTCCCGGGTCGGGCCGGAGAAGCCGAAGCCGGGGATCGACGGGATGACCAGGTGGAAGTCCCGGGCCAGCGGCTCGATCAGGTCCAGGAACTCCACCACCGAGCCGGGCCAGCCGTGGGTGAGGACCAGCGGCAGGGCATCGGCGTTCTCGGAGCGGACGTGCAGGAAGTGGACGTCCTGCCCGTCGATCTCGGTGATGAACTGGGGGTGGGCGTTCAGCCGCGACTCCCACGCCCGCCAGTCGTACCCGTCGGCCCAGTGGGCGGCCAACTCCTTGAGGTACCCGACCGGGACGCCGCGCTCCCAGCCCTGCCCCTCGGTCTCGCTCGGCCAGCGGGTGCGGAGCAGACGGTCGCGCAGGTCGTCCAGCGCGGCCTGGGGGATCTCGATGCGGAAGGGGCGGAGGGTGAAGTCGTCGTCCATGTCCCTGACGTTAGGGGCCACCTAGGTCAGGAACGGTCCTAGCCGTCCGACAGGATCACCCCATGCTTCCGACCTCCGCCCGTCTGTTGAAACTGCTGTCCCTGCTCCAGACCCACCGTTCGTGGCCAGGCTCCGAACTGGCCGAACGGCTGGACGTCAGCGACCGCACCGTGCGCCGGGACGTCGACCGGCTCCGTGCGCTGGGCTACACCGTGCACGCCGTCGCCGGGGTGGCCGGGTACCGCCTCGGCGCCGGATCGGACGTGCCGCCGCTGCTGCTGGACGAGGAGGAGGCGGTGGCCGTCGCGGTGGGCCTGGGCAACGCCGCGGGCAGCAGCGTCACCGGGATCGAGGAGAGTGCGCTGCGGGCCCTGACCAAGCTGGAACGGGTGCTGCCGCCACGGCTACGGCACCGCGTCCACGCGCTGCGCGCCATGACGGTCCCGATGCCGGCCGGTGGCCCCGCGGTCGACCCCGACACGCTGTCCGCGATCGCGGCGGCCTGCCGCGACCACGAGCACCTGCGGTTCGCGTACCGTGCGCACGACGGCAGCGCGAGCAGACGCCTGGTGGAACCCCACCGCCTGGTGTCGACCGGCCGCCGCTGGTACCTGATCGCCTACGACACCGAACGCGCCGACTGGCGCACCTTCCGGCTCGACCGGATGGAGCTCCGCCCGCCGCACGGTCCGCGCTTCGTCCCGCGGGAGGCGCCCGCCGACGACCTCGCCGCGTACACCTCGCGGGCCGTCACCAGCGCGCCCTACCGGTACCGGGCCCGCCTCACCGTGTACGCGCCCGCCCAGGAGGTCGCCGAGCGGATGCCCGCGACGACGGCGGCGGTCCACGCGCTCGACGCGCGGACCAGTTCGCTCACCTGTGGGTCCCACTCGCTCGATGAACTCGCCCTGTGGGTGGGGCTGCTCGGGGTGCCCTTCACCGTGCACGGGCCGCCCGAGCTCGTCGTCCACGTCCGCGAACTCGCCGCCCGCTTGGCGCAGTCGGCTCCCGAGGACCCCCCGACCGGTGCGCCCACCTCCCGTACATCGTCCAGCCTGGGTACGCGGTGCGACCCGCGCAGTTCCCCGCGCCCCTGACGGGCCCGATCTGGCTCTGCTGCGCTGAGGCCTCGCGCAGTTCCCCGCGCCCCTGGCAGGAGGCTCCTCCCCGCCGCCAACGCCCCGCCCCGGATCGGGCCCCGTCAGGGGCGCGGGGAACGGCGCGAGCAACCCCGAAGCACCCGCAGGGACCAGCGCACCCGCACGGGATCGGGCCCCGATAGGGGCGCGGGGAACTGCGCGAAACGCCCCGCGCACCCGGCCCGGCCCGCGCACCGCCAGGTGTACGTACCGAAGGGGTCACGGGCACTCCCGACGCCGCCGCAGGGACCAGCGCACCCGCACGGGATCGGGCCCCGTCAGGGGCGCGGGGAACTGCGCAAGTCGCACCGCGCACCCAGGCTGGACGACGCACGGGAGGTGGGCGCACCTCAGGGGCGCGGGGAACTGCGCGAGCAACCACCACGCACCCGCGCAGGACAGCGCACCCGAACCCACGTGGAACCGACAGCGGACCGGCAGCGAACCGTCAGCGCCCCCGGCGAAGGTAGTGCCACAGCCGGAGCACACCGCACCGCCGCCACACCACGGAGGAACCCATGACCGCCACCGCCGCCCCCCGCCAGTCCGTCACCGTCCTCGGCCTCGGCAACCTCGGACGAGCCGTCGCCGAAGCCTTCCTCGCCGCGGGCCACCCCACCACCGTCTGGAACCGCACCCCGTCCCGCGCCGACGCCCTCGTGGCCCGGGGCGCGGCCCGCGCGGCGAGCCCCGCCGAGGCCGTCGCGGCGAGCGAACTGGTCGTCGTCACCGTGCTCGACCACGACACCGCCCGCGACCTGCTCGCCCCGGCCGCCGCCGAGCTCGCCGACCGGACCGTGGTGAACCTGACCACCAGCACCCCCGGCCCGGCCCGCGAACTCGCCGCCTGGGCAGGCGCCCAGGGGGCCCGCTACCTCAGCGGCGCCGTGTACGCGGTGCCGCAGACCATCGGCACCGACGAGGCGTTCATCCTCTACAGCGGACCCGAGGAGGCGTACGGCCCGCACCGGGCCGCGCTGGACCTGCTCGGCCCCGGCACCCACGTCGGCGCGGACCCGGCGCTCGCAGCCGTCCACGACGTGGCCCTGCTCAGCGGGATGTACGGCATGTTCGCCGGCTTCTTCCAGGCCGTCGCCCTCACCCGCTCCGAGGGCATCCCGGCCGCGGCACTGACGGAACACCTGGTGACCTGGTTGAAGGCCGCCGCCGACGCCCTGCCCCAGTTCGCCAAGGAGATCGACGCGGGCGAGTACGGCACGCAGACGTCCAGCCTGGAGATGAACGCCACGGGCCTGCGCAACATCCTCGCCGCCACCGAGGCCCAGGGCCTGTCCACCGATCTGATCGCCCCGCTGCTGCCCCTCTTCGACCGGCAGGTCACCGAGGGCCACGGTGCCCAGAGCCTCGCCCGCGCGGTCGAGTCCCTCGCCTGACCGGTTCTGGGCCACCTGCCCGTCGGACCGGGGCGGTCAGCACCCCAACGGTTATCTTTCACGGTGTGACGTGCCGGTTCGGTGCCTCGGCGTGACGTCGGTGCCGGACCGGTCCGTACAGCCCGCCCGGTCACCCAGCGAGGAGAGTCGACCCCATGTCCCCCACCTCCGGCGCAGCGCCCCACCCGGTACCCGCCACGTCCCGCGCCTGGCACCTGGTGCGCAGGCCCCACGGCTGGCCGCAGCCGACCGACGTCGCCCTGCGGGAGGAGGCGACCCCCGAGCCGGGCCCCGGCCAGGTGCTGGTGCACAACCGCCACCTCTCCGTGGACCCGTACATGCGCGGTCGGATGAACGCCGGACGGACGTACATCGACGCCTTCGAACTGGACCGTCCGATGGAGGGCGCCGCGGTCGGCGAGGTCATCGCCTCGAACGACGAGGGCGTCGCCGTCGGGGACCACGTCCTGCACTTCCTCGGCTGGCGCGAGTACGCCGTGGTGAACGCCCGGGCCGCCGTCAAGGTCGACCCGGACCTCGCACCGCTCAGCGCCTACCTCGGTGTCCTCGGCATGACCGGCCTCACCGCCTACGCCGGGCTGCTGCGGGTCGCCGAGCTCAAGGAGGGCGACACCGTGTTCGTCTCCGGCGCGGCCGGCGCCGTCGGCTCCCAGGCCGGACAGATCGCCCGGCTCAAGGGCGCCGCCCGGGTCATCGGCTCCGCCGGCTCGGACGAGAAGGTCCGCCTCCTCACCGAGGAGTACGGCTTCGACGCCGCGTTCAACTACCGCAGCGGCTCGGTCCGCGAACTCCTGGAGGCCGCGGCGCCCGACGGCATCGACGTCTACTTCGACAACGTCGGCGGCGATCACCTCGAAGCGGCCATCGGCAGCCTCAACCGGGACGGCCGCATCGCCGTCTGCGGGATGATCTCGGTCTACAACGACACCGAACTCCCGCCCGGCCCCCGCAACCTGCCCCGGCTCATCCAGACCCGCGGTCGCATCCAGGGCTTCCTGGTCGGCGACCACTACGACCTCCAGCCGCAGTTCGTCCAGGACGTCGGCGGCTGGTTGCGCTCCGGTGAACTGCGCTACCGCGAGACCGTGGTCAAGGGCATCGAGCACGCCTTCGACGCGTTCCTCGGCGTGCTGCGCGGCGACAGCACCGGCAAGATGATCGTCACCCTCGACTAGCGGACCGCCGGGCCGGCCGTGCCCTCCGTCCGTGACACATCAACATGATCGTCACAGCACGTCACGGGGAGGGGCGGTCGGCCGTGCCCCGGGTATCGTTCCGGCATGCGTGATCTAGGGGCGGGTTTCAAGTATCTGATGAACGGGCAGCGCTGGGTCGCTGCCCACGGCAAGGCGTTCGGGCGCGGGCTGGTCCCGGGACTCGTCACCCTCGTCCTCTACCTGGGGGCGCTGATCTGCCTCGCCGTGTGGGGCAGCGACTTCGTGGGGTGGGCCACCCCGTTCGCCGACGACTGGTCCTCCCCGTGGCTCGGCCTGTTCCGCGGCTTCCTGACGGTCCTGCTGTTCGCCCTGGCGCTGCTGCTCGCCGTCGTCACCTTCACCGCCGTGACCCTGCTCGTCGGACAGCCCTTCTACGAGGAGCTGTCCGAACGGGTCGACCGCGACCTCTCGCCCGACGGCAGCGCCCCCGAGTCCGGGCTGCCGCTCTGGAAGGACCTGTGGATCTCCGCGCGGGACAGCCTGCGCGTCGTCGTCCGCGCCACCCTCTGGGGCGTGCTGCTCTTCGCCCTCGGCTTCATCCCGTTCGTCGGCCAGACCCTCGTCCCCGCGGTCGGCTTCATGGTCACCGGCTTCTTCCTCACCGAGGAGCTCACCGCCGTCGCCCTCCAGCGCCGCGGCGTCGACGTGCGCACCCGGCTGCGGCTGCTGCGCGCCCGCCGATCGATGGTCTGGGGCTTCGGCACCCCCCTCGCCCTCGCCTTCCTGGTGCCCTTCGTCGCCGTGTTCCTCATGCCCGGCGCGGTGGCAGGCGCGACGATGATGGCCCGCGACCTCATGGGCGAGGACTCCTCCGGGGCCCGGCCCGCCGAGGAGCACGCCCCGGCGCCCCAGCCGGGCGGGCCCGCCCCCTACGGCGTCTGACGGCCCGTGCGCACGGCCGGACGTCCACCGGCCGTGGGGGGGGGGGGCCGGGGGGGGGGGGGGGGGGGCCGGGGGGGGGGGGGGGGGGGGCGGGGGGGGGGGGGGGGGGGGGGGGGGGGGGGGGGGGGGGGGGGGGGGGGGGGGCCCCCCCCCCCCCCCCCCCGGGGTCCCCGCCCGACGGTCAGGGGCAGGCCCCGCCGCTCGGGCGGGCCCCCCAGGACGACTCGATGCGGTACGTGCCGGCCTCGGGGGCGACGAGGCGGGTGTACTCGCCGTGCGGCTCCAGACAGGCGCCGTCGACCCGCAGCCACGGCGAGTGGGCGATCCGCACCGTGGAGGACCCGGCGCTGCCCATCCGGACGGTGACGTCCGTGCTGCTGGAGTCCAGGACGGTGCCCGGCGCGGAGGCCAGCGGCACGGCGTCCCGCACCCGGTAGACGCGCCAGTGCGCGTCGCGCCACACCGGTTCCAGCCACTCGGGCTCCGAGCGGACCAGTGCGGCCTCGGCCTGCGCGGGACCGTCCGGCTTCCCGTCGTGCAGCACCACGAACCCGACGGCCCACCGGTCGAGCCAGTCGCGGTACGTGGTCTCGGAGAACGAGCCGTCGTAGAAGAGCCGGCCGCGCTCGACGTCGAGCTGCCGGTTCCAGCCCCGGGCGAGGTTCATGTGCGGGGCGAAGGCGCTGGCCTCGCGGTGGTTGCGGGCGGGCACGACCTCGATCCGCGTCCGGTCCGCGCCGAGCCGTTCCAGCTCGGCGATGACGTCCTCGGTGTTCTGCGCCCAGGCCGGCACCTTGGTGGACACGATCAGGTCGTCCACGGTCTTGTGGGTCAGCCACACCGAGGACAGCACCAGCGCCACCGCGAGCACGGCCCTGCGCAGCCGGTCCGCCTCGGGCACCAGCAGCGCGGCGAGCAGCACCGCGGGCGCCGCCAGCAGGGCCAGGCGCTCCACGTTGGTGCCGATCGGCGAGGAGATGAGGTGGCTGAGGACGACGCCGACGGCGTAGATGAGGGCGCCCAGCCGGACGACGCGCCAGCTCTTCGGCGCGGCGACGGCCACTGCCAGCGCGAACCCGGCGGGCTCCAGGATGCGGCCCGCGGACATCGGCTGTTCGCCCTTGAACGGGAAGAGCAGGGTGGTCAGGCCGACGACCGCCGCCGGGGGCAGCAGCAGGACCAGGGCCGGGCCCCAGCGCCGCACCAGGAACCACGCACCGCCGGCGACGACGAGGAACAGCCCGGACACCGGGCTGGCCATGGTGGACAGCAGCGCCAGCACCGCGGCCCGGACCAGTGCGGGGCGGGGGCCGGTCAGGACGACCAGGGCGGCGAACCCGAAGGCGAGGCCGAGCGCGAAGGTGGTGCGGCCGGAGGCGACGTCGCACCACAGGGCGATCGACAGGAGGGCCGCGGGAGCCAGGGGGCGACGGACTCCGGTGCGCTCGACGAGCAGGGCCGCGAACCAGGTGGAGACGATGCCGGAGGCGACGGTCACCGCCGGCACGCCGACGGCCGCCATGAGGTACGGGGACAGCAGGCTGTAGTTCGGCACGTGCATGCCGCCGTACCAGAAGAGGTTGTACGGCGAGCCCGGGTTCTCGGTGGCGAACCGCGTCCACGCCACCTGCGCGGCGAGGTCACCGGCGCCGGTCGCGAGGAACGCCCACCACAGCGCGTACAGCGGCAGCGTGGGGACCGTGACGAGCAGCGGTACCCGGTAGCGGCAGGCGAAGGCCACCAGGCGGTGCGGTGCGCCGCCCGCGGCTCCGGGTCCGGTGCCCTCCTCCCCCGGGACCGGGCGGGCCGCGGGGACTCCGGGAGGTGCCAGCGTCCGTGACCGGAGGGCTCCGGCACGCGCCTGCTGTGACGGGAGCTCCGGCGCCGAGTCCGTACGGGGCGTAGTGAGGGCTGGCGGCTCGGGAACCACGATGACCGTTTCTGCTGGGCCCGGAGGGCGGCGGACAGACGAGTACGTCAGCCTAGACGCGCCGCGCCGGGGAAACGTTCACTGCCCCTGGATTCCGGCCCGCCGACGGGGCCCGGTCCGGGGCGCGGTCCGGGGCGCGGCATCCAGCGGACCCACGGCTGCCGTGCGCCCGCCCCTCGACGGACGGGGCGTCCGCACGACTGACTTGGCGACCCGTCCGGAGCGGGGCGGGCGGCGGGCGGCCCGCCCCGCTCCGGGCGGTGGCCGGCCGCAGGGTCCACCAGGGGTGACGGCCCCTGACTCCGCAAGGTGACGGGAGTCACCTCCCTGCTCCTCGGGGGGAACCCGCCGCTCGGCTGGCGCGATCGCGCCGGGTGCGTCGAAGGCGCGGCCGGAGCGGGCGGACGGCTGGTCGAATCTGCCTCTCCGACTCTGTCCCTCTGGGGGGAGACATGCAGATTCAGCGCACCAGAGCGCGAACCCTCGTGGCCGCGCTGGCGACCGTCGCGGGTCTGACGGCGGGGCTGACCGCCCCGGTGTCGGCGCTGCCCGGCGCCGAACCGCCGGACCGCTCGACGACCGGAACGAAGAAGCCGGGCACCGGGCCGCTGCGGACCGTCCCGCTGCTCACCGGTGACCGGGCCGTGGTGGACGAGAAGGGCGCGCTCGTCTCGGTGGAGCGGGGCGAGGGCCGTGAGCGCATCGCCTTCGAGAGCCACGAACGGGACGGCCACACGTACGTCATCCCAGCCGATGCGCGTCGGCTGATCGACAGCGGCAGGCTCGACCGGCGACTGTTCGACGTCACCGAACGCGCGAAGGCGGCCTACCGCACCCTGCACGGCAGCGGGCTCAAGGTGATCGTCCGCTACGGGGACGGGGCCCGCTCCCGGGACGCCGCCCGCTCGCAGGTGCGGGGCGCCGACGGCAGCCGGCTCGCCCGGAGCCTGGCCACCCTGGGGGCCGACGCCCTGACCGTCTCCCGGGACGGCGCGGCGGAGCTGTGGAACGCCCTCACCGACCCCCGGGGTTCCGGTGGCCGGGCCGCCGCGCCGGGCGTCGACCGGGTCTGGCTGGACACGGTCACCAAGGCGAGCCTGGACAAGAGCGTCCCCCGGGTCGGGGCGCCCGCCGCCTGGCAGTCCGGGTACGACGGCACCGGGGTGAAGATCGCCGTGCTGGACACCGGAGTGGACGCCACCCATCCTGACCTCGCGGGGCGGGTGGTCGCCGAGCAGAACCTCACGGACGCGGCCGACGCCAAGGACCACCACGGCCACGGCACCCATGTGGCGTCGACGGCGGCGGGCAGCGGAGCCCGGTCCGGCGGCACCCACAAGGGGGTGGCGCCCGGTGCTTCGGTGCTCAACGGCAAGGTGCTGAACGACGGCGGGAGCGGCCTGCTGTCCTGGGTCGCCGCCGGCGCGGACTGGGCCGCGGCGCAGGGCGCGGACATCGTGAACCTGAGCCTGAGCGCCGACGACACCCCCGAACTGGACGTGATGGAAGTCCAGGTCAACACACTGGCGCGGACCAAGGGCGTGCTGTTCGCCGTCGCGGCCGGGAACGCGGGCCGCGGTTGGCTGGGTTCGCCGGCCACCGCCGAGGAGGCACTGGCGGTGGGTGCGGTCGACGCCGCCGACAAGGTCGCGGACTTCTCCGGCAGTGGCCCCGGCGTCGGCACCGACCTCGTCAAGCCGGAACTCACCGCGCCGGGCGTCGACATCAAGGCCGCGGCCAGTTCCCTGACGGACGGCGGGGCGGACCCGAGCGGGTACACCGCCATGAGCGGCACGTCCATGGCGGCGCCGCACGTCGCGGGCGCGGCGGCCCTACTGAAGCAGCGTCACCGGAACTGGACCCAGCGGGAATTGAAGGGCGCCCTGATCGCCTCCGCGAAGGACACCGGCGATCCGACCCTCGTCCAGGGCACGGGTCGGCTCCAGGTCGACCGGGCACTGGCGCAGACCGTCTTCACCGACCCGGTCTCCCTGGGCCTCGGGACGGCCCAGTGGCCGCACCACGACGACGTTCCGCGCACCAAGGAGGTCACCTATCGCAACACCGGGTCCCGGGACGTCGTCCTGGACCTGAGCGTGACGGGCGAGGACCAGCAGGGGCGGCCCGCTCCGCAGGGCTTCTTCGCGCTCGGGTCGCCCCGCGTCACGGTGCCGGCGGGCGGTAGCGCCTCGGTCGGGCTGACCGCGGACACCCGGCTCGGCGGCGACGTCGACGGGCAGTACACCGCCGAGGTCGTCGCCACCGGGGGCGGGCAGACCGTGCGGAGCGTCGCCACGGTGCACCGCGAGGTCGAGTCGTACGACCTGACGATCGAGACCCTCGGGCGCGACGGCCTGCCGACCGCGGAGCACGCCACCTCCCTGAACGGGCTCACCGGGCTCGCCAAGGGGCTGTACGAGCAGCCGCACGACCCCTCGGGAACCGTCCGGCTCCGGGTCCCGGCCGGTGACTACGCCCTCGTCAATCCGGTGTACGTCGATCTGAACGACGCCTCGAAGGGGGCGGACCTCCTCGTACAGCCCCGACTGCGGCTCGCCAAGGACACCCGGGTCACGGTGGACGCGCGTACCGCCCGCCCGGTCGACATCACCGTTCCCGACGCCGGGGCCGCACCGGTGAGCGCGAGTCCCACCTTCAAGGTGAGCTCCGGGGAGCACACCCGGAACTTCGTGTGGGCACTGCCTTCCTACACCGCCCTGCGCACCGCGCACCTGGGCGAGCGGGTGCCCGACGGATGGCTCACCCAGCAGTGGGGCGGGCAGTGGGTGAACGGGCGCGGTGAGGAGTACAACACCGTGCACCTCATCCGGCCGAACGCCTTCACCACCGGCTACGCGAAGCGGTACCGGCACTCCGAGCTGGCGACGGTGCGGGCCAGGATCGGCTCCTCGGTCCCCGGCAAGGAGGGCGCGCTGTTCATGTGGCCCCTGGTGGAAGGGGGCACCAAGGCTCCCACCGCCCGCGTCCCCCAGCGGGTGCCGGGCGGACGCGAGGTGCACGTCTCCGCACTGCCCGGTGTCGCCTGGGACATGGAGTACATGCAGTACAGCGGCGCCGTGGGCGAGTGGGGGCCGGTCTCCGAGGTCTGGCAGAGCCTGCCCGCGCCGGAGACCTACCGCCCCGGGCGCACCTACCGCAAGGCGTTCAACACCGGGGTGCTCGGCCCCCGGCTGGGCGACGGCTTCGGGCTGTACCGCGCGGGGAACGAGATCTACGGTGCGGTGCCGCTGTTCTCGGACGCCCGACGGAACCTGGGCTCGTCCGACCTCACCTCGGTGCGGACGACCCTGCACCGGGGGGACGTGCTCGTCGGGGAGAACGACGACGCCCTGTTCGGCTGGAAGTCGTTCCGGGTGCCCGCGGACGAGGCCGAGTACCGGCTGAGCACCTCGGTGACCCGGGCCGCGACGGTCGCCACGAACGCGTCCCGGGTGGAGGCGAGCTGGACCTTCCGTTCGGCCGCCGGGCCGGCCGGCGAGACGCGGCTGCCCGCGTCGGTGGCGTGGTTCGACCCCCGGGTGGCACCCGACGGGACGGTCCCCGCGGGCCGCGTCCAGGTGTTCCCGGTCCGGGTGGAGGGCACGGCCGCGGGCACCGCGGTGCGCTCCCTCACCGTGCACGCCTCGTACGACGGGGGCGCCAGCTGGGACGAGCAGGAGGTACGGGACGGGAAGGTGAGCGTGCGGAACCCGGCGGCGGGCCGGGACGTCTCGCTGCGGGCCCGGCTCGTCGACCGGGACGGCAACGTCTCGACGGTGACCGTCCACGACGCGTACCGGGGTCGCTGACCCGGGGGCGCAGCAGGAACGGCAGCGGGAACGACGGAACGGCGGCACCCGGTCGGGTGTCGCCGTTCTGTTGCCCCGGTGGGGGGTCGTGCGGAGGTCGAGCGGGGGCCGCTCAGTACCAGGCGTTGGCCTTCCAGAAGTTCCAGGCGCCGACGGGGCTGCCGTAGCGGTCCTCCATGTAGTCGATGCCCCACTTGATCTGGGTCTCGGCGTTGGTGCGCCAGTCCGAGCCGTGGGTCGACATCTTGGAGCCGGGCAGCGCCTGGACCAGGCCGTAGGCGCCGGAGGAGGAGTTCTGCGCCGTGACGTCCCAGTTGGACTCACGGGTGACGATCTTCTCGAAGGCGGCGTACTGCGTGTCGTCCGCGATCAGCTTCTTCGCGATCGCCTTGGCCGACGTCGCCTGGGCCGCCTTGGCGGTCACCGGG
The DNA here is from genome assembly GCF_042871255.1 of Streptomyces sp. NPDC005955. Classification (NCBI taxonomy): domain Bacteria; kingdom Bacillati; phylum Actinomycetota; class Actinomycetes; order Kitasatosporales; family Streptomycetaceae; genus Streptomyces; species Streptomyces sp. NPDC005955. Next base: position 59,321 of record NZ_JBIAIF010000002.1, on the reverse strand, counting down.
GCCGCCTGCGGCGCGGTGGCGGCCTGGGCCGGGGCCGCGGCGAGCAGCATTCCGGTCGTGGCGGCGGCGACGGCGACACCGGTCAGGGCCTTCTTCGGGGACGCGACACGGCGGAGCAGGGAAGCGGAGGAGGCGAACGAGACAGACACAGTGGACCTTTCGGCCGGGGACGAGGACGGTCACCCGCGTTCCGTCCCCACGGCTGTGCCGGGGTGAGGAATGCGAGGGCGCCGCGGCCCGGGTGGGCTCGTGGCGCCTTGCGACTCGGTCCAGAGAAACAGGTTCGGGAACGTCCCGCAATCACCCCTTTTACTAGTGGGAGTCGCATGTGCCGGACCGACCCCTGTTGTGACGTGGCTCTCAAACCGCAGGTCAGACCCCCTGACGACGCGAACACGTCAAGGCGATCCGGCTACGACCCCGCCTAGTGGAGGGCCGAAGCCCTGTGGCACGCCTCACCGGTCGCCCCCCGTTCCGCTCACGGACCGCGGTCGGGGCCGCACGCGGTGGGGCCGGTGGATGTGACCGGCGTCGCAGGAACCGGGTCGCGCGCGGGCCCTCCGGCGACCGCGGGCCCGTCCGTGGACGCGGGCCCTTCGGTGGACGCGGACCCGTCCGTGGACGCGGGGCGGGCGTCGAACGCGGGGCGGGCGTCGAAGGCCGCCCGCCGGGTCGCGCGCCGCAGCGCCTTCAGGACCGTGCCGCCCAGCGCCAGCGTGAGCACGGCGGTGAGCACCGCCCGTCCGAGGTCCCAGCCCAGCGAGGTGGCCAGACAGTAGGCGAGGAACCGGACGAGGTTCTCCGGGACCGGGTCCCCCGGCCGGAAGGCGACGGACGAGGTCAGCTCTCCCATGAACGGCCAGCCGGCGAGGTTCATCACCGTGCCGTAGGCGAACGCCGCGAGGAAGCCGTACCCGGCCAGCAGCAGCCGCTCCCCCGCACCGCGCAGCCGCTCGGACCCGGGCAGCAGTCCGGCACCCAGGGTGAACCAGCCCATGGCCAGCATCTGGAACGGCAGCCACGGGCCGACTCCGCCGGTCAGCAGCGCCGAGGCGAACATCGTGACCGAGCCCAGCACGAAGCCGAAGCCGGGCCCGAGCACCCGCCCGCTCAGCACCATCAGGAAGAACATGGGCTCCAGCCCTGCGGTCCCCGCGCCGAGGGGGCGCAGCGCGGCGCCCGTCGCGGCCAGCACGCCGAGCATCGCCACCGCCTTCGCGCCCAGCCCGGACTCGGAGATCGTCGCCGCGACCACCCCGATCAGCAGCACCAGCAGCGCGGCGAAGAGCCAGGGCGCGTCCTGGGCGTGGGCGTTCACCGAGGAGGCGGGAGCCGCCAGGAACGGCCAGCCGAAGCCGGCCACCCCGACCGCGCCGACCAGCAGCAGCGCCGCGGCGGACCGGGGCCCCAACCGCACCGCCCTGGTCGTACCGTCCGGACGGTTCACCGCAGGGCCTCCCGCACCTGGGCCACGGTCAGCCACGGCCCGCTCCCCAGGACCTTGGCGACCTGCGGGGCGAAGGACGGGGAGGCGAGGACCACCTCGGCGGCGGGGCCGTCCGCGACGACCTCGCCCTCCGCGAGGATCAGCACCCGGTGCGCGAGTTCCGCGGCCAGTTCCACGTCATGGGTGGCCAGCACGATGGTGTGGCCGTCGGCGGCGAGCCCCCGCAACACCCCGACCAGCCGGGCCTTGGCCGCGTAGTCGAGGCCCCGGGTGGGTTCGTCGAGGAGCAGCAGCGGCGGACGCGCGGCCAGGACGACGGCGAGCGCGAGGGCGAGCCGCTGTCCTTCGGAGAGGTCGCGCGGATGGGTGTCGTCGGTGATCGAGGGCAGCAGCTCGGACACCAGCGCCCGACAGGTGCCGGGCGGGGCCTGGGCGTCCCCGTCGGCGGCGGCGCACTCCGCGGCCACCGTGTCGGCGTACAGCAGGTCACGGGGTTCCTGGGGAACGAGTCCCACCCGGCGGACCAGGTCGCGCGGTCGGGTGCGGTGCGGTGCGGCGCCCCCGACCCGGACGGTGCCCCGGGTGGGCTCCACCATGCCGACGAGCGCCGACAGCAGGGTGGACTTCCCGGCGCCGTTGCGGCCCATCAGGGCGACGGTCTCCCCCGCCCCGAGGGTGAGGTGGACCCCGCGCAGCGCCTCGACCGGGCCCCGTCGCACGCGGAGTCCCACGACCTCGGCGACGGGCGCGGCGGCCACCGGAGCCGCGGGCGGTGCGGGCGGGGGCGCGTCGGCGAGCCGGTCCCGCAGCGGCGCCGCCCGGCGCCGTGCGTCCCGGACGCTCAGCGGCAGCGGTGACCAGCCGGCGAGCCGCCCGAGGGCGACGACCGGCGGGTGGACGGGTGAGTGGGCCATGACCTCGGCCGGCGGGCCCAGCACCGGGCGGGCGTCGGGGGCGGAGCCGGGGCCGGGCAGCAACAGCACCTGGTCCGCGTACTGCACCACGCGTTCGAGTCGGTGCTCGGCCATCAGGACGGTGGTCCCGAGGTCGTGCACCAGCCGCTGGAGGACGGCGAGCACCTCCTCGGCGGCGGCCGGGTCGAGCGCCGAGGTCGGCTCGTCGAGGACCAGGACCCGGGGGTGCGGGGTGAGGACCGAGCCGATGGCCACCCGCTGGCGCTGGCCGCCGGACAGGGTGGCGATCGGCCGGTCCCGCAGCTCGGCGAGGCCCAGCAGGTCGAGGGTCTCCTCGACCCGGCGGCGCATCACGTCCGGGGCGATGCCCAAGGACTCCATGCCGTAGGCGAGTTCGTCCTCGACGGTGTCGGTCACGAAGTGCGCGAGCGGGTCCTGACCGACGGTGCCGACGACGTCGGCGAGTTCGCGCGGCTTGTGGGTGCGGGTGTCGCGGCCCGCCACGGTGACCCGGCCGCGCAGGGTGCCGCCCGTGAAGTGCGGCACGAGTCCGCTGACGGCGCCGAGCAGGGTGGACTTGCCCGCCCCGGACGGTCCGACGAGCAGGACGAGTTCGCCTTCCGGCACCGCGAAGTCGGCGCCCGCGAGCGCGTCCCGCCCGGCCCCGTCGTACCGCACGGACACGTTCTCGAAACGGATCACGAACCCTTCGCCTCCTCCTGTGCCCCCGGCGACCCCGTGGGGCGTGGGCGTTGCGTGCGCCGCGGCGGCGCCGGTGCGACGAAGGCGGGCAGCAGCCCGAGCAGGATCGCCGCGGCCGGCCACAGCGGCAGTTCGGGAGCCGTCAGCGGCACCACCCCGGGCCGCAGCACCTCGGCGGCGGCCCCGCCGAACGTCCCCCAGCCGATCAGCACCGCGGCCGCGGCCACCCCCGACCCGGCGACCAGCCAGGCCCGCGGGCCCCACCCGTCCGGGCGGTAGCGGGTGCGCACCGAACGACGGCCGCCGAGCCACAGTCCGCCGAGCGCGGCGCACAGCCCGAGGAGCAGCAGCGGCAGCGCGTACCCGGCGCCGTCCGCGCCGAGCAGTCCGTACGTTCCGGCGCACACCCCGAGCAGCCCGCCCAGGGTGAGCGCGGCGGTCAAGCGGCGCACCGGGGCCGGGACGGAGGCGGTGCGCCCGTAGCCGCGCGCGTCCATCGCGGCGGCGAGGGCGACGGACCGTTCCAACGCGCCCTCCAGGACCGGCAGTGCGACCTGGAGCAGCCCGCGCGGGCCGCGGTCCGGGCGGCCCCGCAGTCGCCGGGCGGCCCGCAGCCTCCGTACGTCGGCGATCAGGTTCGGGGCGAAGGTCATCGCGACGACGACGGCGACGCCGGCCTCGTACAGTGCGCCCGGCAGCGACTTCAGCAGCCGGGACGGGTTGGCCAGGGCGTTCGCGGCGCCCACGCAGATGAGGAGGGCGGCGAGCTTCAGCCCGTCGTAGAGGGCGAAGACCAGTCCTTCGAGGGTGACCCGCCCGCCGATCCGTACGCCCTCGGCCCACGCGGGCAGCGGCAGTTCCGGCAGGGTGACCAGGACGTGCGTCCCGGGGATCGGCGAGCCGAGCAGCACGGCGAACACCAGCCGGACGCCGAGGACCGCGAGCGCGATCTTCACGAACGCGCCGTACGACCGCGCCCACGGCGCTTCGGTGCGGCGGGCCGCCACGACGTATCCGGCGACCGCGACGAGCAGCCCCAGCAGCAGGGGGTTGGTGGTGCGGGACGCCGCGACCCCGAGGCCCAGGGCCCACACCCACCAGGCACCCGGGTGCAGCGCGCCGGACCGGTCCGCGGACGGCGCCGCGGGGCGGGTCGCCCGCGGCACGGTGGCCGACCGGGAGGGGGACGGGCGCTCGGACATGCGTCAGCCCCGGCGGCGGGAGCGCCAGACGGCGGCGACGCCCAGGGCCGCGACGGCGGCGGCCCCGACGTAGATCCCGGCGGACGGCCCGCCGCCCGCGTCGCCCTCGCCGTCTTCGCCCGCTCCGTCCGCGGCGGGCCGCTCGGGTGTCGTCGCCCGGTCGGCGGAGACCTGTTCGCCGCAGCCGGTGCGGGGGTAGCCGTCGATGGCGCAGAGCAGTGCGTTGCTGTCGTAGCGCAGCGGCTTGGCGACGGCGGCCAGGGCCTCGGCGCTGGTCGCGTCGGTGCCGACCCGTGCGCACGCGGTGCGGGTCGCCGGCGGGGTCTCGCCGCCGGGGGCGTCGGCCGGGGTGCCGGGGTCGATGACGAGCGCGACCCGCTTGGTGCCGTCGCGCGGGGCGGTCGCGCCGCAGATCCCGGCGAAGTCACGGGGGCCGCGGGGCTTCGCCGCGTCGCCGGAGTCCTCGCTCACCGAGAAGCGGAAGCCCTGGACGTCCCCGTCGGCGGGGCGGGCGAGCGCCGGTCCCTGGGTGGCGTACGTCCAGGAGCCGTCGGTGAGGTCCCAGAAGGACCAGTAGCGGTATCCGGCGGCCTGCGCGGGGGCGGCGGTGAGCAGGGCCACGGCGAGGGTGGTGAGCAGCGCCGTCAGCACGGCCACCACCCGGCCGGGGGCGCGGGCGGGTGCGCCAGGTGCGGGGGCCGGGGGTGCGGGGGTCACTGCTGCCGCTTCCGGCGGCTGACCAGGAAGCCGATGCCCGCCCCGAGCAGGAGTGCGGGGCCGATGATCCACACCGCGGCGGGACCGTCGTCGCCGTCCTTGCCCGCGGCCCCGTCACGCGCGGCGCTCGGCTCGGGGCCGGTGGCGTTCAGCCCGGCGACCAGGTCGGTGCCGCCGAAGTCGCGCGGGTCGGCGCCGGTGGCGTGGGCGGCGAGCACCAGTTGGGCCCAGGCCGCGGGGCCGGTCTGCTTCGCCCAGGCGACGGAGTTGCGTTCCAGCCAGGTGACCGCGGGGGCGGCCCGGTCGCCGAGTCCGGCGGCGGCCAGGGCGACCACGGCGTCCGCGGTGTTGCCGTGGTCGGGCTGGTCGTCGGCGCCGGGCAGGCTGCTCTTGAGGTGTCCGTCGGCCTTGAGCACCCCGGCGAGGTGGGCGGCGCCGCCGCGGGCGGCCTCCGCTGCGGTGCGGGGCTTGGCGCAGTCGCGCGGGGCGGCATCGGGTGCGGCGGTCGGGGCGAGGGTGCGGTCCAGGCCGCCGAGCACTCCGGCGGCGGTGGCGTCGTCGTTGGCGACCAGTGCGCCCTTCTTGTCCGGCTGGTACGCGAAGGCGCCGCCGCCGCCGGCCGTGCAGGGCACGGTCAGGGCGAGGAGCGCGTCGTGCGGGGTGGTGCCCTCCGCGGAGCGGACCTGTGCGGGGCGGGCACCGGTGGCGGTGAGGGCGCCGACGACCAGGCCGGTGGAGTTGGTGTCGCTGGGCGCCCCGGGCAGGTAGCCCCAGCCGCCGTCCGCGTTCTGGACGGACTTCAACCAGTCCACGGCGTCCCCCGTCGCGTCGTCCTGCCCGCCGAGGGCGGCGAGTGCCTGGACGGCGGCGGCGGTGCTGTTGGTGTCGACCGGCGTCTTGGCGTCGCACGGGGCGTCCGGAGCGGCCCGGTACGCGGCGAAGGCGCCGTTCGCGCACTGCTGGCCGGTGAGCCAGTCGACGGCAGCGGCGGCGGGGGCGACCTCCGCGGTGTCCTGGGCGAGCATCGCCAGGGACTGCCGCCAGACGCCGTCGTAGGTGGGGTCGGTGGTGCCGTACAGGCCGGTCGGGAGCTTGGCGGACGGGGACGGCGAGGGGGTGCCCGCGGCCCGGTCGGCGAGGGCGACGGGGGCGGTCACCGTGCCGAGCACCGCGGTGGCGGCGAGGACCGCGGCGATGCGGCGGATGTTCATGGTCGGCGTGTGCCCTTTCGCTGCGGGTCGGGCGCACGGGCACGCGTCGCTGGGGCGGCTCCGGGCGGCTCCGGCCCCGTGTTCCTCGACGGTGCCCGTCACCGGTTCCCGGTGGCGTGAGCCGGTCACGTCGACGTACGGGGTGCTCCGGCTGGCGCCCGGTCGGGCGGCTCACGGTTGCGGGTCAGCGCCGGATTCGCACCGGCTTCCCCCCGTGGGGACGTGATGACGACCCCCCATGCTACCGGTCGCCCGGCCCTCCCCCCGGCGGGCGTCTCACGGCGTCGGCCCGGTCGGCGGAGTGGTCGGCGGCCCGGCGGACGGGTCGGGCGGCGGGCCGGTGTCGGACACGCCGGTGCCGGTGCCGGGCGGCGGGCCGCCGCCCGGCGCGGGGTCCGCGACCGCGCCGGGTCGGGGCGGGCCCGTGGGGCGCTCCGCGTGGGACCCGCACAACTCCGCGCTCAGGGTCCGGACGAGGGCGGTGAGGTCGGCCGGCCGGTCCGGTCCCCACCAGTCCCCGAGCAGTTCGGCGAGGGATTCCTCCCGCGCGGCGGCCAACGCGTCGGCGGCGCGGCGGCCCCGCCGGGTCAACGTCAGCCCCAGCCCCTCCCGTGCGCCGAGCCCCCGCTCCTCCACCTGCCGGGCCGCCGCGGCGACCACCTCGAAGGGCACGTTGCCGCCCTCCGCGAGGATCGACGGCTCCACGACCCCGTGCCGGCGCATCCGCAGCAGCAGCCAACTGCTCGCGGGGAGCAGGTCGTACCCGGCCCGGCGGGTGATGGTCTCGTAGATCCGCCGTCGCCCCTCGCGGGTGCCGAGGACGGACAGCGCCCGGGCGCACTCGTCGTGCGAGGAGCGCTGCACGGGGTTGCTGGCCAGTGTCTCGGTGCCGTCGGGAACGGTCACCGAGCCGCGCAGCCGGTCCTCGTGGAGGAACCAGGCGAGGACGAAGCCGAAGAGGGCCACCGGCACCGCGTACAGGAACACGTCGGTGATCGCCGAGGCGAAGGCGTCGAGCACGGCGGGCCGCACGGCGGGCGACAGCCGGTCGAGTCCCCGGGGATCGGCCGCGAGCGAGGCCGCGTCCACCCCGGGCGGCAGCGCCTGCCCGCCCAGCGCGGAGGTCAACTTGTCGGTGAGGCGCCCCGCGAAGACGGACCCGAAGACGGCCACGCCGAAGGACGCCCCGATGGACCGGAAGAAGGTCGCCCCGGACGTGGCGACGCCCAGGTCCTCGTACGCGACCGCGTTCTGCACGATCAGCACCAGGACCTGCATCACCAGCCCGAGGCCCAGCCCGAACACGAAGAAGTACGCACTCGTCACGGCCGTGCTGGTGTCCGGGCCGAGGCGGTGCAGCAGCAGGAGGCCCAGGGCGGTGATCCCGGTGCCCGCGACGGGGAAGACCTTCCAGCGGCCGGTGCGGCTCACGATCTGTCCGGACCCGGTGGAGGCGAGCAGCAACCCGATGACCATCGGCAGCATGTGCACGCCCGACATGGTCGGCGACACGCCCCGGACGATCTGGAGGAACGTCGGCAGGTACGTCATCGCCCCGAACATCGCGAAGCCGACGACGAAGCTGATCAGCGCCGCGAGCGTGAACGTCCGGATCCGGAACAGCTTCAACGGCAGCACGGGTTCCGCGGCCCGACGTTCCACCAGGACGAACGCCCCGGCCAGCAGCACCCCGAGCACCGTCAGTCCGATGGTCCGCGCCGAGCCCCAGGCCCAGGTGGTGCCGCCGAGGGAGGCGACCAGCACCAGACAGGCCGCGACCGAGGCGATCAGGAAGGTGCCGAGGTAGTCGATGGTGTGCCGGGCGTCCCGATGCGGGATGCGCAGCGCGGAGGCGATCACGACCAGGGCGACCGCACCGATCGGCAGGTTGACGTAGAACACCCACCGCCAGCTCAGCTGTTCGGTGAGCACCCCGCCCAACAGCGGTCCGAGCACGCTCGTGGTGCCGAACACCGCGCCGAACAGCCCCTGGTACCGACCGCGCTCCCGGGGCGGGACGAGGTCCCCGACGATCGCCATGGACAGCACCATCAGTCCGCCGCCGCCCAGCCCCTGGAGCGCGCGGAAGCCGATGAGCTGCGGCATGCTCTGGGCGGCCCCGCACAGCGCCGAGCCCACCAGGAAGATCACGACGGCGGTCTGGAAGAGCCTCTTGCGGCCGTACTGGTCGCCGAGCTTCCCCCACAGCGGGGTCGCCGCGGTCGACGCCAGGAGGTAGGCGGTGACGACCCACGAGAGGTGGTCGAGGCCGCCGAGGTCGCTGACGATCGTGGGGAGCGCCGTGGACACGATGGTCTGGTCGAGCGCGGCCAGCAGCATGCCGAGGAGCAGCGCTCCGATCGAGACCATGACCGAGCCGCCGAGCCCGTCCTCACCGGCGGCCCGACCCCGCTGCGGAAGGGTTCCGTCCCGCCCCTGTTCACCACGTGTCATGCACACCTCCTGAACGGGTCTGCGCTCTGCGCACCTCCCATCGTGGTGCGTGGACCCGGGTCCGGCCTGTCGGGAGCGGGGGGCGCGGTGCCTGCGGGGCCGCCCGGTTGTCTGCATAATCGCCTTCAACCAAGGGGAGGGGACCCAGACGGTGAACCGACAGACATGTCCACGGTGCGGGGTGCCGCAGGGTGCGCAAGCGCCCGACGGTTGCGGGTGCGCGGCACGTACCGGTGCGACGGCACGGGGAGCCGGGCAGGGCACCGATCCGACCCACCCGTCCGGGCCACCGGACCCGACCCGCCCGCCGCAGCCCGCGGACCCGCAACAGCACACCGAACTCAGCGACCACACCGGGCAGTTCGCCCGTCTCCAGGTGCGCCCTTACCTGGCTCAGGGGCAGTCGGACTCCCCCACGGGCGCCTTCGGGCCCGGCGCCCCGCCCGGCCCTCCGCCCCGACCGGGGCCGCCGCCGCCCGACTCGCCCACCCAGCCCCTGCCCCGGATGGCGGCGGGCGCCGACGGCGCGCCCTCGGGGCCCACGGCCGGGGCCTCCCCGACGCCGGGCACGGGAGGGGACGCGGGGCGGGGCACCGAGGCGGGGCGGGGCGGACATCCCGCCGCGGGACCGTCGGACGCGCTCCCCGGCCCCATGCCGCCCCACGACGACGCGGCCGGACCCCCGGCGCAGGCCCCGCAGCCACCCGTACCGGGGCAGACGCCCCCGCCGGGACAGGGGTACGGGCCGGGGCAGGCACCCGCGCACGGACAGCCGCCCCCGCCGGGACACGGGCAGGTACAGGGGCAGGGGCAGGGACACGGGCAGGCGTACGGGCAGGCGCAGCCGCAGCCCCAGCCGCACCCGGCGGACGGCGAGGTCGGGTGGACGGTCGAACAACCGGCGGCGGGCTTCCAGGCCCCCCACGCCCCCGCGTCCGCCCCTGACCCGGCCCCCGGTCAGTTCCCGGGACCCGGCCACGGCGTGCCGGAGCACCCCACCATGCGCTTCCCGCACGGTGTCCGCGGCGAGTCGGAGGTCGGCCCGCGGCCGACCCTCGCCACCGACGGCCCGGGCAGCCCCGGGCGGCACCGTCCGGGACCGCGCGACCGGCACGAGCCCCCGGAGCCCGACCCCCGGGCCCGCCGGCGCCGCCTCGCGCTCATCGCCGCTTCGACGGTGGCGGTCGCCGCGGCCGGCCTCGGCATGGTCGCCGGCGGGGTCTTCAGCTACGACAAGCCCCAGCACGACAAGGCCCTGCCGGACATCGACACCACCATCCCGGGCTCCTCGGCACCGAACACGGCGCCCACCGGGAAGCCTTCGGCGGGATCGACCCCGTCGAACAGGGCGACGAGCCGGGCACCCTCGACGACCCCCTCGGCGAGTTCGTCCGCCTCGACCGAACCGGCCGCGCCCGGGGCCACGACGAGCCCGTCCAAGAGCCCGAGCGAGAAGGCCACCGCCTCCGGTTCCGCCGCTCCGTCCACCTCCGCCTCCCGCCCCGCCGAATCGACACCGCCGCGCTCCGACGGCACCCTGCGCGCGGGGGACCGGGGCGCGGCGGTGCAGGACCTCCAGCAGCGGCTGTGGCAGATGCGTCTCTACACCGGTTCGCGGGACGGCGTCTTCAACTCCGAGGTGGAGCAGGCCCTCACCCGTTACCAGATCGCCCGGGGCATCTCCGAGGAGCGCGGCACGTACGGCCCGTTGACCCGGGGCGTCCTGGAGTCCGAGACCTCCGGCGGGGGCGACGGACGCGGCGGCGAGGGCGGCCGGAGCGGCGGCAACGACGACTGACGGCCCGACGACCTGACAGCGCCGTCAGGTCATCGGGCCGTCAGGTCGTCAGCTCACCGGGCCGTGAGCGGGTCAGGCCGTCCGTGCACGAGTGCGTGAATGCGTGAATGCGTGAAGGTAAGAGTGCGTGAGTGCCGTCAGTTCAGGGTGAGTCGGAGCGCCCCGTCCGCGGCCGGGTCCACCCGGACCCGGGTGAGGTCGTCGACCTGGACGGTGGCCCCGTGCTCCGCCGCCCGCGGCCCCACTCCGACCACGCGCATGCCCGCGGCCAGCCCCGCGGCGATCCCGGCCGCGGAGTCCTCGAAGACCACGCACTCGGCGGCCGGCACCCCGAGCTCCGCCGCCCCCTTCAGGAACCCCTCGGGATCGGGCTTGCTCGCCCCCACGTCCTCCGCGGTCACCCTGACCCGGGGCAGGGCGAGCCCCGTCGCCCCCATCCGGGCGGCCGCCAGCTCCCGGGTCGCGGAGGTCACGAGCGCGTACGGCGCCGCCAGCGCGGCCAGCGCGGCGAGGAAGGCGGGGGCGCCCGGCACCGGGACGACCCCGTCCAGGTCAGCGGTCTCCTCGGCGAGCATGCGGGCGTTCTCCGCGTAGTTCTCGGACATGGGCCGGTCGGGCAGCAGCAGGGCCATGGAGGCGTACCCCTGACGACCGTGCACGACCGACATCACCGCATCGGGGTCGAGTCCGTACCGGACGGCCCAACGCCGCCAGCAGCGCTCGACCACGGCGTCGGAGTTCACGAGGGTGCCGTCCATGTCCAGGAGGAGGGCACGGGTGGTCAGAACGGCGGTGTCCGGCGTCGGTGTGGCCGTCATCGGCATGCTCCAGGGTGAGGGCGGGCGCCACGGAACGCGCTGGCGCACGGAACGGTCGGGACCCCGCGTGCCAGGGTGGGACCGGCGCGGGCGGGGCCCGGTGAGCCCCGGGCGCCCTCAGGGAGGTGCACCCGGTGGACGGGAGGGCCGGTCCCCGCGGGGCGCGGGCCCGCGCACGGCAACCGGCCGGTCCGGACGGCAACCGCCCGGACGACGCCCGCCCGGGCCGCCGGCGGGGCCGGGCGGGCGCACGGGCGGCGCAGCGGATCAAGGTGGCCCCGCCCGCTGGTCAGGGAAGGCGAGCGGAACCACTTTGTTCAAACACGGTACAAAACAAACGGCGTGAATGCCACCATCAGCCCGCCACCGCCTCGTACAGGCTCCAGACACCGAGGCCCAGCATCAGCAGCGCGGCGATCCGGGTGATGAGCGCCAGCGGCACCCGCTTCATCAGCGCCTTGCCGCCCACGATCCCCAGCCCGGCCACGGCCCACAGCGCCAGTACGGCGCCGAGTCCGACGGAGAGCGGGTCGTCGTAGCGGGCGGCCAGGTTCGCGGTCATGATCTGCGTGAGGTCACCGAACTCGGCGACCAGGATGAGCATGAATCCGGCGCCGGAGACCTTCCAGAAGCTCTGGTCCTCGGGCTGGCGGATCTCCTCGTCCCCGTCGCTCTTCTTGAACGCGAGCACGGCCGCTCCGCCGAGGAACAGGACGCCCGTGATGGCGCTGAGCAACCGTTCCGGGAGCAGGGTGAGCACGCTCCCCGCGGCGACGGCGAGCGCGACGTGGACGGCGAAGGCCGCCGCGACCCCGGCGAACACGTACGAGGCCCGGTACCGCGTGCCCAGGACCAGTCCCGCGAGCGCGGTCTTGTCCGGCAGCTCGGCCAGGAAGACGACGCCGAAGACGAGCGCCACCACACTGATGCTGATCAAGGTTCCTCAATCGGTCGGGCTGCCCCACCGAGAGTCACTGCGGACGACGCCCTCGGCACGGCAGCGCCCCACACGCGCACGGATGTGCGCGTGAGCACTGCTGGCCGAAGGTCTCGCTGGCCGGACCCGGTGTACGGGCCCCGCCTCCGGGCGCCGGCTCAGACGAGCTGAGCAGTATGTCGACGGTCCGGCGAAGAGCTACTCCCCTTCTGCTGACCCCATGGTACGCGAGAGCGGCGGGCCCGACCCCGGGACCTTCGTCACCGGGCACGCCGACCCCGCACCCCGACCGACCCCCGACCGACCCGGAGATCCGCGCGCATCCGGAACCGCCGGACAGCGGGCCGCCGCACGCCCGACCCGCCCGGGGCGCGGTCGCCCCACGCGGCCCACACAGCCCGGGCAGCACCGCTGCGACCCGTCCGACGCACCCGGGGGCGCGCCCTCGCACGGCCGCGGACCACCCGCGCACCCCGCCGCGGGACGGCGCACGACGGAGCACGGAACCCCCGCCCGTTCCGGGAGGATTCACAACTCTTCACCTCCATACGGAACATGATCCTCCGTTATTCCTCTTGATGTGACGTGATCATGCCGCAACCCTGTTGTCTGGCAATCGCTTTCCGGCAACCCCCGGACGCCACCCACGGCCGCGCCCGCCGGGCGCCGCCACCCCATGACGATCAGGGAGCCCCCATGTCCCGTGGCCACACGCGCCAGTCCCCCACCGAGACCCCGTCCGCCACCCCGTCCGCCACCTCGTCCGCGGCCGGTGACCGCCGCCGCACCCGCCGGTTCGGCGCCGTCGCGGCACTGACGACCGGACTGTCCGCCATCGCCGCCCTCACCGGCCCGCCCGCCCAGGCCAAGCCGCCCACCCCGGTGAACGCGGCCACCGCCCGCGTCTACCTCGCCCAGCTCAACGAGGCCCCCGAAGGCTCCTCGGCCGGCTACAGCAGGAGCAAGTTCCCCCACTGGAGCACCGTCTCCGGCACCTGTAACGCCCGTGAGGTCGTCCTCGAACGCGACGGCACGGACGTGGTGCAGAACGCCAGTTGCGCGGCCGTGTCCGGCACCTGGTTCTCCGAGTACGACGACGCCACCTGGACCGTCGCCTCCGACCTCGACATCGACCATGTGGTCCCGCTGTCCGAGGCGTGGCGCTCCGGCGCCGACGGTTGGACCAACAGCGCCCGCCAGGGCTTCGCCAACGACCTCGTCCGCCCGCAACTGATCGCAGTCACCGACAACGTCAACCAGGCCAAGGGCGACAAGGACCCGGCCGAGTGGCTGCCGCCCAGCGCGTCGTACCACTGCGTGTACGCGCGGATGTGGGTGCAGGTGAAGAAGCACTACGCCCTCGACGTCGACACCGCCGAGAAGGCCGCGCTCCAGGGCATCCTCAACTCCTGCTGACCCCCTCCCCCACCTGGGGAGAACACCCCTCACAGCTCCAAGCGGGGGACCCGCAGGACGACGGCCACGGCCGCGCCAACGGGAACCGGCCGACCCTCCCCCGGCGTTCCGTACCGTACGGGGCGACGGAGGAGAGTGATCACCATCACGGTGCTACGCCTGGGACCGCTGCTGAGGTACGTCGACGACTCGTCGGCGACCGTGTGGATCGAGACGGGCCGTCCGTGCACCGCCGAGGTGCGCTGCGCGGACGGTTCGGCCGGCGTGACCCCGACCTTCCAGGTCGCGGGACACCACTACGCACTGGTCACGGTCCGGGGCCTGACCCCCGGCACCGCCACGGAGTACGAGGTGCTGCTCGACGGCATCCGGGTGTGGCCCGCACCGCCCTCCACGCCCCCGGCGGCCACGCGGTTCCCGGCCTCGGTGATCAAGACCCCTGCGACCCCCACGACCGACGGCACCGGCGACCCGAGCAGTCTGGTGCGGATCACCTTCGGCTCCTGTCGCTGGGCCGCGCAACCCCCCGGGGAACCGGACCCGATCGGTCCGGACGCACTGGACGCACTGGCCGCCCGACTGGCCCGCGACCCCGGCGACGACCGGCACCGCCCCGACGTCCTCCTGCTGTTGGGCGACCAGGTGTACGCCGACGAGGTGTCCCCCGCGACCCGCCGCTGGCTCGCCACCCGTCGCGACCTCAGCGAACCCCCGGGCGCCCAGGTGGCGGACTACGAGGAGTACACCCGGCTCTACTACGAGTCGTGGCTCGACCCCGCGGTCCGCTGGCTGCTGTCCACCGTCCCGTCCTGCATGGTCTTCGACGACCACGACGTGATCGACGACTGGAACACCAGCGCCGCCTGGCTCGCCGAGATCAGATCCACCCCCTGGTGGGGCGAGCGGATCCTCAGCGGCCTGATGTCGTACTGGGTGTACCAACACCTCGGCAACCTGTCCCCGGACGAGCTCGCCGACGACGAACTCTTCGCCCGGGTGCGTTCGGCCCCCGACGGCACGGACACGCTACGGGCCTTCGCCGCCCAGGCCGACGCCGAACCGGCCGGGGTGCGCTGGAGCTACCGCCGCGACTTCGGACGCGTCCGGCTGCTGATGGTCGACACCCGCGCGGCCCGCGTACTGGACGAGGACCGGCGCGCGATGCTCGACCCGGACGAGGCACGCTGGCTGCGGGACCAGGCCCTCGACGCCCCCGGGAGTTACGACCACCTCCTGATCGGCACCTCCCTGCCCTGGCTGCTGCCGCCACTGGTCCACGACGGCGAGGCGTGGGACGCGGCCCTGTGCCGGGGCGACCGGGGCGCGCGTTGGGCACGCTTCGGCGAGCAGCTGCGCCGGCGGGCCGACCTCGAACACTGGGCGGCCTTCCCGGAGTCCTTCGCCCGACTGACCTCGCTGATCGCCGAGGCGGGCTCGGGCCCGTCAGCACCCGCGGCGGTGTACGTCCTGTCCGGCGACGTCCACCACGCGTACCTCGCCGAACCGACCGAGTGGCCCCCGGGCACCGACCCCGCGGCCCGCGTGCTCCAGCTGACCTGCTCCCCCGTCCACAACTCCTTCCCCACGCACCTCGCCTGGGCCTTCCGCTTCGGCTGGAGCCGGTTCGCCACCGCACTCGGCCGGATCCTGGCGGGTCACGGACAGACCGGCGCGCGCGGGCTGAGATGGGCCAAGCGCGGCGGACCGTGGTTCGGCAACCAGTTGATGACCCTGACCCTGCGCGGCCGGGAGTCGCGGCTCCGACTCGACCGGGCACGGCCGGAAGCGGACGGCGGAGCCCGACTGGAAGAGGTGCTGGAGACGGTGCTCACCCCGGCGGCGGGAGCGCCGGCCGACACCGGGCGCACCACCCGCGGATGAGCCGGATCCGACCGGTCCGGGCAGCGCCGCTCAGGGTTCGCACAGGGACCGCACAGGGACTACATATGGCCAAATGTTGAACTTGCAAGCACTCATTAGGTCAACCTAACCTGTGGCTTCACTCGGTTACGTCCCCACCACACCGAAGGAGTCCCCCCATGACTGGACGTCTCAACAACGCCCAGCCCTACGCTCTCGGCCTGTTCCGCATAGTCGTCGGCCTGCTCTTCGCCTGCCACGGCGCCGCGTCCCTCTTCGGCGTCCTCGGCGGCGCGCACGGCGGCGGCACCGTCTCGGCCGGCACCTGGCCAGGTTGGTACGCCGCGGTCATCCAACTCGTCGGCGGCGGCCTGGTCATGATCGGCCTGGGCACCCGCGCCGCTGCGTTCATCTCCTCCGGCTCCATGGCGTACGCCTACTTCAAGGTGCACCAGCCGGAAGCCCTGTGGCCGCTCCAGAACAGCGGCGAAGCCTCGGCGATGTTCTGCTGGGCGTTCCTGCTGCTGGTGTTCACCGGCTCGGGGGCCTTCGGTCTCGACCGACTGCTCTCCTCGCGGTCGCAGAACGAGGAGGGGAAGCAGTCCCGACAGGAAACCGCGGCGGCCTCCGCCTGACCTGCACCCCGGAGGTCAGACCCTGCACGCCGCGGGCCACCGGCCACGAGCCGCAGCCCGCGCACCGTTCGCCGGGAGACTCCGGCAGTCGGGGCACCGGTAGCCGAGGCCGAGCCCCGAGCCCGACCTGACACCCAGCACGACGTCCCCTCACCCCCGCCCAGCCCGGCACCACCCGGGTCGGACGCCCCGACCCGGGCGCCGGGAGGCGGGAGGTGCGGGGGCGGCGGAGCCGGACAGGGACCCAGCCCCGGTCCGGACCGCCTCGTGCAGCACCTTCGAGCCCGCGCGGCACCCCCCAGCCCCACCGCCGCGCGGGCCCGCCCGTCCCCCGCCCGCGCGACGACCGCCGCACGAGCCCCGCTACCTCACGCCCGCACCTACCTCAAGAGCACCATCAAGCCATCTTTGCGCCCACCGAGGGTGAACACCGCGTGGAGAACATTTGAGCCCCCGGTGGATCACAGGAACGAACCTCCGCGTACGCTGTATGGCTGTCACCAAGCGCCGCCCCTGCCGCACCACGCGACATCGCGGCATCGCGATGCCGACCGGGGGAGATTCGGTGCTGGAGAGTATGGGCCCATTGACCGGGAGCCCATGGATCTACGCCATTGTGGCGATTTCCGTCATTTTTGATGTGTTCCTACCGATACTGCCCAGCGGCGTCCTCGTGATCACGGCGGCCACGGCCGCCGCGGCGGGGACCGGGGCGGCCACCGGCCAGGTCCCGCACGACGTGCCGGACATCCTGGCACTGATCCTGTGCGCCGCGACCGCGTCGGTCCTCGGCGACTTCTGCGCGTACCGGCTGGCCCGACGAGGTGGTGCGCGGTTCGACCGGGCCATCGCCCGCTCCCGTCGGCTCACCTCCGCACAGGCGCGGCTCGGCTCGGCGCTCGCACGGGGCGGCGGGCCCCTGGTGGTGATCGCCCGGTTCGCGCCGGCGGGCCGTTCGCTCGTCTCACTGGGCGCCGGCGCCGCACAGCGCCGCAACCGCGACTTCCTGCCCTGGTCCGCACTCGCGGGCATTGCCTGGGCCGGCTACAGCGTGGGGCTCGGCTACGTGGGGGCGCAGTGGCTGGGCGCGACCTGGCTGGCGGCCGGGGTGTCCCTGCTGGCGCTCTTCGGGGCAGGAGCCGCAGCGGCGTACCTGATGCGACGCCCCGTCGCGAGCACCACCGGCTGAAACCCTCCTCCCTCCGACACCCGGATCCGGCGGCCACGGCCGGCTCACCCGTCGACACCGCTCCCGGGAGCGTGCAGTTGCTCGTGAGCCGGCCGTTCCGTCGGCCTGCTCGTGGAGGGTGGGAGCGGGGGGGCGCCGGTCGCGCAGAGGAACGTGGCCACCGAACAGCACGCGCTCCGGGGCGCCGGCAGAGCCGTGCCGCGACCTCAACCGCCCCGGCCGCCTACAGCCGGTCCCCCTTGCTGGCTGGTTCCGGAGGATGCGTACCGCCACCGTCCTTGGCGTCCTGATCGCAGGTTCGTCCGCCGTAGGACTGGTCATTGGGGATCAACAGCATTCCGGCAACCCGCTCAGGGTGCTCGACGGCGAACCAGCCGTCGCCCGTGAGGGCACCGTCCGGTTGGCGCCACGTCGCGGACGAATGGATCGTCTGGCACCCCAACGCCACGCGCTTCCCATCGACCGCGCAGGCGTCCACTGCGGGGCCGGACGCCTCGTCGGCACCGTCGAAACGGTAGTTGAAATGGACCTGGTCACCTTCAGAGGGCACCTGCGGGTGGGGCTCCAAGCGCCAGTCGACGACCTCGGCGGTGACGCCGAGAGGCTGCCCGGACGTGTCCTCGACCTGCACCCTGACATCGGCCTCACCGCGCTTCGCCGTCGTGTCGGTGCAGCCCCAGACGGAAGAGCAGCCGGACAGGGCGAGCATCACCACGGCCAACGCGGCACCGGAAAGTACCCGTGCAGGTAACACTGAGATGACCTCCGGTCGGGGTGGGGCGAGGCAGTGCGTCCCCGGGCCGCCTGGCAACTGCGGGCGAGAAGCGGCTGCACGGGCCCGGCCGGGCACCAGCGGAAGGGGCGGGCCCCAGCGGGAGGGGCGGACCTCAGGAGAAGGGGGCAGGGCCTCAGGAGGCCGCGGCCGAAACGTGAGCCGCGCCCGCGGACCGGCCCCTGACCTCAAGCCCGGCCAACAGTTCCGCGGTGGCCGCGGCCACCGCCTCCACGGCGGCGTCGAACACCTCACGATTGTGGGCGGCCGGGGCCCTGAAGCCGGAGACCTTCCGCACGTATTGCAGCGCGGCGGCCCGGATCTCGTCCTCGGTGGCCTCTTCGGGGATGACGGGCGGACGGAGCGTCTTGATGCTGCGGCACATGCCCCCAGTGTCCCTCCACGGGCCCGACGGCTCCAAGCCCGCACCGGCATGACGGCGCACCCCCGCCACCCCCGTATCCGGGGGCCTCCACGACTCGCTCGACAAATTCGAACAGGCGTACTATTCCCGGGTGGCTGCCACCTATGACTTCCCGAGCGACCTCCTGGCCGGCCAGGAGGAACTGCACCAAGTACGTGCGGAGCTCATCGACCTGCTCAAACGCCTCCCCTGGTCGGTGGAACCCCTCGACGGCTTCAGTGACGAGACCAGCTGGCGCAGGGTCGAACGCCCCGCCTCCCCCGGCTGGACCCCCGACGAACAGGCTCAGGTGGAGAAACTCCGCGAGCGAGAGCGCGAACTCGCCGTCTTCGTCACCTGTCACCGTTACTGGGCCGAGGTCACCGCCCCCGACCAGGTCAACGCCCGAGCCGCCCTGAAGCACGCCCACGGCGCCCCGCCCGGCCCACCGCCCTAGAGCGGCGGCAGGGCAGCACCAGGACCCGCGCGCACCGGACCCACCCATCGCGCCCGTCCGCCCGCCGAGCCCGGCCATGCCGCTCGCTGTCCGGGCTTCCGTGCACACGAAAAACGGCCCCCGGAGCCACGCACTCTCCAGGGACCGTTCCGAACATCACACAGGATCAGATCGGCCGGGGATCACACCAACACGACCGATTCCGGTGGGCGCGGACGGTTTCGAACCGCCGACATCTGCCTTGTAAGGGCAGCGCTCTACCACTGAGCTACGCGCCCGGGATGAGTCGACAGCCTACCTTGCTTCCTGCCGGGCCCCACAAACCCATTTCCCGCAGCGGCCGGGGGTTATCCCCACCCCGGATCCGGTAGGGACCCCGATGCCCATGCGGACCGTTCCTCCCTATCGTCGAATCACGCTCCGGCGGCGGCCCGCGAGGCCCGCTGACCCGCCGACCCGCAAGGCACTTGCGCACCGCTTCCGGGTACCGGAGCCACACAGCGGTACCGGGGAGTGCCGCTACGGATCGTTCGTCCCAGGGGGATATCCATGACCGCACGCATCACCCGCCGGCGCCCGCGTCGACGTCGCACGGCGCTGCTCGCCGCCACGGGAGTCACCGTCCTCGCCCTCGCCGCCAGCGGTTGCGCGAGTGACCCGGAGGACGACTCCTCCCCCGACCGACGCTCCTTCGCGCTGTCCGGCAAGACGCTCACCGTCGATTCCGACGACTCCAGCCTCGAACTCGTACCCGGCGACGGTGACGAGGTCGAGGTGACCCGCTGGATCAAGGCCCGGAAGCTGATCGGCTCCAAGTCGACGTTCAACTGGCGGATGGAGGACGACCGTCTCGTCCTGCGTCGCGACTGCTCCGGCTTCATCGCCACCTGTGGGGTCAAGCACCGCATCGAAGTCCCCCGCGGGGTGACCCTCGTCGTGAAGAACGACGACGGCCCGGTGCGGGCCTCCGGCTTCCGGACCCCCGTGGACATCAGCACCGACGACGGCTCCGTGAAGGTCGAGGACGTCAGTGGCCCCCTCACCCTCCGTAGCGGCGACGGCAGCATCCGCGCGAGCGATCTGCATTCCCGCGAGGTAGCGGCCCATACCGAGAACGGGTCGCTACGGCTGGCTCTGGCCTCCGTCCCGGACCGGGTCGCCGCGCGCAGCAACGACGGCTCCGTCTCCGTCACCCTTCCCGGCCGTGAAGGCGACGCGACCGGGTACAAGGTGTCCGCGAAGAGCGATGACGGGAGCGTGAAGGTGTCCGTCCCCCGTGACGACCGCAGCCACCGCTCCGTCTCCGCCCACAGCGACAACGGAAGCGTCACGGTGCGGAACGTGAACTGAACGCCCCGTGTGTTCGTCCGTACCAGGTGGGACAATGGCACCGGGCACGGCGGACCACAGCACGGGAGAGGTAAGTGACGGCGACACCCAGACAGCCGTACACACCGACAACACCACAAGCGTTCTACATCCCCCATCCTTCGGACACCCCGGACTCCCCGGGCACCCCAGACGGCTCGGCCGGCCCGGGCAGTCCGGTCAATCCGGTCGGTTCAGCCGGTCCGGGCGACTCAGGCAGCACGGTCAGCACGGACGGACACCGACCGGCAACAGCAGCCGGGGCACTGGCCCACGTCTCCGCACCGGCCACACCGAGCGCACCGGCCGCATCCGCTCGGGCCACGGTCGCCCCGCGGACCCGTGACAGCCGTAGCGACGCCCCCGCTCGGAACGCCCTCGCACGCCGCCTACTCCCCCTCACCTTGCCCGTCGCCCTGTTCGCCGTGGCGGCCGTGGCCCTCCCCGGTGCCTTCAACGGCGGCGGCACCCGTCGCTGGTTCGGCGGGCGCGCCGAGGGCCAGCGAGCCCAGGCCCAGGCCGCCAAGGACGCCGCAGCCGCCGCGTTCTACGAACTGGACACCGCCCAGCGCGACCTGCGGATCTCCATAGAGACCATCACCGCGGTCGACGATTCGCCGGCCGCCCGGCGTGCCGTTGCCGACTTCGCCGCCCTGAGCGGACGCATCGACGACGTCAGCCACCAGTACATCGCCGCCGTCGACGCCCATGACCTCGACCGCGACGATCTGGAGGCGACCACCGCGGCCCGGGCCCGCACCGAACTGACCCAGGCCAAGGACGCCCTCACCAAGGTCAAGGAAGAACTGGACCGCTTCGCCCAGGGTCTCGGCCCCCTCCTCGACAAGGCCGAGACGCAGCTCGCCCGTCTGGCACCCGCCGTCGAACGGGCCCGGCAGGCGCTCCTGACCGCCACGACCGCCCTCGACACCACACGTGGCTCCGGGCTGAAGGCGGACGACCTCGCCGCCCGCCTCGCAGCGCTCGCTCCCGAGTTGACCAAGCTCAACCAGGGAGCGGGACGCCACGGCGTCCCGGAAACCCTCCACCGCGCCGAGCGGGTCACCCGCGACGCCGAAGCGGTGCGCGTGGCCGCCGAACGACTCCCCGAGCGTGCTGCCGAGATCGACCGCCGACTGGTCTCCCTGCGCACCCGTGCCGAGGCCCTCACCACCCGTGCCGAACAGGTGGAGCCGGTACTCAGCGAGTTGCGCCGCCGCTTCACCATCGCCTGCTGGCAGGACCTCCAGCACGTGCCGGGCCAAGCCGCAGCCGACGTCCGCCGGGCCGAGGACAAGCTCACCGAGGCCCAGACCGCGCGTGACGCACAACGCTGGCCCGATGCCACCTCCCTTCTCTCCACCGTCCGCGCCCTGCTCAACGCCACGGACGAAGCAGTCTCCGCGGCGGGCAACCGCCTCCAGCGGTTGAACGCCGTCTCCAAGAGCCCCGAAGACGAGATCGAGCGCACCCGCTTCGCCATCCGCGATGCCCAGCGCCTCGCCATGGCTGGCCGCCACACCCCGGATCCTCGCCACGCGCGCCCCCTGGACGAGTCCGTTGCCCGGCTGGAACGGGCCGTCCAGACCCTCCAGGGGCGCCACCCCGACTACTGGCACTTCCTGACCGAGACCGAGGCCGTGCGCCAGCAGGTGGCCGCGGTGGTGTCCCGCATCCGCGAAGACCGCGGCACCAGTACCTAACCTCTCCCCCTCCCTCCGCTCCCCATCCCTGTGCCGTCGGCCCCTGAAGCCCGCTGTCAGGTGTCACTCGCGCACCGCCTGAGCGGCCTGGACACGGCCGTTAACCTGTTTCCATGCCTCGCTACGAGTACCGCTGCCGGACCTGCGGCGACACCTTCGAAGTCAGTCGCCCCATGGCCGAATCCTCCGCACCCGCCGACTGTCCGGCGGGCCACGACGACACGGTGAAGCTCCTGTCGACCGTCGCCGTCGCCGGAACCTCCGCCGCCCCGTCGCCCCCTCCGTCCTCGGGCGGTGGCGGCGGCTGCTGCGGAGGGGGCCGCTGCGGCTGACCCGGCGTAGCGCCGTGCCTCCGGGCACGGCGCACCCGGCTCATGTCCCCAGGTAGCGGAGCACCGCGAGCACCCGGCGCGAGTACCCCGACCCCCCGGAGAGCTCCAACTTCTCGAAGATCGCGTTGATGTGTTTCTCGACGGCGCTCTGCGAGATGTGCAGACGACCGGCGATGGCGGCGTTCCCGTGGCCCTGCGCCATCTCCGCCAGGACTTCCCGCTCCCGCGCGGTCAGCCGGACGAGTTGATCGCCGTGGGAGCTACCGCCCAGGAGCTGACGCACCACCTCCGGGTCGAAGGCCGCCTCTCCCCTCGCCACCCGTGCCAAAGCATCGAGGAACTCGTCCACTTGCACCACCCGGTCCTTCAGGAGGTAGCCCACTCCTCCCGCCTGCCCGGACAGCAGTTCCCTGGCGTAGCGCTTCTCGATGTACTGGGACAGTACGAGCACCCCCACCGTCGGCCAGCGTTCACGGATCTCCAGGGCAGCGCGAAGCCCTTCGTCGGTGTGGGACGGAGGCATCCGCACATCAGCGACGACCACGTCCGGGCGTTCCTTGGCGATCGCCTCCAGGAGGGCCTCGGCGTCCCCCACTGCGGCCAGGACCTCGTGCCCCTCGTCCGCCAGGAGCCTGATCAGCCCCTCCCTCAGCAACGTCGAGTCCTCCGCGAGCATCAGACGCACGGCAGCTCCACGGTGATCTTGGTGGGCCCGCCGGGTGGACTCCGCACCTCGAACGTCCCGTCCAGCGCTGCGACCCTTCGGGCCAACCCGGTCAGCCCTCCGCCCTCGGGCACCGCGCCCCCCTGGCCGTCGTCCTCGATCGTGACGTACAGCCGGTCGCCCTTCTCCTCCCCGATCATGACCACTATCTTGGTCGCTTTCGCGTGCTTGACCGTGTTCGTGACGGCTTCCGCGACCACGAAGTACGCGACCGCCGCGACCGCCTTGGGCGGCGGACGCATGACGTGGTAGCCGAGGAGCACCGGTATCTCCGAGCGGTCCACGACCGTGCTCAGCGCCGCTTCCAGGCCCGCCTCGTCCAGCGCCGCGGGGTACACCCGCCAGGCGACCTCCCGTAGGTCCACCAGAGCACGGTGACTCTCCTCGTGCGCCTGGCGGAGCAGCACGCTGGTGCGGTCGGGGTCATCGCCGCGCCGCGCCCGTCCCAGCAACATCCCTAAGGCGACGAGGCGTTGCTGCACTCCGTCGTGGAGATCACGTTCGATGCGGCGGCGTTCGTCGTGCACGGCATCGACCACCCCGGCCCGGCTGGCGAAGAGTTCGTCGATGCGGCGGCGCAGTGCCTCCTCCGGGCTGGGTCCGAGGAGGTGCGTGATGAGTCTGCGTTCGAGCATGGTGACCCCGAGCACGCCCTGGACCGCCAGGAAGAGCAACAGGAGCCCACCGATGACACTGAGCATCACGTCGTCGGGGTGTCTCACCTCCATCACGATCCAACCGAAGATCAGGAACACCCCGTACCCGAGGCCGAGTACCAGACAGCCCAGTACCGCACCACCGAGGAGCCCGAGGGGCCAGCGGGCGGCGATGTAGCGCAGTGCGCGATCATCGCCGTCCGGCGCCCCGTACAGTGGAGGCAGCCGGGTCCGCTGGTACGCCGCGAGTCTCGCGCGTTCCCACGCAACGAACCGCCGCCCTATCCTGTGCACAGGTCGTAGCACGGTGTGGTGGCCCCGGGGCCAGGCGCGCAATGGCAGGAGGATGAGTCCGGCGAGCACGACGAAGACCAACTCGACGACTGCCGTGCAAGCGCCGAGTGCAAGTCCTGTGACGAGCTTGAGCCCGCCGCGTACGGCTGTGTTCACGTCGCTCACAGTAGCCAGCCGCAAGACACCCGCACATTGCGGAAAACCGCACTTCTTGACTGTGGCACGCACCACCAAAAGCTTGTGGTCGGCTTCAGTGTGCATTCAGCTCGCATTTTCTACGGTGGAGTCATGATCGAAAGCAGCGCTCCGCAATGGATCAACAGCCTGATGGACGAGCTCGGGGCTCCGGGCGCCGGGCTGGCCATTGCGCTGGAGAACCTGTTCCCTCCCCTGCCCAGCGAAGTGATCCTGCCGCTCGCAGGGTTCGCGGCGAGCACGGGGCAGATGAACCTCATAGCGGCCCTGTTGTGGACCACGGCGGGTTCGGTCGTGGGCGCACTCGCCCTGTACGGCATCGGAGCGGTGCTCGGCCGCGACCGCATGATCGCGATAGCGGCCAAGCTTCCGCTGGTGAAGGTCGCGGACATCGAGAAGACGGAGGCGTGGTTCAACCGTCACGGAACGAAGGCCGTGTTCTTCGGACGGATGATCCCGATCTTCCGCAGCCTGATCTCCATACCCGCGGGTATCGAGAGGATGTCGCTGCCCATCTTCCTGGGCCTGACGACGCTCGGTAGCGCGATCTGGAACACCATCTTCGTCCTCGCCGGGTACCTCCTGGGCGAGAACTGGACGGAGGTCACGGGCTACGTGTCGGCCTACTCGAAGGTCGTCCTGGTCCTCGCCGTTCTCGCGGTGGTCGCCTTCATCGTGGTGCGGATGTTCAAGCCCGGTCCGGGGCAGCGGCGCGGGTCAAGCTCGTCAGGATCTGCTCGCCGGCAACGACCCCCCTCTGCGGAAGAGCTGTGAGGTGGGGGGCCTGCCAGTTCTCGTCGGCTAGTTCGCCGTGGCCCGGCCGCCAGGCCAGGTCGGCGGCGAGCAACAGGTCGGCGTCGAGCAGCGAGTCCCCTGCCGCGAGGATGCGGGTGGCCCCGGTGCGCCGGGCCACCTCCCGTACCGCCGCGCTCTTGGTGAGCGGCTTCGGCACGACATAGATCTTGCGGCCCTGCAGGGAGACCGTCCAGCCGCGGTCCTCGGCCCATGCGGCCAGTTCCTTGACCCACTGTGTGGGCAGGAGCGCCCGTTCCACGACCAGGTACGCGAAGAACTCGTCCGCGACGCGCTCCTTCAGGAGCCAGGCGGGGTCGGCGGTGTCCCGCAGATGGGCACGGATCTCGTCGAGCGGGGCGCACTCCGCGGTGACCCTGCCGAGGACGTACCGCTGCCACTGCGGGTCGGGGCGTCCGTCCACGAGGATCTGACCCCCGTTGGCGCAGATCGCGTAGCGGGCATCGGGGCCGGGCAGGTGGATGCGGCGGTACTGCGCGAGGGTGCGGGTCGTGGTGGGCACGAAGTGGGTGGTGCGGGCCAGTTCCACCAGGAGCGCGGCGGCGGTCTCGGTCAGGTAGGACAGCGGCTTGCCCTCGTAGACCTCGACGCACAGCAGACGGGGTGCTTCGGCGTCGGGCATGCGCAGGCCGAGCGCCGCGGCCGAGTAGATGAGGGTGCGGTCCAGGTCGCTGGCGACGAGGACCGGGCGTCGGTCGGCATCGGTGGTCGAGCGGTCGGGTGCGGTGCTCACAGCGAGGTCACCGCCTTGCCGTCGGAGCCGGTCGCGCCACGGGTGTAGTGCGGGTGGATGAGCCCGACGCAGCTGTAGGGCAGGTCGTGGACCTCCTCGACGGGGACGCCTCGCTGTTCGG
This sequence comes from Streptomyces sp. NPDC005955, assembly GCF_042871255.1. NCBI lineage: Bacteria > Bacillati > Actinomycetota > Actinomycetes > Kitasatosporales > Streptomycetaceae > Streptomyces > Streptomyces sp. NPDC005955. Next base: position 33,450 of record NZ_JBIAIF010000002.1, on the reverse strand, counting down.
CGAGGAGGCGCACGTGTTCCAGGTCCGCGCCGGCGCCCTGCCGGGCGAGGACCTTCCAGGGAACGCGACGTAGAAGGACCCGCGTGGTCTCCCCCACCCCGGGCTTGACGAGGTTGACGTCGTGGATGCCGTACTCCTCACTGATCCGTTCGACGGCGGCCCACCCTTCCCAGGTGGGTGCCCGGTCGGCGGTGAGCATCTCCTTCACCTGGACGTCGACGGTGTCGACGACCTCGGGGAAGTGGGTGGCGATCTGGTGGAGGAAGTCATGGGAGACGTCCGCACCGGCCAACTCGCGGTAGTACTTGGCCCCGTGGTAGTCGTCCGGTCCCACGAGGTCGGCGCGCAGGACGGTACGGGACACCAGCCCGGAGACCGTGGAGTTGAGGCAGGCCGAGGGGATCAGGAAGTCCTCGCGGGTGCCGTAAGTGCGCACGCAGGCACCGGGGTCGGCCAGAACGGCGATCTCGGGGTGGAAGCCGTGGACTCCGGTGGCCTCCTGGAACTCCTTGAGCGCCTGGGCGAGTTCGCGGGTGATGGCCCCCTTGCCCGTCCAGCCGTCCACGAAGACGACATCGGTGGGGTCGTGGTGGGTCGCGAGCCAGCGCAGGGCGTTCGCGTCGATTCCCCGGCCCCGCACGATGGACACGGAGTAGTGCGGCAGATCGATGCCGTAGCGGTGCAGGGCCCACCGGCGCATGAGGATGCCGACGGGGGTTCCGGCACGCGCGAGGGAGACCAGCACGGGGCGGGGCGAACGCTCGGCGAGGACCAGGTCCGTGACGGTGCCCACGGCCTGGGCGATCCGGCGGGCCGAGACGTCGAGGGCGCTGTGGAAGAGCTGCTGGTACTGCGGGCTCGGCTGGTACTCCACCGGTAGGGACTCCGCGTAGTGGGCCCCTCCTTGCTGGATCGCTTCCTCGCGTTCCTCGGTGGGGGCCTCCAGCGTCACGGAGGACAGGTCCTGGAGCAGCCAGCCGACGTCTTCGGGGGCGTATGAGGAGAAGGCGGGGCCGCGCAGGGGCTCGGGGAGCAAGGAGGGCCTTTCGGAAGTGGGGGCCGCGGAGTGCGGAACACAGGACGGTACGACGGCGAGGACGACCCGGGAGGTGTGACGCGTGAGGAGGGCGAGCAGGCCCTCGGGGGCGTGCAGCGCGGGGGTGTCCGCCACCGAGTCGACCACGAGGACGACGGCGTCGAAGCCGGCGCCGGCCACGTTGTAGGCGTAGCGGTCGCCGGGACCGTCGCCCGGGTCGTCGTGGGCGGGGAAGACGAGACTGCTGCGTATCGCGTAGCCGGGGTCGTCGACGGGGAGCACGGGCGAACGCGTGGTGGTGGAGTAGCGGACGTCGGCGAAGCCGAGTTCCTCCAGCGCGGTGGCGAGCCGCAACGGGGCGTACATCAGCTCTTCGAAGCCGAGCACGAGGACCCGGGGCCGGTCGACCGGGTCGCCGTTCGCCGTTGGAGCGCCGTTCCCACGCGGGAGGTGGGTGGCCAAGTCCTCGGCCAGGCCGGGAAGGGCGGCCTCCAGCCGGGCTCGGTGTTCGGGGGTGAAGCCGTGGCGACCGCCGTCGGGCACTCCTGCGGGCCAGCGCAGTTCGGCCCGGGCCACGGACGCGGGCGGCACGGCCGCCTCCGCCGGATCGGGGTGCCGGTGGCGTTCGGTTCCGGGATGTCCGGTTCCGGGCGCGGTCTCGTACTGGGCGACGAGGGCACGGCCCTTCTCCAGGACCCCGTCGGGCAGCCGAACGGTGCCCGAGGCCGCGGCCACGAGGTCGACCCGCGCGCCGATCTCCCCGGCGAACGCGTCGAGCCGCCCGCGGTCCCCGGGGGAGCGCATGTCGACCAGGGCGACGATGACGTACCGCTGGCGGGGGTAGCGGGCGTGGAGGGCGCGCACGGTGTTGAGGACGGTGTTGCCCGTGGAGAACTCGTCGTCCACCAGGACCAGGGGTCCGTCGCCCGTGAGGAGGTCGGGATCCGCCGGGAGCAGCAGGTGGCTGGTGGCGTGGGAGTGCGCTTCCTCGAACCCCGCGGCTTCCGCGACGCCGGGCACGGGGCGCCGGGTGGAGTGCAGGTAGGGGGCGACGCCGATGCCGTCGGCGACGCAGTGTCCGAGCCCCGTGGCGGTCTCGGCGTAGCCGAGGACCACGGCCCGGCGGGCGAGGTCCTCGCCGAGGAGGTCACGGACCCTTCGGCCCAGGTCGTACCCGTACCGGTGGACGATCGCCGGCGACTGGGGAACGTGTTTGCCCAGCACGTTGGACACGAGCAGGTGGGCCCGCTTGGGGTTGCGGCGCAGCGCGAGTCCCAGCAGGTCGCGGAGCGCTGGCCCGCCGTCGAGCCCGTCCGGGGGCGCGCCGGTGTCCCCGGTCGCGGGCGTGTCCGCGGTCGTACCGGGGTGGAGGGTGACCGGCGCGCCCCGCCCGCTCCCCCGGCCGTCCTGCATGCTCTGCCCCGCTCCGGCACCGGTCCTACCGGTCCGGTCGGTCCTCTCGGCCCTACCGGTCCGGGCACCGTCGGCGGTGGCCTCCGGTCCGTCGGGAACGTCGGGGGCGCCCCCGTCCGGGGCGGCCCCCACCAGTTCGATCCCGAGCCGATCGGCGACCCACGTCCCCGTCCACACCACGTCGTCCACGCTTCCTTACGATCAGCCGGTGAGCCCGGCGGCGAGCAGCTCCACGAAACCGACGTCCTCACGTGCGACGCCGAAGACCTCGGCGCGCTGGAGGGTCCGCTCGGCCCATGCGCGGTGCGGCTTCACCTCGTTCATCTTGTTGGTGTAGGCGGAGCGCATCACTCCGCCGCCTTCGCGGTCGGGCCTCAGGATGTCCCGCGCGTCGCTGTACTCCTCGTGGCTGACCACGGACAGAGCGTGGACCGGGAGCACGTGCGACGGATGGATGCAGGTCTTGCCCAGGAGCCCGTTGACGCGGTCGAGTTCGATCTCGCGCAGCAGTCCGTCGAGATCGTGGTCGATGAGTTCCTGGCGCAGTTCGTCGGCGCTACCGGCGAGGAAGGGGCTGCGGCGCAGTTGGGGCTTGAACATCCGCTCCTGGCGCCGGAAGTACTCCCAGACGGGGCCGGTCACGGTGAAGCCGGTACCGTCGGACCGCCCGAGGAGGTTCACGACGTCCGCGATCACGGACGCCACGATCTGCACGTCGTAGGCGGTCATGTCGGGGGGCCTGCGCAGACCGTACGCGGAGCAGAAGTCGGTGACGCCCAGGCGCAGGGCGAGCACGCGGTCCCGGTACTTGTCGACGGTCCGGGCGATGCCGTCCAGCGTCTCGCGGCGGGACTCCAGGTGCAGCAGTTCCGGGGACTCCAGGACCGGCATCGCGAACAGTCGACGACCGTGGGCGGCCTCCGTGTCCGCGAGTGCTTCCAGGAACGGGACGCCGCGTTCCTCGGTGAACTTCGGCAGTACGAATCCGGACAGGAGCGCCGCCGAGGAACCCAGCCGCCGTACGAGGTCGGGTATCTGTTCCGGGGTGCGGACGCGCATGAACAGCAGGGGCAGGTCACCGACCGGCCGGGTGGCCAACTCGACGAATTGGCGGACGACGTTCTCCTCGGCTTGGGGAACCTCGGAGTCCTCGATCGAGTCCTCCAGACAGATCACCATCGAGATCACGCCTCGACCTGCCTGTTTGCGGATGTCGTCCGCGAGCGTGGGCCTGATGGCAGGGCTGTACAGGGTGGCTCCCAGCGCAACCGCGAGCACACGGGCGGGAGAGTCGGCGGTGAAGTCGCACGGCTCCCGGTGGAAGAGGCGCTGACGCACCTGTGGGGCTATGTGCCCGAAATGACGCATGAGTCTCCCCGTGTTGCCGGAGTGTTCCGACACGATGTGGCCGGTAATAGTACGTAGGAACGTGTGTCAAGGGTTCCCATGCCCCATGAAATCCTGGTAAGCGAAGCATGTCGCCCCGATGGTCGCGCTCCTTGACCTCACCGTGCAGCACGGCACCCGCATTGTCCTGGCGGCGACCGGGAGGGCAGGATGGCCGCATGACGCACGCGATGCTGAAGGGGTCGAACGTCCCGCTCGAAGCCGCGGCGGTCCGTGCCGTGCTGCGGTGGGCCACCGGGCAGGACGTCCCGGACGTCGACGTCTCCGCGCTGCTCCTCGGACCCGACGGCCGAGTCCGGTCCGACGAGGACTTCGTCTTCTACAACCAGCCCCGACACCCTTCGGGCAAGGTGTGGCGGCTCGGGAAGAAGCGGGTGCCGGAGGGGCTCGCCGACACGATCCAGACGGATCTCAGGGGTCTGCCGAGCGAGGTCGACCGGGTCCTCCTGGTGGCGTCGGCGGACGACGTGCCCTTCCACCGGGTGCGGTCCCTGCGCATCCAGGTGCACGACGCCGGCGCCGCGGACGACGAACCGCTCGCGTACTTCGACATCACGCCCGAGACGGGTGCCGAAACGGCTCTGATCTGCGGTGAGCTGTACCGACGCGGCGACGGGTGGAAGTTCCGGGCCGTGGGCGACGGCTATTCGAACGGTCTGGTCGGACTGGCGACGGACTTCGGGATCTCCGTGGACGAGTCGACCCCGGAGAACGGCGGCGCGCCGGAGCAGCCGCTGCCGACGTCCCCCCAGTCGTCCGTGCCCCCGCCCGCCCCGCAGGAGCCGGTCACCCAGCCCGCGTACGGCTACCCCCCGCTGCCGGAGGGCCGCCCGGCGGCCCAGCCCGCGTACGGGTACCCGCACCCCGTGTCGGGGCAGCCCGGCGGCGTACAGCAGCCCTCCTACGGCTATCCGCAGCCGGTCTCCGCGGTGCCGGACCCGGGTTTCCGGCTGCCGCCCCAGGGTCCGCAGTTCCAGCCCCGCTGACCCGGTGACGACCGGGCCCTCGGCCCCCTCTCCCCGGTGGACGCGTGCGGCCCGGGGGCGTGGGCTCAGCGGTCAGCCTTGGACTTGTACCCGCGGCCCCATTGGAGCCCCCAGCCGTACAGCCGGTCGAGTTCCGCCTGGAAGCCGTACACGAACTTCACCTCCCGCCGGACGATCAGCTGGTCCTTGACGTTCTCCAACGAGAACACCGCACAGGAGCGGGCCTGCGGGGCGCGCTCGTCGAGGCTGATCTCGATGCGGGGGCCGCTGCTCGGGTAGAGGGTGACGATGGCGTGGGTGCGGTCGAAGGCGGGCGTCTGGTCGTAGATGTAGACGAAGATCAGGAGCCGCTTGATCGCTTCGCGCTGGTCGAGGTTGATGAAGATCGTCTCGCCGGTGCCGGAGCCGAATCGGTCGTCACCGCTCAGTTTCACGTACGGGGAGCCGTTGAGGTCCCCGAAGAAGCCGCCCAGTGGTTGGACCACGCCCTTGGAGCCGTCCGCCAGCTCGTACAGGCACCCGAGGTCGAGGTCGACGTTGACCATGCTCTGGGTGTGGGCCTGGACGGCGTCGGGTTTGAACATCCTGAACGGGTTGCTCAGCAGCCCGCCACGGTCCGGGCCCCCTATGTCGGAGGTGCGCATCCGCCAGGACAGGTTGACGCGCAGGTTCCCGGTGGCCGCCCCCTGCTTGGTGAGCGAGACCGACGGGTTCCGCTTGGTGAGTTCGATGGAGTTGGTCGCCGAGCTCCCGGACTCGAAGTCCGCCGAGCGCCCGCGCCACAGACTGTCCCAGAAGGACATGCAGCCCCCCAATGCCCTGATATCCCCGGGCCCGGCGGTGTCGGCCCGGGCTTCCTTGCGTACGGAGCGGGGCGGCCGTGGGAACCATGTCCCACGGCCGCCCCGCTGAGAGCGTTCCTCGTGGCGAGCCCGGTCACACCCTCGAACCGGTCACATCAGCCGGTGCTCATGCCTTGGAGGTGATCTTCGGCTTGCCGTCCGAGTTCTCGGTCCCGCCGCCGGCCGCTGCGAGGGCACGGTTGCGACGGACCGACGACCAGAACGACCAGCCGATCAGGACCACGCCCACGAGCCCGGTGATGACCTCGTTGACCTCGTACCGAATGGTGATCAACAGGATCGCGGCGAGTGCGCCGATCGCGTAGTGCGCGCCGTGCTCCAAGTAGACGTAGTCGTCGAGGGTGCCCTCACGGACCAGGTAGACCGTGAGGGAACGGACGTACATCGCGCCGATACCGAGGCCGAGCGCCATGAGCACGATGTCGTTGGTGATCGCGAAGGCGCTGATCACCCCGTCGAAGGAGAAGGAGGCGTCCAGCACCTCCAGGTACAGGAACATGAAGAACGCGGCCTTGCCCGCCATCAGCACCACGGGCTTGCCGCTGCGCTTGGCGGTCTCCTCGGCCTCGTGTTCGCGCTCCTCCTGCTCTTCGAGCCTGCCCTCGAAGAACCCGGAGAGACCACCGACGACGAGGTAGGTGATGAGTCCGGCGATGCCGGAGAGCAGCACCGTCTCCGTCTTGTCGGCATGGGTGCCGCCGTGCTGGTGGGCCTGCGGGGCGAGGGCGACCGCGCTGACCAGGAGCACGATCAGGGCGAGGCAGACCGACAGCATCTCGACCTTGCCGAGCCTGGCGAGCGGGCGCTCGATCCAGCGCAGCCACTTGATGTCCCGCTCCTCGAAGACGAAGTCGAGGAAGATCATGAGCAGGAACATGCCACCGAAGGCGGCGATGGAGGCATGGGCGTCAGTGACGAGTTCCTCGTAACGGTCCTTCTCGGTGAGCGCGAGATCGACCGCCTCGATCGGGCCGAGCCCCGCACTGACGGCCACGATCACCACCGGGAAGACCAGTCGCATACCGAAGACGGCGATCAGGATGCCGATGGTGAGGAAGATGCGCTGCCAGAAGGCGTTCATCTTCTTCAGGATTCCGGCGTTGACCACCGCGTTGTCGAAGGACAGCGAGATCTCCAGGATGGAGAGTATGGCGACGACTCCGAAGCCGACCCATCCCCCGTACAGCAAGGCCGCGACCAGACCGAGCGCGGTGACCGCGAACGACCAACCGAAGGTTTTGAGAATCACTGGCTACCCATTCCTGTCACGGGGGTCCCCCGGTAGGAGTCCGGCAGGAGGTCACCCCCGCACCGGGCCCAGCTTCACGAAACACTGACCCCGAAGTCTAGAGCGATGCCCCTCAAACCCGATGCGTACCCCTGTCCCACCGCACGGAACTTCCATTCACTGCCGTAACGGTAGACCTCGCCGAAGATCATCGCCGTTTCGGTGGAGGCGTCCTCCGAGAGGTCGTAGCGGGCGAGTTCCTGACCGTCCGCCTGATTCACGACACGGATGAATGCGTTGTTGACCTGGCCGAACGTCTGCCCCCGGGCGTCCGCCTCGTGGATGGAGACCGGAAAGACGATCTTCTCGCAAGCCACCGGGACCAGGGAGAGGTCGATCACCAGGGACTCGTCGTCACCGTCGCCCTCACCCGTGAGGTTGTCTCCGGTGTGCGTCACGGAGCCGTCCGGGCTGGCCAGGTTGTTGTAGAAGACGAACCACTCGTCGCCGAGGATGCGGCCCGCATTGCACAGCAGCGCGCTGGCATCGAGATCGAACGGGGCTCCCGTGGTGGAACGTGCGTCCCACCCGAGGCCGACCAGGATCTGTGTGAGGTTCGGTGCGGCCTTGGATAGGGAGACATTGCCCCCCTTGGCAAGCGTGACACCCATGTTCGTCGTCCTCCCCGAGGTGATGCAGCGCCATCCCGGGGACGGACAGACACACGGCCGTGCCGTGTTCCCCCCGGGCCCCCGACCGGGGGCTGTTGTCCTGCCCGACCCGGTGCGACGCCGCGCAGGCGTCGCACCGGACGGTCGTGCTCCGACTCAGACGTTGACGCCGAAGTCCTGCGCGATGCCGCGCAGGCCCGAGGCGTAGCCCTGGCCGATGGCACGGAACTTCCACTCCGCGCCGTTGCGGTACAGCTCGCCGAAGACCATCGCGGTCTCGGTGGAGGCGTCCTCGGAGAGGTCGTAACGGGCGATCTCCTGGTTGTTCGCCTGGTTCACCACCCGGATGAACGCGTTGCGGACCTGTCCGAAGGACTGCTGGCGGCTCTCGGCGTCGTAGATGGAGACCGGGAAGACGACCCGGGCCACGTCCGCGGGGACTGCGACCAGGTTCACCTTGATCTGCTCGTCGTCGCCTTCGCCCTCACCGGTGAGGTTGTCACCGGTGTGCTCGACCGAGCCGTCCTGACTCTTCAGGTTGTTGAAGAAGACGAAGTTCTGGTCGCTGGTGACCTTGCCCTCCGTGTTGGTCAGGATGGCGCTGGCGTCCAGGTCGAAGTCCGTACCCGTGGTGGTGCGGACGTCCCAGCCCAGCCCGATCACGACCGCGGTGAGGCCGGGCGCCTCCTTGGTCAGCGATACGTTGCCGCCCTTGCTGAGGCTGACTCCCACAAGTCCTCCCAATGGTGTCTAGGGGCGGGGAGCCCCGTCGTGCTCTGGTATCGGATCAACGTTTCGATCCTAGTGACGGGTTCCCGTGCTCCGCAGGGGTTGGTCCCGAAGAATCACAGGGTGTCGAGGGCCTTCACGTAGTCGTTCAGGTCCCGGGCGTCCGGCAGGCCGTTCACGATCGTCCAGCGCACGACGCCCTCCTTGTCGATGACGAAGGTGCCGCGGACCGCGCAACCCTTGCCCTCGTCGAACACGCCGTACGCGCGCGAGGCTTCACCGTGCGGCCAGAAGTCGGACAGCAGGGGGTACTCGAGGCCCTCCTGCTCGGCGAAGACGCGCAGGCTGAACGGGGAGTCGTTGGAGACCGCGAGCAGCTGGACGTCCTCGTTGACGAACTTCGGCAGTTCGTCGCGCAGCGCGCACAGCTCGCCCGTGCACACACCGGTGAAGGCGAACGGGTAGAAGAGCAGGACGACGTTCTTCTCACCGCGGAAGTCGGACAGGCGCACGGTCTCGCCGTGCTGGTTCCTGAGCTCGAAGTCCGGGGCCTTGGTACCGACCTCAATCGCCATGGTCACGCATTCCCTTCGCGGGGCTGTTCGGGTGGTGGTCACCACCCTACGCAGCGCGAAGGCTCAGGTCTGTGGCAGGGGAGACCGCGTCGGAACGGGGGCGGCGTCCCTCCTGCGAGCCGGCAGGGGCCGGGGCCGGGCCGACCCCGGGCCGCCGAGGCTGCGGGAGCCCGGGAGAAGTGCGCGCACTACGCGGTCCGCGGGCTTGGGGGCCGCAGGGTCCGTGGGGCTCAGGGGGGAAGCAACCGGGTACGGGGCCGGGTACGTGGATGCCGCGGCGCGGCCCGCGGGACCGGGATTCCTGTGTTGCCCCACAGGGGCGGGCTCGGAACAGCCTCGACGCGCTCTCGGGGACGCGCAGAGCCCCGCCGGGCACGCTCCGTGAGTGACCCGGGAGTGACCCAGGAGTGACCCGGAAGCACCTCGGGAGCGACGAAGTCCCCGCCGACCGGGTCGACGGGGACACACGCTGGAGTGCGTAGGGCTCCCGTGGGGCGTTGATCCCCCACGGGAACGCAGTGTCAGCGCTTCTTTGCTGCGGCCTTCGGCGTGACCAGGCGGCTCCCTGTCCAGTCCTTGGCCACGCTGATGCTCTTGGTCTGGGAAAGACCCGCGGTCTGCGCGGACTCGTTGATGTCGCTCGGTTCGACGTAGCTGTCCCGGCCGGTCTTGGGCGTCAGCAGCCAGACCTGGCCGCCGTCGTCGATCAGCCCAATGGCATCGACCAGCGCGTCCGTCAGATCGCCGTCGTCCTCGCGGAACCACAGCACTACGACATCGGCGACATCGTCGTACTCCTCGTCGACGAGGTCGCTGCCGATGGTCTCCTCAATGGCCTCGCGGAGTTCCTGATCGACATCGTCGTCGTAGCCGATCTCCTGGACCACCTGCCCGGGCTGGAACCCCAGCCTGGCGGCAGGGTTCGTCCGCTCCTCCGCGTGGTCCGCGGTCGCGCTCACCGTTTGCCTCCTGATCATGTTCGGATGTTGTCCTGATGGCCTCGCGCCAGCGCGGGGCGTTGGCCGTAGTCCACACGGGCGGGGCGGATCGCGCAAGTACCCGGCCGTCGAGACCGCCGAAACGGTGACGTTCCCGACCGTGTCACCGCAACTTCCGATACGAAATCGCGGCAATCAGTGACACACACCACGACAGTGTGCCCTATTCGCCCGCTTCGCGAACCGGAGTCCGGGTAGGTGGAGCCTCGAAGAATTCCCGAGAAGCACCAAGGGGCGCGGCGAAGCTCCAGAAGCGGGGGGTCAGGGAACGGGCAGAGGTCGACCACCCGCAGCCCGTCCGTCACGGACAAACCATACGGGCACACGAGGGCCGAACGGACACGGCACCGACGAACGGCCCGGATCGACTGACACACAGTGGGCGTATCGTTACGTTTTGGAAGAGCATGCCCCATTTGCCGAGTCAGGATTCCGGTTACCTCTCGGTACGAATGACGTTTCCCACCCCGAGGTACACGATGGGAGACGGCGCACCCACCAGAAGTGGCAAGTCCCACGACCGTGCCACCGGACAGCGAAGGAACAGCGTGGCTTCCGGATTCGATCGCAACCCGATCATCATTGGCGGCCTTCCGAGTCAGGTCCCCGATTTCGATCCCGAAGAGACCCAGGAGTGGCTCGACTCGCTCGACGCCGCCATCGACGAGCGGGGGCGCGAACGGGCCCGCTACCTGATGCTCCGCCTCATCGAACGGGCACGCGAGAAGCGCGTGGCTGTGCCCGAGATGCGCAGCACGGACTACGTCAACACCATCGCCACCAAGGACGAGCCGTTCTTCCCGGGCAACGAGGAGATCGAGCGCAGGGTCCTCAACGCCACGCGCTGGAACGCCGCGGTGATGGTGTCGCGCGCCCAGCGCCCGGGGATCGGTGTCGGCGGGCACATCGCCACCTTCGCTTCGTCCGCCTCCCTCTACGACGTGGGCTTCAACCACTTCTTCCGGGGCAAGGACGAGGGCGACGGCGGCGACCAGATCTTCTTCCAGGGCCACGCTTCGCCGGGGATCTACGCACGGGCGTTCCTCCTCGATCGACTTTCCGAACGCCAGCTCGATGCGTTCCGTCAGGAGCGGTCGAAGGCCCCCGACGGGCTGCCCAGCTATCCGCACCCGCGGCTGATGCCGGACTTCTGGGAGTTCCCGACGGTCTCGATGGGGCTGGGCCCGCTCGGCGCGATCTTCCAGGCCCGCATGAACAGGTACGTGGAGGCCCGGGGCATCGCGGACACCTCCTCCTCGCACGTGTGGGCCTTCCTCGGTGACGGCGAGATGGACGAGCCGGAGTCGCTGGGCCAGTTGTCCATCGCCGCTCGCGAGGGGCTGGACAACCTGACCTTCGTGATCAACTGCAACCTCCAGCGGCTGGACGGTCCGGTCCGGGGCAACGGCAAGATCATCCAGGAGTTGGAGTCCCAGTTCCGGGGAGCCGGCTGGAACGTCGTGAAACTGGTCTGGGACCGCTCGTGGGACCCGCTGCTGGCCCAGGACCGGGACGGCATCCTGGTGAACCGGTTGAACACCACCCCCGACGGGCAGTTCCAGACGTACGCCACGGAGACGGGGGCGTACATCCGGGACCACTTCTTCGGCGACGACCACCGACTGCGCGCGATGGTCGCGAGCATGACCGACGACCAGATCCTGCACCTGGGCCGGGGCGGCCACGACCACCGGAAGATCTTCGCCGCCTTCTCCGCGGCGAAGGCCCACAAGGGTCAGCCCACGGTGATCCTGGCGCAGACGGTCAAGGGATGGACGCTGGGCCCCAATTTCGAGGGCCGCAACGCGACCCACCAGATGAAGAAGCTCACGGTCGACGACCTGAAGGGATTCCGCGACCGGCTGCACCTGCCGATCAGCGACCGGCAACTCGACGACGGTCTGCCGCCCTACTACCACCCGGGCCGCGACTCGGAAGAGATCCAGTACATGCACGACCGCCGCACGGCACTCGGTGGATACGTGCCGTCGCGGGTGGTGCGGGCGAAGCCCCTGGTACTGCCCGACGACAAGGCCTACGCGAGCGGCAAGAAGGGGTCCGGTCAGCAGTCGATCGCCACCACGATGGCCTTCGTGCGGCTGCTCAAGGACCTGATGCGGGACAAGGAGATCGGGAGGCGGTTCGTTCTGATCGCTCCGGACGAGTACCGCACGTTCGGTATGGACTCCTTCTTCCCGAGCGCCAAGATCTACAATCCGCTCGGTCAGCAGTACGAGTCGGTGGACAGGGACCTGCTCCTCGCGTACAAGGAGTCGCCCACGGGGCAGATGCTGCATGACGGTATCTCCGAAGCGGGTTGCACGGCCTCGCTCATCGCCGCGGGTTCGGCCTACGCCACGCATGGCGAACCGCTCATCCCGGTGTACGTCTTCTACTCGATGTTCGGTTTCCAGCGCACCGGTGACCAGTTCTGGCAGATGGCCGACCAGTTGGCACGCGGGTTCGTCCTGGGGGCCACCGCCGGGCGCACGACGCTGACCGGCGAGGGCCTCCAACACGCCGACGGTCACTCGCAGTTGCTCGCCTCCACCAACCCGGGTTGCGTGGCCTACGACCCGGCCTACGCGTACGAGATCGCCCACATCGTGCGGGACGGGCTGCGCAGGATGTACGGCGAGACCGAGGACGGTTCGCCCGGTGAGGACGTCTTCTACTACCTCACCGTCTACAACGAGCCGATCCAGCACCCGGCCGAGCCGGAGGACGTCGATGTCGAGGGCATCCTGCGGGGCGTGTACCGGCTGAGGGCGGGTGACCGCGGCTCGCTCCCGGCCCAGATCATGGCGTCAGGCGTCGCCGTGCCCTGGGCGTTGGAGGCCCAGGGGATCCTGGCCGAGGAGTGGGACGTCAAGGCCGATGTGTGGTCGGCGACCTCCTGGAACGAACTCCGCCGGGAAGCGGTCGAGGTGGAGCGGCACAATCTGCTGCACCCACAGGAGGAGCAGTTGGTGCCGTACGTGACGCGGAAGCTGTCGGGCGCCGAAGGTCCGTTCGTCGCGGTGTCCGACTGGATGCGATCCGTTCCCGACCAGATCGCGCGCTGGGTGCCGGGTACCTATCAGTCGTTGGGAGCCGATGGATTCGGCTTCGCGGACACCCGGGGCGCGGCGCGGCGCTACTTCCACATCGACGCGCAGTCGATCGTGGTGGCCGTGCTCACCGAACTGGCACGGGAGGGCAAAGTGGACCGGCCAGTCCTCAAGCAGGCGATCGACCGGTACCAGCTGCTGGACGTGACTGCCGCGGACCCGGGTGCGGCCGGGGGCGACGCCTAGCGCTCTTTCGCGGGGGTCAGGCCGGGCCAGTGGGCGGGCCCCTCCTTGCCTCCTGTGCCTCTGTGCCCCTGTGCCCCTGTGCCCCTGTGCCCACGAGAAGCCAGACGGGGGGGGCGTAGCTCGGTCGCCCTACGGTCCGGGGCGGGATCAGGGACCGTAGGGAGTCCGGGCGTCCGTACCGATGGCCGGCGGTCCCGACCGTCAGTTCTCCCACACCTTGAACGCTCGGATGCGGTGAGGTGACTGCGGGGTCCAGGTGCCGTTCCCGGGGTAGGTGTCGAACTCTCCGATCTCTTCACACTCGGCGGACTGGTAGGTGGTGACGGGACGTCCGAGCCGATTGGCGAGAGCCTGCGCGCTGCTCCCCGCCGGCAGCGCGACGCAACTCTCGATGTCGATCTCGGACAGTTCGTAGGTGAGCCGGGTGCCCTTGAAGTCGTTCTTCGCCCACAGACACAGCTCGCCCGGTCCGCAGCGGCCGAGCGTCGTGGCGGTGGTCGCTGCGGCGGTTCGGGGCTGGGTGCTCGGAACGGCCCGTTGCTGGGTCGCCACGCGGTCCGGCGGGCTCGCGGGACGGACGGTCGGCACATTGGCGGTGCCCGCGTGAGCGGGGCCGAGGAGCACGGCCACCGTGGCGACCGCGAGGGTGGTGGACCTGAGCAGGGTGGAGCGCATGTGGTTCATCCCCCGTGTTGGACTGATCACTTGGTGCAACCATCGCCGGTCGCGGGGAGCGGAAGGAAGCCCTCCGGGCATGTGCCACCCGGACAGGCGAAATCCCCACCGCTCGGGAACTGTTGGGGCGTCCCAGATGTTGGTGGCCGTTTTCCGAAGGCCGGAACCTCGCGTTCGGCCGCGCCGGCGTGGGGCCGAACACGCCTTCACGGGTGGGACGTTGGATGTCCATCGAGGCCGGACGTCGACCGCGCCGCAGCCACAATCCGCGTTGGCCCGGCTCAGTCAACCGCGCCGCGAAGCCCGCAACGAACCCGGCACCCGGGGCGATGAGGCAGGCGGGACCCGTTCCTCGGTGATCGTCACAGCGGCCACGGAGCCGTCCGGAGCCGCCGGTGCGGCATCCGCCGGGCAACCGCGACCACGCGGTCGAACCCCTCGGGCCGATGATCGGATCGCCACCCGCGCATGACGAGACGCTGACGCCGCTTCGGCGAGACGGAGGAGGAGATCGCACGGCTGATCGTCGCGCGCGAGGGTCTCGACGGGCAGGACCACTGCCGTCCGTGGGTAGCGGTCGCGGCGTGCGGCGGCGTGCGCATCACGGGCCGGCTCCTGGGTCGCGGGCCAGGACACCAACATCTCCCCTGCGGAATCTCACCGAGCGCTACCCGGACGTGGCGGCTCCCGCGCCCACGGCGGACCGGCACGGCGCACACGCCGAGTAGCGCACCGTCCCGCCCACGGGCCCCTCGACGGTGTCAACTGGAGTCCGCGTCCGACACGCGAGTGCAGACCCCACGACCGTAGAACCGTACGATCTCCGCACGTGGAGACCCACGCCCAAGGCCAGGGAGGCGATCCACGCTCTTCACGGCACCACCCCGTAACGGCATTCCGCTCGGGGAAACGTGATCTGCGTCACGCATCGCCCAGGGGGGTGTGAGCGTCTCCTAGGGTGTCCCGCAGTGACTTCCTCCGATGCATCCCCCCAACTCGACGTCTGGCGCGCCCTGGTCGCCCTGGGCGTCGTCTTCATCATGCTGGCGACCACCGGCTGGACGGCGCACGGCAGCCGACGCGACGGTGACGCACCGCTCAAGGCCGCGCTGGCTGCCTGGGAGGACGGACACGTCCAGGGGCGGGAACTGCCCGACCCCCGGACGCCCCCGCGGCAGCTCGCCCGGTTCTTCGCCTCGCTCACCAACGACCAGCGCGAACGGTTGGCCGACCGCCACCCGCTCGTGGTCGGCAACATGAACGGTGCCCCGCTCACCCTGCGCTACCGGGCCAACCGCACCGCCCTGGACGTCGCCCGGGAAGCGGAATCCCGGCGCGTGCGCGACGACCGCCTCTCGCCCGAGGGCCAGCGTCAGGCGGAACGCCGGATGCACCGCTACGCGGCCTTCATGCACCCCGACCGCCGCGTACTCGCCTTCGACCCGACCGGCCCCGGGCGGATCGCGGAAGTCCTCGGCGACCTCGCCCACGCACAGCGCGTCTCCGTCATCGTCCCGGGCGTCGACACCAGCCTGATGACCTTCGAACGGCCCGACCGGGCGCACTCGACGCCCCTGGGCATGGCCCGAGCCCTGTACGAAGCGGAACGCGCCGCAGCGCCCGGGACCCGCACCGCCGTGATCGCCTGGGCCGACTACACCGCCCCCGAAGGGCTCGGCGTCGAGGCGGCCACGGCAATACGGGCCAGGAGCGGTGCGATCCGGCTCAACGCTATGGTGCGCGGGCTCCCCGGCAGGGCGGAAGTCGCCCTCTACTGCCACAGCTACGGTTCCGTGCTGTGCGGCGTCGCCGCGCCCGCCCTGCCCTCCCGCGTGACGGACATCGCCGTCGCCGGCAGCCCGGGAATGCGCGCCGACCGGGCGTCCCACCTCGACACCCGCGCCCGGATCTGGGCCACGCGCGACGGTGACGACTGGATCGAAGACGTGCCCCACCTCGAACTGGGCGGCATCGGACACGGCGCCGACCCCTTCTCCCGGGCGTTCGGGGCGAGGCTGTTGTCCGCGAGCGGCGCGGACGGTCACACGGGCTACTTCGAACCCGGAACCGAGAGCCTGAGCAACTTCGCGGAGATCGGCGTGGGCGCCTTCCTGGGGCTGCGCTGTGCCGATCGGGATGACAGTTGCAGAAGTGGACTGCCCTCGGCCGCGAAGGTCTGACGCGCGTAGAGAACGGGACAACTGCGGCTCGTCGCAGGCGGGACGGAGGCGTCCGTGCCGCATACGATGACCCGCATGGGTGATGTACTGGCCGGATTTCACGCCGCTTGGGAGTTCGCGTCCGACTCCGTGCACATCCGCTTCGAACGGGGGATACGCACGCCCAAACTCTTCCAGGCACTCGTCGAGCGCCGTGTCCCCCACGAGGCGATCACCGCGGTCACGTTGACCCCGGGGAGACGCGGCACCGTCGTCCTGCACGCCGTGCCCCGCCCCGGGGCCGACCCGCTGATGGACGCGGCCGCCGGGCAATTGAAGGAGGCCTCCGACCCCTACCGACTGGTGCTCCCGGTGGAGCGTGCGACGCTCGCCGAGTACTACGCCGACGAACTGCGCCCGCTCATCTCACGCGACAGTCCCGTCCGTCCCGCCGGCCGCTACCTGGTGGCCCCTCCCGCACCACCCCTCACGTTCAAGGCGTACGACGGCAAGGCGGCCTTCGACGGAACGGCCGTCTCGTACCGCTGGTCGTGGACGGGCGCTTCCTCGACCAAGTGGAAGGCCGGCGACCAGAAGTTCCCGGTGGCCGACCTCAGTGGCGTCGAGTGGCGTTCCCCCGAGCTCTTCGAAGGCCACCTACGACTGCTGCGCCGCGACGAACCCGGGCCGACCGGGCAGGCCGACCAGGACCCCGCCGCGGTCGTGTTCGGCCTCGGGTACGGACCCGTTCACGAGTCCTTGCCGTTCGCCGCGTCGGTCCTGGCCGCCGTGCGCTCGGCGGGACCGGTGGCGTCGGCGTCCGCCCAGCCCTCCCCGTCGGGCCGCAGGGACCCCGCTGACATCGCCGACCGCATCCGGCATCTCGGCGAACTGCACCAGGCCGGTCTCATCACCGACGAGGAATTCCTCTCCAAGAAGGCCGAGTTGCTCGCCGAGCTCTGACCGCGCTGCTGGCCCTCTCCCCCCTCTCATACCTCGGTATGAGAGGGGTTCCAGCCCCTCGGTATGACGGCACGGTCGTCCACCCTTTCCTACGCTGAGCGGGACATGAGCACCACACCCACCTCCCCCGAACCCTCCGAACACGGGCCGGGGCCCACACCGGGGCAGCGGTCGTTCGTCCTCGTCATGGACCGGCTGCGCCACGCCGGTTCCCTGCTCACCGCTCCCCCGAAGCGCCCCCGAGCGCTACTGGCGGACTCGCCCCGCGCTTGGGTCCGACGGTTACCCCATCTCGTCGCGCTCGCCCTGGTGGCGATCCTGCTGCCGGTCACCGCCCACCTCCTCACGAACCACTACGCCATCGGCATCGGGCTCGCCACCCTCCTCGCGGTGGCACAGGCCGGTCCCCTCCTCCTCGCCGTGACCCGGCCCCTGCGTGCCTGGGGGATCATCGCGGTCGCGGACGTGACCGGTGCGGTGGCGGCGATCGGCTCGACCGGGTCCAGACCGGCGCCCTGGACGCCCACGATCATCATCGGCTACCTCGCCCTCTGCGTCGCACTGTCCCAGCGGGAGGGTCGACGCACGCTCGGCGCCGTCTGGCTGGCGACCCTCGTCGCGACAGCGGTGCTCACCGAGTACAACTCCCCCGGCAGCCACAGCACGAGCGCCGTGACGATCGCCCTCAGTGGCGGGGTCCTGCTCCTCGGGGCCCTGGTGAAGGAACGTCGGGAAGCGCAGCACAGACTCGCGGAGCAGGAGACCATCAACGAGGCGGAGCGTTCTCACCGCACCCTTCTGGAGGAACGGGCCCGGATCGCCCGCGAGTTGCACGATGTGGTCGCCCACCACATGTCGGTGATCACCGTGCAGGCCGACTCCGCTGCGTACCGATTGTCGGATCTTTCCCCGGAAACGGTGCGGGAGTTCGAGTCGATCGCGGCGGGAGCGCGCGAGTCCCTGGGCGAAATGCGACGGCTCCTGTCCGTTCTGCGCAGCGAGGACGCGGCGGGTGAGCGAGTTCCTCAACCCGGCCTCGACCGACTGCGGCAGTTGGCCGACGCGACCGTGCGGGCGGGCGTTCCGGTCGTGTTGTCGCTGCCTGAGATCACCCTCGTCAAGTTCCTGACGCGGCTCTCCCCGGTCGTCGAGCTGTCCGCGTACCGCATCGTGCAGGAAGCTCTGGCCAACGTCGTGCGGCACGCGCCCGGGGCACGCACCGAAGTGCTCATTTCCACTGACGGCGACCATCTGACCGTCGTCGTCGTGAACCGACCCGCACCCCGGCGAGCCGTACCGTTGGAGCTCGGCTCGACCGGGCACGGGCTCACGGGCATGGCGGAACGCGTCAGGTTGGTGGGCGGCACGCTCGACGTCGGCCCCCTGCCGGACGGGGGCTTCCGCGTGGCCGCTCGTCTGCCCGTCGCCGAGCCCCGCGGCACCACTGCCCCGCCGCCAGAGCCTTCGCCGACCTCCACTGCCAACCCCGAGGAGCACCGCAGCACATGGCCATCCGCGTGATCATCGTCGACGACCAGGCCATGGTCAGGGCGGGGTTCGCCGCACTCCTGGCAGCGCAGAGCGACATCGACGTCGTGGGCGAGGCCCCGAACGGCAAGGACGGCGTCACCCTCAGCCGCACCGCCCACCCGGACCTCGTCCTCATGGACGTCCGCATGCCCGAGATGGACGGTCTGACGGCCACCCGCGCCCTGCTGGACCCGCCTCCCGGCGTGGTGCACCGACCCAAAGTGCTCATGCTCACGACCTTCGACGCGGACGACTACATCTTCGAGGCACTGCGCGCCGGGGCCTCGGGCTTCCTCCTCAAGGACGCACCGCCCGCCGACCTCATCTCCGCCGTGCGGATCGTGGCAGGCGGCGACGCCCTGCTCGCCCCCTCGGTGACACGCAAGTTGATCGCCGAGTTCGCGGAGCGGAAGACCAGTTCCCGCAGGGAGCGCTCGCTCGCACTGAACGGTTTGACCCCGCGCGAGACCGAGGTGCTGGGTCTGATCGCGCGGGGGCTGTCCAACCAGGAGATCGCGGGACGTCTCGTGCTCGCCGAACAAACGGTCAAGACCCACATCGGCCGGGTGCTGGCCAAGCTGAACCTGCGGGACAGGGCACAGGCCGTGGTCTTCGCCTACGAGTCCGGGCTCGTCACGCCCGGAGAGTCGTAGTACGGCACATGAGCGCGGTGCAACAGTGGGCCCAGCTCGCTCTCACCTGCTGTCGCGCCGCACCGGGGTACGGCGGCCTCATACCCCGGTATGAGGCAAGGCTTGGCACCGCAGTGTGATGTGTGGCCCCTTCTCCCCTTCGTACCTTTCCCCTCGTCAGGCAGTCGGACGAAGGGACAACGGACATGAGCGTCAAGTCTCCTACACGTCACAGGAGTTGGTCGATCGCACACGCGATTCCGATGCAACGGGGGAAGCCTGGTGCGGGTCGGCCTGTCCGCACCTCGCGCCAGGTGCGGGCGCTGCGCCAGGAGCGTGGGTGGCGGGTCCTGGTGGCGACCCTGCTCGTCCTCACGGCCGTGGCGGGCACGGTGGGGTGGACCCTGGAGAAGGGAGAGACGCCCCGGACGGGGCCGCCTCCGGGCATCACCGCGTGGCGGGCCGACCGGGTGTTCGGCGTGCCACTGCCCGACCCGGTCAGGGACCCGCCCTCCGCAGCGAGGGAGTTCTTCGCTGCGCTCAGCGAGGCCAAGGCCAGAGCCCTGGCAAGACGACACCCCGGCGTGGTGGGGAACCTCGACGGTGCGCCGGTCTCCCTGCGGTACGAGGCGAACGCCCGTGCTCTGCGCCTCGGGCGCTCGGAACAGCGGGTGCGGTCCGTGAACCCGGCTGTCCCACCAGCCGGCAGAGCGCAGGCGAGGGAACTCGCGGCCCGGTACTCCGCTCTGCTCACTCCGGGGCGGCAGATCCTGGCATTCGACCCGCGCGGACGCGGACAAGTGGCGGAGGTCCACGGAGACCTCGGCAGGGCCCGCCACGTCTCCGTGATCGTGCCGGGCTCCGACAACGACCTGAGTACGTTCGACCGGAGCCGTGACGCGTACAGCACACCCTCGGGGATGGCGCGGTCGCTGCGCCGGGCTGCGGGGGACGACATCGCGGTGATCGCCTGGGTCGGCTACACCACCCCGACGGGTCTCGGCCCGGACGCGGCCACCGCACGGCTCGCGGCCGCGGGAGCTCCCCGGCTGAACCGCTTCGTGACCGCACTCCCCACCGTGGACGGCGCTCCGAGACCCGTCGTCTTCTGTCACAGCTACGGCTCGGTGGTGTGCGGGCTGGCCGCTTCGGGACTGGCCGCCTCGGAGTTGGTGGTGTTGGGTTCGCCCGGACTGCGGGCCGATGACGTGGCCGACCTGCGGACCCGTGCTCGGGTCTGGGCCGCGAGAGACGACAGTGACTGGATCAGGAGGGTGCCGAACGTCGAGTTCCTCGGGCTCGGCCACGGCAGGGATCCCGTTGACCCCGCGTTCGGAGCACTGCGCGTTCCCACCGGGCAGGTGAAGGGGCACACGGGCTACTTCGCTCCGAACACGGAGTCCCTGCGGGCGTTCGCGGAGATCGCCACGGGCAGCGGCACGGTCACCGGGCGCCCTCCGGCGGACAGCGACGCACCGTGAGCAGAGCTCTGGTCGGACGGAACGCCTTCTGATGACCGGACACGGAGCGGGTGGGTCCGGCAGAGGAGCGCCGACGGGGCCGTTCCCCGCAGGGATGTGGTCCTCGCTCTGCGATGGGTCTGACGCCCGACCGGGCCAAGCCCGGAGCAGCGCGGCCCTCCAGCGGTCGGGACCGAGGCGCGGAACGGCTACGCGCGGTTGGCCGAGGTGAAGGACATGTCGGCGTAGCGGTCGCCCGAGACCTGTGCGGCGATGGGTTCCAGGAGGGACAGTTCCTCGGCGGTGAGCGTGACGCGGGTCGCGGCGGTGTTCTCCTCGACCCGATGGCGGGAGCGGGTGCCGGGAATGGGGATCACGGGCAGGCCGTGGACATCGGCCCGCTGGTGGACCCAGGCGAGGGCGATCTGTGCGGGTGTGACGTCATGGGCGTCGGCGACAGCGCGAATCGGCTCCAGGAGGCCGGCGTTGGCGGTGGCGTTGGCCCCGGTGAAGCGAGGTTGCAGACGGCGGAAGTCCTGAGCGCTGAGGTCGCTGTCGGCGTTCGCGAAGGAACCCGTGAGGAAACCGCGGCCCAGGGGCGAGTAGGGCACGAGGGCGACACCGAGGTCCGCGGCGGTGGGGACGACGCCCTGTTCGATGTCCCTGCTGAACAGGGACCACTCGGACTGTAGGGCGGCTATCGGGTGGACGGCGTGGGCCGCCCTCAGTTCCGAGCCGGTGACCTCGCTGAGTCCGAGGTGTTTGACCTTGCCGGCCTGGACGAGTTCGGCCATGGTCCCGACTGATTCCTCGATCGGGACGGCCGGGTTGCGGCGGTGCATGTAGTAGAGGTCGATGGAGTCGGTGCCGAGACGCTGGAGGCTCGCATCGACGGCGGCACGAATGTAGGAGGGGTCGTTGTTGACGTGCCGCCCGGTCGGGTCGTCGGGGTTGATCGACAGGGCGAACTTCGTGGCGACGAAGATGTCGTCGCGGTGGGCCTTGAGGAAGGGGGCGAGGAAGCGTTCGTTGTCCCCGTCGCCGTAGACGTCCGCGGTGTCGTAGAAGGTGACGCCGAGTTCCAGGGCACGTTCCAGGGTGGCCCGGGCTTCCTGGGCGTCGGTGGGCCCGTAGGCGAAGCTCATGCCCATGCAGCCGAGCCCTTGGGCGCCGACCGCGGGGCCGTGGGTGCCGAGGCGGGTGGTGGTGAGGGGAGTCATCGGGAGGAGGTCCCTTCGGAGACGGAGGAGGTGGGGGAAGCGGAAGAAGCGGAGGCGTAGTAGTCGATCTTGTGATTGAGGACGGCGAGGGTGCCGTGGAGTTCGGCGATGCGGGCCAGGACCTCACGGCGGGTGGCTTCCAGGAGCAGTCGACGCTCGGGGAAGGTCTCGTCCCCGCCGCGGACGAGTTCGGAGAAGCGGACCATGTCGGCGACCGGCATGCCGGTGAGGCGGAGCTTGCCGACCAGGTCGAGCCAGTCCAGATCCTGGTTGCGGTAGCGACGTTGGCCGGCGTGGGAGCGGTCGATGTGCGGCATCAGGCCGATCCGCTCGTACCAGCGCAGGGTGTGGGCGGAGAGGCCGGTGAAGGCGGCGACCTCGCTGATGGTGTAGAGGTCCTGCCCGGCAGGGCGGGGGTGCGGGGCGGGGTCAGCCGTGCAGGAGCGCCCTGCATCCGTGGTCGGGGCGATCGAATCCGTCGCACCGTTCAGGTCGGCCGTGTCCGTTCCCGCGGCGCCCGCGAGGCCGGCACTCGCGGAACGGACGGGGCCCTTGCCGTCCAGGGGACCGGAAGAGCCGGAGGAACCGTCCGAGTCGATCCACCCGGGCGTGGGGGCGAGAGAGGTCTGGGTCACCGTGTCCGTCACCGTCATGCCCTCAACGCTAGGACCTTGGAGTGCACTCCAAGCAAGCACCGGACGGAACGGGAGGGCGCACGGGAGCCCGCGGGGGTCGGGAGAAGGGCCGGCGAGGGCAGCCGAGAGGGGTGGTCCACGGGGTGGATAGGCTCGAAGGATGCAGAGCCTTGGGTTGATGGAAGGGTGGCCGGTGCCGGCTGCCGCTGGAGCCGTGGTGCGGTCGAACGGCACGTTGGCGGGAGCCTTCGGCGCCACCGGACACCGGTTCGCGCTGGCCTCGGTGACCAAGCCGTTGACGGCGTACGCGGTCCTCGTGGCGTACGAGGAAGGTGCGGTGGAGCTGGACGAGCCCGCAGGGCCGGCCGGCGCCACGGTGCGGCACCTGCTCGCCCACACCAGTGGGCTGGCGTTCGACGAGCACAAGGTGGTGGCGGAGCCCGGGGTACGGCGGCTCTACTCGAACGCCGGCTTCGAGGTGCTGGCCGATCACGTGGCGAAGGCAGCCGAGATGCCGTTCGGGGAGTACCTACGGCAGGCGGTACTGGAGCCGTTGGGGATGGTGGACACGACGTTGGGGGGTGACGGCTCGGCGGCGAAGGACGGGGTGTCGACGGTCGACGACCTGGTGCGGTTCGCGGCGGAGGTGCAGGCGCCCAGGCTGCTCGATCCGCGAACGGTGGCGGAGGCGATGACCGTGCAGTACCCGGGGACCAAGGGGGTGCTGCCGGGGTACGGGCACCAGAACCCGAACGACTGGGGGCTCGGGTTCGAGGTCCGGGACGCCAAGTCACCGCATTGGACGGGTAGTGCGTCGTCACCGCGGACGTTCGGGCACTTCGGACAGGCGGGCACGTTCCTGTGGGTGGACCCGGATGCGCGATGGGCGGACGGCCGGGGCACCGGGGCGGCCTGCGTCGCGCTCACGAACCGGGCGTTCGGACCGTGGGCCGTGGAGGTGTGGCCCAAGCTGACCGATGCGGTGCTCGCCGAGCTCTGATCGAACCGCAGCGCCCCCTTCCCGGTCCGCGCCCACAGCGGGGGTGACGGCCCGGGGTCAGGGACGGGCGAGGGGTCAGGGGCGGGCCATCTCCCAGACGAGGACGTCAGCGGGGGTGACCGCTCTGAGCTCCAGGCCCTCGGACTCGGTGA
Organism: Streptomyces sp. NPDC005955; assembly: GCF_042871255.1. Lineage (NCBI taxonomy): Bacteria > Bacillati > Actinomycetota > Actinomycetes > Kitasatosporales > Streptomycetaceae > Streptomyces > Streptomyces sp. NPDC005955. The sequence goes on along the minus strand of NZ_JBIAIF010000002.1, from coordinate 9,822 downwards.
GCCGGGCCGCGTCACCGGGCCCGAGGAGTTCGCCGGACGCCGGGGCTCCGGGACGACCGTCGGATGCGGTCCCCTCGGCGGCGGAGGACGACAGCCGGAGTTCACCGCGGACCACGTGGACGTACACGTATGCGGCATCGGGAACCACCGTGCGCTCGGCCGGGGCGAGGCGGCGCACATGGAGCGTGGCGGCGGCCTCGGGCACCGCGTACGGGGTGGAGTCGGCGATGCCGCGGACGATCTCGTAGCGGGGTTCGCCGGCCGGGGTGAGGGGGGCGAGCCACATCTGGACGAAGACCAGCGGGTCCGTACCGTCGTTGCGTTCGACGTGGCGCACGCCGCTGGCGGAGCTGAGGTGCTGGACGTCGCCGGCGCGGACGAGGGAGGCGTGGCCCTCGGAGTCACTGTGGGTCAGTTCGCCCTCGACGACCCAGGTGATGATCTCGGTGTGGCTGTGGGGGTGCTCGTCGAAGCCGGCGCCGGGGGCGAGCCGTTCCTCGTTGCAGGCGATGACCGCACCGAAGCGGAGGTTGTCCGGGTCGTAGTGGGGCCCGAAGGAGAACGCGTGCCGGGACTCGATGCCCGCCGCGGGGTCGCCTCCGGGATAGCGCTCAGCGGCGCGGCGCACGTTGATCACACTCCACACGGTAGTCGCCCCGGCCGGGGCGACGCTGCGGGGGTGGGGCCCTTCGTCCGGTCGGCGGGCTCGCGGTCCCTGAAGACCGCTGGCCGAACGGCCGGGCGGCTCGACGCACGGACGGGTGCGGGCCGCGGGGTGCGCACGACCACGGACCCGGGGCCGTGCGCGGCGGGGCACCGGAAGGCCGGGCCCGCGCCACGACGTGCACGCCGCGGCCCGCCCCGCCGCCCCGCCGCCCGTCAGGTGTGCCGTCGGGTCGGCCGGTCGATCGGCTGCTCGGTCGGCTGCTCGGCCCCGGCGATACGTTCGGCCGTCCTGATAAGGCAGTCTTGTCCCCGTGTCCGAACCCGAAGTCGGTAAGACCGACCCCGCAGCCCCCGGCGCATCGCGCGATTCCGCCTCCGGTTCGCCGCGCGGGGCGAGCCGGAGTGGACCACGCACACCGGAGCCCGGAGCGTCCGGCCCCACCCGCGGCGGAGCTGCGCACGACGGCCCCGATCACGGCGGACTTGCCCACGCCGCCCCGGGGAACGGCGCCTCGGGGAACAGCCTCCCGGGGAACGGCGCCCCGGGGAACCTCGGACCCGCCGAGGACCCCGACTGGCCCGACGCCGCCGAGCACCCCGCCCGCCGCAGCCCCACCGAGGACAGTTCCTCGGCCGGGCGCCCGCGGGGCCGCACCCGGGCCCACCCCCATGCGGGCACCCTCCGACGTCTGGAACAGTCCTCCGGCAGCCTCGCCGCGCAGGCCATCGCCCGGATGGACGAGACGCTGTCCTGGTACCGGGCGATGCCCCCGGAGAACCGTTCCTGGATCGGCCTGGTCGCCCAGGCCGGCATCGCGGCGTTCACGGAGTGGTTCCGTCACCCCGACGCGCCGCAGGCGATCTCGACGGACGTGTTCGGCACGGCCCCGCGCGAACTCACACGGGCGATCACCCTGCGCCAGACCGTGGAGATGGTGCGGACGACGATCGAAGTGATGGAGTCCGCGATCGACGAGGTCGCGGCGCCCGGCGACGAGTCGGTGCTGCGCGAGGCGCTGCTCGTCTACGCACGGGAGATCGCCTTCGCGACGGCACAGGTCTACGCCCAGGCGGCGGAGGCCCGGGGCGCGTGGGACGCCCGGCTGGAGTCGCTGGTGGTGAACGCGGTGCTGTCGGGCGAGGCCGACGAGGGCGCGGTGAGCCGGGCCGCGGCGCTGGGCTGGAACGCCCCGGACCACGTGTGCGTGGTGCTGGGGACGGCACCGGACGGGGACAGCGAGCTGACGGTGGAGGCCATCCGTCGGGCGGCGCGCCACGCGAAGCTCCAGGTGCTGACGGGGGTGCTCGGGGACCGGCTGGTGGTGATCGCGGGCGGTAGCGACAACCCGTTGCAGGTGGCGAAGTCGCTGATCGGACCGTTCGCGGCGGGTCCCGTGGTGGCGGGGCCGATCGTGCCGGACCTGCTGGCGGCCACCCGGTCCGCGCAGGCGGCAGCGGCGGGGCTGAAGGCGTGCGGGGCGTGGCAGGACGCGCCGCGTCCGGTGCTGGCCGACGACCTGCTCCCGGAGCGCGCCATCGCGTCGGACCCGTCAGCGCGTGATCAGCTGGTGGAGGAGATCTACAGACCGTTGGAGGAGGCCGGCTCGGCGTTGCTCGAAACGCTGAGTGTCTATCTGGAACAGGCGAGCAGTCTGGAGGGTGCGGCTCGGATGCTGTTCGTGCACCCGAACACCGTGCGCTACCGGCTCCGACGTGTGACTGACGTCACCGGTTGGTCACCCTCTGACGTGCGGTCGGCGTTCACTCTGCGAATCGCCCTGATCCTCGGACGCCTCGCCGATGGGGATGTCCCGACTTAGCCGGTCTTGTTGGGGGCCTACAATTCCCCCCTCGGTTCTTCGTCCCTGTCCCCACGGGCGGGTTCCACCCTCTACAAGAGAGAGTGTGAGTGTGCTCGTACTCGTCGCTCCCGGCCAAGGCGCGCAGACGCCCGGCTTCCTGACCCCCTGGCTCGACCTGCCCGGTGCCACCGATCGGGTGGCCGCCTGGTCGAAGGCCATCGATCTCGACCTGCTGCACTACGGTACGCAGGCCGACGCGGACGCGATCCGTGACACGGCGGTCGCGCAGCCGCTGCTGGTGGCTGCCGGAATCCTGTCGGCGGCGGCCCTCGCGGGCCCTGACGCCTTGGCGTCGCTCCCCAGCGGTGACGGCTTCGACACGGGCTCCGACGCTCCGGTCCCGTCGGCCCTGCCGGGGGTGACGGCGGACGTCGTCGCCGGTCACAGCGTCGGCGAGATCACCGCCGCCGTGTTCGCGGGCGTGCTGGACCCGGTGGCCGCGCTGCGGCTGGTGCGGGTCCGCGGGCTGGCGATGGCCCAGGCCGCCGCGGTGACGGACACCGGGATGGCGGCGCTGCTCGGCGGTGACCCGGAGATCGTGGTGCCGCACCTGGAGCGGCTGGGGCTGACCCCGGCGAACGTGAACGGGGCCGGTCAGATCGTCGCGGCCGGCACGACCGAGGAACTCGCCGCGCTGGCCGAGGACAAGCCGGAGGGGGTGCGTCGCGTGGTGCCGCTGAAGGTGGCGGGCGCGTTCCACACCCGGCACATGGCCCCGGCGGTGGACGTCCTGGGCGAGGCCGCCCGGGAGCTGGCGCCCGCGGACCCCGCGGTGGCGTACGTGTCGAACCGGGACGGCCGGGTGGTGGAGTCGGGCGCCGAGGTGCTGGACCGGCTCGTCGGTCAGGTCGCGAATCCGGTGCGCTGGGACCTGTGCATGGAGACGTTCAAGGAGCGCGGCGTGACCGCGCTGGTGGAGGTGTGCCCCGGTGGGACGCTGACGGGACTCGCGAAGCGGGCCCTGCCGGGTGTGCCGACGCTGGCGCTGAAGACCCCCGACGATCTCGACGCCGCTCGTGCGCTGATCGCCGAGCACGCCGGGCAGACGGCCTGAGCCCGAGCCTGACAAGGAGAGTCCGGAGAGCATGGCGAAGATCAAGACCGGTAGGGGCGCCGCGTACGCGCGCATCCTCGGGGTCGGCGGCTACCGTCCGACGCGGATCGTGCCGAACGAAGTGATCCTGGAGACGATCGACTCGTCCGACGAGTGGATCCGTTCGCGGTCCGGGATCGCCACCCGGCACTGGGCCAACGACCAGGAGACCGTGTCGGCGATGTCCCTGGAGGCTTCGGGGAAGGCCATCGCGAACGCGGGGATCACTCCGGGGCAGATCGGCGCGGTCGTGGTGTCGACGGTGTCGCACTTCAAGCAGACGCCGGCGGTGGCCACCGAGATCGCGGACCGGCTCGGTACGCACAAGGCCGCGGCGTTCGACATCTCGGCGGGTTGCGCGGGCTTCGGCTACGGGCTGACGCTGGCCCGCGGCATGGTCGTCGACGGCAGCGCCGAGTACGTCCTGGTGATCGGCGTGGAGCGGCTGAGCGATCTGACGGACCTGTCGGACCGGGCGACGGCGTTCCTGTTCGGTGACGGGGCGGGCGCGGTGGTCGTGGGCCCGTCGAAGGAACCGGCGATCGGCCCGACCGTGTGGGGCTCCGAGGGCGACAAGTCGGAGACCATCAAGCAGACGGTGCCGTGGACGGACTACCGTGACGGCACGGTCGAGAAGTTTCCCGCGATCACGCAGGAGGGCCAAGCGGTGTTCCGCTGGGCCGTGTTCGAGATGGCGAAGGTGGCCCAGCAGGCGCTGGACGCCGCCGGGATCACCGCGGACGACCTGGACGTCTTCATTCCGCACCAGGCCAACATGCGGATCATCGATTCGATGGTGAAGACCCTCAAACTGCCGGAGCACGTGACGGTCGCCCGCGATGTGGAGACCACCGGCAACACATCGGCAGCCTCGATTCCGCTCGCGATGGAGCGGCTCCTGGCGACCGGTGAGGCGAAGAGCGGTGACACCGCGCTCGTCATCGGATTCGGGGCGGGTCTCGTGTACGCCGCCACGGTCGTTACTCTCCCCTAGGCATCCGTGCCGGATCTTCGGGTCCGTCCGGAGGCTGACCCACCTCTGTTAGTGACAAGAAGGAGCGCCAACATGGCCGCCACTCAGGAAGAGATCGTCGCTGGTCTCGCCGAGATCGTGAACGAGATCGCCGGCATCCCCACCGAGGACGTCCAGCTGGACAAGTCCTTCACCGACGACCTCGACGTCGACTCGCTGTCCATGGTCGAGGTCGTCGTCGCCGCCGAGGAGCGGTTCGACGTGAAGATCCCGGACGAGGACGTCAAGAACCTCAAGACGGTCGGTGACGCGACCGAGTACATCCTGAAGCACCAGGGCTGATCGCAGGCCCGGTATGCCTGCCGCCACCCGGCGGTGGCGCCGCTGAATCCCTCGTAACCGTGGAGAAAGAATTCCTGTGAGCTCGACCAATCGCACCGTGGTCGTCACCGGTATCGGCGCAACCACACCGCTGGGTGGCGACGTGGCCTCGACCTGGGACGGCCTGGTGAACGGCCGTTCCGGTGTCCGGCTGCTCGAAGAGGAGTGGGCGACGGACCTGCCGGTCCGGATCGCCGCTCGGGTGGCCGTGGAGCCCGGTGAGGTGCTTCCCCGCCCCCAGGCCCGCAAGCTGGACCGTTCGGCGCAGTTCGCGCTGGTCGCGGCCCAGGAGGCGTGGCGGGACGCCGGGTTCACCGCGCGGGCCGGTGAGGACGCCTCGGTGGACCCGGACCGGCTGGGCGCGGTGATCGCGTCGGGCATCGGCGGGGTGACGACCCTTCTCGACCAGTACGACGTACTGAAGGAGAAGGGCGTGCGCCGGGTGTCTCCGCACACGGTGCCGATGCTGATGCCGAACTCCCCCTCGGCGAACGTGGGGATCGAAATGGGCGCCCGGGCCGGGGTGCACACTCCGGTGTCGGCGTGCGCTTCGGGCGCGGAGGCCATCGGCTACGCCATCGAGATGATCCGTACGGGTCGTGCGGACGTCGTGGTGGCGGGCGGCACGGAGGCGGCGATCCATCCGCTGCCGATCGTGGCGTTCGGCAACATGATGGCGATGTCGAAGAACAACGACGACCCCGCGGGGGCCTCGCGCCCCTACGACGAGGCCCGCAACGGCTTCGTGATGGGCGAGGGCGCGGGCGTGATCGTCCTGGAGTCGGCGGAGCACGCGAAGGCCCGGGGCGCCCGGATCTACGCGGAGGCCATCGGTCAGGGCATCTCGGCGGACGCGCACCACATCACCCAGCCGGAGCCCTCGGGCAAGGGCATCGCCCAGGCGCTGCACAATCTGATGGACGCAACGGACCTGAAGCCGGCGGAGATCGTGCACGTGAACGCGCACGCGACGTCGACGCCGCAGGGTGACGTGGCGGAGGTGAAGGCGTTGCGCAAGGTGTACGGCGACGACGTCGACCACATGGCGATCTCGGCGACGAAGTCGATGACGGGCCATCTGCTGGGCGGCGCGGGCGGTGTGGAGACGGTGGCGTCGATCCTGGCGCTGTACCACCGGATCGCCCCGCCGACGATCAACCTCGACAACCTGGACCCCGAGGTCGACGCGGACGTGGTCCGTGGTGAGGCGCGGGCGCTGCCCGCGGGCACGATCGCCGCGCTGAACGACTCGTTCGGCTTCGGCGGACACAACGTGGTCCTCGCGTTCCGCTCGGTCCAGTAGTCCGGCGGTTCGCCCGGGACGTCCACGGGGGTTCCCGGAGGCGTCCCGCCCGTGAACAGAGTGAGGGGCCCCACCGTTCGGTGGGGCCCCTCACGCCGTTCGGTGTCAGACGACCTGGTGGAGCCAGCGGACGGGGGCGCCCTCGCCGGCGTAGCGGAAGGGCTCCAGTTCGTCGTCCCAGGGCTTGCCGAGGAGCTTGGCGATCTCGGCCTCCAGGCTGGTCCCGTCGCGCTGGGAGCGGGCGAGGGCGGCGCGCAGCCGGTCCTCGGGGATGAGGATGTCGCCGTGGATGCCGGTGACCGCGTGGAAGATCCCGAGGTCGGGGGTGGAGCTGTACCGTTCGCCCTCGGCGGTGGCACAGGGCTCGGCGGTGACCTCGAAGCGGATCAGGTCCCAGCCGCGCAGGGCGGAGGCGAGCTGGGAGGCGGTGCCCGCTCCGCCCTTCCAGGAGAACTCGGTGCGCCACGTCCCCGGTGCCGCGGGCTGCCTGATCCAGTCGAGGTTGACGCGCGTTCCGAGTACGCCCGCGACCGCCCATTCGACGTGCGGGCACAGCGCGCGCGGTGCGGAGTGCACGTACAGGACTCCACGTGTCGTCACCGGGACCTCCAGGGTGGGGCGAGGGGTCGCCGTGGTCCGGCGGTCCCGCTCCTGTGCCGAGCGATTCTTCCTCAGATTCGATGGAAAACCATGAAAAGCAGACAGATGTGACGTGGTGTAATTTACCGGATACCGCGTCGTGCGGCGCCACGGGGCGGGTCCGACCCGCCCCGTCACCGCCGGACGGCGGTCACGGGCACCACGGGGCCGAGGCTACCGTGCGGCGGGGCGGGGAGTGTGACGTACTGTCGGTCCCCATGGCCACGAGCCCCGCGCTTTCACCCACGGGGACGCCCGGCAGGAACGCCCCGCCCGCTCCCGGTCACGGGTCGTCACGGTGTTTCCGCCAGGCCCTAGTTTCCGCCCGGACTCAACCTCCGGGCCCGCCAGGACGTCGTGGAAGGCGACAGAGGGGAGCCGGAATGCGCAGGCGCAGTCACCGTTCACAACCCGCCGGTCGGCGGTCGCGGACCGTCGTGGCCACCACCGCGGCCGTACTGGTGGGGGCGGTGGGGATGAGCGGGTGCGACGCGATCGGCGGGAACGAACCCGGGCCGTCGAACGCCTCGCAACGGGGCGAGCAGAAGCGGCAGAAGCCGGCGTGGGACCGCAGTCCGCAGTCGTTGGCCGCGGTCGGCGACTCGATCACCCGTGCGTTCGACGCGTGCTCGGTGCTGTCGGACTGTCCGGAAGCCTCGTGGGCGACCGGTTCCGATGCGGACGTGCGCAGCCTCGCGGTGCGGCTGCTGGGACCGGCGAAGGCGGCCGAGCGGAGCTGGAACTACGCGAAGACCGGCGCCCGGATGGTCGATCTGCCGGAGCAGATGCACCAGGCTGCGGCGCACCGGCCCGAACTGGTGACGGTGCTGGCGGGGGCGAACGACGCGTGCCGCTCGTCGGTGCGGTCGATGACTCCGGTGGCGGACTTCCGGGCGGACTTCTCGCAGGCGCTGCGCGGACTGCGGCGCCAGTCGCCCAAGTCGCAGGTGTTCGTGGCGAGCGTGCCGGACCTGAAGCGGTTGTGGTCCACCGGCCGGAGCAACCCCATGGGCAAGCAGGTGTGGAAGCTGGGGATCTGCCCGTCGATGTTGAAGGACTCGGACGCCGTCGACGCGAAGGCGGTGGCCCGGCGGGCGGCCGTGCAGCAGCGGGTCGTGGAGTACAACCGGGTGCTCAAGGAGGTCTGCGCGAAGGACCTGCGGTGCCGGTACGACGACGGGGCGGTGTTCTCGTACCGCTTCGGGGACGAGCAGTTGAGCGAGTGGGACTGGTTCCACCCCAGCAAGGACGGTCAGTCCGAGTTGGCGGAGATCGCGTACCGGGCGGTGACGGCCCGCTAGGGCAGGGGCACCGGTGGGGTGGGCGGATCGCCCCTGGCGCGGGCGACTCCTCTCCCGGGATACTGCGTCCACCCCACAGGCAACGGAGGTTCCCCATGGACGCTTCGGCACCGATACGCACCCGCGTGCTCACGGTCGCCACCGCACTGCTGCTCGGCCTCACCGCGGCTCCCGCCCCGGCTGCGGAGAACAGCACCGGCGGCGCTGCCGGACCCGGTGCCGCGCCCGTGTCCCTTCCGACGGCGGAGGAGCAGCGGCTCGACCGGGCGGTGCCCCGGGAGGTGCTGCGGCGCTCCGGGTTCGACGCGGTGGCACCCTCGTTCGCCCGGGCGTTGGACGGGGCGGACGGGTGCCGGGAGGCGCAACGGGTCGTCGCGCGGCACGGGGCGCGGTTGTGGGAGCGGGCCGTGGACCGGGTGCAGGGCCGGGGGCCGTCGGGCGGGGACCTGAGCCGGGACGACGACCGCCCGCTGTACTGGGCCCGGCTCGCGATGGTGCGGGAACTGCGCACCTGGGAGCCGGCTGCCGGGCTGACCGCCGATCGGCGGGCCCGGCTGCTGGACCTGTTGGAGACGGTGTCCCGGGGCCAGGACTCGATCCGGTTCGCCGACCGCTCCGACTCCGACGACCGGCCCGACGACCGGCGCGGGGAGGGCGGGCGGGAGCGGCCGTTGCGCGTCCTGGTCACCGGGTTCGACCCGTTCACGCTCGACCGCGACGTGCGGATCAGCAATCCCTCGGGAGCCGCGGCGCTCGCCCTGGACGGCACGGTGATCCAGACGGAACGGGGTCCGGCCCGGGTGGAGGCGGCCGTGTTCCCGGTGCGCTGGCAGGACTTCGCGGACGGGGAGGTGGAGCGGGCGCTGCGTCCCCACCTCGGGCGGGTGGACCTCCTGACGACGGTCAGCCAGGGCCGCCCCGGCCGGTTCGACGTGGAGCGGACCAACGGGGCGTGGCGCGGCGGGTTCCCCGACAACGAGAACGTGGGGCGTACCGGGAAGGTGCCGGTCGCCGGGGCGGCGGGGCCGGAGTGGACGTCGAGCACCCTGCCGTACGCGGCGATCGTCGCGGCGGAGACCGGGCGGTTCCCGGTGCGGGACAACACCTCCGTGACGGAGGTTCCGGCGGGGGGCACGGCCCCGGTGGACCGGGCGGACGGGCCGACGCCCGGGTCCAGTGCACGGGCCGGGGGCGGCGGCAACTACCTGTCCAACGAGATCGCCTACCGGGCGACCCTGCTGCGGGACCGCTTCGGCCCGGCGGGGCTGCCGGTGGGGCACCTGCACACGCCGGTCCTGGCGTTCGGAGCGGGGAACACCGACCCGGCGACCGGAACGGTCAGCGATCCGGAGTTCCTGCGCAACCGGGCGGACATCGTGCATCAGGTGCGGGCGGTGCTGGCCGTGGCGGTCGCCGCCCGCTGAGGCCCCGCGGCGCCCGTCCCGCACCGCGTGCGCACCGCACTGGGGCGGTGGGGCCGGGCCGGGGGCGGGCGGCCGGGGGGCCCGGGCCGGCCCCCCCCGCGGGGGGGGGGGCCCCCCCCGGGGGGGGCGGGGGGGGGGGGGCGCCGGGGGGGGGCCCCCCCCCGGGCGCGCCCCCCCGGG